>JBGVFJ010000040.1:0-301332 GCA_045121005.1 Acutalibacteraceae bacterium
TGATTTGCTTATTTATTTCAGAAACAAAAAGCTGGACAAGGAGCGGTCACAATGAAAATTTTGTCAATCGGAAACAGTTTTTCAACCGATGCTCACAAGTGGCTTCATAAACTTGCCTTAATCAACGGCTGTGAGGTTGAAGCCCATAACCTTTTCATCGGCGGCTGTTCACTTGAAGCTCATTGGAAAAATTTCGCCGAAAACAAACCGGATTATTCTCTCGAAATCAATGGCAAAGAAGGTGAAAACCTTGTAAGTATTGCCGCTGCGCTTGCAATGGAAAAATGGGATGTTATCACCTTTCAGCAAGCGAGTCATTTCAGCGGAATGGCTGAAAGCTACGAGCCGTATCTGTCAAATCTTGTTGCTGAAGCCAGAAAAATTCAGCCTCAGGCAAAGCTTTATTTTCACCAGACATGGGCTTATGAAACAGACTCGCTCCACCCCGGATTTGCTGATTATAACCATAGTCAGCAAGAAATGTTTGAGCGCATCGTTGCCGCTTCACAAAAAGCGGCAAAAGCAATCGGCGCAGAAATTATTCCCGTGGGAACTGTCATTCAGCAAATTCGAAAAACAGTGCCCGAGTTTGATTACCAAAACGGCGGTTTATCCCTTTGCCGCGACGGATTTCACTTATCCTTTGATTACGGAAGATTTACCGCGGCGGCCGTGTGGCTTCGCACTTTGACGGGCAAAAAAATCAAGTGCGGTGCCTTTCAGAATTTTGACGCTGCGCTGCTGAATAAAATTTTAGAAGTTGTGAACAGCATATAAACAAAAACGCCACGACAGATTAACCGTCGTGGCTCAAATTTTTCTTATTTCTTGAGTTTAGCAAGAATCATATTTGCGCAATCAATCTGATTGGGGATGTTGCCGTTTTCATCACGGACTCTCCAGATGTCGGGAGTGATTTCGTCAGCAACGTAAACCTTGCCGTTTTCATCATAACCGATTTCAATCTTGAAGTCGATAAGTGTGAGGTTCATTGTAGCAAGCTCTTCTTTAAGAACTTCACCAACGCGAACGAGAACGTCGATAGCCTCGTCATACTGACCCTCTTTGAGCATACCCTTCATAAGGCAGATGCGCTCGCTGATGAGGGGGTCGCCCTGCTCGTCACTTTTGAGAGTAACTTCTGTGTAAGGAGGATTGAATTCGATACCTTCTTCAAGGTCAAAACGGCGGCACATGCTGCCTGCTGTCTGATAACGGAGAACGAACTCAAGTCTGGGAACTGTAAGGTTGCGAACCTTCATAAGGCCCTGGCTGATGTCACCACCAAGATAATGTGTGGGGATGCCGTTCTCTTCCATAAGCTCAAAGAAGTAAGTTGAAACTTCAAGACCAACCTTACCCTTGCCTTCTACGCTGCCGCCAACAGAGTTTGAACCGGGGTCAAATACGCCGTTTTCGCCTGTTGCGGAATCTTTAAAGAAAAGATGAACAATGCCTGTTTCTTCATCAAGAAGAACGTTTTTGGTTTTTCCTTCATATAACTGCTTCATAAAAGGAGCTCCTTCCGATATCGCCGTCTGCCAAAAGGTATCTGTCACGATAAATTTATTTGGGGCATTCACAACCCATAGTCGTATTATATCACATCAATATTTTATATATCAATAAAAATTTTATCATTTTTGAAATTTTTATTCCATTTATAATAAATCGCCACATATCAACCGTTCTTTTGTTATGTATTTACAAAAAACTCCATTGCAAACTGTCCGTCTGCCCAAAGATTTTGTTGGGATTGAAAAAGTAACTGCGATTTGCTATAATGTTAGTGTATCTCACAAACTAAAAGGAGTGCCTGCACGTGAAAGAAAAACTTTCCATTTTGTGTTTCAATATAATAAAGCTTATAACCGCCATTCTCCCTCTTTCCAAAACTATTATTTTTGAAAGTAGCCCTGATTTTTCCGATAACGCCTGGCCGGTCTATCAAGAAATGCTCCGAAGAGGAATCAACAAAAAATATAAAATAGTTTGGTTACTGAACAACAGTACAGTCTCTATCAGCTTGCCCAACAATGTTTCTGCCTTTCCGAGAGAAGGCTCGACAAAAAATCGTTTAATATACTATTGGTTAACATCTCACTCCCGATTTATCATAGATTCAAATCTATACGTTAAAAAAGCACATAAAAACCAAATCCGAATACACTTAAAGCACGGATTACCAATAAAAGACGCTTCAAACTACAACAGAACCATCGGTAGTCTTGACGTGCTTTGTGTTCCCTCCGATTATTGGATTGATATTTGTTCGAAGGAACATTGCGTTAATCCAATAAAAATAAAACCATTAGGTTTCCCACGAAACGATGTCCTTATTCCACAACCGCATAAAAACAAAACGATTATGTGGATGCCAACATTCAGAAAAAACAGTATGGACACCGAATCAGAAACGAGCTTTGATTTCAATTCAATTATGCCGTTAGGTCTCCCGACTATTTCAGTGATTGAACAGTTACAGGAAATCAATGAACTTTTCAAAAAGAATGATGCATATCTGCTTATCAGACTTCATCCTGCACAGGACACTTCGGGAATTAACCTTTCCGATATGTCAAATATAAAAATCTGCAACGATACTTTTATTAACTCTTACAATACCACTCTTTATAAGCTCCTTACATACACAGATGCATTAATTTCAGACTACTCCTCAATCTATTACGATTATCTTCTTTTAGATAAACCCATTGCACTCGCCACATTTGACTTTGATCACTACAAGAAGTATAACGGTATTCTTGCCGAAAACTATGAAGAATTCAAGGCAATGTTTCCTGCATTTTTTGTTGACAACTATGCAGATTTGATTTCATTTTTTGAAAATATTTTTGAAGATAATGATGGTGTGTACAGGTGTGCAGAAGCTAAGAAAAAATATATGGGCGGATGTGATAATCGCTCAGCAGAAAAGATTGTCGACTATCTTATAAAAAACTATAACTTGTAAAGGTCGTGATTTTATGAATATTGCTTTGATTTTAAGCGGCGGAGTAGGAAAAAGATTTGCCGCAAATCTGCCGAAGCAATACAATCTTATTAACGAGAAACCGGTTATTGACTACGTTATTGAAGCTTGTATGAAATCGAAACTCACAGACAAAGTAATCGTTGTCTGTGACCCAAGCTGTAAGCAATTCAGCAAATATCTGAAAAACGGAGAAATCGAAACCGTTGTAAATGGGAAGGAACGCTACGACTCCCTCAACAATGGTATTGAATATATAAAAGAGCATTATAATTGCAAAAACATCTGTATCCTTGATGCAGCGGCACCATTAGTCTATCCTGATTTAATTGATGATTACTTTTCAAAGCTCAATGAATATGATTGTGTTATCACTTGCCAGAAAATAACCGGTGAATTGGGAGATTACGAATATGACATCTTATCAAGAGATAATTTTTATATATCACAGTCTCCGGAAGCATTTAAATTTAAACTTATCAAAACTCATTTCCGTCCTGATTTTTATTCATCTGAACTTGCCAACCAATTGCCAAAAGATACAAAAAGATATTTGAATTTCGATTTCAACTTTAATCTAAAAATCACATACGAAACCGATCTCGTATGTGCTGAAGCTCTGCTCAAACATTTTGGCAACAAATAATTCTCTTTGTTCAATATCACTTGTCAAACAAGATTTTTTCAGTTATAATATTTTCAGTATTTTTTGAAAGGGCGTATATATATGATAGATTTTTTACAGCAGATCCTTGCATTTGTACTGGCTTTCATCCAGACCATTATCCCGTTTGTCAGTTATTCTCCTGTTGAAGAAGACGAAATATTGTTAAATGTAGCAATGATTTCAGACACACACCTCGATGACCGTTTCCCTTTGGGAAAATGGAATCTCGCCTTTGGCCTTAAGGACATTGCCCGCAACAGCACTCCGGCTGATGCAGTTGTTGTTTCGGGTGACCTCACCAACTACGGCGACGAAGCTTCCGTTGAGTGTTTCTATGAGCTGATGGAAAAGCACTGTGAAACTGACCCCTCAGCGTGGATTGTTGCCACGGGTAACCACGAAATCGGTCACCCCGAAGAATTCACCAACGAAGAAGCAAGACAGAACTTCATCAAATATCACAAACAGTACACAGGCCACAACATCGAAAATGTTTATTACAGCGCCGACGTTAAAGGCTACACATTCATTATGCTCGGCGACCAGAGCGAAGACAACTGGGACAGCTGTGACATTTATGATGACCAGCTTGCTTTCCTTGATGCAGAACTTGCCCGCGCAACCGCTGACGGCAAACCTGCATTCGTGGTTTGCCATGTTCCCGTTGAAGGGGTCAACGGTCAGGATGTTATATATGAAGACGGCGGCCTTGACACCGATGTTTCCGAAAAGGTTACCGCAATTATGAAAAAATACAACAACGTTGTTTTCATCAGCGGCCACGTTCACACAGGTATCAACGGTCCCGTTCTGCAGAATCTTTTTGGCGAAGACTTCTGCTGTGTTGAAGAACACGACGGCGTTACATATGTAAATCTCCCCACCTACGGCATTGTTAACCGCTATGGTATCCCCTGGAACGGCATGGGCTTATGGATGGAGGTTTATGAAGACGAAATCATCTTCCGTGCAAGAAAATTCAACACTTCAAGATGGTACGCTTATCACGAATTCTCTGTTGAACTCGACTGACAAATTCCCTCTCGATTTATGCAATCGGGAGGGTTTTATTAAAAACAAGCTTTGAAAGGAGCACGTTTATGTTAGACAAAATTGCAGACGCACTGGGGCTTGTTATCCGTGAAGAATGGGCATTTAAAAACATTTTTTACTATTTGGGTCAGGCGTTCAGTTCATTTTCAATCAAAGGCTTTTTTGCAGGTATTATGGCTGTTGTTGAGATGTTCGGTATGCTCGTTTTCGGACTTCCAACAACACCAAGAGGACAGGAACTTGACCTGACAGATTACAGCCTTGTTTTTTATGATGAATTTGACGGTGATGCCCTCAACACATCCGTTTGGCAGACCAGAGGTAACGGTCCCAGACGCGGCGGATTTAACGCCGACAGTCAGGTTTTTGTCAGAGACGGCAACCTTATTATTGCAGGTGAATACCTTACCGACGGCACTTACGGCGAAGGCTGGTATTCCGGCGCAGTTAAATTAAAAGAGCGTTATACCCGCGGATATTTTGAAATCCGTTGTATCTGTAACCCCGGCGATGAATATTGGAGTGCATTCTGGATTCAGGCGGATGCACCTTATACCGCTTCCGTTTCAAAAGGCGGTGTTGGCGGCGCTGAAATTGATATTTTCGAATCCTTCGGCTACGGCAAAAAAATCGGTGGTAATGCTGTAACTCACACCATTCACTGTGCAGGTGTTGACGGGGTTGAAGAAGGCTTCCAGTCAGCTAATCTCGGTGATTTCTACGGCAACAATATTTATGAAGAATACAACACCTACGGCCTTGAATGGACCGAGGACGAATATATTTTTTACATCAACGGCGTTGAAACCACTCGTTCAAGCTTCGGCAACGGCACTTCTCAAGTGCCTGAGGATGTTATTGTTTCAATGGAATTCCCCGACGATATCAGCCTCAGCAAAGATTTCTACACCGAATTTGTAGTTGACTACGTTAAGATTTATCAGAAATAACCAAAACAACAAGGGCGGATATTTATGAAAAAAATTTGTATTATAAATCACGGACTTGCCAGCGGCGGCACGGATGCTTTTGTTGTCAACATTCTTAAAAACATCGACAGAACAAAATTCTCTGTAGACTTGTTTCTTGCTGTCGACTCAAATTCTGAACCACAATTCCGCGAAGCTGAAGCAATGCAATATCTTGATGAGTTGTCCGGCAATATTTATAAGATTGGTGACCTTGGCACTGCTTCTGAAAAAATCAAATATATTAAAAATATTTATGATGCTTTTAAAAAGCACGGACCTTATGATGTCGTTCACAGCAATATGGATTTGTTTAACGGAATAAATCTTACTGTTGCAAAATTTGCAGGAATAAAAAATAGAATCAGTCATTCTCATACATCAAAAAGCCAATATGAAGAAAAAACACAACAACACTTCATTGTAAACATGTATCGATTATTAATGAAACGACTTATTCGTTTTTTTTCTTCTAAAAGAATTGGCTGTTCTGTCTCTGCTAATGAATATTTACATACAAAACTTGAGGCTTCTGTGGTATATAATGGTATAAATTTAAACAAATTTTCACCAGACAGCAACAATTGTAATAAACACCCAAAATTTATCATTTCTGTCGGTAACCTTGTTGACGTAAAAAACCCATTTTTCACAATTGATATTATAGATAAACTTGTCGATATGAGACAAGATATCAAGCTTCTTTGGGTTGGTACTGGTGAATTAGAAGAAAAAATTATCGCGAAGATTAAGAAAAAAAAGTTGTCTAATTATGTGGAAATGCTTGGTCCAAGAAACGATGTAAATGAAATTTTAAAAACAGGCTCAATTTTTTTGATGCCTAGCAATTTTGAAGGTTTTGGAATCGCCGCAATCGAAGCACAAGCCTGTGAGCTTAATTGTATTGTTTCAACTCGTATTCCGCAAGTTGTTGATTGCGGAAAATGCGAGTTTTTGCCATTAGAAAAAGGCGCAGATTATTGGGCAAGAATCATTGACGATTATCTGAGCGGTAGAAAGAGCAAAGAGTTAGACCCGGACTTGCTTAGCCGATTTGACGAAAAGCAAACTATAAAAAAACTTGAAGAAATTTATTTGTCATAATAACCCGGAGACACAAATGTTATCTTTTGAATGTGATTATAATTGCGGAGCGCACCCTAAGGTGCTCGAAAAGTTGGTTGAAACCAACCTCATACCTCAATCGGGCTATGGGTTTGATGAGTACACCAGCTCCGCAAAAGAAAAAATTAAACTCGCCTGCGGATGCCCCGATGCAGAAATCTTTTTTCTCGTGGGCGGCACTCAGTCAAACGCCGTTGTTATCGACTCTCTTTTAAAAGCCTATGAGGGAGTAGTGTGCGCTGATACAGGTCACATCTCAACTCACGAGGCAGGCGCCGTGGAAGCTTGCGGCCACAAGGTGCTGACACTTCCCAACCATTATGGAAAAATCTATGCAGAGGAGCTTCTGTCTCTGCTCAAAGACTTTTATGCAGATGAAAATTTTGAGCATATGGTATTTCCCGGTATGGTTTATATCTCTCACCCCACGGAATACGGCACACTTTATTCCAAACAGGAGCTTAGTGAAATTTCATCCGTCTGCCGTGAGTATAACATTCCCCTCTATCTTGACGGAGCAAGACTTGCTTATGGTCTGATGAGCCAAAAAACCGATGTTACTCTTCCTGATGTTGCACAATTCTGCGACGCATTCTACATCGGCGGTACAAAGTGCGGAGCCCTTTGCGGTGAGGCGGTTGTTTTCACAAAAAACAATATGCCCAAATACTTTCTCACAATGGTAAAAAACCACGGTGCACTCCTTGCAAAAGGCAGGCTTACGGGTGTTCAGTTTGATGCTCTTTTCACCGATGGGCTGTATTTTGAAATCGGCAGTCACGCCATTGAACTGGCTGAAACGCTGAAATCCGGGTTCAAAGAAAAAGGATATCAGCTTTTTATCGACTCCCACACCAATCAACAGTTCGTTGTGCTTGAAAATGAATTTATGGAAAAGCTGAAAAAACGCGTATCTTTTTCTTATTGGGAAAGATATGACGACAACCACACTGTTGTCCGCTTTGCAACAAGCTGGGCAACAACTAAAAATGATGTAGAAAAGCTTTTGGATATTTTGTAAAATGAAAATCATTAATACTTGTGACGAAATAAAAACATTGTTTCACGATGGATTTGATATGAACATCTGGCGAAAATATGCAGAAAAAATTTCAAAAGAGCTTGTATCAAAATGCGAAAACGATGCAAAAGGCTATGATTTTGAAAACCAGATTCTTCCCGTGCTGAACCTCGCACTGAATGAAGAAAAAATCGACTTCATAAGCCGAAGCTTTCAGGCAGTCATCAACACACTAAACAAAAATCTTGCGAAGCTTTTTGACAAAGAGCCCGATATCAATATCATTCTTTATCTCGGTCTGTGCAACGGTGCAGGTTGGGCGACAACTCTTGACGGGGAGAGCACCGTTTTGCTTGGCGTTGAAAAAATTATTGAGCTTAACTGGGGTGACGAAACAAATATGCGCGCCCTGATTCTCCACGAAATCGGTCACTTATGGCACAAAATTAACGGAAACTTATATTTCCCCGAATTTACCAAGCGCAGAAAAGCAATTCAGCAGCTTTACCAAGAAGGAGTCGCCATGGTATGCGAGCATATACTGTGCGGTGATGATGAATTTTATCATCAGAACAAAGACGGTTGGCTCGAATGGTGCTATCAGAATGAAAATGAAATCAAAGCCGAATATCTACGCAGACTGAACAAAAGAGAAAGCGTGCAGGATTTTTTCGGAGACTGGTGCTCATACAAAGGTTACTCTGATGTGGGTTATTTCCTCGGATGCAGGTTTGTTCGCTACCTTATGAAATCTCACTCACTCAAAGAAATAACAAAAATGAGCTATTACAAGCTTAACAAAGCTTTCACAAAATTTACTAACACAGTTATAGAGCCACTTCAACTTGAAGACTATCATAAGTGTTCAAACATTTGGAATATAAATGCTCAGCCCCTTGCCGAAAAATGGCGGAGTGAAATTGAGTCGGGAAACAGAATGGTTTTTGTTTATAAAATTAACGGTGAATTCACCGGTGAAGGCGCTTTGGTGTTTGACACAGGCGACCCTGACTATACAATTCCCGGCAGGCGTGTTTATGTTTCAAGGATGATTGTAAAAAAAGAATACCGCAAACGCGGTATCGGAAGTGAGATTCTCACTTTCCTTATTGAAAAATCCAAAGAAATGGGTTTTTCTGAAATGACAATAGGTGTTGACAAAGACAATGTTGCCGCATTGAATCTGTATAAAAAGTTCGGTTTCACTACCGTGCTGTTTGACGGTGCAGATGAAAACGGCGAATATTTTAAACTGATGAAAACCTTATAAACGCAAAAAGACCGTGGTCGCAATGACCACGGTCTCATTTTTGTAATTAAACTTATTTAAGTTCAACCTTTGCGCCAACTTCTTCAAGCTTAGCTTTGATGTCTTCAGCTTCTTCTTTAGAAGCGCCTTCTTTAACAGCCTTGGGAGCGCCGTCAACGAGAGCTTTTGCTTCTGCAAGGCCAAGACCTGTGATATCCTTAACAGCCTTAACAACCTTGATCTTCTGTGCGCCTGCGTCTGCAAGAACAACGTCAAATTCTGTCTTTTCTTCAGCTGCTGCTGCGCCGCCTGCTACGGGGCCAGCTGCTACAACTGCTGCTGCAGCTGATACGCCGAATTCTTCTTCTACTGCTTTAACGAGCTCTGAAAGCTCAAGAACTGAGAGAGTCTTCAACTCTTCAACGATTGCTGTAATCTTTTCTGATGCCATTTTAGTCATCCTCCTGAAAATTTTTAATTAAAATAATTTTTGTTTTTTAGCTTAGATTAAGCTTCTGCGGGAGCATCTGCTCCGTTTTTATCAGCAATAGCCTGAACCGCACGTGCAAAAGATGCGATAGGTGCGCTGAATACATTTGCAACCATAGAAAGCAATACTTCTCTTGAGGGAAGTGTTGCAAGCTCCTTGAGCTTATCGTCGCTGATAACTTCGCCGTCAATGTAACCTGTTTTGAGGTTGAATGACTCAATCTTCTCTGCATACTTGTTAAGTACGCGAGCAGCTGCTACGTAGTCATCGTTGCTGGTTGCGATAGCTGTTGTGCCTTCAAGAGCGGCATTCATGCCTTCAAGGCTTGTGTCTTTGATTGCGAGACCGAGAAGAGTATTTTTAACAACAGTGTATTCAACACCTGCTTCTCTGAGCTCCTTACGCATTGCTGTGTCGTCTGCAACGGTGATACCCTTGTATTCAACAACAACACCTGCGATTGACTTTTCAAGTCTTTCTGAAAGCTGAGCAACAACCTGCTTTTTCTGTTCCAATACGCTTGCGCTTGGCATTTTTTGTTTCACCTCTCTGTACTGTAAGTAAGTGGTGCATATGCGAGAAAATCCCTGCCCACGAAACCGCAGGCAGGGAAATACATACAAATTATCTGTATGTTCCTAACCTCGGCAGGTGGGGTTTACCCATTATGCATTAAGCACCTGCTGTCTTAAGTAAAAAGAACAGCTTAGTTATAATACCACACGAATTGCTCCGTGTCAAGTATTTTTAATTATTCAGCAGTAACAGCACTGGCCTTTGCGGGGTTGATACGAACGCCGGGGCCCATTGTTGTTGCGAGAACGCAAGAACGGATGTACTGACCCTTTGCAGCTGCGGGCTTAGCCTTTTCGATAGCTGTGATAAGGGTGTTGTAGTTCTCAGCGAGTTTCTCTGCGCCGAATGATACCTTGCCGATGGGGCAATGGATGATGTTTGTCTTATCAAGACGATATTCGATCTTACCTGCTTTTGCCTCTTCAACAGCCTTAGCAACATCGGGTGTTACTGTGCCTGCTTTGGGGCTGGGCATAAGACCGCGAGGTCCGAGCACTTTACCAAGACGACCAACAAGACCCATCATGTTCGGTGCTGCGATAGCAACGTCGAAATCAAGGAAGCCTTCGCCCTGGATTTTTGCTACAAGGTCTTCAGCGCCAACAACTTCAGCGCCTGCAGCAACTGCAGCTTCAGCAGCATCGCCTTTTGCGAAAACTGCAACTCTAACCTTTTTACCGGTACCGTTGGGAAGAACTACTGCGCCTCTAACCTGCTGGTCAGCATGACGAGAGTCAACGCCCAAACGTACGTGGATTTCTACTGTTTCATCAAATTTTGCAGAAGCGGTTTTAACAACAGTTTCAAGAGCTTCTGCAGGCTCATAAAGCTTTGTTCTGTCAACAAGCTTTGAGCTTTCAACATACTTCTTGCCGTGTTTCATTTCTTAATTTACCTCCCAAATAAGTGGTTAATCGGATTTTTCCTCCCACCAGGGAGCATTAGTCCACTACAGTTACACCCATGCTGCGAGCTGTTCCTGCGATCATGCTCATAGCTGTTTCAACACTTGAAGCGTTGAGGTCGGGCATCTTCTGTTCTGCGATTTTTCTAATCTGCTCACCGGTAATAGTTGCAACCTTTGTTTTGTTAGGAACACCTGAACCGCTCTCAATACCGCAAGCCTTTTTAATAAGAACAGCTGCGGGTGGAGTCTTGGTTACAAAAGTGAATGTACGGTCTGCATAAACTGTGATAACAACAGGAATGATAAGACCTACATCGTTCTTTGTGCGCTCATTGAATTCCTTTGTGAACGCCATGATGTTTACACCGTGCTGACCTAATGCAGGACCAACGGGTGGAGCCGGGGTTGCTTTGCCGGCGGGGATCTGAAGCTTAATAAAGCCTACAACCTTCTGAGCCATTTCTTGCACCTCCAAAAATATGTGGTTATGGCGGAACATCTGAAAAAATTTATGTTCCTCCCACAGGGAGCCGAAGCTCCATGCGTAAAGATACGCATATAATTAAACGGCGGACCGTTAATTATCAGTGTTGATTAGTCGGCAATGGGTTCAACCTGGTCAAGCTCAAGTTCTACCATGGTTTCCTTGCCGAAAAGAGCTGAAACAGTAACGCGGACCATATTGTTTTCTGCGTCAATTTCTTCAACTCTGCCTGTGAATCCGTCAAAGATTTCGTCAACGATGTTAACTGTATCTCCGACAGCGTAGTTGACCTCAACTGTGCGCTTTTCAACGCCCAAGCGATAAACCTCTTCCTCAGTGAGGGGGGTGGGCTTGCTTTCGGGGCCTACAAAGCCCGTAACACCTCTGGTGTTTCTGACAACAAGCCAGGCTTCATCGCTGATAACAGGAAGGTCGTTGTCGTCAAATTCAACGGCCATTTTAACCATTACATAACCGGGGAAAAGCTTACGCTCAACCTCTCTGGTTTTATCTTCCTTAACCTCAACAACAGTTTCGGTGGGAATCTTAACCTCAAGAATGAGATCCTGCATACCGCGGTTTTCAACGACTTTTTCAATGTTTCCGGCTACCTTGTTTTCGTAGCCGCTGTAGGTATGAACAACATACCATCTGGAGTTATTAGACATTGCTTTTCCTCCGAAATCAGCCAGTTTTAACAAGATTATTCAGCACTTGCTTCTGTTGACTTTGTTTCATCAGTTTTTTCAGTTTCAGCGCTTTCGCTCTTTTCTTCGTCAGCTGACTGGCTTGTCTTGTAGTTCTGTGCAAGACCTTCAAGTCCGCTGATGCCCTCGGAAAGTCCAAGGTCAATTGCGAAAACGATCAAACCGATAACAACGATTGAAACGAGAACAACAAGTGTGCTCTTAAGAACCATCTTAGCACCGGGCCATGTAATCTTCTTGATTTCACCTTTGAAATCTTTGCAGAATTTAACAATGGCTTTGCCCGCACGCTTGAAGGGGTTGCCCTTCTTCACTTTGGGAGCACCGGCCTTCTTTTCTTTAACGGCCTTTTCAATCTTTTCAGCAGCTTCGGATTTTTCATGTTTAGCCATAAATGTAACCTCCGCTTACTTTGTTTCTCTGTGGAGAGTGTGTTTCTTGCAGAATCTGCAATACTTGTTCATCTCCAACCTGTCCGGTGTGTTCTTCTTGTTTTTCATTGTGTCATAGTTGCGCTGTTTGCACTCTGTACACGCAAGGGTAACTTTTACTCTCATATCGGCACCTCCGTTTAACCGGGTTTTACCCGGAATTTTAGCCTCCCTCTTGTCAAAAGCTCTACCCTGTAAGCTTTTGAATCAGGGCACAAAAAAAGAACCCTCTTTAAGAGGTACAAGTATTTTAACACCTATACCCCTTTTTGTCAAGGAAAATTTACAAAAATAATTTATTTTTTTGTTCAATTCCACAACTTGTGTATGCAACTTATTACACACACCAAATATGCACTTTCTTTTATATAAATGTATAATTACGTTTTGACAATCGGACAAAAGGTGATATAATAATCAAAAAGCGCAAGGAGGTGCAACGCTTGACACAGGAAACCTGCCGCCCTTTTAACTGGTACCCGGTTATGACAGTTGTGGGCTTTTTTCAGATAATCACGGGATTCACCGTTCTGCTTCAGAAAGATGAGTTTGACTGGATTCTTGCCGCCGTTCTGCTTGGCTATATTTTCATTGAGTATATTTATTTTTTTGCAGCCGCCGCTTTCTTTAACCAAAAACACATGGAGCTTGAGGTTATAGGCTTTTTCCTTTCGGGAATCGGGCTGACGGTGTGCGCAAGCGTTGACTCGGGATACGCAATCAAGCAAGGCGTGGCCATCTTGTTGGGACTTGTCGTTTTCATTGTTATGCTGGCGGTGTTGCGCCGTTCAGATATTGTAATGAAGCTGAGAACCCCCATCGGCATTCTCGCGGTGTGTCTGCTTGCACTGAACATTGTTCTTGCCGAAACCACCAACGGCACGCTCAACTGGATTGAGGTTGCAGGCATTTCCGTTCAGCCTTCAGAAGTTGTTAAGCTTGCTTTTATTTTTGTCGGCGCCGCATCCCTGGACAAGCTTCAGCGCACCCGAAGCATCACCAAATACATCATCTTTTCAATGGTATGCGTGGGATTTCTTTTTCTTATGAGAGATTTCGGTACCGCTCTCGTTTTCTTTTTCACTTTCATTGTTATCGCATTTATGCGTTCGGGCGATTTTAGAACCATAGCACTAATCTGTGCAGCGGCAGTGCTTGGCGCGGTGATGATTATTTATTTCAAATCCACCGTTGCGGCCCGTTTTGCAACCTACCGTCACATCTGGGATGATATGTACGGCAAGGGTATGCAGCAGACGAGAACCTTGATTTACTCCGCAAGCGGAGGTCTTTTCGGGCTTGGCATCGGCAAAGGCAAGCTTAAGGGCACATTTGCCTCCACCACTGACCTTGTTTTCGGTATGATTTGCGAGGAGTGGGGTCTGATTCTGGCTTTTACAATTATGCTTTGCTTTGCTTTTCTTGTGATTTATTCTGTTAAAACCGCCCGCGACACCCGCTCAGCTTTTTATGCCATAGCAACATGTGCAGCATCGGGTATGCTTCTTTTTCAGATGGCTCTCAACATTTTCGGCGTAACAGATTTGCTCCCCTTCACCGGAGTTACTCTCCCCTTCATCAGCCGAGGAGGAACAAGTATGCTTTGCTCCTGGGGATTGCTTGCCTTTATAAAAGCTGCCGATATCCACACCTATCCCAAGCTTTCCGAAACGATTTTGCCCGACCATCCTCTTTACCCTGATGACATCCCCGTCGGCAAGAGAAGGAGGCGAGCCGTAAAATGAAAAACACAACAGGACGAGCCTACGTGCTTTACTTTGTGTTGATTGCATTTTTTGTGGGCTTCGGTATATTATTATATACATTTATAATGAATGGCTCCGAATGGGCAACCAACAAGGCTAACCGCCACCTTTATTCCGACGGAAGTATTTCTGCCGCAGGCGCAATTTATGACCGTGACGGCGATGTGCTTGCACATACCGTTGACGGCAAACGCAGATACAGTGAAAGTGCCTCTGTGAGAAAATCCACCCTTCACACAATCGGCGACCTTAACGGATTTATTGCAACAGGAGTTCAGTATACCTACCGTCACACCCTCACGGGCTACGATTTTGTCAACGGAATTTCATCCATTGTTCAATACGGAAAAGGAAACGACATTCAACTCACTGTTGATGCTGACGTTTGTGAAACAGCATACAAGGCTCTTAACGGAAGAAACGGTGCAGTAGGTGTATACAATTACAAAACCGGTGAGATTATTTGCATGGTTTCCGCACCCACCTATGACCCCAAAAATAAGCCGTCAGATATCGATACCAACCCCAAATACGAGGGTGTTTATCTCAACCGTGTGCTGTCGGGTCTTTATACCCCGGGTTCCACCTTCAAGGTGATTACCGCCGCAAGCGCCATTGAAAACATTCCCGACATTTATCAGCGCGAATTCAACTGCACTGGTGAATATGACACAGGCGACGGCAAGGTTATCTGCAACAGTACCCACGGCAAGGTGAATTTCGAGCAGGCACTCAACCGTTCCTGCAACAGCGCATTTGCTCAGATTGCTATTGAGCTCGGTAACGAAAAGCTCACCGCAACTGCAAGAGAGTTGGGCTTCAACATAAGCCTTGAGATTGAAGGCATTGCCTCACCCGCAAAATCGTTGTTTGATGTGAGCAAAACCGCCAAGGTTGATTTGGGTTGGGCAGGCATCGGTCAGTATACCACCCTTGCCAACCCTTATCAGATGATGACCGCTATGGGCTGCATTGCCAACGCCGGTGTTGCCGTTGAACCTTATGTTGTTGACTGCATTGAAACACCCAAGCAATTCAAAAAAGAAACACAAAGCCAGGTCAGCGAAGAAATCGCCCTCCCTGCCGACGTAGCAAACAAGCTTAAAGCAATGCTTCGCTCAAATGTTGAAAATTATTATGGCGACAGCAAGTTCCCCGGGCTTGAAATGTGCGGCAAAACAGGTACTGCTCAGATTGATGACGGCGAGCCTCACTCCTGGTTTGTTGGTTTTTCCCAAAACGAAGCCACGCCGTATGCAATTGTTGTTGTGGTGGAAAACGGCGGTTCCGGACTCAAAGCGGCGGGAACGGTTGCCAACAAGGTTATGCAGAAAATCTGCAAGTAAACACAATTTATTGTGTATCAGCAACAAGCCGCGCACAAAAGCGTTGTCACAATTAACAAAATAAACAAAGTAATTTTTTAACAAAAAGAATTTATTTTTCTTTTTAGGAAATTTAAAACAAAATTCTTGTGATAGTATTAATATAACAAAGTGCACAACTTTGCAAAATAATTCGCACAAAGTGCAAAAGGAGAAATTAGCAATGAAAAAGTTCTTAGCAGTAGTTCTCGCTCTTGTTATGACATTGGCAATGGGAACAGCCGCATTTGCTTACGTTGAAGTTGCTCCCGGCCAGATTTATGTTGGTCCCGCAGCTGCTGAATACCTTGCAAATCCCGGCGACACAATCGACCTTACAATCCGTTACGCAGGTAACCCCAACGAAACAGACAACTATCCCACAGACGGTTACGTTATCGTTCCTTTCAGTGGCACAATCGGTGACCCCAACCTCAACACTGTTAACAGCGTTGCCCTTACACAGGATGCTGTAAATGCAGGTGTTACACTTATCGGTATTACAGGCACAACAACTGAAGCTTCTAAATTCTACTTTGAAGAGTTAGAAGCAAATCCCATCGAATGTTCAATGTACACATCTTTCTTCACACCTGAAGATGGTCTTCTTTACGGTGCATTTATGATGCCCGCTGACCTTGTTGATGCTGACTTCAACGTTCTCACAATCAACACAACAGTTTCAACTGACTGGGTTGTTACTGACTACGTTGCAGAAACACCTATCGGCATCTCATTCTTTGCAGGTGAGTACGCTATTGATGTAGCTTTCTTCCTTTCATCTGAAGAAGCAGCTGCTATTGCAGACGGCACAATGATGCCTGAAGAAGCTACACAGAACGGTAACCTCTATGGTCTTTTCGAAGAAACTAACACAGTTATCAACGCTATGCCCTACCAGCCCACATTTGAAGAAGCTCTTGTTGAGCAGCTCAAGGGTATCGGTGCAGCTCTTCTCGACGTTCTTATGATCGGCATCAACCTTCTCAAGGGTGAGCTTGAACCCGCTGATTGGTTCATCCCCGGTGAACATGACGTTGTTGACCTCAGCTTCATCACAGACGGTATCGCAATGCTCGTTGGTATGATTCTTGGTGGCTAATACTTAACTTAAACAAAAAGTCGGTTCTTACGAACCGACTTTTTTATTGCAATTTTTATTTTTTCAGCCAGCCTTTTTCCACACTGTCGTCAAGCATTGCCTTAACCTTTGGCCACAGCGCAGGCATTGCAGCCTTGATTTTGAGCATTCTTTTTTCAACCTTATCGTAGGTCACGCCTTCAACCCAGGTGTGGCCTTCTGTTTTGTAATTATTAATCAATGGCTGAAGTCTGTCCAACGCACAGGTATAAAGAGCATCGGGTGTTTTTTCTTCATCAAATTCAAGCCACAGGGCTCTGTACTCTTCCCCTTGACCATCAGACAATTGGCTGAAAAGCTTTTCTGCCGCCGCCTGCTCACGCTCAAATTTATCTTCATACCCCTGAGCATCATAAGCAAAAGTGTCACCTGCATAAATTTCAACCAAATCATGTACAAGAGCCATTTTTATGCAACGCTCAATGTTGACCTCCGGCTGAGCATATTCCTTAAATAACATAACCATTGTTGCAAGGTGCCAGGAATGCTCTGCATCGGTTTCGGTACGGCTTCTGTCAATGAGAAGTGTACGGCGGTAAACAGATTTCATTTTGTCTATTTCCGCCGAAAATTCAATAAGCTTATCTATATTATCCATATCAGAACTCCTTAAGCATTCTCACGGTTTCGGCAACGGGCAGACCCACCACGTTGAAATAATCGCCTTCAACACCTTTAACGAGCACGCAACCGTTGGTCTGAATGCCATACCCGCCGGCTTTGTCGTAACAGTCATCCGAAGCAATGTATTCATCTATTTCACTTTGAGAAAGAGGATAAAATTCAACCGCTGTTTTCTGGCAGAAAACGGTGGTTTTTTCTTGTGACATCAGGCAAACACCTGTAAAAACAAAATGTTTTCTTCCCGAAAGAAGATTGAGCATTTCACTTGCTTCGTCATAATTTTTTGGTTTTCCGAGAATTTTGCCGTCAATGGCAACCACCGTATCTGCACCGATTACAACACAGTCGCTGTGGTTTTCAAAAACAGCCTTTGCCTTGATTTGTGCAAGCTGCTTCACCGCTTCATCGGGAGCAATACTGTCTTCAAGAGTTTCGTCCGCATCGGCAACGTTCACCGAAAAATCAACACCCGCAAGAGTTAATAGCTCTTTTCTTCTTGGAGAAGCCGAGGCTAAAATTATATTTTTCATCATTTCACCTTTAAGTAAGTTTTGAGAATTGCAGCCTGTGTTTTTCCGTCGGGAATTTCATTGTTGAGCACCATTTCAACCGCCTTTTCAAGCGGAATTTTTTCAATGTTAAGAAACTCATCTTCGTCGAGCTGCTGTTCACCGAAAGAAAGACCCTTGGCAAGATAAAGATAAATAATTTCATCCACATAGCCGCAGGTCGGATAAAACTTGCCAAGGTTTATATATTCCTCTGCGGTGCAACCGATTTCTTCAAGAAGCTCACGCTTGCCTGTTTCAAGAGGATCCTCCCCTTTTTCAAGCTTGCCTGCGGGAAGCTCAAGAATAACCTCCATATACGGATATCTGAACTGGCGCACAAACATAAGCTCATTGTCATCGGTCAGCGCGGCAATACACACTCCGCCGGGGTGCTCCACAACCTCGCGGATGCAAGGCTTTCCGTTGGGAAGCATAGCATCATCGCATCTGAGATTTATGATTTTACCGTTGTAAATATACTTTTTTTCAACTGTTGTTTCTTCAAGCTTCATAAAAGCACCTCACCTGATTTTAACCTTGAAATCCGTTGAACATCTGGGGCAGCAAACAGTGTGTTCTCCCTTGCGTTTCGGCAGTCTGATTGTTGCCTGACAACCCGGACATTTTTTGAAAACATGAGTTTTTCTGTCCCTTAATCTTATTTTGCAGGCATCAATTTTCCTTTGAATTTCCGACGGTTTTTTCACCTTTACATCATAGGGGTTTCTGCTGAAATCCTTGCTTTTTACCTTGGCAATTATCTGCAAAAATTTGGCATTTTCCTTTTGTCTCTGAACAAGATTTTTTGAAAAAAACCTGTACATTGTGAGAACAAAAAACATCAATGTAACGGCAGAATAAATTCTTGAATTTATGAACCAATCTGCAACATCAAGCGCAAGACTCATCACAATCATCGCGTAGTACAGCTCGTCTGAGCCGTTTCTTCCCCTCATAAATTCCATAAATTTATATTTCAGATTGTTCAACTTATTCACCCAACTTTTTAATCACTTCTTTGTAGTGATTGCCTTTATATTCAAAGTTTTTATACACATTGTAGCTTGATGCCGCAGGAGAAAGCAAGCAGCTCTTGCCCTTGGCAGTCAGCTCAAAGGCTGAGCTTACCGCATGCTCCATATCCTCGGCCTTAACCATTTCTTTGGTGCAGCCTGCAGATACAAGATTATCAATAATGCTGTGGCCTGTTTCGGGCATTCCGATGAGGTTTGATACAGGGCAGGACATAAGATATTTTTCAAATTCATCATATCCGATACCCCTGTCAAGACCGCCGAAAATCAAGGTGTCCACGTTGCCGATAGCTTCAACTCCGCACTCAACAGCGTGGGGAATTGTGGCAATGCTGTCGTTAAAAAACTTAACGCCCTTGAACTCACCCACAGGCTCAAGACGATGGGGAATTCCCTTGAAATTTTCAACGCCTTTTTTCACTGCATCCTTGCTGATACCGAGAATCTGAGCAACCTTGGCGGCAAAGAAAATATCCTGATGCGTGTGCACGCCGAGAAGTCTGTCATTAAGAGATGTGAGGCTCTTAAGAAATTCATCATCCTGCTTGCCGCTGACGGCAAATTTTGTGCTTTTAACTTTATTCAGATCAACAATCCCCGTCAAATCCTGGTCGGGGTTAAAAATGAGATAATCGTCTTCGCTCTGATGATTCATTATATTAAGCTTTGCACCAACATAACCCTCAAAGCCGTTGTAGTGGTCAAGATGCTCGGGATAAACGTTTGTGAGCACCGCAATGTGAGGTGATGTGCGGGTAAATTCAAGCTGATGTGATGACATTTCAATCACTGCGATTTTGCCTTCAGAGGCATCAAGCACATCAAAAACAGGCACACCGATGTTACCGATTAAGCAAGTATCCTTGCCCGAAGCGGCAATAACCTCATAAATCAGCGTAGAGGTTGTGGTTTTTCCTTTTGTGCCGGTGATGCCCACCTTCATACACGGAGCATATTTTAAAAACAAATCCGTCTGACAAGTCAGCGTAACGCCCTCGGGAATTGCAACATCTCTCACGGAAATACCGGGAGTTTTCATAACAACATCATAATCCTTCATTGCACTCATATAATCCGCACCTGTGTGCAGAGTTACATTTTTGTCCTCAAGAGAAATTTCTTTCATATCAGCAATGCCCAACTGCTTTTCGGGCAGATATTTTCGGATATAGTTATAGGTGGATATGCCCTCTCTGCCGAAGCCCATAATGAGAACCTTTTTATCTTTATAAAATTCAATAAGCTTATTGCTCATAATAACATCTCCGTTTATTTCTTTTTGCCGAAAAGTCTTGCCTGCAAGGAAAGCACATCCTGCTTCCTGACTTCGGTTTCATCCCTTGAAATCACATATTTTTCACCATCAAAATGCAGAATATCGCCGCTTTTTGCACCGTCCGGCAAAAGAGCTGTGTCAACCGTAACAAAGCTTCCGTCCTCTTGCTCGCACTTTGCAATGCCGTTTTCAATAAATTCAATAACAAGCCTTTTCATTTCAAAACTCACTTTCTGCAATGCATCGTCTTGTGCTGATAAGTGAGCCTGCCTCAACGGCACCATTTTCACATCCGCACCACGGACAATGGATATGCTCCATAGGCGCACGCAGGTCGGGAGTCACGGGAATTGACGTGTCCCTCACAATTTCAAAGCGCTTGAAGCAGCCTGCACATTGCTTTTTCATACCATAACACCCCATAATAAAATATATATTTATTATAGCTTTTATACACCAATCTGTCAACGACCTGAAAAGGGCAAAATGTTTTTTTAGGTCAAAGTGGCAAAATCAACAAATTTTGTTTATTTCAAGCCTTTTTTTAGTGGTTTTTTATTGTCGAAATATACAAAGTTGATTTTTTTATGCATCTTATATTGACTAATTTGTAGAAAAAGAGTTTTAGCCCTTGTTTTTGCCAAAAAGTATGGTATAATATCTGCAATTATTATGGAGTTGTGAGGAATTAAAATGTTTTCATTCGCAGCACAATTGGGAATAATAATTATTAACGTTATCAATCTCGTGGTCGTCGGCCCGGTTGATAACGCAAAAGATTATGCCCCAAGGTGTCAGAAAGCAGTTTAATTTAAGCCCCACGGAATTGCCAAGGGTTTTTATTATGCATACTCAAAGCCTATGGTTTAATCTTTAAGCCATAGGCTTTATTTGACGGGTACAACTCACTCACAGAAAGGAAAAGCTATGAAGTTAACAGGTGCGCAGATACTTATCGAAACACTTATTGAGCAGGGCGTTGACACTTTGTTCGGCTACCCCGGCGGCTCAGTTCTTAACATTTATGATGAGCTTTACAAAAACAGCGACAGAATCAACCATATAATCACCGCTCACGAGCAGGGTGCGGCTCACGCAGCAGAAGGCTATGCAAGGTCTTCAGGCAGGCTGGGTGTTGTACTTGCCACATCAGGCCCCGGCGCCACCAACCTTGTAACAGGCATTGCAGACGCCAACCTCGACTCAACCCCACTGCTTGCCATCACAGGCAACGTGGGAACAACCGTTCTCGGCAGTGACGGTTTCCAGGAGGTTGACATTGTCGGCGTTACATATCCCATTGTCAAGCACAGCTATCAGGTCAAGGATGTTACCAAGCTTGCCGACACAATCCGCGAAGCAATGCAGATTGCCCAGTCCGGCCGACCGGGTCCCGTTCTTGTTGACATTCCCAAGGATGTTCAGCTCGCTTACGCTGAGTTTGAAAACAAAGAAAAAATCACTCTTTTCGATAATCCTCCCTATGATGAGGCACTTATTGACAAAGCAGTTGAAATGATTGCAGAAAGCAAACGCCCCTTCATTTATTGCGGTGGCGGTGCAGCAAAAGAAAGATGCTGTCACGACATTATGGCTTTCTCAGAAAAAATTGATGCCCCCATCGGCACAAGTATGATGGGTCTCGCCTCAATCCCCGCTTCTTTCAAAAACGGCTTGGGTATGTGCGGTATGCACGGTCACTACGCTTCCACAGCAGCTATGTACGAATCTGACCTCATTATCGCAATGGGTGTCCGCTTCAGTGACAGAGCCACAGGTGACAAAGCAAAATTCTCCCTCGACAAAAAAATCATCCACATCGACATCGACCCTGCCGAAATCAGCAAGAACATTTCTGTTAATCTCGGCATCACAGGCGACCTCAAGGAAGTTCTTTGCGCAATAAACGAAAAAACTTCTGAAAGCAAGAAGCCCGAATGGATGGCAAAGATTGATGAGTTCAGAAAATACGAAGAAGAAAACACTTACATCAGCCCCAACAAGCTTACACCCTACGATATCATCGATGCGGTTAACGCAATCAAGGATGAATATTCACCCGTAAGCACCGACGTTGGGCAGCATCAGCTCTGGACTTCACAGAGAAACAAGGTTCACCATTCCAAGACCTTCATCACAAGCGGCGGTCTCGGCACAATGGGCTTCGGTATGGGTGCCGCAATCGGTGCCGCTGTTGCAACAGGCAGAACAAGTATTCTCTACACAGGTGATGGCAGCTTTGGTATGAACCTCAACGAGCTTGCCACAGCAGTTTCCCAGAACCTCCCCTTGGTTGTTGTTCTTTTCAACAACGGCGTTCTCGGCAATGTGCGTCAGTGGCAGACAATGTTCTTCGGTGAGCGTTACGCCCAGACAACTCTGGACCGCAAAACCAACTTCGTTAAGCTTGCAGAAGCTTTCGGAGCCAAAGGCTTCAGAGCCGACGATAAAGAATCCCTCAACAAAGCGCTTGAAGAAGCATTCGCTTCAAAGAGTCCCTGCGTTGTTGAATGTATAATCGACAAAGACGAAATGGTTCTTCCCATGATTCCTCCCGGAAAATCCATTGACAGTCTGCTTATGCGTTTCAGATAAGGGGGTTAAAAAATGAGAAAATTTGTTATCGGTATGTTGGTTTCAAACCAATCAGGTGTGTTGACAAGAATTTCAGGCATGTTCTCCCGCCGCGGCTTCAACATTGACAGCCTTACTGTTGGTGTTACCGAAAACCCCGACCTTTCGAGAATGACCGTTACAATGACGGGCTCTGAATATGAACGTGACCAGATGGTCAAGCAGCTTGATAAGCTCTTTGACGTTAAAGAAATCAAAGAAATTGAAACCTCCACAGCAATCAACCGTGAGCTTGCAATCGTTAAGGTTAAAGCAAACCCTGCCGACCGCCTTGAGGTGCTCACAGTTGCCAACACCTTCGGTGCAAAGGTTGTTGACCTTTCAGCCGAAACCATCTGCTTTGAAAAAACAGGTGAAAGCAACAAGCTCGATTCATTTGTTGAGCTTCTCAAACCCTACGGTATAGTAGAGATGTGCCGCACCGGTCTTGTAGCAATTGACCGTGGCAGCACAACCCTTAAAAAATAAACAAATAAACTTTTATTCAAAGGAGTAATTCAAAATGGCAAACATGTTCTACGAAAAAGATTGTGACCTTTCACTTCTCGACGGCAAAACAGTTGCAGTTGTTGGCTACGGCAGCCAGGGTCACGCACACGCTCAGAACCTCAGAGACAGCGGTGTTAACGTTGTTATCGGTCTTTACGAGGGTTCAAAGTCAGCAGCAGTTGCAAAGGCTGACGGTTTCGAAGTTCTCAACACAGCAGACGCAGTTAAAAAGGCTGACCTCGTTATGATTCTTATCAACGACGAGAAGCAGGCTGAGATGTACAAAAAAGACATCGCCCCCAACCTTGAAGACGGCATGACACTTGCTTTTGCTCACGGCTTCAATATTCACTACAAGCAGATCATCGTTCCCGAATCAGTTAACGTTATCATGATTGCTCCCAAGGGCCCCGGCCACACAGTTAGAAGCCAGTACACAAAGGGTCAGGGCGTTCCCTGCCTTATCGCTGTTGAGCAGGATGCAACAGGCAACGCAAAAGACATCGCTCTTGCTTATGCTATGGGCGTTGGCGGCGCAAGAGGCGGCGTTCTCGAAACAACATTCCGTGAAGAAACAGAAACTGACCTCTTCGGTGAGCAGGCAGTTCTTTGCGGCGGTGTAACAGCTCTTATGAAGGCCGGTTTCGAAACACTTGTTGAAGCAGGCTACAAGCCCGAAAACGCTTACTTTGAGTGTATCCACGAAATGAAGCTTATCGTTGACCTTATCTTCGAAAAGGGCTTCTCATTCATGCGTTACTCAATTTCTGACACTGCTGAATACGGCGATTACACAATCGGACCCCGTATCATCACTGAAGAAACCAAGAAAGAAATGAAGAAGGTTCTTGAAGAAATCCAGACAGGTGCTTTCGCCCGCAACTGGATCCTTGAAAACCAGTCACATCGTGCATACTTCAACTCACGCAGAAGACTTGAATTAGAGCATCCCGTTGAGGCTGTTGGTAAAGAGCTTCGTGAGAAGATGAACTTCAAAGCATAATTATTCCTATTTTCGCCCTGTCTGCCTTTTGGCAGACAGGGTGTGCAGGGTTTATTTGAGAGTTTTATTTCTCTGAGCTCTGAAATAAACCCTGTAAGAAAGGAGCTGAATATATGTCCGATTTGAAGAAAATCGAGATTTTTGACTCCACTCTCCGTGACGGCTCACAGGGTGAGGGAATCTCGTTTTCCGTTCAGGATAAGCTTAAAATTGCTGCAATTCTTGATGAATTCGGCGTTACATACATTGAAGCCGGCAACCCCGGTTCAAACCCCAAGGAGCTTCGTTTTTTTGAAGAGCTGAAGAATGTTGAGTTCAAAAACGCAAAGCTGTGCGCCTTCGGAAGCACCGCAAGAGCAGGCAAGCCTGTTTGCGAGGATGCCAACATCATCGCACTTCTTTCAGCAAACACCCCTGCTGTTGCCATCTTCGGCAAAACCTGGGATTTGCATGTAACCGAAATTCTTCACATCTCTCTGGATGACAACAAAAAAATCGTCAGAGACACCCTCGCCTACCTCAAGGAGCAAGGCAAAGAGGTTATCTTTGACGCTGAGCATTTTTACGACGGCTACAAGAACAACTCCGCTTATGCAATGGAGGTTCTTGCCTGTGCTGTTGAAGGCGGAGCCGATGTGCTTGCCCTTTGCGACACAAACGGCGGCTGTCTCCCCGACGAAATTGCCGAAATCACATCTGCCGTTACAAAGGCTTTTCCCGATGTGAGAGTGGGCATCCACTGCCACAATGACTCAGGCTGTGCCGTTGCCAACTCAATGTCAGCAGTCAAAAGCGGTGCCGTTCAGGTTCAGGGCACATTCGTTGGTTACGGTGAACGCTGCGGAAATGCAGATTTGAGCACAATTATCGCAAACCTTGCCCTCAAGTGCGGCTATGATGTTGGCGTTGATCTCACTCAGCTTCGCCTCACCGCCCGCAAGATTGCAGAAATTTCCAATGTCCGTCTTGCTCACAATCACCCTTACATCGGCAAAAGTGCTTTCGGTCACAAGGCAGGAATGCACATTGACGGTGTTCAGAAATGCTCATACTCTTTTGAACACGTTTCCCCCGAATCGGTAGGCAACGAAAGACGCTTCCTTATGAGCGAGGTTGCAGGCAGAGGCACGGTGTTGCCCAAGATTCAGAAATTTGCCCCCGAGCTCGACAAGAAATCTCCCGAAACGGGAATCATCACCGAAGAGCTTAAAAAGCGTGAAAACGCCGGCTATCATTACGAGGCTGCCGAAGCAAGCTTTGACTTGTTTGTTAAAAAACAGCTTGGTAAATACACCCCGCATTTCAACGTTATTATGTATAAAGTGCTTGACGACTTCCCCGCCCCCGACGGCGAGCAGCAGTCGAACGCTATGATTAAAATTGAGGTTGACGGAGAAATCACTATGGCCTGTGCATCAGGTAACGGTCCCGTTAACGCGCTGGATAAAGCAATGAGAGACGCTCTTTCAAACTTTTATCCCGAGCTCAGTGATATGCGCCTTATGGACTATAAGGTCCGCGTTATTGAGTCAGGTCTTACAACCGACTCAAAAACCCGCGTAATGATTGATTCTGCCGACACAGAATCTGCTTTCACCACCATAGGAGTTTCCAGCGATATTATCAAAGCCAGCTTTATGGCTCTGGTGGACTCTTTTGAATACAAATTATCCAAAAAGGAGAATGAATAATGGGAATGACAATGACACAAAAAATCCTCGCTGCTCACGCAGGTCTTGACTCAGTGAGCGCAGGTCAGCTCATTCTTGCAGACATCGACCTTGTTTTGGGCAACGACGTTACAACACCCGTTGCTGTATCAGAATACAAAAAGCTCGGTCTTGACAAGGTGTTTGACAAGAATAAGGTAGCAATGGTAATGGACCACTTCACACCCAACAAAGACATCAAAGCCGCAACACAGTGCAAAATGTGCCGTGAATTTGCAGGCGATATGGACATCGTTAACTACTTCGATGTTGGCGATATGGGTGTTGAACACGCAATCCTCCCCGAAAAAGGCCTCGTAGTTTCAGGCGACGTTGTAATCGGCGCTGACTCTCACACCTGCACATACGGTGCTCTCGGCGCTTTCTCAACAGGCGTTGGCTCAACCGATATGGCTTGCGGTATGGCAACAGGTAAGGCTTGGTTCAAGGTTCCTTCAGCTATCAAGTTTGAGCTTAAGGGTGAGCTTCAGCCCAATGTTTACGGTAAAGACGTTATCCTCCACATCATCGGTATGATCGGTGTTGACGGTGCTCTTTACAAATCAATGGAATTCTGCGGCGAAGGCGTTCACACACTTTCAGTAAGTGAAAGACTTTGCATGGCTAACATGGCTATTGAAGCAGGCGGCAAAAACGGTATCTTTGAGGTTGACGAGAAAACAATCGAATTCATCAAAGAAGCAGGCGGCAAGGAGCCCACAATCTACAAGGCTGACGACGACGCTGTTTATGATGAAACATATGTTATCGACCTTTCAGAAATCCGTCCCACAGTTGCTTTCCCCCACCTCCCCGAAAACACCCGCACCTTTGACGAAATCGGCGAAGTTAAAATTGACCAGGTTGTTATCGGTTCCTGCACAAACGGCAGACTTGAAGACCTTGTTGTTGCCGCTAACATCCTCAAGGGCAAAAAGGTTAAGAAGGGCGTTCGCACAATCGTAATCCCTGCAACCAACAAGATTTATCTTGACGCTATGGAAATGGGACTTCTCAAAATCTTCATCGAAGCAGGCGCTATCGTTTCAACTCCCACTTGCGGACCTTGCCTCGGCGGCCACATGGGTATCCTTGCTGAAGGTGAAAGAGCAGTTGCCACCACCAACCGTAACTTCGTTGGCCGTATGGGTCACCCCAAATCAGAAGTTTACCTTGCAAGCCCCGCAGTTGCTGCTGCATCAGCTATCACAGGTAAGATTTCTTCACCAGAGGAGGTTATGTAATAATGTTATTTGAAGGTAAAGTTATTAAATACGGCGACAACGTTGACACCGACGTTATTATCCCCGCCCGTTATCTTAACACAATTGATAAAAAAGAACTTGCTGCCCATTGTATGGAAGACCTTGACGCAACCTTCATCAACCGTGTTGAAGAAGGCGACATTATGGTTGCAGGCTTCAACTTCGGCTGCGGCTCATCTCGTGAGCATGCTCCCATTGCTATCAAGGCAAGCGGCATTTCTCTTGTAATTGCAAAGAGCTTTGCAAGAATTTTCTACCGCAACTCAATCAACATCGGTCTCCCCATCATCGAGTGCCCCGAGGCTGTTGACGCTATCAGCGAAGGTGACAAGCTCAAGGCTGACATGGACGCAGGTGTTATCTACAACCTCACCACAGGCGATGAATACAAGGCTGAGCCTTTCCCTGCATTTATTCAGGAAATTATCGCAACAGGCGGTCTTATTGAATCAATCAAAGCAGGTAAAATTAAATAATTACAAAAGGATCTGACTAAAATGGATTTTAATATTGCTTTACTTAAAGGCGACGGTATCGGCCCTGAAATAGTTGACAGTGCCGTTGCAGTTCTTGAAAAGGTTGCCGCTAAATACGGCCACAAATTCACATTCACACCTTACCTTGCAGGCGGTTGCGCAATTGATGCAACAGGTATTCCTCTTCCCGAAGAAACCGTTAAGGCTTGCCAGGCAAGTGACAGCGTTCTTCTCGGTGCTGTTGGCGGACCCAAGTGGGATACTCTCCCCGGTCATCTCCGCCCCGAAAAGGCTCTTCTCGGTGTTCGTCACGCTTTGGGACTTTACACCAACATCCGCCCCGCAAAGATTTACCCCGCACTTAAGGGTGCCAGCCCTCTCCGCCCCGACATCATTGACAACGGCGTTGACATTGTTATGATTCGTGAGCTCACAGGCGGTATCTACTTCGGCGAAAGAGGCCGCAGACAGGGCGCAGGCGGCGAAGAAGCATTTGACACAGAGTGCTACAGCGAGATGGAAGTTGAAAGAATTGCACGCGTTGCATTTGAAACAGCAAGAAAGAGAAGCCACGTTGTTACAAGCATCGACAAGGCTAACGTTCTTGAATCATCAAGACTCTGGAGAGAAGTTGTTCATAAGGTTGCCAAGGATTATCCCGATTGCGAATGTGTTGATATGCTCGTTGACAACGCCGCAATGCAGCTTGTTAAGAACCCCTCTCAGTTTGACGTTGTTGTAACCTCAAATATGTTCGGTGACATTCTTTCTGATGAAAGCTCACAGATTACAGGCTCAATCGGTATGCTCGCTTCTGCATCACTCGGTGATACAAAGTGCGGTATGTATGAGCCCATCCACGGCTCTGCACCTGACATCGCAGGTCAGAACAAGGCTAACCCCATCGCAACAATCCTTTCAGCAGCTATGATGTTCCGTTATTCATTTGACCTTGAAGACGAAGCTGTTTGCATTGAAAAGGCTGTTGACGATGTTCTTGAAGCAGGCTACAGAACTGCTGATATTCTCGGCTCAAGCGACACAAAGCCGCTTTCATGCACTGAGATGACAAAGGTAATTCTCGATTATATTAAATAATTTCAGTTTTTGAAAGAAGGAAATTAAGATGCTCGACATCAGAATAGAAAAAACCTCATCACCAAAGGCAAAACCTCAGAAGGGTGAGCCTCTCGGCTTCGGTCACATTTTCACAGACCATATGTTCATCATGAACTACACCGAGGGCAAAGGCTGGCACGATGCAAGAATCGTACCTTACGGTGACCTTACCCTTTCCCCTGCCGCTATGGTTTTCCACTACGGTCAGGAAATGTTTGAGGGCCTTAAGGCATATAAGGGCGCAGACGGAAAGGCTTACCTTTTCCGCCCCGAAATGAACGCCAAGAGAACAAACGCCACCAATGACCGTCTTTGCATTCCTCAGCTTCCCGAGGAAGATTTTGTTCAGGCAGTCAAGGCAGTTGTTGAAGTTGATAAAGACTGGATTCCCGAAGAAGAAGGCACTTCTCTTTACATCCGTCCTTTCATCATTGCAACTGACGCTTTCCTCGGCGTTGCCCCCTCAAAGACATATTTGTTTATGGTTATCCTTTCCCCCAGCGGAGCTTACTACGCAAGCGGTCTTGCTCCCGTTGGTATCTGGATTGAAGACGACTATGTCCGCGCAGTTAAGGGCGGTATGGGCTATGCAAAAACAGGCGGCAACTACGCCGCAAGCCTTGCAGCTCAGGTAAAGGCTCACGACGACGGTTATTCTCAGGTGCTCTGGCTCGACGGTGTTGAGAGAAAGTATATTGAAGAAGTCGGCGCAATGAATATCTTCTTCAAAATCGACGGCAAAATCGTCACGCCCATGCTCAACGGCTCAATTCTTCCCGGCATCACCCGTGACTCTGTAATCAACCTTTGCAAGCACTGGGGTATGGATGTTGAAGAAAGAAGAATTTCTGTTGACGAGCTTCTTGAAGCCCAGAAAAACGGCAAGCTCGAAGAAGTATTCGGCACAGGCACAGCCGCAGTTATCTCCCCCGTTGGCAAGCTTCGTTATAAAGACGATGTTATGGAAATCAACGGCGGTGTAATTGGTGAAGTAAGTCAGAAGATTTATGACACCGTAACAGGTATCCAGTGGGGCAAGCTCGACGACCCCTTCGGTTGGAGAGTTGAAGTTAAATAAAATTAAGCGGACTGAAATTCAGTCCGCTTTTTGTTTGCCAATTTCGTAGGGTCTGCATTCCGGACAGAACATTTTGCTAAGCAAAAGAAACGGGAGGGCACAAGCCCTCCCTTACGCATTTTCAACCTTTATTCTCAATCAGGTTTGTTTGTTCTTCCTAAGATGTAGTCAGTTGATGTTTTATAGAAATCAGCAAGCTTAACAACAAACCTTGTAGGAATCTCCCGCTTTCCTGTTTCATAATTACTGTAAACTCTTTGGTCTATACCCAAAACTGCGGCAATTTCCTTTTGCATCAAATCTCGATCTTCTCTCAAATCTTTCAATCGTGGATAGTACATTCAAACACCTCTAAGTTTAAGTATATGTACTATCAAAAAATAGTATTGACTTTACTATCAATCGGTAGTAAAATAGTACCAAGAAGAAAGCTTACTCAAAATTGGATTGTTGACTTTTTTAATGTTGAATGCTACACTTTTATAAAAGGAGATGTAATTATGATTTTTGCAATTCCCTCATTATTTTTGGCCGTCTTTTCACTTATATTAAGCATCCAGGCTTTCTTGGGAAAAGACGTAATATTGAATAACACTTATCGTAAAGCCTCAGAGGAAGAACGAAAAAATATGAACAAGAAAGCTTACAGCGTGCAATCTGCCGTCGTTTTTCTTTTTATCTTCATCATCTCATTATTAAATACAATTCGTGCATTTGTAAATGTATCGTGGCTTACCTATGCCACTGCCGCCACTTTTGTTGTTCTTGTTATTTACTATTTTGTTTCAAATCATAAACTGAAAAAATAACACTTTTTCACGCAAAAACGCCCCGACTGAGTCGAGGCGTTAAATTTTTGCATCTGTTTATTTTGTGATTGTGCGAACACGGATAACTCCGTCGATACCTGCAACCTTTGATTCATCAGCGTTGTCGGCAACAACGTAGCCGTAGCCCTTGCGAGTAGCTGTTTTTGCATCTCCGAGAGCTGATTTAACAGCTTCAACAGCCTCTTCCTTGCAGATTACACACACGCGGTTAGCGTCAACTTCACCAAGGCCTGTGAGGTTGGGGAGATTTACGCTGTTTTTGATTTCGCCCTTTTCAATGTAGCCGATAAGCTCATCAGCGGCCATCATTGCGCAGTTGTCTTCACTTTCGGGTGTTGATGCGCCAAGGTGAGGAAGAGCTGTTACGCCCTCAACACCGATGATTTCATCGCTTGGGAAGTCAACAACGTATGCGGCGCACTTGCCGTTACCAAGAGCCTCGATAATTGCATCGCTGTTTACAAGACCGCCTCTTGCGTAGTTAAGAATGCGCACACCGTCCTTGCAAAGAGCAAGTGTGTCAGCGTTAATCATATTCTTTGTTGCATCGTTGAGGGGAAGATGAAGTGTGATATAATCACTCTTTTTATAAATATCGTTAAGGTCTGCAACAACCTCAGTGCCTTCGGGGAGCATTGCCTTAACCTCGTCGGTAACAAAGGGGTCGTAGCCAACAATATTCATACCGAGAGCGTTTGCGGCAACGGCAACCTTGAAGCCGATTGCACCGAGACCGACAACACCAAGAGTTTTGCCTGCAATTTCGGGGCCTGCAAAGTTTGACTTGCCTTTTTCAACAAGCTTGCCAACTGCTTCGCCCTCACCCTTAAGGGTCTTGCACCAATCCATTGAAGCGGCAACCTTACGTGAAGCCATAAGAAGACCGCAGATTACAAGCTCCTTAACAGCGTTTGCATTTGCACCGGGGGTATTGAAAACAACAACGCCTTTTTCTGCGCAAGCTTCAACAGGGATGTTGTTTGTGCCTGCGCCTGCTCTTGCAATTGCGATTGTAGCTTTGTCAAGCTCCATTTCGTGCATTGAAGCTGAGCGCACCATAATTGCAACGGGGCTTTCTACTTCAGTTCCGCAAACATATTCATTTGAGAATTTATCAGTGCCGCAAGCGGCAATTTTATTGAGAGTTAAAATGTTATACATTAAAATCGACCTTTCATTAAGAATTTGCTGCTTCAAATTCTTTCATAAATTCAACGAGCTTTTCAATGCCTTCAACGGGCATAGCGTTGTAGATTGATGCTCTCATACCGCCGACTGAACGGTGACCCTTAAGGTTAACAAAGCCTGCTTTTTCAGCTTCGGCAACAAACTTTTTGTTGAGCTCGTCACTCTCAGTTACAAATGTAACGTTCATCATTGAACGGAACTCCTTCTGAGCAGGGGCTGTGAACATCTTGCTGTTGTCAATGTAATCATAAAGAATATTTGCCTTTTTAACGTTGCGCTCTTTCATTGCTTCAAGACCGCCGATTGACTTAATCCATTCAAGAACAAGCTTGCACATATAAATTGAATAGCATGGAGGAGTGTTATACATTGACTCACCGTCTGCCATTGCTTTGAGGTCAAGCATTGTGGGAGTGAGGGGCATTGCCTTGCCGAGCAAATCTTCACGGACAATTACGATTGTGAGGCCTGCGGGAGCAACGTTTTTCTGTGCGCCGCCATAAAGCATACCGAACTTTGAAACATCCATAGGCTCTGACAAAAAGCTTGATGAAATGTCAGCCACAAGGGGAATATCGCCTGTGTCGGGAATTTCGGGATACTTTGTGCCGTAGATTGTGTTGTTGTGGCAGATGTAAACATAGTCTGCATCTTCTCTGAATGAAGATTTGTCAAGCTTGGGGATATATGAGAAGTTGCCGTCCTTTGAAGAAGCAGCTTCTTTAACATCACCATATTTGGTAGCTTCTTTGTAAGCCTTGTTTGAGAACTGACCTGTAACAACATAGTCAGCCTTGCCTGAACCTGTCATAAAGTTCATAGGAATTGCAGAAAACTGTGTTGATGCGCCGCCCTGAAGGAAAAGCACCTTGTAGTTTTCGGGGATATTCATAATCTCGCGCATAAGGCTTTCTGCTTCTTTGATGATAGCATCAAACCACTTTGAGCGGTGGGACATCTCCATAACAGACTGGCCGCTGCCCTGATAATCGAGCATTTCAGCCGCTGCTTTTTTGAGTACTTCTTCAGGTAACATTGAGGGACCTGCTGAAAAATTATAAACTCTTGCCATATATAAAACCTCCAAAGGTAAGATTGTTAATTTTATGACATTTATTATATAACTATGATTCTCAATAGTCAATAAAAATTTGTAACAAATTTACAAAAAAATTCCACAATCACAATATGCGACTGCGGAATTTTGGTTAAGATAATCAAATTTTGACGGTTGTGCCCGCAGTAGAGTAATCAAACGGTGTGAATCCGATTTTTTCACAGGCTTCACTTTCAACAGGGAGGGTGAAATCAAAGTTTTCGGCATCCCTGAACAGCGGGTCCATATAGACAGCATTGTTCATATAGCCTTGAACTTCCATTGCATTTACGGGAATCATATCCTCCACATCCCATTCATCGTCTGTCAGTGAAACAACAGATGAAAGCAGCGTATAATCCCAATAAAGATTTCTGTTGTCCACAAATTTGCCTTCCTCAACGCGGGAATAAATGCCTTGCTTGTCACTCACGATGATGTTGCCTTCAAGGAACATTTCCGTTCTGCCTTCGTTCCTTGTTACAATAACCTGGCTGGTTTTGCTCAAAGCAAAAATGTTGTTTGTTATCACATTGTGTTCACCATAGTGCTGGTGAAAACTCTGGTTGCCGCAGTCGAACACAAGGTTGTTTTTAACAAGAATGTTGGAGCTGCCCTCATCAAGGTAAATTCCCCATCCGCCGTAGCCGCCCTCAAGAGGGTCAGCTGCAACGTTGTGAATCACATTGCCCGAAATCTCGGTGCCTTTCTGAATGCCGAGGGTGTAAATTCCACCCATATCAGAAAGCCAGCCCTGACCGATGTCATAAATCAGATTGTCGCAGATTTTATTGTTGTAGGTCACGCTGTAAGCAAATCCCCAAACCCAGCCGACAGAAACAGCTGTGTAATATCCGTCGTGAATTTCATTGTGGCTCACGGAAACGGAATTTGCGTGAATGACGAGAACGCCAACAGCGTTGTAAAATACTCTGCCGAATTTATATATATGATTGTTTTCAATCTCAATGTCCCTTGTTACTGTTTTGTTTTCAATGGGAAGGTTTTCACCTTTGATAAACACAGCGTGTGCGCCGAGATTTTCAAAGTAACAATATTTTACGCTTGAATTCTGAACATTAACGCCCATAAAAATTGTGCATGCCGCAATATCTCTGAATTCGCAATGAATAAAATCAATATTCTTTGCATTTTCCACCTTGATACAGGGTGTTGCATCATACGCTGCCTGAGTAAATTCTCTGCCTGTGCCGTTGAGTGTGAGATTGAATCCGTTGCCGCGGAAAGTAACATCTTCAAACTTTACTCCGTCAACGCCGTTGATGCTCACCATTGTTTCAAGTTCACTGCCCCAGAGGGTGAGGCTGTCGGCTTTTTCACCCTCAAAAGGAATGTAATAAAGCTTGCCCTCTTTTTTGTCAAGGTACCATTCGCCCGGCTCGTTAAGAGCTTCAAAAACATTTTCAAGGAAATATTTGTGTCCCTCGAAAACAGACATACTTGAAAGACGGCTGAACATAACGGTGTTTGTTGCCTCGTCAAAGCTCTTGACATTGAGCATTTCGTCTTTCCAATAATGAAGCATTCTGATTAAAACATCCTCAGAATTATAAAAATCCTTAAAATCTCCTTCTTCAGCAACCATACCGGTAAATCCGTTGTGCATTTCGGTGTGGTTAACTTCACCGATAAACTCAGGCGAATCTTTGGCAACAAAGAAATATCCGCTTTCGGGATAACGGGGGCGGCACAATGTGGTTTCTCCATTAAAAAGAATGTTGAAATCACCGTCAACCTCTTTTGAAAAAGCCGTCACACCGTTGACCTCACATTCGGTAAAACCTGTAATAGCTTCGCCAGATGTGAACATTACATCTTCATTGTTATATGCTCGGATGGTTACATTATCTCTGTCTTCGTCGGTAAACTCAAGGGTTTTTGAAAAATTATAGATACCCTCGCGCACCCAGATTGTAACGGCGTGAGTGCCTTCAACGGTGTTTGCAATTTCTTTTGCTTTTTCAAGGGTTGCAACGGGACAATCGGCTTTGCCTCGGTTTGCATCATCACCGTCAACGCTTACAAAAACATCTTTTTCGCCAACCTCACAAGCAGGAATTTTATATTCCTCTTTTTCGGTAGCGGTTGTTTCGGGATATTCCACATCAATTTTGTCAATTGAGGTTTTGATTGAATCAATTGCAAGGTTAAAAGGAAAAGCGAGTCCCGTTACCAATGAAAGAATAACAATCCAAACGGATTTTAAAAAAGCTAACATAATTATGCCACCTTAATAAGTGTGGTTGCACACTTCATTTATTTTTTCTCTGAGGGCAATAAAATCTTCAAAAGCGTCAGGCTTCTGCGCAGGGTTTCGCAAAAGCGCCGACGGATGGAAGGTGCCCATCATATAAAAGCCGTTTTTATAAAAAAACTGACCGTGCTGACGAGTGACTTTGAAGTCGGGGTCAATGAGCTTTGTTGCCGCAATTCTGCCGAGGCAGACGATGATTTTGGGTCGGATAAGCCTTGTCTGCGCCTTGAGCCAGTTGATGCAGGCATCCTGCTCTTCCGGTAACGGGTCGCGGTTGTTGGGCGGACGGCATTTGATGATGTTTCCGATGTAAACATTTTTATTGCGGTCAAGGTCAATTGCGTCAAGAAATTTATCAAGAAGCTGACCGCTTCTGCCCACAAAGGGTTCGCCCTGCAGATCCTCCTGCTCACCGGGACCTTCACCGATAAACATAACCTCAGCGTTTTCATTGCCCACGCCAAAAACAAGGTTTGTTCTCGTCTGCGAAAGCGGACACTTATCGCAACTGAAGCATTCTTCTTTCAGAGTCTGCCAATCATTCATCTGTGCTCACCTGCCTCACATCATCATTGAGCTGATTGATCAAAGCTTCAGCCGAATCAAATCTGCGCTCAGCTCTGAGATATTTTATAAGCTCAACGGTAATCTCTTTTGAATAAATATCTCCCGAAAAGCCGAGGATATTGGTTTCGCTGAGCACCGTATCGAGAAGATAGGTCGGTCTGATGCCTATGTTTGTAACTCCGCGGTACTTTTTGCCGTCAACGGTTACAAAAGTTTCGTACACGCCGTATTTCGGCACAACAAGGCAGGCATCAAGCTTTTGATTTGCTGTGGGGAAGCCCAGCGTGCGGCCTCGTTGGTCACCGTGGATAACCTCGGAGGTGAAAGAATAATTTCTGCCAAGCAGCTGCGCCGCCTTATCGGGCTCACCACTGAGAATAAACTCCTTTATAGCGGTGGAAGAAACCATCTGACCGCCAACCTTCGTTTCCGGCTGAACACAACACTCAATTCCTGCACTTTCAGCAAGTGAAAGCAAACGGTTGCAATCCCCCTCACCTTTTTTGCCAAAGGAATAATTGAAGCCACAACAAACAGCTTTTGCATTGAGCCTTTTTATAATAATTTCATCAAAAAATCTTTCGGGAGAAAAATCCTTAACCTCGCTAAAGGAAATTGTGTGGATTTCAAAGCCCATTTCTTCAAGTGATTTTCGGGTCTGCTCAGGGGTAAGAAGCCTTCTGAACGGTTTTTCCGTCAAAGCCTCCTTAGGGTGAACATCAAACAAAATCACCGTTGGCACATAGCCGTTTTCTTTAAAGCTCAACACTTTTTCGAGCACCGACAGATGCCCCTTGTGAAGACCGTCGAAATTACCCAAAGCAACGGCTGTGCCCATATTAACTTTTTCTACGGTCATAGTTTCACCTTATTTGTTAAGAAAATCAAACACTACTGCTGCAATTTCCTCTGCCCTGTCCTCGTGGCAGATGTGACCGCCGTTTTCAACAAGATAGTGCTCGGCATCGGGCAAAGCATCTGCAACGCTTGTTTTCATTTCATCATTTATAATCATATCATTTGTTGCATTGATAATAAGCACGGGGCAATCAATTGCACTTGCGCCCTCAAGGTCTGTTGAACGGACATTGCCCATCATATAGCAAAGGCCTGCACCTGAATCGGGAAGCTGTAAGGGAGCAGCAACCTTTTCTACATCATAGGTTTCGGTGTATTCCTTGTTATTGGTTGCCATAAGAACAATCATTCTCATCAGGAAATCAACCTTGGTGAGATATTTGAAAACAAAATTCATCATACCTGTCATAACAGGATTTGTCATAAGACCTGCAGGCATTGTGCTCATATCTGCCATAGGTGCAGGGCACACAAGAAAAAGTGATTTAACCTCCATTTCCTGTGCGATGTTGATGGCAACACCGCCGCCCATTGAATGGCCTGCTAAAACCCATTTATCATCATCGGCAATTGTTTTCATAAGCTCAATGATAAGAGTTTCTCTGTAAACAACCTCGGTGTCTGCATTCTCTCTTGTACTGTAACCAAAGTTGGGGAGGTCTGCCATATAACAATCATAGCCCTTTGCGCTCATCTGAGCAGCCATATTCTCCCATGAATAGGTTGATTGACCGAAGCCGTGGAGCATCATAATTCTGCCTTTATAAGCGCCCTGATGTTCAACCTTGCGGTAGTGGATTGAGTAATCGCCGTATGTAAAAAACTCACTGTTTTCAAAGGGCTTGTCTGCCTCTTCGTTTGCGGCAAATCCGGCAATGCAGGTCATACCCAACATAATAACACTTAAAAATATTGCTAAAAACTTTTTCATAATTATCTCTCCTTATTTTGAACGGTGAAGCATTTTAAGTCTCTGCTCTTTTGAAAGCACGCGCTTGCGAAGACGAAGAGTCAAAGGTGTAACCTCAAGAAGCTCGTCATCCTTGATGAACTCCATACACTGCTCAAGGCTGAGCGTGGTGGGCGGAACAAGGCGCAAAGCTTCATCACTTCCCGAAGCACGGGTGTTTGTGAGCTGCTTCTTTTTGCACACGTTGCACACAATGTCTTCATTCTTGGCACATTCACCAACAATCATACCCTCATACACCTCAACACCTGCGCCGATAAACAGCTTACCGCGGTCCTGAGTGTTGAAAAGACCGTAGCCTGTGCTGACACCTGTTTCGTGCACAACAATTGAGCCGTTTTCACGTGTCTGAATTTCACCCTTGAGAGGCTCATAGCCTGCAAAAAGCTGATTCATAATACCGTTGCCGTTGGTGTCGGTCATAAATTCTGAGCGGTAGCCGATAAGTCCTCTTGAAGGAATTTTGAATTCAAGGTGGGTCGAGCCGCCGTCACGGGTGCCCATATTTTCAAGCTCACCGCGGCGTGCACCGATTTTTTCCATAACTGCGCCAACATACTGCTCAGGCACTTCCACAATAAGAAGCTCCATCGGCTCGCAGGTCTGACCGCCGATTTCTTTATAAATTACCTTAGGTCTTGAAACCTGGAATTCGTAGCCCTGGCGGCGCATTGTTTCAATAAGAATTGAAAGGTGAAGCTCACCTCTGCCCGAAACCTTGAAGGTGTCGGTTGTTTCTGTGTCTTCAACTCTCATACTAACGTTTGTTTCAACCTCTTTGTAAAGGCGGTCACGGAGATTTCTTGAAGTAACAAACTTGCCGTCTCTGCCTGCAAAGGGGCTGTCGTTAACAATAAAATTCATCGAAAGCGTGGGCTCGTCAATTTTAACAAAAGGCAACGGCTCAACACAATCGGGTGAACAGGCTGTTTCACCGATGTTGATGTCGGTAATGCCTGAAACACAAATCAAATCGCCCATCTGAGCTGAGTCAACTTCAACTCTTTTAAGGCCCTCAAACTGATAAAGACGTGAGATTTTAACATTTTCCTGTGTTCCGTCTGCTCTGCAAAGCACAACGCTGTCGTTCTTTTTAACCTGACCGCGCTCAACTCTGCCAACACCGATTCTTCCGATATAATCATCATAATCAAGGCTTGAAAAGAGAATCTGCAAGGGAGCGTCAATTTCTCCTTCCGGGGCTTCGATATGGGTAAGAATTGCATCAAGCAATGGTCTCATATCGCCCTCGCGTACAGTCGGGTCAAGGGATGAATAACCGTCTCTGCCCGAAGCATAAACAACGGGGAATTCAATCTGATCGTCATCTGCACCAAGCTCGATAAACAAATCAAGCACCTCGTCAATAACCTCATCGGGTCTTGCACCGGGGCGGTCAATTTTGTTAACAACCACAAGCACCTTCTTTTTGAGATTGAGTGCCTTCTGCAAAACGAAACGAGTCTGAGGCATACAACCCTCAAAAGCATCAACGAGCAAAAGCACACCGTCAACCATCATCAAAATTCGTTCAACCTCACCTCCGAAGTCAGCGTGGCCGGGAGTGTCGACAATGTTGATTTTTGTGTTTTTGTAATGAACTGATGTGTTTTTTGAGAGAATTGTAATTCCTCTTTCTCTTTCAAGGTCGTTGGAGTCCATAACTCTGTCCTGCACCTGTTCATTGTCGCGGAAGGTTCCGCTTTGCTTTAGCATTTCGTCAACCATTGTGGTTTTACCATGGTCAACGTGGGCAATAATTGCAACATTTCTTATGTTTTCTCTTTTTGCCAATTGATTCACCTGATTTCACATAATTATACATAATATATTATAAAACAAAAAAATCTGTCCGTCAATGAAAAAATGGCAGAGGAACACTCCTCTGCCGATTTTTTATAAGTCATCTGCATCCTGAACAGGTATATCATCGTCGTGGGGATTTCCCGTGTAGCTTCCGAGATAATCGGAAATATCGTTTTCCCCTGCGGTTTCCTGCCACACGCCCGTTATATCCGCAACAATGGGAAAAATCCTGCGTTCAGAATCCTTATACTTTTTCTTTTTCACATCATCACTCCTTTGCATCAATATTTTTACCCGTACGGAGAATTTAATTCAAATTGACAAAACTTTTGCAATGTTATAATATATAGGCTGAAAGTGAGGTTTCACTATGGATAATAACGAAAATTTAAATAAATACAAAAAATATCTCAACGAAGAAAAAGAGGAGGTAATTATTCCCGAAGAGGAAGAATTTGTTACCCCTCCGCCCGAAAACAAGAAGACAAAAGGCAAGGCTCTTCCCGTTGCAATAATCGCAGTTATCGTGCTTGTTTTCGGCGCTTTTACAGGCGCATTTTTGTTTAAGGATGATATCCGCAACATCGTAAAGCCCACAACCACCGTCCCTCAGAAGCCAACCAATGTTGTTACGGTCACCTTCCCCGAAGGCTACACAATTTATCAGATGGGTATGCTTCTCCAAGAAAAGGGAGTTTGCTCAAAGGACGATTTTTACATCGCTGCCAACACTCCCGTTGAGGGCATTGAAATCACCAACCCTGAAGAAAGGGCATTTCTGCTTGAAGGCTATCTTTTTCCCGACACTTATGAATTTTATCTCAACGAAGACCCCGAAAGCGTTATTGACAGATTCATTGAAAATTACAACAAAAAAATAACTCCCGAAATCAGACAAAAAGCCGCCGACCTGGGCTACACAATGGATGAAATTCTCACCCTTGCATCAATCATTCAAAAGGAATGCGACTTCGGCATTGATGAATGCAAAAATGTTTCATCTGTTTTTCATAACCGTCTTAACAACTCAAGAGAAACGTACCTCGGCAGTGATGTGACATATTTTTATCTTAAAAATATGGCGGACTATCTTGGCGGAAGCGACAGCGAAAAATTTGACTTTTTGCTCACCAAATATTACACCTACAACAAATACCGCAAGGGGCTGCCCGCAGGCGCAATCTGCAACCCCGGCATCAAGGCAATCACCGCGGCGGTTGAACCTGCCGAAACCGATTATTATTACTTCCTCACAGATGAAACCTGCACGGAATTTTACTATGCCGAAACCTATTCACAGCACCTTGCCAACGGCAGAAAAGCAGGTATAATGTGATGAAATATTCCGACATTGTCAAAGGCACTTTTATTTCCCGACCCAACCGCTTCATCGCCTACATTACGGTTGACGGCAAGGAAGAAATCTGCCACGTCAAAAACACGGGGCGTTGCAAGGAACTGCTTACAAAAGGTGCAACCGTTCTTTTGCAAAAAAGTAACAACCCCTCCCGCAAAACCGCTTTTGATCTGATCTCCGTTTATAAAGGTGAACGTCTGATAAATATGGACTCCCAGGCACCCAACAAGGTTGCCGAAGAGTGGCTGCGGGAGCGTTTCCCTGACGCTGTTATCAGAAAAGAGGTAACCCACGGCGACTCCCGTTTTGATTTTTACATTGAAAACGCAAACGATAAAATCTTCGTTGAGGTCAAGGGCGTTACCCTTGAAAAAGACGGAGTTGTCCTCTTCCCCGACGCGCCCACTCAACGCGGAGTAAAACACCTCAACGGCCTTGCAAAATGGGCAGGCGAGGGCAACAAATCTATGGCGCTTTTCATTGTTCAGATGAGCAATGTCAAATATTTTACCCCCAACAAAGAAACACACCCTGAATTTGCCGAGGCTTTGGTCAAGGCAAAAAATCAGGGCGTTGAGATAGTTGCCGTTGAATGTGAAGCGGGAGAAAGCACGCTCACTCACGGCAAAGAAATTGATATTGTTTTATGAGGTTCGTATGGATACTGTTTCACTGATTTTTGAAATAATTGAATTTGCGGGAATTACCGCTTTTGCCATTTCGGGCGCAATGATTTCCATTGTGCGCAAGATGGATGTTTTCGGCGTTGTTTTTCTGGGCTTTGTAACAGCCCTTGGCGGCGGCGCCCTCAGAGACGTTTTTCTCGGTGTTTTTCCGCCAAGAAACTTCTGCAACGGCAAGCATCTTTTCTGTGCGGTTGTTACTTCACTCTGTGTGTTTATTGTTGCCAAAATCTTTAACCGGTTCTTTTTTGACAACTATAAAAAAATCAACACCATAATCAATGTTTTTGACGCCCTCGGTCTTGCGGCATTCACCATTTCGGGTGTGCGCCTCACCATTGAAGCAGGCTACGGCGACCACGAGTTTTTCTCAATTTTTATGGGACTTCTCACGGCTGTTGGCGGAGGTCTTCTTCGCGATATTATGAGCAAAGAAAAGCCCATGATTTTTTGCAAAAATGTTTATGCAACCGCTGTTCTTATCGGCGCAATCGGTTACTTCTACCTGAGCACCTTCACAAATGAATTTGTTGCTGTTTCGGTTGCTTTTGCTGTTATTGTTGCAATCAGAATTCTTGCTTCAACCTTCCGCTGGGATTTACCGAAGATAGAACAGCCTACTCAACAGTAACGCTCTTGGCAAGATTTTTGGGTTTGTCAATACTGCAGCCCTTTCCGAGGGCAGTGTAATATGCAATCAGCTGCAACGGGATAACTGTCAGCGAAGCTTCAAAAAGCTCATCGGTTTCCGGCACACAAATCATCACATCGTCTGCATCCGGCGTGAAAGAATTTTCATTGCCGATGCAGATTATTTTTGCCCCGCGCGCCTTACATTCCGTGATGTTGCTGAGGGTTTTTGCGCTGACAGAGGCTTGCGCCGCAAGAGCCACTACAGGGGTGCTTTTTTCGATGAGTGAAATTGTGCCGTGCTTCAGCTCCCCGGCGGCATACGCCTCACAATGAGTGTAGCTGACCTCTTTTAATTTTAGTGCGCCCTCCATTGCCGCGCAATAATCTACACCTCTGCCGATGAAACAGACATAATTTTCTTTCACAAGCATCTCGGCAACGGCCTTGCACTCTTTTTCTTTTTTGAGAAGCTCCCTGATTTTGTCGGGGAGCTTTTTAATTTCGGCAACAAGCTGAGAATACCGCTCCCTGCTGATTTTGCCTGAGGAAAAAGCGAGGCGGGTGCAAAGAGTGTAAATAACTCCAAGCTGTGCGCTGAAAGCCTTTGTTGTTGCCACAGCAACCTCTCTGCCTGCTTTTGTCAAAATTACGCTGTCACTCTCCTGAGCAATTGTGCTCAGCGGCGCATTGATGATTGAAACGACCTTCGCCTTGTGCTTTTTTGCTTCTCTCATTGCGGCAAGGGTGTCGGCGGTTTCACCGCTTTGGCTGATAACCACCACAAGGGTGTTTTCGTCGGCAACGGGGCTTGAATAACGGTATTCCGAAGCAATGTGAGCCCGGCAAGGGATTTGCATCAGCCTCTGCCCCACATAAGCACCCACCGCCCCCGCGTGATAAGCCGAACCACAGGCAACAAAATCAATGCGATTAATACGCTTTATTTTTTCTTTTGTCAGCCGCAGAGTAGAAAGCTTGATTCTGCAATCGGGGATGATGCTTTCAATCGTCTCCCGCAAAGCCGCGGGCTGCTGATAAATTTCTTTGAGCATATAGTGGGCATATTCACCCTTGCCCTCAAGGTTGTCTGTTGAGTACACCTTGATGTCTGTTTTTCTTATTCTGCAACCGTCAACGTCAAAAACCTTAAGCTCATCCTTTGTAAGAATACCGATTTCCCTGTCGCCTATTTTATAGACTTTTCCGTTATTTTTAGGAAGCACCGAAACATCGCTTGCGATGTAGCCGCCGTCTGCTTCAAGGCTGACAAAAAGAGGGCTTGAATATTTGGCGCAAAAAATCGTGTCGGGATAATCGTTGCAGATAATTCCCAACGCATAAGAGCCTTCAAGCTGAGTCAAAGCCTTGGTTATTGCGCTTTTTGCATCGCCGTTATATTCCTTTTGCAAAAGGCAGGCAATCACTTCCGTGTCGGTTTCGCTTTTAAAAGAAAAGCCCGATTCTTCAAGTTCTGACTTTATCAATGCAAAATTTTCAATTATTCCGTTGTGCACCACGGTAAAATTTCCGTCGGGGCTGAGGTGCGGGTGAGCATTTTTTACCGTGGGTGCGCCATGGGTCGCCCATCGGGTATGCCCAACCCCCACAGAGGAATGCAGATTTTCAGGCACGGCTTTCCACAGCTTTTCGGGGCTCCCCTCGGTTTTGTAAACACCGATTTTGCCCCCCTGCACAACGCCGATACCTGCCGAATCATAACCTCTGTATTCCAACCCCTCAAGACCTTTTATTATAATCGGGGTGACAGGCAGAGTGCCGGTGTATCCCATAATTCCGCACATAAAAAATCCCTCACTTGCGAATATTTATAATATATTCTACGCAAGGAGGGATTTATTATTCATAATTAAGCTTTATCAGCCAAATCTTGAAAGCAGGAAGCCTGCTGCAACGGCTGAACCGATAACACCTGCAACGTTGGGACCCATGGCGTGCATGAGAAGGAAGTTTCTGGGGTTATACTTTCTGCCTTCGTTCTGAGCAACACGGGCAGCCATAGGAACGGCAGAAACACCTGCTGAACCGATGAGGGGGTTAACCTTACCGCCGGTGATAACATAAAGAAGCTTGCCGAGAAGGAGTCCGCCCATTGTTGAGAAGCAGAATGCCATAAGACCGAGAACAACAATTTTAAGAGTTTCAGCCTTGAGGAAGGTTGCGCCGTTGGTTGTTGCGCCAACAGTGAGGCCGAGAAGAATTGTTACAATGTTCATAAGGGCGTTCTGGGCTGTGTCTGAAAGTCTGTCAACAACACCGCATTCCTTAAAGAGGTTGCCGAGCATAAGCATACCGAGAAGCGGAGCAACCGAAGGAAGAATGAATGCACAGATTACAAGAACAACAACAGGGAAAACAATCTTTTCAACCTTGCTTACCTTACGCAGCTGCTTCATTTCAACCTGACGCTCTTTCTTTGTGGTGAGGAGCTTCATAATGGGAGGCTGAATGAAAGGAATAAGAGCCATATAAGAATAAGCAGCAACAGCAATGGGGCCGAGAAGGTGGCCTGCAAGCTTGCCTGTGAGGTAAATGGCTGTGGGACCGTCTGCACCGCCGATGATTGCAATTGAAGCAGCCTCCTGAGGAGTGAAGCCGAGAGCAATAGCAACAACGAATGCAACATAAATACCAAGCTGAGCGGCAGCACCGAGAAGAAGTGAAACGGGGTTTGAAAGAAGAGGACCGAAGTCAGTCATACAACCGATGCCGAGGAAAATGAGGCAAGGGAAGATACTTGACTTAACGCCTGAATAAATCAGCCTCAACACGCCCGTGTCATACCAGTGAGCGCCTTCAACTATGTTTGAAGTGTCCATAAGTCCGGTGGGGTCGTCCATAAGACCTGCGCCGGGAAGGTTTGCAAGAAGAATACCAAAAGCAATGGGAACAAGCAAAAGGGGTTCGCACTTTTTGGCAATTGCAAAATAAAGAAGAACGAATGCAACAAGAATCATAACAAGATTCTGCCACAAGAAAGCGCCGTCAACAAAAAGGGCGGCAAAGCCTGATGATTCCCACAATCCCATGAGAACGTCTTTAATCATTTCCATTATTTGTCGGCTCCTTTCTTTTCGTCATCCAAAAGCTTAATTGATTTAAAGCTGAGTCTGTTGAGGGGAATTCCGCTGTTGTGGCTTACAAGAGCCATAATAACTGCGGCGGTTTTTTCGTCTGTGTTGATGAGCTCAACCTCACCCTCGTTCATACCCTCAGGCATAGGGATGCCTGCGGCAGGGGTTACGGGAGCTTCACCGATAACAGCTTCAGATTTTGCTGTTTTGTTTTCAAAAGCTCTGATAACCTTTGAAACAACAATAATGAGAACGGCAATTATTGCAAGAATCACCATAACGGTGGCAATACCGATAACTGAAGTCAACAACGCGTCAACAATAGTAAAATCCTTCATTTTTTACCTCCAATCAGATAACTGCAAGAACGTCATCTGTGTTGACTGTTGCGCCTTTTGATACAAGAACCTGCTTAACAACACCGTCGCAGGGAGCAACGATATCATTTTCCATTTTCATAGCTTCAAGCACCATAATAACCTGGCCTGCCTTAACTGAAGCTCCTGCACTTACACTAACGCTGAGAATTGCACCGGGCATAGGAGCGAGAACCTTTGTTCCGTCTGCTGCGGCAACAGGAGCGGTAGGAGCTGCTGCGGGAGCAGGTGCGGCAACAGGAGCAGGAGCTGCAACGGGAGCTGCAACTGCATCTGTAACGCTTGTTACAACTGCTTCGCATTCAGAAACTTCTACTTCGTAATTCTTACCATTGAGATTAACAACATATTTCATTTTATTTTCCTCACACTTCTTTGATTGTGTATCTGAATGTGTTTCTTTCTTTTTCATCGCGCTTTTCAAAGAAAGCTTCTGCCTGCATGGGGAATGCGATGTATGAAAGAACATCTTCATCACTCTTAGCTTTTGAGCCAAGCTCTGCCTTTGTCTGCTCAAATGCGGGAGCAAGGCTGTCTGCAAATCTGCCTTCGATGGGCTTTTCATCACCGAGAACCTGCTTGAGGAGGTCTGCGTTGATTTCGCCGGGAGCCTGACCGTATTCACCCTTGAGGTAGCTGCGGACGTCTTTGGAAACATTCTTGTATTTGCCGAGGAGAACGTTCTGAGTTGCCTGAACGCCAACCATCTGGCTCATAGGAGTAACAAGGGGAGGATATCCCATATCTGCTCTTACTCTTGGAACTTCCTGGAGAACTTCTTCAAACTTATCAAGCTTGTTCTGAGCAGTGAGCTGAGCAACCAGGTTTGAAAGCATACCGCCGGGAACCTGATAGTTAAGAGCATCTGTATCTGTTGCAAGAACAACAGGATTAAGAAGACCTGATTCAAGAGCCTTAGCCTTAACGGGCTTGAAGAAGTCGTTAACTTCCTTGAGCACTTTTTCGTCAAGGTCAATGTCATAACCGAGCTGACGGAGGGTAAATGCCATTGTTTCGGTTGCAAACTGTGATGTGCCGCCTGAAAAAGCTGATGTTGCTGTGTCAATAACATCTGCGCCTGCTTCAACAGCTTTGAGAAGTGTTACGGGTGCAAGACCTGTTGTGCAATGAGTGTGAACAACAACGGGGAGATCAACTGACTCTTTGATAGCCTTAACAAGGTCATAAGCCTCCTGGGGACCCATAATACCTGCCATATCCTTGATTGTGATTGACTTAACGCCCAAATCCTGAAGCTGTTTTGCATATTTTGCATAATTTTCAAGAGTGTGAACAGGGCTTGTTGTGAAGCAGATTGTACCTGAAGCGTGTGCGCCTCTCTTGTTTGTTTCATCAACTGCAACTTCGAGGTTGCGGATGTCGTTGAGTGCGTCGAAAATACGGATAATATCAATACCGTTTTCAATGCTCTTTGCAACAAACATTCTTACCACATCATCGGGATAATGCTTGTAGCCCAGAAGATTCTGACCTCTGAGGAGCATCTGAAGCTTTGTGTTGGGAGCAGCTTTGCGGATTTTGCGAAGTCTTTCCCACGGATCTTCTGAAAGGTAGCGCAAGCAGGAGTCAAAGGTTGCGCCGCCCCAGCACTCCATTGAATAGTAGCCGGCCTTATCCATTGTGTTAAGAATTTTTTCAAAATCCTCAAAAGGCATTCTTGTTGCAATCAAAGACTGCTGTGCGTCACGGAGCACTGTTTCTGTAAACTGAATTTTTTTCATTTCATCCTCGCCTTTAATTAAAAATTTCTTTTATTTTAGAATTCAAGTTTTTTGCCGATATATTCATCAAGCTCGTCAATTGAAACACGAACCTGCTGCATTGTGTCACGGTCGCGTACTGTTACGCAGTTGTCTTCAAGGCTTTCAAAGTCGAAGGTGATGCACAAGGGTGTGCCGATTTCGTCCTCGCGGCGGTAACGCTTGCCGATTGAGCCTGTTTCGTCAAAGTCAACCATATATTTTTTCTGAAGCTTTTCATAAACCTTAAGAGCATCGCCTGAAAGCTTCTTTGAAAGAGGAAGAACTGCTGCCTTGAAGGGAGCAACAGCAGGGTTGAGGTGAAGCACAACTCTCGTGTCGTTCTTTTCTGCGTCAATAACCTCTTCGTCATAAGCCTCGCAAAGAAGAGCAAGAACTGTTCTGTCAAGGCCGTAGGTTGATTCAATGATATAAGGAATAAACTTTTCGTTTGTTTCGGGGTCAAGATAATCCATTTTCTGACCGCTGTATTCCTGATGTCTTGTGAGGTCAAAGTTTGTTCTGTTGTGAGTGCCGTTGATTTCACCCCAGCCGAAGGGGAAGAGGAACTCAATGTCGCAAGCTGCCTTAGCATAGTGAGCAAGCTTTTCGTGGTCGTGATAACGAAGATTTTCAGCCTTGATACCAAGGTCCTGATAATACTTCATACCGTACTCTTTAAAGTAATCGTAAAGCTCTGAGTCAGTGCCCTCTTTGCAGAAGGTCTGGAACTCCATCTGCTCAAACTCAATTGTTCTGAACGTGAAGTTGCCGGGGGTAATTTCATTTCTGAAGGCTTTACCGATCTGACCGATGCTGAAGGGAAGCTTTGCACGCATTGAGCGCTGAACATTGAGATAGTTTACATATTCACCCTGAGCATTTTCGGGGCGGAGATAGATAACACTCTTTGAGTTGTTGGTAACACCTCTGAATGTCTGGAACATGAGGTTAAACTCTCTGATGTCGGTGAAGTTGTGCTTGCCGCAGTGGGGGCAGGGAATTGAATGAGCCTTGATGAACTCAAACATTTCTTCCTTTGTCATTCCGTCAGCGTGAGCCTCGGGGTCAAAATCATCGATAAGGTTGTCAGCTCTGTGACGCATTTTACATTCCTTGCAGTCAAGAAGAGGGTCAGAGAAGCTGGCAACATGGCCGCTTGCCTCCCACACTCTGGGGTGCATAAGAATATCAGCGTCAACCTCGTAGCTGTTCTTTCTTTCCTGAATAAATCTCTTTCTCCAGGTGTCTTTTACGTTGTTTTTCATTCTTGTGCCAAGGGGGCCGTAGTCCCATGTGTTGGCAAGACCGCCGTAAATTTCACTGCCGGGGAAGATGAAGCCTCTGTTCTTACAAAGAGCGACAATTTTTTCCATTGTTTTTTCAGTATTTAACATAATCCGAAAACTCCCTCATTTTAAACTGAATGAATTATAAACCAAATAATATTTTTAGTCAAGGCAAAAAGTGCATAAATAAATATATATTTTATATGTATATTGTCACCTTTTTAACAATATATAAAAACGGTGTGGATTTCTCCACACCGCGACGCCTTATTTTGTTGTCATTTTGGCTATCCGTTCAATTGCCATTTTCTTGCCGAAAATCAGTTGTGCGGCAACAATCTCAACCACCGTCATTGCAATTATCTGCGTTGTGAGCCTTGTTACAAACAGCGCACCGAAGTCCGAGCCGTACATATACGCTATCCAGAAGGTGTTCATCAGCCCGCTGCAAAGAAGCTCCGTCACCGTTACGCCGATTATAATTTTCACAAGACTCGTCTTTTTGTTGATAAAAAAGCTGTATAACAGCCCCGTTATCACCGCCGTGAGGGTGAACCCCGGGAAGAACGGCGCAATGGGGAACAGCAGCGCGCCGATAACGTCACCCAAACCGCCGACGAGCATTGCACCCACAGGGCCGAAAAGGTAAGCCGCCATCATCACCGTCAAAAAAGTAAAACCGATTTTGATGTTGAAGGTGTTGATTGACAAAAAGCGGCTGAACACCACATTGGCCGCCACAAGCAAAGCCATAAGTGCAAGATTTTTTGTTTTGAACAAATCCTTGATTTTAAACATAACAAGCCTCCTTATTATTTCGCTGAATAATAAAGAGGCTTTCGTCATCATTATTATTTTCCAGCGGGATGCGAAATGTGAACCGCAAGAAATCTTTTCGTCCGTGTGGCAACTCCCCGTCCCCACGGCACTTAACGCTCACATATCTACTCTGTTTGCAATAATGTACCACATATTTTTTGCTTTGTCAACATTTATTGTTGAAATTCTTGTTTCTCTCAGCTATAATTAAGCACGAAAGGGGTTGTTTACCAATGAAAAGTAAAATTTTAAAATCAATTCTGACCTCCGCTTTGCTTCCCTTCACGGCGGCTTGCGGAATGCCCGTTATGTATAAAAACCACAACCGTCAGTCGCCTGAATTAAAATTCGGTGCAGACGGCAAATTTAAAATTCTTCACCTCACCGACATTCACGAGGTTGACCCCGAAATGGATGACGATGAAAACCCCGCTGTTCCCCGTGACAAGAGCCGCGAGGCAATGAATGTTATTGAAAAGTGCCTTGAACAAACTCAGCCCGATTTGGTTGTTTTCGGCGGTGACAATATTTCAGGCTACTGGCAGGAATACACCTACAACTATGTTGAAAAAACAATTGCTAAAATCACCGAGCCCATCCGCAAAAGAAACATTCCCTTTGCCATTGTTTTCGGCAATCACGATTCAGAGCTTGAGCAGTTTTTCCGTGAATATCAGATGATGCTTTATATGCGCTATGATAATTTCATCGGTTGCCTCAATGCCGAAGAAATGCACGGCTGCGGCAACAATAACGTTATCATTAAAAGCAGCAAATCTGACAAAGCCGCTTTCAACATCTGGCTTATCGACTCAAACGATTATGTCCGTGACGAAAACTACAAAGTGCTCGGCTATGACCGTATTCATCAGGACCAGCTTGACTGGTATGAGCGCACTGCCGAAAAGCTCAAAAAAGAAAACGGCGGCGAGCCTCTGCCCTCCATTCTCTTCCAGCATATCCCCGTTTCACAGGAATATGATGTGATTTACGAAGTCGGCGCAGATGAGCCCTGTGACCTTATTGAAAGCGACGGCAAGCGTTACTGCGTAAAAAAAGAAAACTTTGTCAGCGGTCATCTCCGTGAGCTCCCCTGCCCTCCCAAGGATATGAACAGAGATCAGTTTGACCTGTGGAAAAAGCATGGCGACGTTATTGCTGCGTTTTTCGGTCACGACCACGTTAACGATTTCATTTTTGAAATTGACGGCATCAAGCTTTGCCAGACCCTTGCCACAGGCTTCCACACCTACGGCGACATTCACGGCGGCAGACTTATTGTGCTTGATGAAAACAATCCCCGTGAATTTTACACCGAAAGCATTGAAATAGAAAGAATTACCGACACAAATTTTGATTAAGACATTAAAGAAAAGAGCCGCCGCATTATGCGACAGCTCTTTTCTCACTTTTTAGAAGACTCATCATCTGTAACTTTAAACTTTTCAAGCTCGGATTGTTTTTTGCTTACAATATCACCGTAGGCTTCACCGCAGCTTCGGCAAACCCGACTGCTTTCTTCAATCAAAGCTCCGCATTTTGTGCAGTACATATTTATCCCCTCTTTGGTCAGTATATAAATATTATACGCAACAAAACAAATCATAATCACAAGGCTGTAATTTTGATTTTGTCCTGTCATAAGACAGCCATACACCTTTTTTATGATAGCATCAAAAATGTCTTATGTCAAGACAGTAATAATGATGTGTGGTGATTTTTTTGGCAAGAATTATCGACGGCAATGAAATGAACCTCGTAGGTGCGAATGTGCGCAAATTCCGAAAGCAAAAGAACCTCAGTCAGCAAGCATTATCCAACAAATTGGAACTTCTCGGCGTTTATGTGTGCCGGGGGTCAATTTCAAGAATCGAGGACAAATCCCGCACCGTGACCGACATTGAGCTTTTTGCTCTTTCCCAGGTGCTGGGCGCTCCTATGTCATCTTTTTTTGATAACGCAAAGTTATAAACCCGGGCAAAGATTAAGAGCGTTCAAGGGAACGCTCTTTTTACTTTTCAAACACATCATTTATTGCAATATAAACTTTTATTTTGCCTTCATCGGGTTCCATATTCATATAATATATATTTTTCAAAAAATCAGAAAGCTTTTCCAATCCGGAACCGTATTCGAGAATAAATCCGGTATGAATTCTGACCCAAACCATACCGTCATCATCAGCAGATTCATAAACCTTTATATCACCCTCAGTCAACTCAACCCCGTGAGCAAAAAAATTCACAATATCGCGCAATGCTTTTTCCTTTTCAGGCCGTACCCTTCTGTCTCCAAAAAAATCAAACATGCTTTTCCCTCCTTATTTAGACATAAAATGAATACAGTTTATGTCTATTTTCAACATTGTAACACAAAAAGAACATAAAATAAACCCATATTAAATATTGTTTAGGGTGATTTTATGGCTATTAAAAGTTTGTCTATTCGAATTGATGAAGAAATGCTCAATAAATTGCATGTTCTTGCAAATTATGAGGGCAGAAGTGCAAACAGCGAAATCCTTATTTTAATTCGTAATGCCATTGAACAGCATGAAGAAAAACACGGCAAAATTGAAATCGATTTGTAGGGGCGGCCATTGGCCGTCCGCTTGTTTTTATTTGCACAATATCACGGATACATTCTGTTGGCTTCTCCTTGAGGAGAAGCTGTCACGAAGTGACTGATGAGGTGGAAAACGAAAACAACACCTCATCCACCGCAAACGGTCCCCCTTCTACTCAAGGAGAAGGCTTTTTATTACTATTTTTTCAAAAGGGCTTGAAAAAACGCAGAATATGGTATAAAATATATGGGAGATTAAATCGAATTTAATATCGAATTTTAAATCGGAGGAATAAAACTATGGTATCAGCAGGCGATTTCAGAAACGGCGTAACTTTTGAGGAAGACGGCAACGTACTTCAGGTTGTTGAATTCCAGCATGTTAAACCCGGTAAAGGTGCCGCTTTTGTAAGAACAAAGACAAAGAACGTTATCACAGGTGCAGTTACAGAAAAGAGCTACAACCCCTCAGCTAAATTCCCTACCGCTTTCATTGAAAGAAAGGATATGGAATATTCATACAATGACGGTGACCTCTACTATTTCATGGACCAGGAAACTTACGAGCTTGTTCCCATCAACGGTTCAGACCTTTCAGACAACTTCAAGTTTGTTAAGGACGGTATGGTTTGTAAAGTTCTTTCATACAAGGGCAAGGTTTTCGGCGTAGAGCCCCCCACATTTGTTGAACTTCAGATCACTCAGACCGACCCCGGCTTTGCAGGCAACACTGCCACAAACGCAACAAAGCCCGCTACTGTTGAAACAGGCGCAGAAATCAAAGTTCCACTCTTCATCGACGAGGGTGAAATGGTTCAGATTGACACCAGAACAGGCGAATATCTCGGCAGAGCTTAATCTCTGTTTCAATCTTAGAAAGGAAGGTAATTTATTATGATGACAGTTACCGAAAAAGCAGCATATCTCAAAGGCCTTGCAGAAGGTCTTAACCTTGAAGAAAGCAAACCCGAAACAAAGCTCATCAACGCTATGATCGATGTTATCGACGAATTGGCTCTTTCTGTTGCTGATTTGGAAGATGCAGTTGATATGCTCACAGAGCAGGTTGACGCTGTTGACGAAGACCTTGCAGAGCTTGAAGACTATGTTTTCGAAGATGACGACGATTATGATGATTGTGATTGTTGCTCAGGCTGCTGCGATGACGATGAATATTTTGAAGTTGAGTGCCCTGCTTGCGGCGAGGTTATCTGCCTTGACGAAAGTGTTCTCGACGAAGAAGCAATTGATTGCCCCGCTTGCGGCGAAACTCTTGAGTTTGATTTTGACATCGACGACGAAGAGGATGACGACTAATCGTAACAATCAAATTGTGCAATTTTGCGGTATCTGCCCTGCAGATACCGCTTTTTTTATGGTGTTCAGCGACTTTTGAACACAACATATTGTGAAAATTGACAAGAATATTTTCCCCAAATTTAATTTGCTTTTTTGTAAATCTTTCCTAAAAAAACTGTCAAAAAAAGCTGTTTTTGAAGTTTTTGATAAAAAAGCGCAACTTTTTTTGCTAAATGTATTGAAAAATATCGTAAAATTGTGTAAAATGCATACAGTCGGGTTGTCATATTGTCCAAAACCTATGACAGTAAGTTAAAATTGAGGAGAGATTGTTTTATGTCAAACAGACTTTTTCAGGGTGTAATTCATCAGATGCGCGGAGCCATTGACAGAACCATTGGTATCATTGATGAAACAGGTACAATCATTTCATGCAGTGAGCTTGGCAAAATCGGTGAAGTTAAATCTGCTGCAGCAGCAAAAGCTTTTGCTGAAAGCAACGCCACCGTTATCGAAGGTGTTACATACAAAACCTTCGGCAACCAGATTCACCCCGAATACGCTGTTTTTATCGACGGCGAAGATGAGTTTGCAATTAAATATGCTGATTTGAGCGCAGTTACTCTCAACAGCCTCAAGCAGTTCTTTGACGAAAAATACGACAGGGGTATCTTCATTAAGAATGTTATTCTCGACAACATTCTTCCCGGCGATATTTACCTCAAAGCAAGAGAACTCCGCTTCAACAACGAAACCTCACGCGTTGTTCTTCTCATCCGTGTGCCCGACCAGTCAGATGCCTCAACCTTTGATGTTATTCAGAACCTTTTCCCCGACAAAACAAAGGATTTTGTTATCAACATCAACGAAACAGATATTGCCCTTGTTAAAGATGTTAAAACAGGCATTGCAAGCAAAGACATTGAAAAGCTTGCCCGTTCTATTGCGGACTCTCTTAACACAGAGCTTTACACCCATGCCATCATCGGCATAGGCACAACAGTTGTCGGCATCAAAGACCTTGCAAAGAGCTTTAAAGAGGCTCAGGTTTCTCTTGAGGTCGGCAAGGTGTTCGACACAGAAAAAACCATCGTAAGCTATGAAAGCCTCGGCATCGCCAGACTTATTTATCAGCTTCCCACCACACTTTGTGAAATGTTCCTTCACGAAGTGTTCAAAATCGGCTCTATCGACAGCCTTGACCACGAAACCCTGTTCACAATTCAGCGTTTCTTCGAAAACAACCTTAATGTAAGTGAAACATCACGCAAATTGTTTGTTCACAGAAACACTCTTGTTTACAGACTTGAAAAAATCAAGAAAATCACAGGCCTTGACCTGAGAGAATTTGATGACGCTATCGTGTTCAAAGTAGCTCTTATGGTTAAGAAATATCTTGACGCTAACCCCATCAAATATTGATGTTTCGCAAAATCGGACTGAGGACACCACAAAACCCACTCCCTCACCCGGAAAGGAAAAAAGCGAATGATAGAATTTAAAAATGTATCAAAAGTTTACAGCAACGGAACAAAAGCCCTTAACAATGTCAACATCAAAATTGAAAAAGGCGAGTTCGTTTTCGTTGTAGGAGCTTCGGGCGCAGGCAAAAGCACCTTCCTTAAACTAATGATGCGCGAAGAGGTTCCGTCCTCGGGGTCTATTAAAATCAAAGATTACGACCTTGTTAATATGAAAAAACGTCAGATTCCCTATTTCCGCAGAAATATGGGCATCGTTTTTCAGGATTTCCGCCTTATCCCCAATATGGATGTTTACAACAATGTTGCATTCGCAATGCGAGTTGTTAACGCCCGCAAAAAAGAAATCCGCAAAAGAGTTCCTTATGTTATAAGTATCGTGGGTCTTGCCTCCAAGGCTCGCTGCATGCCCAACGAGCTTTCCGGCGGTGAGCAGCAGAGAGTTGCCCTTGCAAGAGCATTGGCAAACAATGCTGAAATCATCATTGCCGACGAGCCCACAGGCAACGTTGACCCTCAGATGTCAATGGAAATTGTTGAGCTTCTTCAGCGTCTTAACGAAGCAGGCACAACAGTTATTATGGTTACTCACGCTCACGACCTTGTTAAGCAGTTTGATAAGCGTGTTATCGTGCTTGAAGCGGGTCAGATTGTTTCTGACGGCAATGTTGAAAACAACACTCTGCCTCAGGGCTCAACCGCACACCTCCCCGGTGTTGAGCCGGAGCCCAAGAGCTTCCGCCGCCGCAAGGGCCACAAGCCCAAGAAAACAGCAGAATCCGTTTTTGTTGAAGAAGAGCTTGTTTCTCCGTTAAAGCCTTCTGAAGATATTCTTATCACTCCCCCGGCAAAGCCCGTTGAGGAAGAAAAGACTGAGGACTCAAAGCCCGAAATCACCGACGAATATCTCAACGCCATTTTGGGTGACAATGAAAATTACCGCGTTTATCTTGATGAAGCAGAGGAAGGCGGTGATGCTGAATGAGAAGAAGCTTCGGTTACCTCACCAAAGAAGGCTTCCGCAACCTGTGGTCCAACAGATTGATGTCATTTGCATCGGTTGCCGTTCTTCTTTCCTGTATGATTATGATTGGTTCGGCATTTATGCTCCTTGTTAACATCCAATCAGTTATCGACAACATTGAAGACAAAAATGTTATCATGGTTTATGTGGTTCAGGATGCTGACGAGACCGCCGTTACACAGCTTGGCGACGAGCTGAAGGCGCTCAAAAATGTTTCTCACGTGGAATTTGTTGACAAAGAAACCGCGTTCAAGCAGGAGCTTGAAAACCTGGGCACTGATGCAACTTATTTTGAAGGGGTTGAAAATCCCCTGCCCGATGTTTACAAGGTTTCTGTTGATTTGATGGAAAACTTTGATGAAACATCAAAATCAATTGAAAAGCTTGAAAATGTTGATTCCATCCGTGACGACAAAGACATTGCTACGGTTCTCATCAACATCCGCTCATCAGTGACTTATCTGAGCGTCGGCATCATTGCATTGCTTATGCTCGTTTCACTGTTCATTATTTCAAACACAATCCGTATTACCATGTTCAGCCGCAGACTTGAAATCAGCATTATGAAATCCGTGGGTGCAACCAACGGTTTCATCCGCTGGCCGTTTGTTATTGAGGGCATTCTGCTCGGCGTGATTTCTGCCGTTGTTTCTCTCGGCGCTGTCTGGGGTGTTTATGAGCTTGTTAAAAACTCCGTCGCCAATATGCTCGGCGGAATTATGGACATCGGCTCAAGCCTTGTTCCTTTCACAGATTATGTGTTTGTTATTCTTGCGGCTTTCCTTATTATCGGTATTCTCTCAGGTGTTGTGGGAAGTATGGTTTCCATCCAGAGATATCTCAAAGAGCAAGGAGGCGTAACTTATGAAGAAGACGATTAATGCAACAAGAATTTTTTCTTTTATTTTTGCTGCGGTTATGGCTTTTTCCTGCGTCTGCACCTACGCCCCCATCAAAGCCGAGGCTGCCACACTTGCACAGCAGAAGCAGAACATTGAAAACAAGCTCAAACAGTCTGAAAAGGAGCTTGCAAAGCTCAAGGCCGAAAAAGCCTCCGAAGCTGCAATTGCAAGCAAGCTTGAAAGTCAGCTTGCAGACCTGACCTCAAAGGTTTCTGTTATTCAGAACCAGAAGGACGGTATAGACACTCAAGTAAACAACCTCAACACTCAGATTTCCACCCTCACCACTCAGATTGCAGAAACCGAAGATGAGCTTGTGGAAATGAATGAAAACATCGACGAAACCGTTGAGCTTTTCTGCCGGAGAATGAGAGCCAACTATATGTCCGGCTCATCCTCCTTCTTTGAAATTTTTCTGCAGACAGGCGATATTTCTTCCCTTCTCAACCGCCTTGAAATGTTCAAGCGTGTAACCGACAACGACCAGAAGCTTGTCACTCAGCTTGAGGATGAAATCGCAACTGCCGAGGAGCTTAAAACTCAGCTCACTGAGAAAAAAGAAAGCTCCGAAATCAAAAAGACCGAGCTCACTGCCAAAAAGGTTGAGCTAGATGCTTCCATTGCCGAGTACGACGATATTCTTGTTGAAATTGAAGAAAAGGTAGCGGAGCACAAAACTGTTCTTGCCAGAATGAACGGCAAAATTGCCGAAGCTGAGGACGAGGTTGCCGCCTATAAAGACGACCAGGCAGCCATTGAAGCCGCCATCAAAAAGGCGCAGCAGCAACAGCAACAACAGCAGAAGCCCAGCGGCGGAAGTTCATCAGGCGATCACGGTTCCGCTTCAGGAACAATCAGCTCATCGGGTTGGATGTGGCCTGTTCCCACATCAAGTGCATACATCAGCTCTGTTTACGGTTGGCGCCGCGACCCCATTTCGGGTCAGAGCAAGTTCCACTACGGCATTGACATTGCCGCACCCAAGAACTCAAAAATCGTTGCCCCCAAAGACGGAACTGTTGTTTACACCAAATATTCAAATTCAGGTTACGGTATTCACTTGCTCCTTAACCACAACAACGGCTATTACACCCTTTACGGCCATTGCAATTCCCTTGCCGTTTCGGCAGGTCAGAGCGTTAAGCAGGGTCAGGTAATTGCCTACGTTGGCACAACGGGCTACTCAACCGGTAACCATCTTCATTTTGAGGTCCGTGACGGTAACGGCAACAAGCTCAATCCGTCAAACTTTGTCCGTAAATAATTTTCCGGAGAATCTTATATGAATAAAAAGATTTCACTGGGTGTTGCCGTTGCAATAGTTATCGCTTTTGTAACGGCAACTTTTGCAATTACAATGTCCGTATCCCAGCGGATTTATAACAGACTTGTTTCCAACCTGCAGGACAGGGCGGCTTCCTATGCCCTGATTGATGAGTTGGATGCCGTTGTGCGCGAAAATTATTATGGTCTGATTTCCGAAAATTCCCGCGACGAAGGTATGCTTGAAGGATATATTGACTCCCTTAGTGATTCATCAAGCTACTACCTTTCACCCTCTGCATATGCCACTTATCAGTCCTCTATGAAAGGTGAAATCAACGGAATCGGTATCAACTCCACCTTTGATTTTGATTCGGGCTACATAAAAATAACCTCCGTGCTTGAAGGCTCAACCGCCTACAACGCGGGGCTTCGCGAAGGGGACCTTATCAGCGTTATCGACGGTGAAGCAGTGAATCAGGATAACTACCTTGAACTCACCGAAAGCCTCAACGGAAACAAGCTCACAAGCGTTAAAATCACTTATGTGCGCAACAACACACCAAAAACCGTTTCGGTTATGATGGGCTATTCTGCAAAATCGGTTTATTCCAAAACAATCGGCGGAAGTACCCTTTACATCAGAATCGACGGCTTTTACGGCAACACGGCTCAACAGCTCAACACTATTATCGAAACCTTGCCCGATTCGGTTGATTCCCTTATTTTTGACCTGAGAGGAACAAAGGACGGCTCCATTCAATATGCTTGCGATGCGCTCAAGCTTCTTGTCCCCATCGCCTCCGAAGGCAGCGGTGCTCTTGCCACGGAAATTGACAAAAACGGCAAAGAAACTTACTACGCCTCCAACTCCCAATGTATAACAGGCTATAAAATTGCCGTTCTCACCAACGGCGCCACTCAGTGTTGCGGTGAATTGTTTGCCTGTGACCTGCGTGATTTTGGTATGGCAGTGCTCATCGGCACAAAAACAGCAGGCAATGCTGACGTGCAGAAGGCTTTTTCTTTGAGTGACGGCAGCGGAATTGTGCTCACCGTCGGCAAAATGAAGCCATACATCACAGAAACCTTTGACTCTGTCGGCCTTGAACCCGATATTATGGTTGAATATTCCGAAACAGAAGATTCTGACACTCAGATTGAAAAAGCGTTTGAATATTTGTCTTAAAAACTTGCAAAATTTAATATATTGTGATATACTCCAATTTGATAGTCACTATCAAATTGGAGTGTTTTTTTATGAACGAAAAATCATACAAAACAAAACAAAAAGATATATTGCTCAACCTCTTCAAGGCTCAGCCTCACAAATGCTTTTCTTCAAGAGAGATTATTGATAACGAAAGTATTTCTTTGGGTGAAGCCACGGTTTACAGGCTTCTTTCAAGCTTTGTGAAGGAAGGTGTAATTCAAAAATTCACCCAGGGCAAAACTTCACTTTATCAACTCAACCACTGCGGCGGGGATTCACATTTTCACATGAAATGTATCGAATGCGGTGAGCTTTATCACATCGATTGCCCCATGCTCAGGGATGTTGAAAACCATATTGCCCACGACCACAACTTTTTTGTAGATAACCTTAACACCACCCTTTACGGCTATTGCAAGGGTTGCAGAAAGGACGCATAATGAAAAAAATTGTTGCACTTTTAACAGCACTCTGCCTTGTGCTTTCCCTCGCCGCCTGCTCGGGCGGAATTAAGGAAAAAAGCAGGCTTCATATAATTTCCACCGTTTTTCCCTCATACGATTTTTCAAAGCAGATAACCAACGGGATTGACGGAGCAGAGGTAACAATGCTCATCCCTCCCGGCACAGAGCCCCACGCCTTTGAGCCAAGCGTTCAGGATATGGCGCAAATCAGGGAATGTGATTTGTTCATCTATCTCGGCGGTGAATCTGACCAATGGGTTGAAGAACTGATTGCCACCTTTGATGACGGTGAAATCAACACAATCCGCATGGTTGACTGCGTCACTCTTCTGGACGAAGAAACCGTTGAGGGAATGCAAACCGACCACCATGGCGAAGTTTCTGCCCACGGTGAAAAAGACGAGCATGTATGGACAAACCCTGTCAACGCTATTTCCATCTGCGAAAAAATCAAAGATAATCTTATTTCAATCGACAGCGCAAACAGTGAAAAATATGCTTCCAATTTTGAAAGCTACAAAACCGAGCTGACTGCGCTTGACAAAAAATTCAGTGATGTTGCTGCCCTTGGCGGAACAATTATAATGGCGGACCGCTTCCCATTCCGCTATCTTGCCGAGGAATACAGTCTCAGATATTATGCAGCTTTTCCCGGTTGTTCAACCGAAAGTGACCCCAGCGCCGCAACAATTGCTTTCCTTGAAACCAAAATAAAAGAAACAGGCGCAAAGGCTGTTTTTTATACAGAATTTTCTTCCCAAAAGGTTGCCGACACTCTTTGCGAATCCACGGGAATTAAAAAGCTGATGCTTCATTCCTGCCACAATGTGAGCAAAAGTGACTTTGAAAACGGTGCAACCTACGTTTCCTTAATGGAGCAGAATATAAATAATCTCAGCGAGGCTTTGAATTGATATGTCTTTAATCAGTTGCAAAAACCTGTGCGTTGCCTATGACGGCAAAACCGTAGTCAACAACCTCACTTTTTCGGTTGAAGACGGTGATGCGGTTTGCATTGTGGGTGAAAACGGCTCAGGCAAAACCACTTTAATGAAATCCCTACTCGGTCTTGTTAAAACATCGGGCGGATGTATCGAGTTTTCGGGAGGTCTTTTTCAGAATGAAATCGGCTACCTTCCCCAGCAGACCGAAGTGCAAAAGGACTTCCCTGCGAGTGTGAGTGAAATTGTTTTGTCGGGTTGCCTCAACAAAACAAAAGGCCCTTTCTTTTCAAAAAAAGAAAAGGCAAAAGCGGCTTATAATATGGAGCTTCTCGGAATCACCCATTTAAAAAAGAGATGCTATCAGGAGCTCTCAGGCGGTCAGCAACAGCGTGTTCTTTTGGCAAGGGCTCTGTGTGCCACAAAGAAGATATTGCTTCTGGACGAGCCTGTAGCGGGTCTGGACCCCATTGTTACGGCAGAGCTTTACGATTTAATCAAAAAGCTCAACCGGGAGGACAAAATCACGGTTATTATGGTGTCCCACGACATCCCCGGCTCAATGGATATTGCCAACAAAATTCTCCACCTCAACCACAACGGTTCATTCTTCGGCACCACCGAGGAATACGAAAGCTCCGATTTCGGAAAGCATTTTTTGGGAGGTGGCGCAAATGCTTAGTTTGTTTTCACAGATTCAGTATTATCTCGGCTTCACCTTCGTTCAGCGCGCGCTGATTGCAGGTATTCTCATTTCCCTTTGCGCGGCACTTCTCGGGGTGAGCCTTGTGCTCAAGCGTTATTCAATGATTGGTGACGGACTTTCTCACGTCGGATTCGGCGCAACCGCCATTGCCGCTTTGCTTAACCTTGCAGAAGCTTCTCTTTATGTTTCAATTCCCATTGTTGTTGTTTCCGCATTCTTTCTTCTGAGAATCAACGAAAACACCAAAATCAAAGGCGATGCCGCCATAGGAATAATTTCTTCGGGCGCACTGGCTGTGGGCACGGTGATTATCTCTTTCACCAACGGTCTTAACACCGATGTGTGCAACTACCTTTTCGGCAGTCCCCTGACAATGACAAAATCCGATGTGTATCTCAGCGTAGCGTTGAGCATCGTTGTTCTTTTGCTGTTTGTTTTGTTTTATAACAAAATTTTTGCCGTCACCTTTGACGAATCATTTATGAAAGCAACGGGACTGAGAGCAAACCTCTACAACACCGTTATCGCAGTGCTTACTGCGGTTACAATTGTGCTCGGCATGAAGGTTATGGGTGCGCTTCTGATTTCGGCGCTGATTATCTTCCCTGCCGTCAGCTCAATGAGAGTGTGCAAATCTTTCCTTGCGGTTACAATCAGCTCGGCCATAATTGCGGTGGTCTGCTTCATCATCGGCCTCACGGTTTCATGTGTTTATGTCAGCCCCGCAGGCTACACCCTCCCCACAGGCGCCACAATTGTTATAATCAACATTGTTATTTTTCTTGTGCTGTGTGTGGTTAAAAAAATTGCAACAATCAAAAAGAAATAAAAAATCAGCCGTTAAGCTAAAACTTAACGGCTGTAATTTTTATTTTGCGAAGTCGATTGCTCTGCTTTCGCGAACAACATTAACTTTAATCTGTCCGGGATATTCAAGCTCGTCTTCAATCTTTTTGGCAATGTCTCTTGCAACAAGAACCATCTGGTCATCTGTAACAGCTTCGGGCTTAACCATAATTCTGATTTCGCGGCCTGCCTGAATTGCAAATGATTTTTCAACACCCTCAAATGAATTTGAAATTTCTTCAAGCTTTTCAAGGCGTTTGATGTAGTTCTGAAGATTTTCTCTTCTTGCGCCGGGTCTTGCGGCAGAAATTGCATCTGCAGCCTGAACGAGGCAAGCAACAATTGTTTTGGCTTCAACATCACCGTGGTGAGCGTGGATAGCGTGAACAACCTGGTCGTTTTCTTTATACTTTTTAGCATATTCAACGCCAAGCTCAATGTGTGAGCCTTCCATTTCGTGGTCAAGAGCCTTACCGATATCGTGAAGAAGACCTGCACGCTTTGCAAGCTTAACGTCTGCACCAAGCTCTGCTGCCATAAGGCCTGCGATGTAAGAAACCTCAAGTGAATGGTTGAGAACATTCTGACCGTAACTTGTGCGGTATTTCAGCTTACCAAGCTGACGGATAAGCTCGGGATGAACGCCGTTAACACCTGCGTCAACAGCTGCTCTTTCACCTGTCTGCTTAATTGTGTGTTCAACCTCACGGGTTGCTTTGTCAAAGAGCTCTTCAATTCTTGCCGGGTGAACTCGTCCGTCTGCAATAAGCTTTTCGAGAGTTCTGCGGGCAATTTCACGACGAACGGGATCGAAGCAGGAAACTGTGATTGCTTCGGGTGTGTCGTCAATAATAAGGTCAACACCTGTGATTGTTTCAAGTGTGCGGATGTTGCGACCTTCGCGGCCGATGATACGGCCTTTCATTTCATCGTTGGGCAAAGCAACAACAGAAACTGTGGCTTCTGCGCTGTGGTCTGCGGCGCAACGCTGAATTGCGGTTGCAATAATTTCTCTGGCGAGTGTTTCTGACTCGTCCTTGGTTTTCTGCTCAAAGTCCATAATCTTGACGGCCTTTTCGTGAGTAAGGTCCTCTTCAAGGGTTTTAAGCAAATAGTCCTTAGCCTGCTCCTTGGTGTAGCCTGAAATTCTTTCAAGCATCTCAAGGTGACTGCGCTTAAGGGATTCGATTTCTTCTTCTTTCTTTTCGGCGTTCTGAATCTTGGTCTGAAGGATTTCGTCTTTCTTTTCAAGATTTTCGGCTTTTTTGTCAAGAGATTCTTCTTTCTGGTTTAAGCGACGTTCTTGCCGTTGAACTTCACTTCTTCTTTCACGAATTTCACGTTCAAGCTCTGCACGCTGCTTGTGAATTTCGTCTTTTGCCTCAAGAATTTTTTCTTTCTTGGCAGATTCAGCCTTTGAAACAGCCTCATTAACAATGCGTGTGGCTTCAAGCTTTGCAGAGCCGATTGCTGACTCGGCAACCTTTTTGCGATAGATGAAACCGCCTGTGAAACCGGCAGCAACACCAACAACAACACACGCAAGGATTACAATAACAAAAACTGTAATTGAAATACTCATGTTTGCACAACACCTCCTTGGTAAATTTTGCGTATAATAAATAACATCTTAGTATTAAGAAATTATCATTACGGAGCTTTGCTCCAATATCAAACTAATACGGCATATTAGCCTAATATCCTAATCATTTTACCGCATTTTGTGGTTATTGTCAAGTTTTATATTACAAAATAACAAAATATGTGCATAAATATACAAAAAAGAGCAGGATTTTCCTGCTCTTGACTTAATTCTTTCTTGTAACCTTGGTTTTGTTGCCCTTGTCGTCAACAATATATGTGTTTTCCAGCTGTGAAACAAGACTTGCTTTGAAAGAATCGATATATTCTCTTCTGAGGATATCTCTTTCTTTTGTTTCTTCCTCGGTGAGTCCCTCAGCTTTTGCCTTGCGGGCAAGCTCGTTTATTCTGTCAATTTTTTTCTGCTCCATTAAAATCTCCCTTTCCTACGGGGCAGACGCTCATGCAAACGCCGCAAACTGCTCCCCTGCCGATATGTTTAAACTCTTTTTTCATATATTCACTGCATTTTTCCGGGTCAAAAACATCTTTTCTTTCAAGGCCGGGCTGCCAGAGTCTACCATTGATTGCCCCGGATGGACAAGCTGTTACGCAAGCGTCGCATTCAATGCAGGGCGAAACATAGTCGTTTTCCTTAATTTCGAAAGGACAGTCAGTAAGAATTGTGCCCAATCTCACATCTGCACCGTATTTTTTGTGTAGAAACAGTGAATTTTTGCCTATTCCTCCAAGGCCGGCAAGAGAAGCCGCCTTTTTGTGAGAATACCGTCCGCAATAATTCCAGCCGTCTTTATTGATGCTCTGAGAAGCACCGACGGGAATATATCTGTAGCCGCCGTTCTGAATAATGTTGCCCACCTTAAGGGCAATGCTGTCGATGAAGGAATTGACTGTTCGGTAATGGTGAAAATAGGTATGGGTAGGAGCGCCGTTGATTTCTTCCACCACTGCTTCAGAGAGCCTGACAACAAAGCTCACCGCATAGGAATTTTCACCAAAAGGTCCGTCAGGAAGCTTTGCAAAGCCAACGTCACAGGCACCTTCATCAAGAATAAATTTTTCAATTTTTTTCTGCAATTCCAAATCCATATCAACTGACCCGAAACTTCCTTTGATTTTTAACTTCTCACCGCAAAAAATATTATCGGTGATTATATGACAGAAATTCAATATCTGACATCGAGGATTAAAGACCTTGAAAAAGAAATCAGAACCCCCGGTTCAACACCTGCCGAGCAAAAAAGACAAGCCCTTGCGCTTATTAACTACCGCCTTGACTTGAAAAGAGCGTTAAAAAATCAACCCTTTAATCAAGCACATTAACCGTCATTCTGCCGTGACGCTCGCCTTTGTATTCTCCGTCAAGATAAGCCCTTGCATAATAAACGCAGTCATATTTTCCTTTGTCCAGCTTCCGCGGTAATTTGTCTTCTGCCACAAACTGTCCCGGCGCCAGCATTGGTGAGGTGTAAATCAGATTTTCGGTTTCACCGTCACCGATTATTTCATACACCGCAAACTGAATTGAATACTGACAGCTTGCGGGGTTCTGAAACATAAACGAACCCTTTTTGCCGTCATTTTCAAAAACAACATTATCGTTCAGTAAATAGCGGATTTCACCCTGCGGCACATTTTCAATCTGCTCATATCCCGGAAGATTTCCTTCCTCCCCCTTTGCCTTGGGCGTAAAAAGCCACGCAACGCCGGGAGTCAAGCATTCTGCCGCCACAACAAAGGCAACTGCCACCGCAATTACAGCAGCAGGAATTATTATTTTTTTATTCTTCAACAGTATCAACACCTATTTTAAGCTTGATTTTAACCGTCTGTGTGCCGATTTTTTCATAAGTGCGGGCATCGTAGCCGTTAACGGCAAGAGTTGCTGTCTGCGTGCCGTAAGAAACCGCATCAAAAAGCATAACCGAGCGGACCTCCTCCCCGGGCTCAACGCCGAGAGAGCGGTATATCACTTCCCCGTTTTCATCAAGAAGGAAGGCAACAAGAACACAATCGTTTGAACTGTTGCTGCCAAATTCCAGCAATACAGGGTCTGTATGCTCCTGAACGGAAATTTCATCATTAACATAAAAATCAAAGGCTCCCGTGCTGCCCTTGGCTTTGACAGACTTTGACAGCTTTTCCTGCTGAGATTCGGAAAGCCTTGTTTCCGTCGCCACACTGTCGGGTTCAAGGCGCCCCTTAAATTCGGCGTTTTTAACGCTGTCGGGCAAAGACGGATTGCCGAAAGCAACCAATACAACAACCACAACAAGCGCCGCAATCAAAACGGAAGCCGCCGCTATTACAACAGCCTTGTTGTTAAGCGGTTTTATTTTGGCAGGTCTTTCTTTTTTTATCCTTTTTTCTCTGACCGGCTTTTCTTTTTTTACCGCTTTTTCTTTAACCTGTTTTGCAGGCCTCGGTGCCTTTTCGGGATGCACAGGCTGTTTCTTTTGCTTTGGCTGATTTGTTTTTTCTCTTTTATTATTACTGCCTGCGGCAGGCGAACCTACCGCAGGCTTGGATTTTGGTTTATTTTTTTTGCTCATTATTTCACCTTATTTCCAAGGTAAGGTTTCAATGCCCCAGATCTGCTGATAACGGTTTGCCTGAACAGACTCAACAATTACAGCAACCTTGGCAACTGCATCTTTAGTCATCGTTTTTTCGCTGAATTTTTCAACATCAAAGCCTGTGATAATCGACTTGTCGTGACTTTCAAAAAGACCGGTTTCCTCTGTGTAATAAACACAGTAATCGTTTTCACGGTTGTCATACCACTTTTCGGCAAATTCAAAGGGCATAACCACATTCTGTGTAACCGTGCCGTCGGGCATTGTCCATTGAATACTCATTTTTACTCTTACATAAGAATTTGCATAACCTCTGTGAACAACCTTGATTTTGAGGTTGCCGATGAAGTTATCCGCCTCAGGGTCAGATGACAGAGTGTAAAGACCTTTTTCATCCGCCTTAAGCGAAACCTCCTTGCCTTCATCGTTGACGCGATAAACCTGAGCCTTTGTGGTGAAGCCTGCAAGTGAAGCATACTGAGTGACAGAGTTGGTGCTGGTATACCATGCCAATGAGCCCGAAACTATGGCAACAACCGCAACAAGGCAAATAATCAATGCGGCTATTTTTCTTCTGCTGTTTTTCATGATATCAGCCCTACCCTTTCGTAAATTATCTTACCAATGCACCGTCCATATCCTGGGTTGCGGTCATAGTTATTTTAATTTTATAATCAATTGTTGCCCATGCGGATTCAGAAAATGCAAAGTCAATTCCGCATTCGTCATATTCAACCCAGAAAGCAACCTTAACCTTTTTGCTTTCACCGGGCTTGAGGCTCACATAATAGCCTGAATTTCCATCTTCACCAATGTTGTGTTTGTTGAGCGCATTGTCATTAAGCTCACCGTTGAACACCTTTTTCATTGTAGCTCTGACACTGCCGTCGACCAAAATGTCATCGGTAAAATAAAAATATCTGAGTCCCTTTGTTTCGTAGCCGTTGGCAACCGTTGCATAAACTCGGGCAGGCAGGCCGCCGTCGTTTGTAACCTCAACCTCAACAACTTCAACCACAGAGTCAAACATTGTTTCGCCCTCATCCTCAAAAGCGGTTGCACCCTTGAAACGGATGGCATCCGAAACAGTGTATTCGCCGTCAACATCAAAGTCAGCAAACACAAAGGTATTTCCTGTTCCGCTGATGTTCTGGCTCTGATAGGACCAGGCTGTTGTGGGTGACATCAATGAGAAATAGCTGCCGCACATAACAAGCACCAATGCCATACATACAGCTGCGTATTTTTTGAGCTTACTCATTTTTGCCACCTCTTTTCTTTCCTTTTTTTGAAACAAGCACCGAAGCACCTGTGATTATAATTAAAACAACAGCTAAAATAACGCTGATTGTTATAATGTTCATTTCATTAACGGCTATTGAAAAATAACCGAGATACGGAACCGAATACCACATTCTGCCCATAATCTGTTCGTTCATAGATGCTTGCGGGTCTTCACTTTCGTTGGCGTCACCCTTGGTGCGGATTGCGCCTGCAAAATAATCTATGGAAACAATCTTGTGGGTGAAATATCCTGACCCGTCCGCAAAGCAAACCGTAACAATGTCACCCTCGTTAAGGTTTTCAAATTCCGTCTGCTTCACAAAAACCACATCTCCGCGGTTAAGCGTTGGTGCCATACTGTCGGTTACAACAGCGTAACCCCTTGCCCCTGAAAAAATGTTGAAGCCTACAAACAGCACAGCCGCAACAGTTACAATGGCAAGCATATTAAATAAGACATTACCGGGCTTCAGCTTCATATTATTCAACATCCGTAGCAACCTGATATTCACCAAGGCTGCTCCAACCAACATAGTCTGCCTGCTTTGCTTCAAAAATCACATTAACCATAACCTCGTTGCCTGAATAGAGGTTGGCGTTAATAGATTCCTTGTAGCGAATGCATTCAATAATTTCGACATCGGAAATGTCGGGTGTAATAGTGAAAACATCGTCAACATCGGTAAGCTTTGAGGCGTTGTAGTCGGGACCCACGTAATAATAGCAGTTGCCGTCCATTCCGTTGTCATAGGGCAACCACTGCTCGGGGTTGGCAAAAATTACCTCGAGGTCATCATTTTCATCGCCTGAATAAACCACATTCTTTGCGCTGCCGCTTGCAAAGGAGGTGTATTCAATTCTTACTCTTATCTGAGAATCGACAGTTGAACTGTTATACATTGAAAGTGAAGCGTCATCGCCCTCAAGCATAACAAGATTCTGACCCGGATATATACATGCATTGCCGTAAAAATCTTCTTCAAGAGTGTCAAGAGAAACAGCCATTGAGCTGTCGTAGCTGACAACACCGATGGTAATTCTCTGGGCTCTTTTAACCGCTGTAACAAACCACGCATAGGAGCTGTGGCTTGCCATAAGACCAAGCACCACCGCAAGGGAGGCAACAAGCGCAATTATTCTCTTTGTCATAATCAGTCCTCCTGCGAAGTTCTTCGTTTCATAATAAATATTTCAATCTCAACGGCTATCCACGCAAGATATGCCGCACAGATGACCACCTTGCCCACAACGGAATTGAGAAATTCCGCAATGTAGCCAACCAGAGGAATTGAAAAATCAACCCTACCCTTGGCAAAATAATAGCTTGTGGGGAAGGGGTCCTCCTCCTTGTTGGCATCACCCTTGGTGGTAAACATCTGGTTGTTTTTGTCAATTTCTATAACTCTGTGGGTAAAAAACTCTGTTTCATCATCGTTATTAAAGGTCATTATATCGCCGGGCTTAACATCGGCAAACTCAACCTTTTTCACAAAAACAAGGCTGCCCTTGGGAATAATCGGAGTCATACTGCCCGTCTGAATATAATAAGTTTCATACCCTGCCAGCCTCGGAACAAAAACAATCATCAGCAAAAACGCGAGCAGACAACACGCCACCGAACTAATCAGAATTTTCAGCTTTTGCTTTGCGCTTACGTTTGGGTTCATCTGTCTGTTCGTCCTCCGCGTTGTCATCATTTCTGTTGACAATCATATTAACTAAATTCAATGCTTCTAAAAAGGTTATGATAACAAGAGGTATCACAATAAAAAATAAAATTATATTCGGGTTTTGCAAAAAGCCGATAACCGAACCTGAAAAAACGCCAAGATTATAAACAACCTTGCCTATAATCCTTTTTTCATAAACGGGGAATTCGTCCACGGTGTCGTTAGCGTCACCCTTGGTAACAAACTGACGTTCTCCGCCTCTGAGATAATAAATTTCTTCAATTCGGTGAGTGTTGACCTGGTTTGAAATCTGACCGCCCGATGAATAAAAGCTGATTACATCGCCTTTTTCAAGCTTGTCGGCAGAAACCTTACGGGTAACAATTACACTTCCCGTCATATATTCCGGCTCCATTGAGCCTGTCTGAATTTTCAACACGCTGAATCCGAGAACTGACGGCACCTCGTTGGCATCTGCTTTAAGCACCGATGCAAAAACGGCAAAGCCGAGCACAAAAACCAACGCCGTAAAGCCGCCAACCACTGCGGAAATAATTTTTTTAATCTTCATATCAGTCTACTTGCTGTCCCTGAATTTTAACTTCACCGAGCTCTGCCGAGCCTGAAACAATTTCTTCACCTGTGATTACATAAACATCGTAATAGATGCTGTAATCATTGTTGCCATCGTTCTGGTATGCGGAAACATCCTGAGCAAAAACATTTGAAACTGTGTATTCTGACATTTTAAGAGCTGTTCTGCTGTCAAGCTCCACACCGGTTGCATTGCAGACTATTTTGTAATCAAAATAAACATACGGCAACAAATCATTTGTGGAAATCAGGTTATCAAATGACATTACCAGCTTAACAGGAACGTCAGGGAAGGTCTTGACGTCAATTCTGTACATCTTTTTCTGACCTTCAACCATATTGTTCATTTCAAGGTCGCCTGTAAGCGCATTATAGGTTGCTCCGTTGTCGGAAGATTCACAATAAGTCACTGACAAAGTGGAGCCGTCAACCTTGCCCGTAAAAATCGAAAGCGAGCCCTGATTTGAAACAGCATACCAGGCAAAGGTAACTGCCACCAGGGTAAGGGCGGAAGCGATGAGCAATATTAAATTTTTGATTGTGCTGAAATTATTTTTCATTACTTTCAACCCTCAGATTTTACGGATTTTATCTTGCAAGGCTCTCCCACAGGGCGGTAAGGCCCCATGGGATGTCTTTTTTAACTACTGTGATTTCAAGAACAACGGACTGTGCACTTCCGTTTTCAACAAACACACCCTGTGCACCTGCATCAGTAACGGTGATTTCATTGCCTGCGCCGTCCTTGGCGGTTACGATAATATCGTAGCCGGACGGAAGAATCGAATCAACATAGAAGCCGCCTGTTGTTACAAGAAGCTTGTTCATTCGTGTAGCGGGAGCATCGCAGGATGCAAAGCTGTCAAGGGTTACAACGCTGCCGTCTTCAAGTCTTGACTTGATAAGAAGACCGATAAGAGCGCTGTCCATATAATCGTCGCCCGACTCATTGATGAGCTTGTATTCAACATCGGTGTTGCCCAATGCTGCTTCTGCTGTGCCGGCATCACTGTAAAGTCTGTCATAAGATCTGGACACACCGTTGATTGTGAGCGTGAGTGACATATAGTTGCCGTACGCCTTTGTTCTGTTGAGCTGAGCTGACTGTCCTTCAAGAATTGCGCTGTCACTTGCCAGCCATTCAAGAGTGAATGTGTCTTTGCCCAATGCAAGTTCAGCGGGCAATGTAACTGCCTTTGAAGCACCTGAGCCGTTGAGGGCTGAAAGGTCATCTTCAGCAATCTGTGTCACAACCACACTGAGCGCTGTGCTCAATCTGCCGTCGGCAGTAGCAAGCATTGATTTGAGATAGGGGTATGTACCCTCGCCCTTAACAAACGCTGATGAAAGCTCTGCGCCTGCAATCAATTCTTCTGTTGTGAGTCTGCCGTTGGTTTTGTTGATTATATTTGAAACAGCGGTGAGGTTTTCATCGTTGTTCATATATTTGTCGAAATAAAGGTTTTCGTAAGTGTCACCCAAAGCAAAGCCGATTACACCGCCTGCGAAGCAATCACTTCCGTAAAGCTTTGCACCCGCCTTTGTTACACTTACACCGCCTGAAGCGTAGGCATCACTTACTTCACCGTAAGCCACACCGACAAGTCCGCCTGCGGCTCTGATGGCTTCACCCTCTGTGGGGCCGACAACATCAACCGAAACAGCAGAGGAGGAGTAAACGCTTTCAACCGTGCCGTAAGCCACACCAACAAGTCCGCCGATGCCTGTTACGGATTTGCCGCCGATTGCCTTAGCGTCAGTTACCTTAACTGTGCCTGCGCTGAAGCTGTGTCCGATTTCACCGCGAGCCACACCAACAAGTCCGCCGACACCGTAAACAGCATCCTTATCTTCGGCAAATTCCATGCCGGCAACGGTAATATCTGCAAGAGATGAGCTTGAATGGATTGTTCCTCCGTTCATTACGCCCACAAGTCCGCCTGCAGCATAAACGCCTTCAACCGAAGCTTCAGAATATGCTCCCGTGACAGTTCCGCCGGCCATTGAGCCAACAACCGCACCTGCAACTGCGCCTGAAACATAACCTGCTGAACCGCTGTTTTTAACGCTGACATTGCTGATTTCGGTGAATTCACCTGCAGAGCCTGCAAGGGCACCTGCTTCACCGCGGCCTGTAATATAAACGTTATCAAATGTGATGTTGCTGAACTGTGCAGCATTTTCGGCGTCACCGCCAACAGTTGCAAACAATCCTGCTTCGCCGTTAACGGCATCAACCCTCAGGTTGCTGATTGTGTATGAGTTGCCGTTGAATGAGCCCTTGAAGTTTTCAATGGGTGAAACTGCATTATCCTTGCTGAGAGCATCCGCACCGAAGTCGATGTCAGCGGTGAGAATAATCTGTGCCTTGGTGTTGTTAAGATACTTGCTCAGAGCCTCATATTTGCCAACAGGATTTGCAAGGCCAATCAACTGCTTCGCATGTGAAACGTAAAGGGTGTTTTCATCATAACGCTGCGGAAGAACAGCAACTCTGCTCATTTCACCAGAGCGGATAACAGCATAAGGTGTTTTGCCTGTGAATGAGTCGTTGTAAACCTTGTTGCCTTCAATGCAAAGGTCTGATTCGCCGCTGAGAGCGGAAGATTCAACTGTTACACCGTCAGCACCGATTGAAACGGGGTAAGCAAAGCCGTTAATAACATCTGAGCCTTCCTTAACATCCGCAACAACGGGAACTGCTGCAAGGCGGGTAAGCTCGGATGCATAAGCATCTGCCATTCCGGGAGCAGGATAACAGCCCTGGCTCTCAACCCATCCGTCAAGACCCTCGGGAACAGAAGCCATAAGGTTGCCTGCCGAAACAGAAGCAACATCTTTGTCGGTTGTTCCGAGAGCGGTTACATCGCTGTAAACATAATTTATTTCGTTGGCAGAAACAGCATTTTCAATTGCAGCTGCATTTGTTCCGCCGATAATTGCTTTTTCTATTGTGAGTTCACCATTGTTGAAACCAACAGCAATGCTGCTGCCCTTTGATGAACCTGTTGAAAGAACATCGCTGATTGCAAGGTTGCCATCGTTAGAGCCGATGATTGTTCCGCCTTCTGCGTCAACAGTTGCCGCGGAAACAGAGTTTTTAACAACGCTGTTGCCCTTGACAGCACCAACAAGTCCGCCCGCTGACTGAGAAGCCTTAACAACGCTTGTTGCCACACATCCGTCAAGCTTGGATGATGCAAGCTCACCGACAATTGCGCCCACGGCTCTTTCGCCGGAAATCACACCGCCCTCAACCGAGCAGTTGAAAATTCCGTCAACAGCTTCGCAATAACCTGCAATGCCGCCCACGAAAGCGGAGCCTGTGATTCCGCCGAAGCCGAAGCCCTGGGTTTCTTCAAGAATTTCAAGGTGAACGTTCTTCACCCTACCGCTTGCCTTGATGTTAGCAAACAAACCAACATAATCGGCATCGCTTTCAATGTAAAGACCGCTGATAACATATCCGTTACCGTCAAAGGAGCCTGCAAAGTCCTTAATTGGAGAATATCCGCCGTGAAGGGCACCGTAAACGGTGTTGCCGTTTTCATCGGTTGACATTCCGTAATCTTCTGCGGTGATGGCAATGTTGTTCATAAGAACAAAGTGTGCATCACTGCCGTCGGGAATAGCATCAAGCTCTGCAATATTATAAATTTCATAGGGAGAAGCTTCTGTGCCCTCACCCTTGAATGTGATTTCTGCTTCGGGAGCAATTTCAGTTCCGTCGAAGTTCTGATACTGCATAACCTCGCGCTGGAACGAAGGTGTTCCGTTTGCAACAGTATTGGAATTGAACATTCCGGAGAAATCTTCGTTATCTTCGGGAAGAACATCAAACACACCAACAACGCTTGCGCTGTGCTGAGCTTCCAGTGAAAGCTGGGCAGAAACTGTGTTTCCGGCAACCTTCATCTTTCCGCTGAGTTCACCGTTAACAACTGCGATGATTCCGCTTTCAGAACGTGAACCCTTAACTGAACCGCTTGCAACACAATCGGTTACTTCAATTTCACTCTCGGCAACCGCAACAACACAAGCAGCGTTTTCACCGTTTACGTCAGCAGCAACTGAGCAACCGCTGATAACAAGTGAATCACCGTCTGCAACTGCAACAATGCCTGCGGCATTTTGAGCTTCAACTGAACATCCGCTGATTGAGCAACCGTTGATTTCACCGCCGTTTGAATTAGCAATGCCGGAAATTACACCTGCATATTCATCAGCCTTAACGGTTGAATCGTTAACTGAAACATCTGAAATTACAGCGTCACCGCAAACCATAGCTGCAACAACGCCTGCACTCTTTGTACCCGAAATGTTGGCTGAATTGAATGTAATTCCGCTGATAACCGCACCGTCTGCAACTGTTTCAAACATACCTGCATTTTCTGCAGTCACTTCAAGTCCGCTAACGGCAAAGCCGTTGCCGTTGAGAACACCACTGAAGCTTTCAACAGCATCCCAGGGCTCAGAAAGAGTGATGTCGTTCACAACAACAAAGTGAGCTGACGGATAAACACCGAGAAGCTTCAATGTGTCTTCATTGCTGATTTCATAAGGTGCTTCGGCTGTGCCGTTGCCTGTCATACCCTTAACGCTGAGCATATCAACCGCAGTTTCAATGCCGCAGGAATATGTCATAACAAGCTTTGCACCGTTATAATCTGTTTTAACTGCAACCACTGCTTCACCGTTGAATGAAACAAGGTCAGCAGGCTGAGAGGAAGCATTTTCAAGCTTGAACTCAATGCCGTTAACCGTGAAGAATGAAGCATCACCTTCGGCAGCAAATGAAAGCTTGACATCATCCTTAATCATAACAGGCTCTTTGCCAACGGCAACAAATTCTCCGTTTGCGGGGGCGATGCTGTTAACATCAACAAATGAGTTTGCACAGTTTGCGAGCTGATATGAGTTAAGCTCTGCTTCACCGAACATATCGGCGCTATTCTGATAGCTTGAATATATAATGCTTTCCAGCTTGATATCGGAATTCTGACCTGCATAAATTTCTTCTGAGGCAACGCCTGCAACAACGCCGGAAATTTCACCGCTGATTGAGGCAGAAACCACAACCTTCTCGGCTTTGATTGCACCGTTGGCAACCGCAACAATACCTGCGGCAACATTACCGCTGACTTTTCCGCCTGCAACAGCATTGCTTACCTCTGCCATAGCGCCTGCATTTGCAAAAATTGCACCTGCATATTCACCGCTTACTTCTGCAAAGGATTCTGTATCAGCAACTGTTGTGTTTGCAACATAGCCTGCCACTGCACCTGCATAAACTGCTGACTCCACGCTGACACTGTTATCAAGAGAAACATCTGAAACCGTTGAGTCAACCGCTCTTGCAACAACACCTGCAGCATATACCACACTGTTGTCACCCACTGTGTCGGCTGTTGAAACAATCAGCTTTTCTGCACTTATGCCGGAAATTGTGCTTGCGTTTGCATAAGCAACCACACCTGCAACAGATGCGTTTTCACCGGTTGCACTGATGTTACCCGAAACGGAAATGTTGAGAATTGAAGAATTGAACGCCTTTGCAGCAACGCCTGCGGCAAGGGTTGAACCTGTTGCGCTGATGTTTACGGCAACATTTTTGATTTCTGCATTCTTAACCGTGCCGAAAAGTGAAGCCTCATCAGCATCCACTTCAACACCGCTGATGGTGTAGCCTGCGCCGTCAAACACGCCTGTGAACGCAGCCTCATCTGTTCCGAAGGGAACAAAGCCGGCGCCCTTATTATAGAAGCTTCCGCCGAACTCGAAGTCAGCTTCTGTGAATACGATATCGTTTGTGAGAACGAAGTGAACACCCTCACCCATATAATCTCTCACTGCATCAAGCTCATCGGCATCAGAAATTCTGTAGGGATCTTCAGCTGTGCCCGCACCGCTGAGGGTGAGAACAACATCTGCCTCAACATTGAAATGAACATCAAGAGAAATTCTGCTGTCGGAGGCAAGAGTATAAGTTGCAACAACTGCACAATCGGCAGGCTTGTTGGCAACAATTACAACTGCATTTTCATTGCCGGAAACAACGCTGATTCTGTCGGCAGATTCTGACTGCCAGCCTGAGGCTGAATTGAACACAAAGCCGAGCTCGGCGGCCTTTGAGTTAGCCACATTTACTGTGATTTTATCTGTTGATGTGATTACACCTTCAAGTGAAGATGTCTGGAATTTGTCAAGGTCAAAGTATGTTCCTTCGCCGTTGGCTGTGCCGTAAGCGTTAAGCTTTGAGCCGTATGAAGAGAACACTGCCTTTACAACCGAAGCAGAATTTTCTTCACCAATGGCACCGATAACAATGCCGGAATTTTCTGCCTTGGTTGCAATAATTTCTGCGGCAACAACACAGTCTGAAACTGCAACACCGCTTGATTTTTCACCGAGCACATTACCGATAATTCCGCCTGCATAATCATACGCAGTTACTTTACCGCCAACGTTTACATTTTTGACTGTTATGTCACTGAAGTCAGCACAGCTCACCTTACCGATAACACCGCCTGCGCCAACACTGACCTTGGTGGAAGCCTTGTAGCCCTCAACCTCGGCGTATGATGTTGAGTTAAGAACCTCTGCCTTGCCCTGAGCATCACCGATGAAGCCGCCGCTTGCCATTGATGAGCCGATTGAAGAACCGCCCACAACAGCACAGCCGTCAATTGTGAGTGCTGAACCGTTTACTGCACTTGCAACAAATCCGCCCGCGGAAACTGCACCTTCAGCGGGAACAACTGAAACATTTACCTTGCTACCGGCAATGATTGCCTTTGTGCCTGCAATTGTTGCGCCGATGAATCCGCCTGCAACATCACCGTTGATTACAGCATCAACCACACAATCCTCTGCCTTGCCTGCAAATGTGCCTGCGATACCGCCGGCATTTTTATCGGCAGTAATTTCTGAATCGGTTACCTTGACAGCACTGATCTGAGCTGCATTTGCACTACCTGCAACGCCGCCGGCATTGTTGGTGGCTTCAACTGTTACAGATTTAACCTCTGAATTTTTAACAGCACACTTGCCTTCAACAAAGCCGAGAATACCACCGGCATTGTTGAGAGCAGTAACGCTTGAATTTTCTATTTTAACGTTGGCAACAGTTACATTTTCACCGTTTACGCTACCTGCAAGAGCACCTGCAAAGCTTTCCTGAGCAGAAACAGTGCTGTTTGCAACAGTGATATTGCTGATAACTGTATCTGAGTTGAGCTGACCTGCCACAACGCCTGCATATGAGCCTGCGGCAGAAATGTGGGTACCGTCAATAACAAGGTTTTTAACTGTTGCATTTTCAAGTGCGCCGAACAATGCGACTTTGGATGTGCCGCCAACGGTAAGACCGCTGATTGTGTGGCCGCAACCGTCAAACACGCCGCTGAAAGCAACAGCAGTTCCGCCCACAGGCTTGAAGCCTGCGAGAGTAGACATATCAATATCGTTAGCGAGCTTGAAGCTTTCGCCGTTGAATTTTTCAATATTATCACTGATGAATGCAACATCAACTGCATAGTAGATAATGTAGTTACCGTCGGCATCCTTTTCAAGTCCGTTGGAAACGCCGATTGTTGCGCTGAGACCTGTAGGCTTGTGAACAAGGGTTACCTTGCTGTTAAGAACAGTGATTACTTCCTGAGTTGCTTCAACGGGGAGATAAAGAACACCGTCTTTAACTGTGATTCCGCCAACATTTACATTAAGCTCTTCAGCGTTATAGAAGGCTGTGAAATCTTCACAAGAAACTGAGCCGAACAAAGCAACATTCTCGGGAAGAGTGATTGAAACAACACTGCCCTTGCCTGCGATGAAGCCCTGCTCACCTGCATCAAACAACCATCTGCTTGCAACAACGTTGTCAAGCTCAGCGGGAGCCGCATTTTCATTGTGAGAGCTGATGAAGCTGTCGGTAACTGCGAATTTATCTTTATTTCCTGCGCCGATGAGAGCATAATCAACAACAGAAGAATCAACTGTGCCGAAGCATGCGCTGATTTCACCGTCTGTGTTGTCATTCACCTTGCCGATGAATGCTGCACTGTCGGCAACTTTATTTTCATAATCTGATGTAATTGAAACACTTGCACCGCTTGAAGTGATTTTTGCACCCTTAGCGTCAACAACTGCAGCAAAACCTGCAACATTTGACACTTCTTCACCTGCAATGTGAACGGGAATTTCCGCATAGCAGGAGTCGATAGCTGTGGCACCCATAACCTTGTTAAGGAAAGGTGCAACAGATGATTTTTCTGCAACGAGTCGGATAGCCTCTTCACTTTCTTCGGGAAGTTCACCCATAACAAGACGAACTCTGCTGAACTGAGCTGAGTTTGCATCACCGAAAACAGCTGATTTGATTTCACCGTTCAGCTTAACCGTGAGGCTGCTGATTTCACCCGATACACCGCTGAACAAGGGAGCATCGGTTGAAAGGGCGTAGCCGGCGCCGTTGAGGTGGCCGCTGAAGGGAATTGCGCTCCAATTTTCGGGCACAACAACATCACCGGCAAGTTCAAAGTATGCAAAAGGTGCAGCTTTGATGAGTTCCAGCTCGGTGGCATTTGCAATTTTTATGGGAGTCTCTGCACTGAGTCCGTTGCCTGTTGCTTCTTTTTCGAGGGTAATTATTGCAACAGACATATCGCGTGTTACAACGGTGGCATTGTTGTAGCCTGCTTTGATTGCGAACTTGGCAGTGTATGTAAGCTTTGCGGTCTTATTGGCTGAAAGAGCCTTGAGTGTGACTGTGTTTTCACTCTTGGTCATTTCAACGCCTGCACCGGCAAGTGAAATTCCGGCAACATCGGTTGAAGCAGATGAAACAGCGCCCCACTCACCGCCAAAGGCAGAGAGGCTAAGCTTTTTGCTTTCACCTGCATTGATTGCAACAACTCTGAGAGAAGCGGTCATATCACCCTGCTTTGAGCCTGACTGATATGCAACAAATCTTCCGCTGATTTCACTTGACCAGAGGTTATTTTCTGCAGTTGCATCACCCTCACCGATTACGGCACCGCGCGCCATATCAGCAGGAAGTGAAACGAGTGCAACGTTGTTTGTAATAGTTGAATCTTTTGCTGCACGGCCTGCAATACCGCCTGCAACGCCCTTGCCGCCTGCGGCACCTGTTGCCACACAAGCGTTGATTGTTGAAGCTTCAGCTGCGAAGCCTGCAATTGAACCGTAAACTCCGCCGTCAACAAAGGCAGAAATCTCATTTGCCGAGCAGGAGAGGATTTTGCCGTTGTTGATTCCTGCAACCGCACCCATAGTGCCGTTACCTGTGATAGCTGCGCTTGATTGAGAAACTGCACTCTTACCGTCGTATGCACCGTTTACACTGCAGTTGTTGATTTCACCTGCATTAACGCCTGCGATTCCGCCTGACTGCTTGGCATAAGTCAACGAAGCAAGAGAAACAGCACAATCCTTAATCTGAGAATTATTTACGCCTGCAACTGCACCGGCAGATGAGGTTGCGTTGCTTTCTGATGTTGCAACGCTGACAGCCACAGCCTTAACAGAGCTGATTGCTCCGTTGTTGTTGCCTGCCACACCGCCCGCGGCGTTAACAGCGCAGGAAACGTTCACCTTGATGTTATTTAATGTGACATCAGCCACGCGACCGTTGTTGACAGCCACGATGCCACCGGCAACGCCGCTTGCAGAAGCAGCTTTAACGTTGAGTGTTACATTGTTGAAGGTTGAATTTCTGATGGTACCGTCATTGAATACAGCGAATGCAGAGGCATTTGATGTATTTTCGTTTTTAGCGGTGATGTCAAAGTTTTCAACCACAAGGTTTTTAACTGTTGAATTTTTGCTGATGTAGCCGAAAAGAGCTACATTCTGAAGCTCAGCTGACGCAGCCTTGAGACCGTAAATTCTGTGACCGCAGCCGTTGAGGTTGAACCACACGCTCTTGGGAGTTGCATCACTGAGGGTTTTGTTGAGTGAAATGATTGTGCCGGGAGTTACATCGTTCTTTGCCAAATCAGATGCTGTTACACCTGAAAGGTCAATGTCTGCAACAAGGCTGAAGTTTTTGTCCTGCTTTGTTGAGTCGTTGATAATCTCCTGCATAAGGAACAAATCGTCAGCATCGGCAATTTTGTAGGGTCTATCGGCTGTGCCCTCACCCTGAAGGGTATGAATCTCAATTGCTCCGCCGTCTGCAACGATATTTTCCTGTGTATCCGGCTGAGTCTTGTTTTCATCTGCAACAGTTGATGAATCGGTAACAGACTGTGAACCGGCGGTATTCTCTTGTGTAGCGAAAACCGTATAGATACCTGTTGAGGACAGCAATACCGCTATACTCAGTATCAATACCAGTACCCTTTCTGTTACTTTTCTTTTCATCAAACTAACCTCCATGATGATTCAAATCATTTTCTGATTACTGTTGCTCAATCAGATGATATTCAGGCTTTTTTTGCCTTATCTTTGGCCTGTTTGGCGGCCTTTTCTCTTGCGATTTTTTCTTTTTCTTTGGCTTTGGCTTTTGCAATACGCTCTTTTTCAAGAAGTTTTGCCTTTTCGCGGGCAATCTTTTCGCGTTCCTTAGCCTTTTCTTTTGCAATGCGCTCTTTTTCGAGTTGCTTTGCTTTTTCACGGGCAATACGCTCTTTTTCTTTAGCTTTTGCCTTTTCTATGCGCTCTTTTTCAAGAAGTTTTGCCTTTTCACGGGCAATCTTTTCGCGTTCCTTAGCCTTTTCTTTGAAAATTCTGTCTTTCTCGGCCTGAAGAGCTTTTTCTTTAGCAATGCGTTCCTTTTCTTTAGCCTTTGCTTTTGCTGAACGCTCAAGTTCAAGAGCTTTTGCTTTTTCACGCTCAAGGCGTTCTCTTTCCTTGGCTTTTTCCTTAGCAATGCGTTCTTTTTCAGCCTGAACCGCTTTTTCGCGGGCGATACGCTCTTTCTCTTTTGCCTTTTCTTTTTCAAGGCGTTCAAGTTCAAGGGCCTTTGCCTTTTCACGGGCAAGACGTTCCTTTTCCTTGGCTTTTTCTTTAGCAATACGCTCTTTTTCAGCCTGAACAGCCTTTTCGCGGGCAATACGCTCTTTTTCTTTTGCCTTTTCTTTAGCTACGCGCTCTTTTTCAAGCTGTTTGGCTTTTTCACGCTTAGCTTTTTCCTTTTCTTTGCGGGCACGTTCAAGCTGCTCTGCCTTTTCTTTGGCGAGGCGGGCTCTCTCCTGCTCTCTGGCAATTCTTGCCTGCTCCTTCTCTTTTGCAATTTTTGCAAGTCGCTCTTCGCGTTCCTTGGCAAGGCGGGCCTTTTCTTTCTCTTTGCGGGCACGCTCCTTGGCAAGGGCTGCTTCCTTTTCTTTCTGAGCCTTGAGACGGGCTTTTTCTTTGGCAATGCGCTCTTTTTCTTTGGCTTTTTCGCGGGCAATTCTTGCTTTTTCGCGAGCAATTCTGCGGCGCTCCATTTCCTTTTCGTGAGCGATTTTTGCCTTGATTTTATCTTCGATAGCCTTCTTGCGTGCATTTTCCTGAGCTAATGCGCGGTCGATAGCTTCTTTGATCTTGTTTTCGCCGGCAATCTTCTTGCGGCTGATACGCTTAACCTCATCAACAAAGATTCTCTTGATTTCAATTTCGTTCATATCATAATCAAGAACAAGCTCTTCTGCCAATCTCTTGAGAAGCTTGGGCTTGATTTTTCTCTGCTTGGCCTTTTTAGCCAATGCATCCTGAGAAACAGTGTTGTTTTTGAGAAGCATATAGTTGGTGGAAATCATCTTGTTAAGATGATCCTTATATTCGTCACTAACCATTTCGTTGGATTCGTGAGCAATAATCTCATAACCCACGTCACGGTAGGACTGAATGAACTGCCACAATTTGAGGCAGGCGCGGAAGTTGGGGTTTTTCTGAATGGCGTTCGTTCTCATAATGGGAGGACGAACAGGTGCACAACCGCGAAGCTCCTTCATAAAGCCTGAATGAGCATATTCATTGATTACTTTTTTGATTCTTTCAATTCGCTGGAAAGCCGAAGCGTTTTCACCGTCGATCGTGGCAGTGTCCTCAAGGTCGTTACCGCCTGACTGAGCAGAAACCTCCAACTGATAGTGGATTTTTTCTTTGCCGCGGACAACGTCACTTTCCATTTTAAGTGATGCCATATTTTCATCATCAGCAAGAGAGAAAAGTGCATCATAACGGATGTCGATGAACCTGATAAGGTTCTGCATAAGGGTGTAAACAAAACGGTTTTCATAAACCTCAAAGCTTTCTTCACGGAAAACGTTGAGAATTTCGTTGGGAGTAACTGTGTCACCCTCAACCTTTGCAATCATATTTGTGTGCTGGGCAAGATGGCGGACAGACTCAGCCGTAATTTTTCTCGCTCTTTCGATGGGAACAATTTCTTCTTCCTGAACGATAAACTTACGGGGAACACGGATGATGTTGTCAAGAGGAATAATGCAGGCCTCAATTTCTTCAACCCATGTTAAATCTATTTTCTTTTCGAAATATCTGTTAAACAGAGAATAGCTGGTCTTACCACGGTCAATAATATCGCCCATTGTTTCATAGAACTGATTATCTGTGGTAAGGGCATCCATACTCTCTTTATATTCCAAAAATAATTCAAGATATGATTTATCCATCTGACCTTTTGCCCCTTTGCGGTTAATTTACTAAGGCTTTTACATAAGCTTCTGGAGTCTGAGAAGATATTCTTTAGATTCCATCATGTTTGACTTACCGAAATGCTTGTTGAGGTAAGTAATAAGTCCGTCTATTTCATCACGGATGAATGAAAGGTTCAAGCTTTCGAACTTACGAAGAATTTTGTGGCAGAGAACGAAGTCGATACCGTCGATTTCTGTTCCTCCGCAGCCAACATAAGCAGGAACGAACTCCTTGAGCTGCTTAACGATACGGTTACCGAAAGCAAGACGGAAGTGTTCGATAACATAGTCATCGAGCTCTTCAATCTTACGAAGATTTTCATCTGAAACCTTATGAATTTCCTGACATTCCTTAAACATAGCTTCAAGATGCTTGTAGCTGAGAGGAAGCCATTCTGTGTAAGGTGCGTCAAAAGCTTTACCCTTGCTGTTGATGTCAATGGGAATAGCACGGTCATAAACCTTATCGGAAACGGCGAAAGTAGAGTCGTCGTTGTTGATTGTACCGATATACCACATGTTTTCGGGAAGCTTAAGCTTGCCGTCGAAAAGATGCTTGGGGTCGGTGGGCCATACGCTGGGAACAAGGGATACAACCCATTCTTCTCTGGTAGGCATCTCGAGGATTGAAAGAAGCTCCGCGAAGTAATACTCAACACGGGCGATGTTCATTTCGTCGAGAACGGTGATGTAGATTTCTTCTTTATAGGTTGCTTCATACATCTTTTTGAGAACTTCAGTTTCATTGAATCTCTTTGTGAATTCGTTGAAATAACCGAAAATCTCAGTACGGTCACGCCATGAAGGCTGAACTGAAGCGATGATTGCAGGGTTTCTTAAGAATTTACCCCATGCATAAGCAAGTGAAGTTTTACCTGTACCTGAAATACCCTGAAGGATAATAAGTCTTGTGGTTGCAAATGATGCAAGGAAAAGACGGATAAGCTTGGGCTCATAATAAAGATGAAGCTGTGAGCAAGCAAAATTGCGGAATCTGTCACAAATTTCGGGAAGAGTGATTTCATTGTCGAAATCGGGAGCAACATAATCTTCAATTTCGATATCAACCTGAGTACATTTGTAGAAACGGCTGTAGTCGTCTGCTGTTTTGTCAACCTCGTCAGACTTTTCTTCCTCTTCCTTCTTCTCTTCATACTCCTCATAGGGGCTTTCGCCGGGCTTGAGGCCAAGCTGAGAAACCTTCATAGCAAGAATTCTTTCTTTTTCGGAAGAAAGCTTGATGATTTCACGGTTGAGATTGCCAACTTCGTTGAGAAGCTCTTCCTGGTCAACGATTGTTTTGCGAACTCTGATGTATTTTTTAACAAGAATAACAATCAGAATTACGATAACTGCAAGAATTGCAACAGTTGCAACAACTGTGAGAATTGCAATAATCCAATCAACTGCAGTAAAGTTGGCCGAATTTGCCTTGAAAATGTTTATGTAAGCAGGAATGTTGAACATGTTTACTATGCCCATTCCGATGCCTTTGAAAATACCGAATAAACCCTGAACAAAGAACTGATTCAGAAATTCAGATATAAAGGTTGTAACTGTCATTTTTGGTCACCCTCTTATGATTTATATAAATATGTGAATGTTAATTAGTCTTCTGAACCGCCGGATTTTTTCTCGGCTTCCTGCTGAGCAAGATACTCTTCAATAGCCTGGCGCTTAACGTCATCGGAGATTTTTTCAGCCTTTGCAGTCATAAACATTGCAATGAGCTTATAAACCTGCCAGATGAAGAAGAGAGCCAAGGGGATAATTACGCAAATCATAAAGCCAAGCTGACTCTGAAGGAAATCAAGAGCATTACCGAAGCCGCTTACAGTGAGGCCCTTAACATAATTTCCGCTTTCGTCAACGCCTGCATCAACCTGCTTTGCAACGATATCGTCGGGATAAACCTTCTGGTTATCCTCAGTTTCCATAGCGTCACCCTTGGTTACGTAGTAATGAACAGTGCCGTCGTTATAAAGCTGAACATCGAGAATTCTATGGGTGTTGAAACCTTTTACGGTGTTGCCTGCGCCATCCTGCATAAGAGTATAGAAGGTGATAACATCACCGATTTTAAGCTCTTCCTGGGGAGCTACGACTTCCTTTGCGATAATAAGGTCGCCCTTGCCGATGGTGGGGCTCATTGAATCTGTCTGAACAGAGAACGGTGTGTAACCCATTACATTACCGATACCTGTTTCAGAGCTTTTTGATGTGAAGGTCATTACGGTTATAGCAATTGCCACAACAATAAGAACGACCAACAAAACGTCTGAAATAACGCCTAAAATACTTTTACCTTTCTTTTCCATTTAACATTCACCTCATATTTTAATTGCTGACTGAAAAAGTCATTTACAAACATTTAAAATAAACATCTGTAAATCGCTCTTTCAGAAAGAGGGATAAGAGGAGCGGCGCCTTCCGACGACGCCGCTCCTAAAACGGCGAGGTTCCGGCGGAGCAGAGCAACTACTCCGCCGTATAAATTAAATTATGTTTTGTTTAAGTCAAATCTATATAATCCGTAAGGATTAGTCGATTGTGAACTTAAGAGCTGCTGTAAGAGCTGCGCCTGCAACTGAGTTCAAGCAGTCAACGTCCTGGCCTTCAACCCAGATGTAAACACGCATCTTGGTGATGCCTGCGCTAAGGTTGAAGGCTTTTTCAGAATCAGCTGACTGATCAGTAACTGATGTGCCACTCATGCCTGTACCTGAACCAACTAAAACGCCATTAGTTGCTGTTCTACCATTACCACCTGTACTATAAAGATATTCAGTTGTCAACTTACCTGAAGCAATGCCCAAAGCAGTAGCATCATCAGAGCGGTTTAATGAGTCAACTTCATAAGATACAGTTTTAGCTGCAGTGAACTTATTAAGAGCCTGCACTGTTGCTGCGTCAGTTCCGATAGCGACAGTTCCAAGAGGAGTAAAGGCTACTCTAAGAGCAGAAAGAATTTTTGAGTTGCTGTTATCTTTAAATGTTGAAGTTGCAAACTTAACTGTCTGAGGCTCTGCTACCTTGAAGAAAAGGTCAAAAGCAATAAGGCCTGCAGCATCCTGGCTATCTTTGCTCTGTGTTACACCGGAAACTGTAGCTTTACCAGCATCATCAAGTGTAGCTTTAAAGAAGTTTGCATAACCTGTTGCTGAATCAGCACCTGCAAAAGCACCTGAAACAGGGATAAGGTCTGCAGGATAAAGGTTGTTGTTGCCTTCATAAGCATCGTAACGGCTTGTTGTTGCGGGGTCATTGTCGAAAATTTCGTCAACGGAAAGGCTTGCTGTCCATGCTGAAGCGTTAGCTGAAATCTGGATACCTTCAGGAGATGAAACTGTGAGGTCCATAGAATCAACTGAAGCTTCTTTACTCATGGAGAACCAAGCGAACGTTGAAGATGTGAGAACGATAGCTGATACGATAAGCATAGCAATCGCTGACACAAACGCACGTTTTTTGATTGTGTTTTTCATATCTTTACCTCCATAAAGATTTCGCTTGCCTTGGCGACCGTTAACCCGTCGCCAAATCATTCGTTTAATTTATATCCTGTGTGTTGAAAATTTTTGAATCGGAATCAAGGAAAAGTGTTTGCCCAGGGTAAGTCAAAGGTTGCTCCTTTTCACTCCTCCTACGCAGCCTCGCCGCTGTCATCAAGAGTTTCAATGAGTTTTAAGTCCATCGAAAACTTGATCTCTCCCTCAAGAATATCATCAACACACTCGGGATCGTCACCTTCGAACCAGATTGCAACCGTATAGCGGTCAATTGAACCTGCTTCGAAATCATCGTTAGAAAAGCTGGCTACATGCCTGTTGCTAACGAAGTTTTTGTCAGCGTACACTTCAAGTACACTTGTGCTGCCAAGAACAGGCTTTGCAAACACTGTTGACTCGTCATTGCGAGTAACCATAACGCGGACTGCCTCGTCTGCGCCCTGAGTAACGCTGTCAACATTGAGCTTTGCAGTGTAGCCTGCATTTTCAGTGCCTGTGTTCTTAACATAAAATGAATATGTAAAGTAGTACATTCCGTCTTCCGTGAGGAAATTATGAGAACCGTCATAAGCATTTATATCTTCCGGAAGAAGTGGGTATGTACCCTCCCTCATATTTTCAAATACGCTGCCTTCAAGGATTCTTGCGGGGTTGCTGAAATCCGGTGTTTCGCTGATTGCAATACCCGCGTTGAAAGCGTCTGCATTTGTGGTAACGGTGAAGTTACCGTTGCTTATATATGTTGTGCAAGCAAACAAGCCAAAGAGGAAAAGCAATAATATAATAAGTATAATGGTAAGAATCCTGATAAGTGCTTCTCTCTTGTTGAGTTTTTTGGAGCTTGTTTTCACCGAATACTTGCCCATCTTGTCGTTTGCGGCAGATGTCGGTTGTGCATCTTTTTTGTTTTTCTTTGCCAATGCAACCCGCTCCTTTCTTACACGATTGATTTCTCGTTTCCGGGTTTACCGTAAAACGGACCCTTAAGCTGGTCAACACCAAGCTTTTTAAGAAGCTCTGCTTTCTCAGCTGTGTCGATACCGTCAACTCTGGTTTCAACCTCAATCTTTTTAGCAAAATCGATGAGACCCTGAACCATATTCTGTGTGCGTTCGCTTTCCATAATATCTTCGATCAGCGAAGCGTGAATGCCGATGTAGTCAACATCATAATGGCTGAGGTTGCTCAGAGATGTATATTCAAGACCCAAATCATCAATCGAAACTTTGAAACCAAGCTCACGGCAAGCCTTGATGTTTGCAAGAATCTGCTCTTTGTCAGCTTCAAGAATGCTCTGAGTGATGTTGAAGCAGAACCTGTCGGGCTTGATGCCGTGCTTGTCGAGAATTTTCATAACCTGCTGAACAAAGTTCTTTTTGCAGATATGCTTAACGGAAATCCATACTATAAATGAATTAACATCAGCCTCTCTTGCTTCGCAGCGCTTGATAACCTCGCAGCACTCTTCAATTGCCCACAGACCGAGCTGACAAATCTGGCTTGACTTTTCGGCAATGGGGATAAAAATATCCGGCAGGATAACACCAACGGTCTTGTCGTTGATTCTCATGGAAATTTCGTAATCTATTGCCATATTAAGGTGAATGTCAAACACCGGCTGGAAAGAAAGCTCAATCGGTCTGAGTCTTCCTGTTCCGTTGGATTTTTTCTGTTCCATAAGCTACCCTCTCTGCCTGAAAATAAGAATGTTTAAAAGTGTTGGTTAAAGTGCACTTCTCTGTGCAAAATATCTATGCACTCGTCACAAAGGGCGCACTAACCCCATTTATCCTTTTATACTTATAGTACACCTTACCACTTTTTTATGCAAATTGTCAAGGGATTTGGGGATAAAAATTAACAAAAAGGAATATTTTTTCGGAATTATTTTTCACAAAAAGAAGCGGAAAAGCCGCAACTTTTCCGCTGTAAATTTATAATTCTTTTTCAGGAATATACGCTACCAGATCGGAGCCGTCTTTGAAAATAAACTGAACGAATTTTCCGTTGTCTCCGCTATAAGAATAATAGCTTCTGTAAGCGTTAAAATACTTTTCTATCAGTTTTCGGTCGGTTGTTCCTTCAACATCTGAAAACGCATTTACCGAGTCATTGTCATAATTCTCTCTGCCGTCATAAACTTCTTCAATAAACTCCGCGGGAAGATAGCTGACTGCCATAGATTTTTCCTGACGAATTCCAATGGAAACGTCAACCACCTCAGGTGTAATAAGCCTAATTTCCGCCACGTCAACTGCTGTGAGATTTTTGAACTCAATTCCGTGTCTTTGCAAAAACTCCACAGTCTTTTTCATTGATTTATAAACGGGAATGTTTTCCATAGAAGAGCCGTTGTAGTCTTCCTCTTCACCCATTCTCACTCTCACGTGATACAAAGCCTGCTCTTTCGGATAGAAAATTTCATCGGGAGTCAGGGCAACCAGCTCTTCGGCAAAAACCTTTCTGAATTCCTTATACTCTGCTTCACCCACAACGTCAATGAGCTTAACATATTCGTTGAGCGTTTTGCCGTAAATATAAATCTCGTCACTGTTAAATTTTTCTTTATAATAAATGTAATCACACATCATACCGATTTCTGTTTCTTCAATTTGTGTGGTTTCAGGCGTTGCCGCAGGAATCTTCTCATACTCTTTGTCATAATCAAAATCCCAATCGCTAAACGCTTGTGTAAGCAGCTCCTTATACCACTTTGTATTCACCACATTGTGAGATGCTCTTGCACCCTCAACAGAAACGTTTTTATAAAACCTGGCAATATATCTGCCGCTTTTCAGCTTATACACAAAGCAAACGGAATCATTACCATCGCCAAGTCCGTCAACAACCTTTTGGTGAATTGAAGTAATTGTTTTAATATCTTCCTTGTCAGTCATAGGTCCGTAAACCTTTTCGGACGCTCTTGATGCTCTCCAGCTTGAATTCCGTGCCATAATAAATTCTGCACTTGCCGGGCATATGCCTGCATATTCAATTTCTTCAATATCAGGAACTCTTGAAAAATAGCCGAATATTCCCGTTGTAAGGGTAATCGTTGTTGCAATTGCCACCGCAACAACAACTGCTCCGTCTTTGAGGCTTGCAACAAAATCTGCTTTGTTTCTGTAAACTGCTGCCGCTACGCCAAGATAAATCATCACAGGAACAATCACAGAAGCCGCACAACCCACAAGCTTGTTGATGGCTGTGAATTCACTAAGAAGCATAAACGAAACCGTCGCAAGCACAGCGCACACAAACCGCACTGCCTTTTTATTGGCACCGATTGCCCCTGCAATTTCAGCCTTTCTTTTTTCAATCAGCTTCGTAACAAAGAAAAGTATCACCACAGCAACTAACAGCCATACAATTGCCGTCAGATAATCAAATCCGCCGAGAGTATATGCTTCACCGTCTACATATTTGTAGCCTACAGGAGGAGTGGAATTGAGATATTCCAAGGGGTTGTGCCTTCTTGTGTATGATGCAAAGGTTCGGCAGAAACCGCCGAAATCGTAGAACATTTCGTAGTCTGACATCGCCGCACCATTGATGAAATTTCGGATTGCAATGCCCGCCAGATAAATCACCGCCGTGGGCGAAACCAGCGCTGTTACGGTGCACACTCCGCTTTCAATAAAGTTGCCCACACTCACGGCGAAAAGGCTTGCCACAGCAAAACCCAAAAGCATATTACCGAAATAAACAAGGGCATAAAATGCACAAGCTTTTACAAGCCCTGCTTCAACAGTAAAATATATGCTGTTTAAAATAATTGCAGCAATAAACGGAATTATTGAAGCCAACGCAATATAAACGGTTGAAGAAATTATTCTGTTTTTAACAAGCTGTTTTCTGCTGATACCCATTGAAAGGTAGACGTTGCTCATTTTAACCGAGGTTAAAAATCTGAAAGAAAACAAACCAGCCAGCGCGCCGCAGGCGGCGTAGATAAATTGGTATATAACGTAAGACTCATAAGTATCACTTGCAAAGATTTTGTAAACGTATTCATCACCGTGTAAGTTTTTATCTATCGTTGAAAAAAGTGACAAAACGAACAGTCCGCAAGCAACAAGCGGGAAGAAAAAGCCTGACTTAAAACATCTTTTCAAATCATACTTTGCCGCGTAATCAGCTGAAGATTTGCTGTAAATCATAACTCTTATCCTCCATTTCGCTCAAAAATACTTCTTCAAGTGTCATCGGAATTTCGTCAATTGAAGCCACGGGCATAAGTGCCACGGCTCTGCGGACCTTTTCAAGATTTTCTTTGCCCATAACGGTGAAGAAAACCGCGTTGCCTTTGACCTCAAGCTCTTTAACCGGCAGAGCTTCAAAAGCCCCCTTGTTCACGGGCTGAGATAGAAGAATTCTGAATTTTTTATTTTCTTCGGGAATGTCGTCAATTGAGCAGTCAAGGCTCATTTTTTTGCCGTTAATCAGCCCCACGTGGTCGCAAAGGTTTGCAAGCTCCGAAAGGCTGTGGCTTGAAATAACAACGGAGCACTCACTCTCTGCCATATATTCAAGAAACAGAGTTTTGCAGATTTCTTTTTTCTGGGGGTCAAGGCCGTCAAACACCTCGTCAAGAAGCATAAACTGCGGCCTTGAAGCCAGGGCAAAGGCAATCTCCGCCTGACGCTTCATACCCTTTGAAAAGCTTCTGAGCCTTGCTTTTTTATCGAGCCCGAAAACACCGAGAATTTTGTCAAAAAGCTTCGCATCAAAGCTTTCATACATACCATTATAAAACTTAGCCATTCCCTCAACGGTTGAGTTGCTGATAAAATACATTTCATCGGGAATGTAGAAAAGACCTGTTCTGATTTCATTGTTGTCATAAACATTTTCGCCGTTGAGAAGCACCTTTCCCGAGTCAGGGCGATACATTCCCGACGCCGTTTTTAAAAGTGTGGTTTTACCTGCACCGTTGTAGCCGATAAGGCCGTAGATAGACGAATTTTCAACAGTAAAAGAAACACCGTCAACGGCAGTGAAGCTGCCGAATTTTTTGGTAACAGACTTTACCTCAATCATTTAATTCACCTGCTTTGGCTGCCTCAATTCACCTTTTTGAGACAAAATATTTCGTCAACCGCAGAAGTGATTTCGCTTTTTGAAAGACCTTTTGAAACAGCAGAATGCAACGCCACCTTCAAATCCTGCATTGCCTCAAGCTTGACTGTTTCGTTGGCATCGTATAAGGGGCTGATAAAAACTCCCCTGCCCTGGGCAGAGTAAACAATCCCCTTTGCCTCAAGCTCCTGAAAAGCTCTTTTCACCGTGTTGACATTTAATTTCAGCTCGCTTGCCAGAGCGCGGATTGAAGGCAATTTGTCGTCGGGCTTATAAACTCCGGAATTCACAAGCCAGATAATCTGCTCTTCAATCTGCTCATAAACAGGCACGCGGCTGTGCATATCAATAGATATCACTTTTATTCTCCTCACTTTTTATTTTTGCGCAAAAACATCTGTGCAATAACTGTGCTATCACTGATGTCACAGTTAGAATATCACACTATCCCACTCTTGTCAACAATCTTTATGAGTTTTTTATAATTTTTAAATTATCTGTTGACATTCACCTTAGGTGAAATATTATTATAGTGGTGAAAGAAGGTGTTTTGCATTGAAAATTAAAGAAGTAATTGAAAAAACAGAACTCACCGACCGGGCAATAAGGCTTTATATTGACGAAGGTCTGGTTAAGCCAAATATAGAAGAATCCTACAGCGGAAGAAAAAACATTGATTTTTCTGACGATGATGTTAAGCGTCTCAACAATGTTGCCCTTCTTCGCAAAGCAGGATTTTCCATTGCAGATATAAAAAGCATTATTGAGAATAACGGTACTGCAAAGGAAATTATCAAAAAATTTATTGAGCAAACAGAGCAAACCATAAAACAAAACACTTTGGTTGTTGAAAAGCTGAAAAGCATTTCCTTTGATGAAGAAATAAGCCTTGAAACAATATGCAATTCACTTTCGGAAACAGTAAAAGAAACTGCTGTTCCAAAAGAAGACCTAAAGCCGACACCTGCATCGGAAGCAATCAGAAAATTCTGCTTGGGTTTCGGAATTTTCGGAATGGTAGTTTCCGTGTGTGCAATGGTGGCGTTCGTAATATTATGCAAATTTTGTTTTATACAGCTCGATTTAAAACAATTTATATCTGTTTCCTGGCCTGCAATTAGCACGATAATTGTTATGTTTGCGCTGACTTTGGCCATTACTTTGCTAAACAGAAAATCCAGGCTGCAAAAAAAGAAATATAAGACAAAAACGATAACCTCTTCGGCTTTGATTTTGATTATAATTCCTCTTAGCATTTGCTCTTTCTTTTTGTGTGTTTTTACATCATTCTTCAATTATTCTCTTACATACGATATTGATGATTATCTCGTTCTTGACTCCTGGATTGATGAAGATTTCGGTACAGAAATTGATGCAGTTTTCCCCGATGAAGTTCCTCATTCGGCAATAGAAAATCCTGACAGATATTTTGACATAGGTATTCCGATTACAACAAAATACTATTATAAACATACATATGTGCTTGACCCCGACTTTGATTTGATTGCAGAATGGATTTTGCCGAAAGAAGAATATGAGCTTGCCAAAAAAGAAATCACCGCTTCTGTTAAACACACAGAAAAAAGAGGTGATTGGATACTCAACTACTATGCAGACACTCAGGAGCCGGAGTTGTGGGAAGATGCTCATTATTGGTTTTTGATTTTTGCTTACAATGACAACACTCGGCAGGTCAGATATATAGCCGCCTACGCTATAGACTCTTTCCCCGAAGGACCATATTACCTGTCCCTTGATTGGTGATAACACAGAAAAAACGCCCTCCTCACGAGAGCGTTTTTTCTTTTACTCAAACCTTATTCCTGTTTTTTCTCTGATAACTTTCATCGTTTTGCTCACGGCGAGGGTGAGGTCGTTTATGCTTTCAAGCTCCTGCCTTGCTTCGGGGTTGGTGATGTAATTATAAAAGCTCTGTGCTTCGTAAGACATCAGCACGTGCTTTTCGGTGTCACCTGTGAGCGCGGTTTCGTTGCCGTTGTTATCAAAATAACTAATATCCGTAAGTTTTGAAATCGAGGGCGTCACGAGGGTTCCGTTGTCACCGAAAATCTGCGAACCGAAGCGGCTCTGACCCACCTTTGAAAAGGTCAGGGTCAACTGCTTGTCGTCATAATCAAAAACAGTTGTGCCGTATCCGTCGGCCCCCGTTGAAAGAAAACCTGCGGTTGAGGTGATTTTTTTCGGCTCTCCGAACAAATCAAGGGCGGGATAAACACAATAAATACCCAAATCCATAAGGCAGCCCGTTGCAAACTCGGGGTTAAAAATATTTGGCAGCTCCCCTCTTTTGAGGGCAGGATATTTTGACGAAAGCTGACTGAAATCAAAGTGTGCCGTTGTGATTTCACCAAGGCTTTCGATTGCTTTTCTGAGCACACCCCTTGCAGGAAGATGCATATACATAATTGCTTCCATATAAACAAGATTTTTGCTTTGTGCAAGAGCTCTGAGCTCGCGGAACTCCTCAGGCTCAACGGTGATGGGCTTTTCGCAGATAACATGCTTGCCGTTTTCAAGCATCAGCTTGCTCTGCTCATAATGGAGTGAATTGGGGCTTGCAATATAAACCGCATCAACATCGCTTTTTGCAAGGTTGTCTATATTATCAAAAACCTCTGCTCCGCCAAAGGGCTTTGCAAAGCTCTCGCCCTTCTCCTTGCTTCGTGAATAAACCGCTGAAAATTCAAGACCATCAACGAGCTTTGTTCCCTCAACAAAAGATTCGGCAATCCAACCTGTGCCGATAACTGCAAATTTAACCATAAGAACACCTCTTTCCCTTATATTTTAACTTGAACGGTCACAAATTTCAATGTTTATCGGTTGAAATTTCAGCGAATTATGTTATACTATTCTCATTAAATTGGAAAAGGATGTCTTAATTTATGAAATTAGGTATTGTAGGCTTGCCAAATGTCGGCAAGAGCACACTTTTTAATGCTATCACAAATGCAGGTGCGCAGTCCGCCAACTACGCTTTCTGCACAATCGAACCCAATGTTGGCGTTGTGTCTGTTCCCGACGCCCGTCTTGACAAGCTCACCGAAATGTATAACCCCGCCAAAACAACTCCTGCCGTTATTGAATTTGTTGACATTGCAGGTCTTGTTAAGGGCGCTTCAAAGGGCGAGGGTCTCGGCAACAAGTTTCTTTCACACATCCGTGAGGTTGATGCAATTATCCACGTTGTGCGTTGCTTTGAAAACGACGATATTATTCACGTTGACGGAAGCATTGACCCTGCAAGAGATATTGAAACAATCAACCTTGAGCTTATTTTCTCCGACGTTGAAATGGTTGAACGCCGCCTTGACAGAAGCACAAAAGCTATGAAGGGTGATAAGAGCCTTGCAAAAGAGGTTGAATTCCTTAAGCGCCTTAAAGAAGAGCTTATGAACGAAGTGCCTGCAAGAAACGTTGAATGTGACGACGACGAAAAAGAAGTTCTTGATTCAATTGCTCTTCTCACATCAAAACCCGTTATCTACGCCTGCAACATGAGTGAAGACGACTTTGCCAACGGCATTGACTCAAATGTAGGTTATCAGAAGGTAAGCGAAATTGCCGCAAACGAGGGCGCACAGGTGCTCCCCATCTGCGCAGAGCTTGAAGCTGAAATTGCTCCCCTGAGCAAAGAGGAAAAAGAAATGTTCTTAGCTGAGCTCGGCGTTGAGCAGGGTGGTCTTGACCTTCTCATTCAGAGAAGTTATGCTCTTCTCGGTCTTATCTCCTACCTCACAGCAGGTACTCCCGAGGTAAGAGCCTGGACAATCACCAACGGCACAAAAGCCCCCCAGGCAGCAGGCAAAATTCACTCCGACTTTGAAAGAGGCTTTATTCGCGCAGAGGTTATCGCTTTTGATGACCTTGTTGCCTGCGGTTCAATGACTGCCGCCAAGGAAAAAGGTCTTGTGCGCAGTGAAGGCAAAGAATATGTTATGAAAGACGGCGACATTGTTCTTTTCAGATTCAATGTCTGATTTGACTGTATGATTAGAGTTAACGAAATCAAAGTTCCTCTTGAAGCCACCAACGATGACATTCTGCGCAAAACGGCAGAAAGCCTGAAAATCCCCGTTTCAAAAATCACCGGCTTTTCTATTGCAAAAAAGAGCCTTGATTCGAGAAAAAAGGATAACCTGTTTTTCGTTTACAGCGTTGACGTTACCGTTGACGGCAATGAGGACAAAATTTTATCAAAATGCAAAAAGGCTGTTAAAATTCAGCCTTTTGTTTATACCGTGCCCGAAAACAAGCGAAAGAGCAGCCTCCGCCCCGTTGTGGCAGGCTTCGGCCCCGGAGGAATGTTTGCAGCGCTGACCCTTGCCCGCGCGGGGCTCCGACCCATTGTGCTTGAAAGAGGTCAGGATGTTGAAACAAGAACGAAAGACATCAACTCCTTCTGGCAGAGCAAAAAGCTCAACACCGAGTCAAACGTTCAGTTTGGTGAAGGCGGAGCAGGCACATTTTCTGACGGCAAGCTCACCACAGGCATCAAGGACCCATTGTGCCGTCAGGTGTTTATTGACTTTGTAAAATTCGGCGCAGACGAGGATATTCTTTATTCCTGGCTTCCTCACATCGGCACCGACAAGCTTTGCAAAATCGTTAAAAATTTAAGAGAAGAAATTATTTCTCTGGGCGGTGAAGTGCACTTCGGCTGCAAGATGACCGACATCATTGCCGCCAACGGTGTTATCCACGGCGTAACCTACATCAATGAAAAAGGCGAATCCGTTGACCTTGAAACCGATGCGCTTATTGCGGCAATCGGACATTCTGCAAGAGATACCGTTGAAATGCTTCACGCTCACGGTATCACAATGATGCAGAAGCCGTTTTCCGTTGGCGCAAGAATTGAACACCCCAGAGAATTTATTGACAAAGCCCAATACGGCAGCTTTGCCGGGCACCCCGCCCTCGGTGCGGCAAGCTACAAAATGGCGTGCCATCCTCAGGGAGGCAGAGGCGCTTACACCTTCTGTATGTGCCCCGGCGGTACGGTTGTTGCCGCCGCTAGCGAAGAAAACACAGTGGTCGTCAACGGAATGAGCTATCACGCCCGTGACGGCAGAAATTCCAACTGCGCCGTGCTTGTGGGCGTTGAGCCTGAGGATTTCGGCTCGGAGCATCCCCTTGCAGGCTTTGATTTGCAGCAAAAAATTGAACACACGGCTTTCGTTAAGGGCGGAGAAAATTATTCTGCCCCCGCTCAGCTTGTGGGTGACTTTCTCAAAAATCAGAAATCCGTTTCACTTGGCAGCATTGAGCCCACCTGCCCCACAGGGGTAGCATTGGGCGATATAAGAGAGGTACTTCCCAAAAAGGTGACCGACATTATGGCGGATGCCCTTGTTAAAATGGGAACGATGCTCAAAGGCTTTGATATGCCCGATGCCGTGCTCACAGCTCCCGAAACCCGTTCGTCCTCCCCTGTGAGAATCAACCGCGACGAATATTATCAGAGCGTCAGTCTGCGAGGACTCTACCCCTGCGGTGAGGGTGCAGGCTATGCAGGCGGAATTGTTTCTTCGGCTGTTGACGGTATGCGATGCGCAAATGCCGTTTTAAGCGGTGAATATTTAAACTGGTACACAACAAATAAGGACTGATTATTATGTTATTGACAACCAGCACAGGAAGAATAGGCTCACTTCTCGGTGACCTTAAAGCAATTGAAATAATTAAAAATGCCGGCTTCGACGCCCTCGATGCCGACCTTGATTATTGGGATGATGCCGGATATTTCAAAGGCGACTATCTCGCAAGAGCAAAAGAAATGAGAAAAAGAGCCGACGAGCTTAACATTCCTTTTGTTCAGGCGCACGCTCCCTTTAACCTTTCGATGAAAGACGGCGAAGAGGCTAACTACAAAAACACCTTTGACGTTACCGTCAAGTCCATTGAATGCTGTGAAATTCTCGGTGTTGACATTCTTATTGTTCATCCGTTGCAGTTCAGAGAGTATTACTCCGACAAGCATTATCTCAAAGAGCTCAACAAGAAATTTTATACAGACCTTTTACCCTACTGCAAAAAGCACGGGGTTAAAATGGCTTGCGAAAATATGTTTCATCGCGACTCTCACAACAGCCACATTATCGACAGTGTTTGTGCGGACCCCGAGGAATTTAACGATTACATTGATATGGTGGGAAGTGAATATCTTGTTGCTTGCCTTGATCTTGGCCATTGCGGCCTGACCAACAGAGATGCGGCATACTGCATCCGCACAATGGGCGGTGACAGAATCAAGGCCCTTCACATTCACGACAACGATTTTGTTCACGACAACCACACAATGCCGATGATGGGCAAAATGGATTGGGAGTCAATCACAAAAGCCCTTGCAGACATAAATTACAGCGGCAACTTCACCCTCGAATCTGACGGATTTTTAAGCGGATTCGGCAAAGATGAGGAGCTCCTTCTTCAGGCGCAGAAGCTTCAGGCAGCCGTCAGCCGAAGATTGATGCAAGATATAGAAAACCACAAAAACAAATAAACACAAGGATGTGATTTGTTGGAACTGACCGGCAAAGATACAAAAATGATTCAGGGTATATCCGTGCTGGCTATGGTGTGTCTTCACCTTTTTTGTACCCTTGACTTTTCTGAATTATATTCGCCACTGATTTTAATAAATGACATTCCTCTTTCGTTTTATTTTGCTCAGTTATGCGACTTTTGCGTGGTAGGATTTGCTTTTTGCAGTGGCTACGCTCATATGATTAAATATGGGCAGAAAGGGTATTACAAAAACAGACTAATTAAGTTGCTGTATCTTTTAATAAACTTCTGGTTGATACTTATTGCTTTTTCACTTATAAGTATTTGTGTTGGTCAATCCAACCTTATGCCCGGTTCACTACAATCTTTTTTAGGCAATTTTTTCTTATATAGACTTTCTTATAACGGTGCATGGTGGTATATGTTTACTTATTCGGTTATCGTAATCATTTCACCAGCCATATTAAAAGCGATAGATAAAATCAATCCGGTAGTTGCCCTTGCTCTAAGTTTTATAATCTATTTCGGTGCGTATATAGTTCGATTTAAACTGCCTTCAACTAATTGGTTTGTAACTCAGTTTGGTACTTTCGGCATGACTCTTTTTGAATATATACTCGGTGCTGTTTTTTATAAATGCAGCATTTTAACAAAAATTGGAAAAGTAAAAAATTTAATCGATGCTAAATCACAACTTATTTTTCCGATAGTTTCATTTTTGGCGTTTTTGGTAATGCTGTTTGGTCACACTCTTCTCATTCGTAGCCTTTTTATTGCACCAGTAACCGGTTGTGTAATCATTATTATCTTCCACTTCGCCAAAAAGCCAAAAATAATACAAGAATCGTTGCTTTTTATTGGCAAACATTCAACCAATATTTGGCTTTCACATATGTTTTTTTATTTGTGTTTATTCACAAACCTTGCATATATAGCAAAATATGCTCCGTTAATCTTCGCTTTTATGCTTTTCCTATGTATCATAGTTTCAATTCCGATAAATTATCTGCACTCAAAAATCATAAAGTTTATTGATAAGAAAATAAATCGGTAATCACCGTCAGCCGAAGATTGATGCAAGACATTGAAAGCCACAAGAATAAATAGCAAAACGAAACCCGATGGAATAGTCCATCGGGTTGATTTTTTATTTGATTGCGTCGTAAATTCTTTCTCTGCAGTTTTTGTCTGCGTGGAGGAAAAATCCGTCCATTCTCTTGGCATAAACCTCGTCGGGCTCACCGTTTCTTTCAACAAGGTCAATGAGATATTTCACAGCCTCATCGCTTGTGTGGGCAAGAGGGCCAAAGCCTTCTTCCAACGGAAGGTCGAGCTTGCGGTAGTCGTTCATGCCTGCTCTGAACATTTCGTCATCAGGCACAAAATACATAAGTGTCTTTTTAAGATAAACGAAGTCAAAGCAGAAGGATGAGAAGTCGGTGATAAACACCTTGTACGATTTTTCATCAACTGATTTGTCTGCAATTCTGATACGCTTTGAGTTAAGCTCATAAAGCTCTGCGCAGGATGCAAGAATGGGATGAAGCTTGAAATCAAGATACCAATCATTCTTTTCAAGCACTTCCTCAAGCTCTTTTGAGTGAAGGAAGTCGTAGGTTTCTTTAAAGAAATCACTCTTCTTAAACTTGCCGGGGTTTGCAGAAATCTTTCCTCTGTCGTTATCAACAAGATATTTTCTCCAGGTGGGGGCAAAAAGAATTTTCTTTTCGCTCTTTGCCGCGTCAATGTCAATGAAGTCGTATCTCGGCATACCTGCAGGAATAAGGTCGCGCTCACGGAAGCCGTAGTTTTCAGTCATATTTTTAACTTCAAAGGTGGTGGAAATAACCTCTCTGTCAACGGCATTGAGCCTGTCATTTGAATATTTCCAGGGCAAAAATGCATGAAGCACACCGTGCTGAAGATATATAACCTGAGCCTTGAAAAGATCGGCATAATACTTCCAGACAAATGTGGGGAAGGGGTTGATATTCTCGTGCTCTGCAAAAGCAGTAATCACCTTTTCGCTTGAAAGGAAAAATCTTCTGTGCTTAATCGAGCCGAATTTAATAATATTTTTTCTCTGCTTTGGTGTAAACAGCTCTTTTCTGTCCATATTGTCATTAACAACATAGTAGCGTTCAACACCGTCGTTCTTTTCAAAGTCGTGGATAAACTGATAATATCCGTTGTCTTTGTAAACATTGCGGCAATCGTAATAAAGCCAGATTCTGCGACTCGGGTCAATTTTGTTGGCGCACAAAAATCTCCAGCCGAAGGTACGCGGACGCTTGAGCATAAGAGTTCTTTCAAATTTTTTGGTTGCCGCCTTTTCCGCAGCAGCAGATGCCTTAAATGCCACAAATCCGTTCTGCTGGCGCTGAAATTCATATCCGCAACGGAACACCGAAAGACGCGGAACATCTGTTGCAAAGGGGGCGTTCATTATAAATTCAAGCCTTGTGGGCACGCTCTCGTCACCCACCATAACCGAGAAATAAATTGCAGAATATTTTTTATAGTCCCAATCAAGACGGGTTCTGAAAAACTTGTTGGTTTTGATTTTTGCGTGGTAATAATCCCAAGCAGAATTTTCCGTTTCAAGAAGAACGGTTTTTGCATCACTTTCACCTGAAAGATGAGCATAAATCTTCACATCATCTGTAAAAGAAAGAATAGGTGAGCGAAGGAATGCGTCAATATAAACCTTCTCTTTGTCTGCCTTGAAGCGGCAGATAGTGAAAGGCACGGTGTTTTCAAAGAAAACAGGCTTGTTTTCTCTGAGGACAGACACACCTGCACAGCCCGCCTGAACGCTGAGCTGATTATCATACTTGAGCCCGAGCATATAGCTCTTGTGAGGTGGGTCAACCTTGGGATGACGGCTGATAACAGAATCATCAACCTTTTTGAGCAACGCGCAGATGCGCTCAACAGCCTTGTTGAACTCAGCTTCTTCATAGTGATAAGGAAGAAGAATATCTGAACGGGTTTTCCAGTTGATGTCGTTAACATACATTGCCTGGAAATACTGGGGAACACTTTCACCAAAGGAGTTAAAAAGCTCCTCCCAGAAAGCCATTGTTGTTTCAAAAATATAATAAGCGTAGAAAATTGTGTTGGTGATGCTGCCGGGGTTTTTGGTATAAAGATACTTGGCTCCCGTGCAGTAGCCGATTTTCATTTTGTCTCTTACAATGTCGATGTTATATTTCTGGTCTTCGTGGCGGAAATTTTCGGTGGTGTCAAAGAGGATGTTATCCTTGCCCTTATTTTTAACGCAGATGTTTACGTTAGTTTGGGTGATATAAACATTTTCGGGGCGTGTAAGGTCATAAACACCCTGATACTGAAGATACTTGTATCTGAAGTGAATGCCCTCGCTCTGTTTACCGTTATAAACGGGAACGATTTTATATGTTACAATGTCAACCTCGTTTTCGTGCTTATCAAAGAAATCTGCAAGATTTTTCAATGACTTTTCGGTAAGCTCATCATCGGGGTCAAGAAAAACAAAATACTTGCCCTGTGCGTGCTGAATGCCGAAATTACGGGTTTTGGAAAGACCCTCGTTTTCCTTTGAAAAATATTTGAAGAAATCATACTTTTCGCAGAATTTTTTGCAGATAGCTTCGCTGTTGTCGGGCGAGCCGTCATTGATAAGCAAAACCTCCAGGTCTTTTTTGTCAATGGACTGTTTAACCAATGATTCAAGACAAGCCTCAAGATATTCTTCAACATTGTAAATCGGAATAATAACGGAAATTCTGTATTTAAAATCCATTTTACCACCTCATATATTTTGCCTTATAAAATCAGTTTACCACACCGTCTTTATTTTTTCAACAAATTTATAAAATCCGTAGGATATTTTCCACCGTAGCGGCAAGGTTTTCTTCGCTTTTGTGCTTTGCAACTTCAAAATCCTCGGGTAAAGGGTTTGTTGCAAAAACCGATTTGACACCTATGTCATATATTTCGTCAAGGTCTGCTTCATATCCGCCAACAACGGCAATCACGGGCACACCTTTTTCTTTTGCTCTTTTGGCAACACCCGAAACCACCTTGCCTCTCAGGGACTGGCTGTCCAGCCTTCCCTCTCCTGTGAAAACAAAATCTGCGCCGTCAATTTTTGCTTCAAAATTCACGGTATCAAGCACGGTTTCAATTCCCGAGCGCAGCTCAGCACCCAAAAACGCCACCATTCCTGCGCCCATTCCCCCTGCCGCACCTGCGCCCGGAAGACGGGAAACATCAAAGCCCGTGTCTTTTTTCACAATTTCTGCGCCGTGGCGGAGCCCGTCATCAAGTGCCTTCACCTGATTTTCATCGGCACCCTTCTGGGGGGCAAACACATAAGCCGCTCCGCTTTTACCGAAAAGCGGATTATCAATGTCGCACATCGCGGTGATTTCAATATTCTTCAAAAGCTCATTTTTCTCAGAAACATCAATTTTTTCAATCTCACAAAGAGTTCCGCCAACTGGCACAAAGCTTTCGCCCTTTGCGTTGTAAAATTTCACACCCACAGCGGCAGCCGCGCCCGCGCCCATATCGTTTGAGCAGGAGCCTCCGAGGCACATTACGATTTTTTTGCAGCCTCGTTTTGCCGCATCAAGCATCATTTCACCCACACCGCAGGTTGTGGTGAGCAAGGGATTTTTTCTCCCCTCAACAAGGGGCAGACCTGAGCAGGCAGCCATTTCAATCACAGCGGTGTCACCGTTAATGATGCCGTATTCTGCCTCGATTTTTTCTCCGTAGGGACCGCTGACCAAGGCGGCAATCCGCTCACCGCCCAAAGCGTTGAGAAAACAATTGACACTGCCCTCACCGCCGTCGGCAACGGGGATTTTCACAACCTCGCAGGAGGGGAAAATTTTGCTTATTTTTTCTTCAAAAATCTCACAAATCCGCTCTGAGGAAACGGTTCCCTTGAACGAATCGGGAACAATAACCGCCTTTTTCATCAGCGGATAACCTTTACTCTGTCGTCAAAGCGGGGCTTCTGCTCGGGCTTTTCATCGGGGTAGCCGATTGCAATTGCAATCTGGAATTTGTAATTTTCGGGAATGTCGAAAAGGCGCTTCCATTTGAGGGATTTTTCATCGTTAAAAAGTGCGCCGATGCTGGCAATTATGCAAGTGCCCAAGCCAAGGCTTTCGGCGGCAATAACAATATTTTCACACATAATGCCCGAGTCCATATAGCTCTCGTTTTCGGCAAAAACAATTGCAAGTGTGGGCGCAGTCTGATACACGGGGTTAATGTCCCAACGGGTGTAAGCAGGAGTGTCCCAACCCACAACATCTTTAAAATCCTTGTTCATTCCTTCAAGGTAGTCGTGATTCTGAACAAAACGAAGATGACAGGGCTGACCGTTTCTTCCGCTGGGGGCTTTCACTGCCGCCTGAGAAAGAATTTCCAGCTCCTCGTCTGTAATCTGCTCAGGCTTATATGCTCTGATAGTCTGCCTTTTTAAAATATTTTTAATGGTTTCGTTCATTATGTATTCCTCCTGAATATCAGCTTATAATATAAGTTTATCAAATACCCTTTACAAAGTCAAATAAATGATGATATACTCTTGAAAAGAGGTGATTTTATGATGAATTCAAAAATACTCATCGCAAAAGCCGTTGAAGCTATGGAAAACGCCTATGCACCCTACTCCTCATTCAAAGTCGGTGCCGCACTGCTTTCAAAAAGCGGAAGAGTCTTCACCGGCTGTAACATTGAAAACGCATCATATTCCCCCACCTGTTGCGCAGAAAGAACGGCTTTTTTTAAGGCGGTCAGCGAGGGTGAAAAAGAATTCACTGCCATTGCCGTTGTTGGCGGAAAAAACGGTGAAATCAGCTCGTTTTGTTCCCCCTGCGGAGTGTGCCGCCAGGTTATGGCGGAGTTCTGCGACAAGGATTTTATGATTATCCTTTCCGACGGCAAGCTCACCAAAGCCCACACCCTCGAAAAGCTGCTGCCCGAAAGCTTCAGTTTATAAAAGCAAGAGCTTGCTCCAATGAGCAAGCTCCTTTAATTTATAAGGTTATTTCAAGCTGTTTTCGTAAGACTCAATCATTTTCTTAACCATCTGACCGCCAACTGAACCTGCCTGCTTTGAGGTAAGGTCACCGTTGTAGCCCTGCTTAAGATTTACGCCAACTTCTGCAGCAGCCTCCATCTTAAAGCGTTCAAGTGCAGCCTTTGCTTCGGGCACTGCAATTTTGTTTGATGATGCCATTGTGTTTCACTCCTTCGCAACAAATTGCGTTTGCAGTAATATTGTGAGTTTTACAACGGCTTTTATTTATGCCAATTTTTTGTGTCATCGGCATTTTTTGAAAAAACAAAACAAAAAGCGTTGTGCTCAACTGAACACAACGCTTAAATTTTAAAATTTTGATTAGTCAGTGATGATTTCACCCATCATGCCGGGAGCTGCGAATGCTGCATTTGACTCGTCTGTGTCAATGTGCATTGCAAGAGCGTATGCGGGGTTAACTCTGACAACAACATCACCGAAGGTGAGTGTTCTGCCGTCTGACTCAACCTTAACAGAAACAATCTGCTTATCCTCAACGCCGTATTTCTCAGCGTCAGCGGGAGTTGCATGGATGTGGCGCTTTGCAACGATAACACCTGCTTCAAGCTCAACCTCACCTGCGGGGCCAACAAGCTTGCAAGCGCCTGAGCCTGCAATGTCACCGCTTTCACGGCAGGGAGCTGCAACGCCGATTGAACGAGCATCACTTGCTGAAAGCTCAACCTGTGTGTCGGGGCGAACAGGGCCAAGGATTGAAACTGCGGGGAATGAACCCTTTGAGCCGATAACCTGAACTCTTTCTTCGCAAGCGAACTGACCGGGCTGTGACAAGTCCTTTTTATGAGTCAATTCATAGCCTGCGCCAAAAAGTGTTTCCAAATCTGCCTGTGACACGTGAACGTGTCTTGCAGATGTTTCAATCAAAACTTCTTTTTTCATTTTAGCAACCTCTTATCTTACCACTTGATTGTATAAACTGACTTTGTACCGAAGGGAAGGATGATGCCCATCTTATCAAAGTTGATTGTCCATTTGAGGTCATATTCTGCTGTGAGAACGTGGCCTGTTGCAGCGTCAACAGTGATTGTAGCTGTTGATGAAGGATAGTTCATTGAAGCTGTACCAACCATGCTCTTTGCAACGCCGGGGATGTTGTCGTTAACAATGCCGGGAAGGATAACGTTGAAAGCCTTGGGAGCGTGGCCTTCGCCATGCTTAACGTTGTCTGATTTAGCATCAGCAACAGTTGTGATTTTGATTGTGTAAACGCCGTTTGACTCTGTGCATGTAGCGTCTGTTACGTCAGCTGCTGTGAGCTTACTTGCATAAGCTTCACCTTCAACGGGGAACTTAGCTTTGATGTCAGCGCCTGTGTATGTAGCTGCACCCTGGCTGTTGTCTTTGAGCATACCGTCAAGCCATTCGTCACCGCCAAGCATTTTGTAGATGCTCTGGATACCGCTTGAAATTGTTGTTTTGCTTGCAAGGTAGTTTGTAACGCCCTTCTGCTCAACTGTTTTTGCGCCTGTCTTAACGCCGTTAACAGCTGTGTTGAAGTAATTTACGATTTCAGCCTTGCCTGAGGGCATTTTTGAACCCTTGTCAGCATCTGCTGCAGGAGCGTCTGCTTCGGGAGCATCAGCCTCGGGAGCATCTGTTGCAGTTGAGTCGTCAGCTACGGGAGCATCTGTTGCAGTTGAATCGTCAACTACGGGAGCATCTGTTGCAGTTGAATTGTCAACAGCGGGAGCGTTTGTATCAACTGAGCCGCTGCCTGCATTTGCAGAAGCAAGAACTTCAGCAACTTTAACGTTGTTTTCTGTCAATTTTGTAACGCTCTGAGCAAGAGTAACCATCAAAATAGCTACGCAAACGATAGCTGCAACGCATTTAATGATAGTACCTTTAATGTCTGATTTGTTTTCAGTTGTTTCAACTACTTTGTTTTCATCCATGGTAAATACCTCCTGAATAATTGCATTAGTAGATGTATTATAAAACATATTTCACATTTTTGCAACATATTTTTCAAACTGTTATTAAATTTATATGTTAATTTAAAAAGAGTTATTGATTTTTGTGCTGAAAAGTCGTATATTTATAATGTATTGTTATATATTTGGAGTGTTAAAATTTTGAAAAAGTTAAATTCCATTCCCGTCATCCCCAAATCTCATCAGATTACCTGGTGGGTTTGCAGAGCCGCCCTTTTTATATGGGGCACGGTGCTGTTTTTTCAGGGGTACACGGTTGAATTTCTGCAAGCAATTTTTGCAATAATCTTCACCCACTTGTGGGATTTGTTTCAGCTTCTGGGCGGAAAAAGCTTCATCACTAAGGTGCCCTACAATATTTTTACAGGGCTCAATTTCTTCATCGCTTTCGGCTGTGTTGTGGGCACAACGGTCAACAAATTCACCGACTTTGCCTACATTGATGTGCCCGAGCACTTTTTTGCAGGCTACATTGCCGCTGTGGGCGGATATGAGCTTGCGGTGATTATTCAATCAAAGCAGCCCGTCGACAAGCGCATCAGCCCTGCCCTTGCTTCGCTTTTTGCTTTGGCATTTTCCGTCACTATTTCTGTTGGCTGGGAATTTTATGAATTCACAATGGACCGTCTTTACGGCCTCAACCTTCAGCGCACCGTTTTCAACAGCGAAGAGGGTCTTGTGGACACAATGGTTGATTTGATTCTGTGCGCAGGCGGTGCATTGCTTGGTATGTTTTACTCCGCCTTCAGCCATTATAATAAAGAAAAAAAGGCTCTCAACAAGCCTGAACATAAACGCAAAAAATAAGAGGAGGATTTTTTATGAACAACATCAACGAGCTTTACACTTTGTGGCTTGAAAAATCACAAAATGTGCCCGAGGTTTATAACGAGCTTAAAGCAATCGAAGGCAAGGAAGATGAAATTCTTGACCGTTTTTACAAAAACCTTGAATTCGGCACAGGCGGTCTTCGCGGAGTTCTCGGCGCAGGCACCAACAGAATGAACGTTTTTACCGTTAATCAGGCAACGCAAGGTCTTGCCGATTATCTTAACGAAGCTTTCGAAAACCCCACCATCGCAATTGCTCACGATTCAAGAATCAACTCCGACGTTTTTGCAAAAAGTGCCGCAGAGGTTCTTGCAGGCAACGGCATCAAGGTCTGGTTTTATCCTGAGCTTGTTCCCACACCCATGCTTTCATTTGCTGTTCGCAGACTGAGCTGTTCTTCCGGTATTGTTATCACAGCCAGCCACAACCCTGCACAGTATAACGGCTACAAGTGCTACGACGCTCTGGGCTATCAGATGACCGACGAGGGTGCCGCAAAGACATACGAATATATGCAGAAGGTTGATATGTTCTCAGGTGTTAAAGCTCTTGCTTTTGACGAGGCTGTTGAAAAGGGTATGATTGAATTCATCGGCGAAGAGGTTTATGAGGACTTCTACAAGGCAGTTCTTGACGAATGCATCAACCCCGACATCACAAAAAACAGTGACCTCAAAATCATCTATGCCCCTCTCCACGGCACAGGCAACAAGCCCGTTCGTGAGGTGCTTAAGAGAATGGGTCTCAAGGACGTTAACGTTGTTAAATCTCAGGAATTGCCAAACGGCAACTTCCCCACCTGCCCCTATCCCAACCCCGAAATCCGCCAGGCTTTTGAAGAAGCAATTAAAATGGCAAATGAAATCGGCGGCGACCTTCTTCTTGCAACCGACCCTGACTGCGACCGTGTAGGCATCGCAGTTAACGACGGCGGCGAATACAAGCTGATGACAGGCAACGAGGTTGGCGTTCTTCTTGCAAAATATCTTCTTTCCTGCAAAAAGGAACAGGGCACTCTCCCCGAAAATCCTGCAATCATCAAAACAATTGTTACAACCAACCTTATCACAGCAGTTGCAAAAGAATATAACTGTGAAATCTATGATTTGCTCACAGGCTTCAAATATATCGGTGAGCTTGTTACCGAGCTTGAAGCAAAGGGAGAGGTTGACAGATACATCCTCGGTATGGAAGAAAGCTACGGCTACCTCACAGGTATCCACGCCCGCGATAAGGATGCCGTTAACGGCGCATCACTCATCTGCGAAATGGCGGCTTACTACAAAGCCAAAGAGGGCAAAAACCTTTATCAGGTTATGGAAGACATTTATGCCGAGCACGGTATGTATATGAACACACTTCTCAACTTTGCTTTTGCAGGGGCAGAGGGTATGGACAAAATGAAAAACATTATGGCAACGCTCCGCGAAAATCCCCCCAAGGAAATTGCAGGCATGAAGGTTGAAAAGGTATATGACTACCTCACAAGTGAAGCAACTTCACTTGTTGACGGCAGTGTTGAAAAGCTCACACTTCCCAAGTCAAACGTGCTTTCTTACGCTCTTCCCGGCGGCAACGGCGCGGTTATCCGCCCCTCAGGCACAGAGCCCAAAATCAAGATTTATGTTACTGCCGTTGGCAAGGACAGAGCCGCTTCAGAAGCTCTCACCGATAAAATCAGCGCAGATATGAAAGGCTTTGTCGGTGTGGAATAATGAATAACAAATTTGTACGAATTGTTGCTCTCGTCCTCGCAGGACTTATGGTTCTGAGCATATTCGTTGGTGTATTTAATATTTTAGGATAAAAAAACAGCCCGTTGAACACAAAGTTCAGCGGGCTCTCTTATTGACCGACCTACCACCGAAAAAACGCCCGAAAGCACAAACGAGATGTTATACACGTCGTTTATTATGTAAGTGTGTGTATAGTGGTCAAGTAAGATGTATACTAATGTAATTGGTTTTCTTTATCATTTTATCTAATTATTTCATATATGTCAATATATATTGATGATTTATTTGGATATTTTTCACCGCTGTGTTTAGTATAATTATACACAAAGAGTAGGTGATATAAGTGAAGAAAGAACAATTTATAAAAAGACTTGTTGAATTGAGACTAAACAAAGGTGTTTCTGCAAGAGATATGAGTTTATCCATTGGACAAAGTGCTTCCTACATCAACAACATTGAAAACGGTGTTAATCTGCCGTCAATGACAGTGTTCTTCTACATTTGCGATTACCTTAATATTACCCCTAAAGAATTTTTTGATTTTGACACCAAAAACCCTATAAAATCTCAAGAAATTCTTGAGGCGGTACAAAACCTTAACAACGAGCAATTGGAACATCTTCTCGCTTTGGCAAAAGGTTTAAAATAATTTCAGCAGACCATATGGTCTGCTTTTCTTTTGCAATTTTTTGACTTGTATCGCATTTTGTTATATAATATCCAGGTTAGGAGTGATGATATGAGCAGATATACTATCGGTGTTGATTTCGGCACTGCTTCGGGCAGAGCTGCCGTTGTTGACGTAAAAACAGGCATTGAGCTTGCCGACAGTGTTTTTGAATATCCTCACGGTGTTATGGACTCACAGCTTCCCGACGGAACTCCCCTCGGGTTTGACTGGGCGCTTCAGCACCCGCAGGATTATCTTGATGTGCTTTATCACACTATTCCCGATGCTATGAAAACAAGCGGTGTTTCTCCCGATGATGTTATCGGAGTCGGCATTGATTTCACCGCCTGCACAATTCTCCCTGTTAAAAAAGACGGCACTCCCCTTTGTACCCTACCCGGATTTGAGAGTGAGCCCAACGCTTATGTCAAGCTGTGGAAGCATCACGCGGCACAGGATAAAGCTAACATTATAAACAAAAAAGCCGCAGAAACAAACCAGAGCTGGATTAAGCGCTATGGCGGTAAAGTGTCCAGCGAATGGCAGCTGCCCAAGGTGTGGCAGACTCTTGATGAAGCGCCTCAGGTTTATAACGCAGCCGACCACTTTGTTGAAGCGGCGGACTGGGTGACCTTTCAGCTTTGCGGTGTGCTAACCAAAAACACCTGCTGTGCAGGTTATAAGGGGCTCTGGCATCACAAAGAAGGCTATCCCTCAAAGGATTTTTTTAAATTCCTTGACCCCCGCCTTGAAAATTTTGTTGAAGATAAATTAAACTATCCCATTGCTCAGCTTTGCAGTGAGGTTAGCGGTTTAACAAAAGAAATGGCGCAGAAGCTGGGTCTGAATGAAGGCACAACCGTGGCCGCACCCATCATCGACGCCCACGCCGCATTTCCTGCAGCTAAAATCACCAAGCCCGACACCCTCCTTGCCATTATGGGCACCTCCACCTGCCACATTATTGTGTCGGAGGAAGAGCACCTTGTGCCCGGCATCAGCGGAGTTGTTGCAGGCGGGGTTTACCCCGACCTTTATGCCTATGAAGCAGGTCAGGCGTGTGTTGGCGACCATTTTTCCTGGTTTGTTGAAAACTGCGTTCCCCCGTCATATTTTAACGAAGCAAAAGAGCAGAATATCAATATTCATCAGCTTCTCCGCCAAAAGGCAGAAAAGCAAAAGCCCGGCCAGAGCGGTCTTGTTGCCCTTGACTGGTGGAACGGCAACCGCAGCACTCTCGTTGACGGCGACCTTACGGGTATGATTCTTGGTATGACCCTTCGCACCAAACCTGAGGATATCTACCGCGCGCTGATTGAAGCCACGGCATACGGCACACGCAAAATTGTGGAAACCTACGTTGCAAACGGAGTTAAGGTTAACGAAATTATTGCTTCCGGCGGAATCAGCCAGAAGGACCCCATGGCCATGCAGATTTATGCCGATGTGTTGAACCTGCCCATTAAAATTGCAGGCACAACCCAATGCGGAGCTTTGGGCAGCGCAATTTATGCCGCAGTTGCCGCAGGGGAAGAAAACGGCGGCTATGCCGACATCTTCACCGCCGCAGGAGCTATGGGCAAGCTGAAAGACACAGTATATATTCCCAAAAAAGATAATGTTGCTCTTTACAATTCGCTTTATTTGGAGTATAATATCTTGTATGACTATTTTGGCACAGGTGCCAATGACGTTATGAAACGGCTTAAAAACCTCAAAAAGAGTATCAAAGAGTTGGAAGGTTGAAAAGATGGAACAGCAGCAGAACACCAAAAAACTGAAAAGCCTGAGAGTGATTGCATTTGTGCAGAGCGCACTGATTTTTGCGGCAGTGTTGTTCATCCTTTTTTCCGGTTTGCTCAACAACAAAACTGAGTATTTTCTTGCAAAAAGCCAGTCTGACAACGGTCAATATGTAATTGAGCTTTACGAAGTGGGAAGCCCCACAATTTTCAAAGCAAACACAGTCAAGGCTTATTACAGCGACGCTGACCACCGCCAGGGCACCGCAGTTTTTTCTGTTGAAGTTGACAACGGTGAAGAAGCTCTCACCAAAAACAATTTCAGCCTTGAATGGGACGGTGACACCGCCATCCTCTACCTTGAGGGCAGTGAACACACCAGAACAAAACACGAAATCAACTTTGATACCGCCACCAAAAAATAAAATTAACGGAGAGGAAACCCTCTCCGTTTTTTGATGCACACAACAATACGGCTCGCACCTTTCGGTGCAAGCCGTATTGTTTATTCTTCTGTTTTGTTAAGGGCAATTCCCAATTCGTCAAGCTGTGCGCCGTCAACAACAGAGGGACACTCTGTCATAGGCTCACTTGCATTCTGCACCTTGGGGAAAGCGATAACGTCGCGAAGGCTTTCACAGCCGAGCATCTGCATAATCAGACGGTCAAGGCCGATGCCCATACCGCCGTGGGGCGGTGCACCGTATTTGAACGCATCGGTGAGGAAACCGAACTTTGCATAAGCCTCTTCATCAGAAAGACCGAGGAGAGCAAACATTCTCTTCTGAAGGTCGGGGTTTGTGATTCTGATTGAGCCTGAGCAAAGCTCAACACCGTTGAGAACAAGGTCATAGGCCTTTGCCTTAACATTAGCCTTGTCGCTTTCAAGAGTGTCGATATATTCATCCATAGGTGAAGTGAAGGGGTGATGCATTGCAACAAACTGCTGGGTATCTTCATCCCAATCGAAGAAGGGGAACTCTGTTACCCAGAGGAAGTTGTATTTATCCTTAGGAATAATGTCAAGACGCTTTGCAACCTCACCGCGAAGAGCACCGAGAACAGAAAGAACTGTTGAATTCTTAGTGTCACCGATGATGAGCACAACGTCACCGGGCTTAGCGTCTGCCTTTGCAAGCACTGCGTTCATTTCGTCCTCTGTGAGGAACTTTGCAAATGAAGATGCCATTGTGCCGTCTTCATTGTATCTTACCCAGGCAAGACCCTTTGCACCGATACCTCTCACCATTTCGGTGAGCTTGTCAATTTCTTTTCTTGTAAGGGTTTTAACAGCGTTTTTGGCTGTGATGCCTCTTACACTGCCGCCGCCTTCAACTGCGCTTGTGAACACACCGAAGCCGCAATTTCTGATGGTGTCGCTCAAATCGTAAAGCTCCATACCGTAACGGGTGTCGGGCTTGTCTGAACCGTAGCGGTTCATTGCATCCTCATAAGTGAGTCTGGGAAGAGGAAGCGGAATATCAACACCGAGAGTCTCTTTGAACACGCGCTGAACATAACCTTCACCGATTGCAAGCACGTCTTCCATATCAACAAAAGACATTTCAAGGTCAATCTGTGTGAATTCGGGCTGACGATCTGCACGCAAATCCTCGTCACGGAAGCAACGGGCAATCTGCATATATCTGTCAAAGCCCGCAACCATAGAAAGCTGCTTATAAAGCTGAGGAGACTGGGGAAGAGCATAGAATGTGCCCTGATGAATTCTACTGGGCACAAGGAAGTCACGGGCACCCTCGGGAGTGGATTTGATGAGCATGGGAGTTTCAATTTCGATAAATCCGTTTTCATCAAAATAGTCACGGGTAACCTTTGTGATTTTGTGGCGGAGAATGATGTTCTTCTGCAAATCGGGTCTTCTCAGGTCAAGATAGCGGTACTTGAGTCTTGTCAATTCCGCTGTCTGACAGTTTTCGATAATTTCAAAGGGAGGTGTTTCACTCTTGCCGAGAACGCGAAGCTCCTTAACGGCAATTTCAATTTCACCTGTGGGAATATCCTTGTTCTTGGCGGAACGCTCTCTTACCTCGCCTCTTGCCATAAGCACAAATTCACTTCTTGCGCTGAATGCCTTGTCAAAAACGTCCTTTGCGCATTCCTCGTCAAAAGCAAGCTGAACAATGCCTGTTCTGTCGCGAAGGTCGATGAAAATAAGCGCTCCAAGGTCACGCTGACGCTGAACCCAGCCTGCAACAACAACCTCTTTGCCTGCATCAGTCAAACGAAGGTCACCGCAATAATCGGTACGCTTCAAGCCTGTCATAAAATCCATTTACATCAAACCTCCCAAAAATGATTTAAGGTCAATATTATCTCCGTTGGCAACGGCGCTTTCAAGGTCCTTTGCGGACTGCTGGAGTGTAAGCTCCATAAATTCTTCCGAAAACTCGTCAAAGCTCATTTCGGTAATTTCACCGTCATCCATATTTTTAACGTTAACCTTGCCCGCGGCAATATCATCATCACCGAGAACTACGGTAAATCTTGCGCCAAGCTTGTTGGCATATTTCATCTGTGCCTTAACACTTCTGCCCACAACGTCAAACTGTGCGCTTACGCCGCTCTGACGAAGTTCCTGCACAAGGCGGGCTGCCTTAAGGCTTGCATTGTCACCGATAGGTGCAATGTAAAGGTCGCAACGCTTCGGTTCGGGGAGCTTGACACCCTGAGCTTCAAGCAAAAGCATAAGTCTTTCAATACCCATACCAAAGCCGAGAGAGGGAGTGTGGGCGCCGCCCAGTTCTTCAATAAGTCCGTCGTAGCGTCCGCCGCCGCAAACAGTGCCCTGAGCACCGATTGAATCGGAAACGAACTCAAAAACGGTTCTTGTGTAATAGTCAAGACCGCGTACAATCTGAGGATTGATTGAATACGGAATGAGCATCTCGTCAAGATATGCCTGAACCTTTGTGAAATGGTCGGCACAGCCTTCGCAGAGATAATCAATAACCACGGGAGCTTCTGCGGCAATTTCGGAGCAGATGGGGCTCTTGCAGTCGAGAATTCTCATGGGGTTTTTGTCAAGTCTTTCAAGGCAGGTTGGGCAAAGCTCACCCTTCTTTGACTCAAAATAGCTCTTCAATGCAGTGTGATAGTTCTTTCTGCATTCGGGGCAACCGATTGAGTTGATTTCAAGGTGGATATCATCAACACCAAGGAAACCGAAAATTTCATAAGCCAATGAAATAACCTCTGCATCTGCGGCAGGGGCGGCAGTGCCGAAGCATTCAACACCGAACTGGTGGAATTCGCGCAGTCTGCCTGCCTGAGGCTTTTCATAGCGGTAGCAGGAAGTGAGGTAGCAAACCTTCTGGGGCAGAGGCTCGTTATAGAGGCTGTGCTCAAGGAAAGCTCTTGCCGCACCTGCTGTGCCCTCGGGGCGGAGGGTGATTGAACGCTCACCCTTGTCGAGGAAGGTATACATCTCCTTCTGAACAACGTCGGTTGTGTCACCAACTGAGCGTGTAAAAAGCTCGGTGTGTTCAAAAACAGGTGTTCTTATTTCTTTGAAGCCGAATTCGTCGGCAATTTCAAGCAATGTGTTTTCAAGAAAACGGTTGTTATGGCTCTGTGAGGGCAACACATCCTGTGTACCTCTTGGAGCCTTAGTGATAAGTGCCATATATAAATTCTCCCGAATTATTGGGCTCTGTTGTAATAGAGCCTGATTTTTGTTTCTTCTTCACCAAGGGTAACGGTGTATTCCTCAAATTTAACAGGCATATTGTCACACTGAGTGATAATTTCATCAGCGGGGGCAATTCTGTAATTTGTTTTTGTGTCATTTTCGCTGACAAACCACTGGGTCTTGCTCAGGTCGGAAATAACATAGTAAGAATCAAGGTAATACTTTGTGCCCTGAGAATTCAAGAAAAGATAGCTCAGTGCAATTTTCTGGTCCTTGGTTTTGGTGATGTATATTACGCCGTCGTCAAAGGCAACGTGGCCGATATCTTCTTCAATGGAATAAGACGCGCCGATGCTGTCTTCAAGGCTTTCACGCATGGTGCCGAAGCCCTCCCCCGCTCTGCCGGCAGGAGCGCCGAAATCTCGGGTGAGAAAGAGCAAGAGAAAAACAACAATGCAAACGCCGATTGCGACAAGCGTTTTGCCGAGAGTGTTCATAAGGAACCCTCCTGATAATTATTTGTTTTTGGGGTTAACGATATCGCGCCAGTCAAGGTCACCGCGGTCAAGTGAATGGACAAGTGCCTCAGCTGTGGCAATGTTGGTGGCAACGGGAACGTTGTGAACATCACAAAGGCGGAGAAGATTGTTGATTTTGGGCTCCTGCTCTTTGGGATTGAGGGGGTCACCGAAAATGAGAAGCATATCAATTTCGTTGCAGGCAACGAGAGCGCCAATCTGCTGGTCGCCTCCCTGAACACCGCTCAGAAAGCATGTGATTTCAAGGCCTGTTGCTTCGCTTACGATTTTGCCGGTTGTTCCTGTTGCAAAAACCTTATGTCTTGAAAGGATGCCGCAGTATGCAATGCAAAACTGGGTCATAAGCTCTTTTTTTGCGTCATGTGCAATAATAGCAATGTTCATTATCAACCCTCCTGTGTTGGTTCCTGAGTTTCTGTTTCCTGTGATTCAGGCTGTTCCTCGCCTTCATCAGTGTCCTCTTCTTTCTGGGCAGTGGTGAGAGTAACCAGCTTTTCACCGCTTGTTACCTTCATTACACGAACGCCCTTTGAGGGACGGGCAAAGGTGCTGATTGAATCAGCCGCAATTCTGATTATAATTCCGTCTGATGCGATGAGGATAACATCATCTGTTTCATCAACATCAGCCACAACGGCAATGTCACCGTAGGTTTCGGTGTGGTAGTTGATAAGACCCTTGCCGCCTCTTGACTGAAGACGGTAGTTGTCAAATGAGCTTCGGCGGCCGTAGCCTGTTTCGCTGACTGTGAGGAGTGTCTTGCTTTCGTCAACAACACACATACCCACAACCTCATCGCCCTCTTTGAGCTCAATGGCTTTAACGCCGCGGGCAGTACGTCCGATGGGGCGTGCATCATTTTCGTCAAAGCAGATTGACATACCCTTTCTTGTGGCAACAAGAAGGTTGTTGCTGCCGTCGGTAACTCTTACCCATGCAAGCTCGTCATCATCGTCAAGGTTGATTGCAATAAGGCCTGACTTTCTCACGTTTCTGTAAAGCTCAAGTGCAGAACGCTTGATGATACCCTTGCGTGTAACCATACAGAGGTATTTGCCCTCATCTTCCTTGGGAAGTCTGATCATAGCCGAAATCTTTTCATCGTTTTCAAGGGGAAGAACATTAACAATGTTGATGCCTCTTGAGTTTCTTGAAGCCTCAGGCACTTCGTAGCCTTTAAGGCGATAGAGCTTGCCTTTGGTTGTGAAGAAAGCAATAACATCGTGAGTTGAGGCGTTGAACATTGTCTGAACATAGTCCTCTTCTCTTCTGGTAAGGCCTTTGATACCCTTACCGCCACGATTCTGCTTCTGATAAGTGTCAGCAGGCATACGCTTGATGTAGCCGAAGTTGGTGAGAGTGAAAACGCTGTCCTCTTCAGGAATAAGGTCTTCAATGTCAACCTCACCGCTGACATTCATAATTTCTGTTCTGCGCTCGTCAGCAAACTTGTCTTTGATTTCGAGAGCTTCAAGCTTGATGATTTCAAGCACCTTTGAGTGGTTGGCAAGAATTTCGAGGAACTCGGCAATCTTCTTTTTAAGGTCTGCGAGTTCGTCTTCAATCTTGATTCTTTCAAGACCGGTCAACTGACCGAGACGCATCTGCACAATTGCCTGAGCCTGAACGTCGTCAAGTCCGAAGCGTGCCATCAATGCCTCTTTACCTTCTGCAATGCTCTTGGATTTGCGGAGAATTTCAATAACCTCGTCAATAAAATCAAGAGCTGTGAGAAGACCTTCTAAAATATGGGCTCTTTCCTGAGCTTTTTTAAGGTCAAACTCTGTGCGGCGGCGGATTACGCTGCACTGGAAGTCGATATACTGCTGAAGAACTTCCTTAAGAGTGAGAATTTTGGGCTCACCGTTGACAATAGCAAGCATAATAACGCCGAAGGTTGTCTGCATCTGAGTGTAGGAATAAAGCTGATTGAGAACAACCTGAGGGTTGGCATCGCGCTTGAGGTCAATGGAGATGTGCATTCCGTGACGTGAAGAATAGTCGTTAACGTCGGAAATGCCTTCAATTCTCTTATCTTTAACCAAATCGGCAATAGATTCAATCAATCTGGCCTTGTTAACACCGTAGGGAATCTCGGTAACCTGAATTTCAAATCTGCCGTTTTTCTTTTCAACAATTTCTGCTCTGGCTCTGACGGTAATTTTGCCGCGGCCTGTGCCGTAAGCAGCACGGATACCCGCTCTGCCCATAACGATACCGTTGGTGGGGAAGTCGGGTCCCTTGATGTGATCCATAATCTCGTCGAGAGTGGCATCGGGGTTGTCAATCACACAGCACATACCGTCAATAACCTCACCCATATTGTGAGGAGGAATGTTGGTTGCCATACCAACTGCAATACCTGTTGAACCATTGACAAGGAGGTTGGGGAACTTTGTGGGAAGAACTGTGGGCTCCTTAAGACGGTCATCATAGTTGGGGGCAAAGTCAACTGTGTTTTTGTCAATATCGGTGAGCATTTTAACGGAAATCTTGCTCATTCTTGACTCTGTGTAACGGTAGGCAGCGGCGGGGTCACCGTCGATTGAACCGAAGTTACCGTGACCGTCAACAAGAGTGTATCTCATTGAGAATGACTGGGCAAGTCTTACCATTGCATCATAAACCGATGCGTCACCGTGGGGATGGTATCTACCGAGAACGGAACCAACCGTGTCGGCACATTTACGGTATGCCTTTTCGGGAGTAAGTCCGTTTTCATACATTGTGTAAAGAATTCTTCTGTGAACGGGCTTGAGTCCGTCTCTTACGTCGGGAAGCGCACGGGATACGATAACCGACATTGAATAGTCCAGGAATGACTTTCTCATTTCGCTGTCAATGTCAACATTGACAATTTTTGAGTTGAGAAGATGTTCCGGAAAATCACTACGCTGTGCATCTGCTTTCTTGCTCAAATTAAGTCACTCCTTTCTTATACGTCAAGATTCTGAACGTATTTAGCGTTCTTTTCAATAAATTCACGTCTTGGCTCAACCTTGTCACCCATAAGGATCGAGAAGGTTTCGTCAGCTTTCATAGCGTCTTCAAGAGTTACGCGTAGCATAATTCTTGTCTGCGGGTCCATAGTGGTTTCCCAAAGCTGTTCGGGATCCATTTCACCAAGACCTTTGTAACGCTGAATGTCACAGCTGCCGCCAAGCTCTTCAATGCAGCGGTCTCTTTCTTCGTCAGAGAAGGCATAGAAGAATTTCTTACCCTTGCTGACCTTGAAAAGAGGTGGCTGTGCAATATAGATATGGCCCTCGTCAATGAGAGGTCTCATATAGCGGAAGAAGAATGTCAGAAGCAATGTTCTGATATGAGCACCGTCGACGTCGGCATCGGCCATGATAACAACCTTGTTGTAGCGAAGCTTTGAAATATCAAAATCTTCACCGATACCTGTGCCGAGAGCCATAACAACGGGGCTTAACTTATCGTTGCCGATAACCTTGTCCAATCGTGACTTTTCAACGTTGAGCATCTTACCCCAGAGAGGAAGAATTGCCTGATAGTGTCTGTCACGTCCGTCCTTTGCTGAGCCGCCCGCAGAGTCACCCTCTACGATGTAAAGCTCTGTATGCTCTGCGCTTTTTTCGGTGCAGTCGGCAAGCTTGCCGGGAAGCGAGTTGCTTTCGAGGGCTGATTTTCTTCTTGCAAGGTCACGGGCCTTTCTTGCGGCCTCTCTTGCGCGGGAAGCATCAAGAGCCTTGGTGAAAATTCCCTTTGCAACTGCGGGGTTTTCTTCAAAATAGGTCATCAGCTTTTCATAAACCGTTGAGTAAACCAGACCCGTGATGTCGGTGTTGCCCAATTTACCCTTTGTCTGACCTTCAAACTGAGCCTCGGTCAGCTTAACGCTGATAACTGCGGTGAGACCTTCGCGAACATCGTCACCGGAAAGCTTTTTGTCACCGTCTTTTAAAATGCCGTACTTTTTGCCGTAGTCGTTGAACACTCTTGTAAGGGCGTTTTTGAAGCCTGTTTCGTGAGTACCGCCGTCAATGGTGTTAACATTGTTGGCAAAAGAAAGCATTGTTTCGTTGTAACCGTCGTTATACATCATTGCGATTTCTGCATAACGGTCTTTTATAGAAGCCGAGAAATGGATTGGCGGCTCGTGAAGAGGAGTGAGACCCCTTGAATTGTTGATATATTCAACGAAGCTTGAAAGACCGCCCTCATAGCAATAAACCTGCTCCACGATGTTTTCGGGGTCGCGGCTGTCGGTGAGGGTGATTGAAAGACCGGCGTTGAGGAACGCAGACTCACGAAGACGGCGCTGAAGCACCTCAAAATCGTAAACGGTTGTTTCGGTAAACACCTCAGGATCTGCCTTGAAGCGGATAAGGGTTCCGCATTCGTCAGTGTCGCCGATGATTGTCAGGTCGTTAACAGCGTTGCCTCGTGCAAAGCGCTGTGCCCAGACGTGGCCTTCTCTTGAAACCTCGACCTCCATCCATTCGGAAAGGGCGTTAACAACTGAAGAACCAACGCCGTGAAGACCGCCGGAAACCTTATAACCGCTGCCGCCGAACTTACCGCCTGCGTGGAGAACGGTGAGAACAACGGTAACTGTGGGAAGACCCATTTTTTCGTTCATACCAACGGGAATACCTCGGCCGTTGTCGCGAACGCTGATTACATTGTCGGGGTGGATTTCAACCTCAATGTGAGTGCAGAAGCCTGCGAGAGCTTCGTCAATGGAGTTGTCCACAATTTCATAAACAAGGTGATGAAGTCCACGGGGGCCTGTTGAACCGATATACATACCGGGACGCTTGCGGACAGCCTCAAGACCCTCAAGAACCTGAATCTGGTCGGCACCGTATTCTTCGGTAACCACAGTTTCAATTTCCTCGTCGGCAAGGTTTTCAATAAGCTTCTCTTCAGGAGCTTCTTCAACCTCTTGGGCGGGCTGTGTCAATTCAATATCTTTTTCTGTATTTTCCAAATCTGTTCCCTCCGTTACTGACCGAGCTGGCCGGGCATAAATCTCTGTCTCTTCTGCTTCTTGGGTTTATATTTGGGCGGATTAGCAAGCTTTTCTCTCATTGATTTTGAGCGTCTGAGCTGTTTGCAAACCTCAACCACGGAAAGAGTCATATCTTCCATATAGTCAACGCAGTTGGCAAGCATCTGCTCCTCCTGAGCCAGACTGCCGAGAATTGTAACAACAATTACACCCTGAACTTCGTTTGTGCCGTCGTTGTAAATTTCGTTAAGGCAGTTGAAAAGCTTGCGCATTTTGGTGGGGTCGTTTTCTCTGATTGTCGCCTCAATAAACTTGTTGCCGTGGTTAAGGAAGAAATCCTCAGGCAAAAATTCGCCGTATCTTTCAACGTTTGCTTTGTAAGCATCCTTCAATTCGGGATACATGTGAGCCATTCTGCTGCCCAGAGTGTTTGAATCAAAGTAAGCACTGCCGTTTTTGGCTGCAGTTTTGGAAACGGGATTCTGCATTCTTGTCTGCTGCTTTTTCTGAGCATTTTTTGAATATGTTTTTTCAATTGTTTCGTTAAACTCATTTGCCATTGAGCGAAGGTCTCTGTCGCTGAGGTCATCGTTTTCAAAAAGGCTTGCAGAAGCCTGAGCATAGTCCTCTTCAACAGCGTCCTTATGCTGAGAAGCGGCTGTTTTGAGGTAAACCTTGCCGTCAACCACTTCAATTTTGAATGAGCCCTTGTCGCCTGTGAAAGCAACTGTATATTTGCCGTTGGCAACGCTTACAGGAACCTCGCCCTTTTCTGTGCCTGCGGGAACAACCACCGAGAAGCCGAGATTGTCGGCAGTGGCTGTCATATTTTTAATAATCTGACCTAAAGCCTCTTTGATTTCCATTTTGCCTACTCCTTGAAATAAAATTATATACTTTGTAATTATAACATATAATAGTTAATTTGTCATCATTTTTTGCAATATTTTTTACTTAAATTTTAGGCAAATTTTATTGAATTTAAGCGGTTTTTACCGCTTTTTGAAAAATTTTTCATTCAGAAGATGTATCAAAACAAAAAGTAAGGGAAAAATGATAAAAAGGAGTGATAAAAATGAAAAAATTATATATTGCCGCCATCGGCGCAACTATGGCGTTATCCCTGCTTTTTGCCGCCTGCGGAGCAAAGGATAATGTGCCAAACACAACAACCTCAACCACCACAAAATCAACCACAACAAACACTTCAACCACAACAAACAAGCTTCAGGAGGGCATCACAAGCGTTTCCAGCAAACTTTCGGAAGCAGGCAGTGATATTAAATCAGAACTCAGCAAAATGCCGTAAAAAAGCCGTGGGACACCCCACGGCTTTTTATAATAAAATACTACACTCACTGCACACTGCCATTTATTTCCTGAACAAAGGTTTTCTCTGTCATATAATCCGAATCATAATACCAGTCTGCAAAAACATCAAAATCAGCATCGATTTCGGTTGTTTTGACTTCTATCGGTTCTTCACCGCTATACACATAAAAATCCTCGGCACAAACCGAAGCTTCGGAATGTACGGTGTCAAAATACGTTATATTATAAGCGTTTTCATTGATACTCTTTTCTTCGGGCAACAAAATTTTAACCGTTGTTTTTTCAGCGGTAGCCTCTGTTTCATAACCAAGATAATCACCGCATTCAATCCAGCCCCTAGTGTAAACAATTATACCCAAAGAGCGGTCACTATCAAGAATAAAAACGTCGTTTTCTTCGTCTTTATCACATTCTTCTATCCAGCTGTAAACCTCGGGTTGCAACTGTTGAACATCCTCTTTCGTCAATTCGGTTGTTGCAACAGGCTCTTCCTTAAGAACATCCATACCAAACACAACCATCAAAACAGAAACAGCAACACAAAGCACAACCGAAACCGCAAAAGCTGCCTTTTCTGACTTCCGGGTTTTCAGCTCATTTCTTTTTTCTATTGGCGATGAGCAATCGGGGCAAAAACGCCAGTTGTTATAGCCAATCTTTCCGCAATTCTGACAAACCGCCTTAACCTTTTCCTTGCGGACAATTACAAAAAGCAACAAAGCGGGAACAAGCGCTATTGATGCGCCCAATGCCCAGCGACCGGCCTTCATTCCTCTTGCCTTTGCGCTGTCATAAATACGAAAACAAGCTATCAATCTCACAATAAGCCACACAGAGGCAAAGCCTACGGTAACAAAAATATTTTCTCCCATAATATCCCTCCTTTTAACTCAATAGTATCACTTTTCCCATAAAATGCAAGACCTTATGTAAAAGACACAGCCACACCAAAAGCCAAAACCAGGCACGCCATAATCAGCGTAAACCAAAGAGCAACCTTTCCGTCGTCCATGTTTTTGTTGCCTTTTTTAATTTTTAATCTTGTAACAACATAGGCAATAACGGTCCATATATCAAACATAAACCCCGCAAAAGCCCACGCAAAGGGCTTCATTTTCTGCCGTTTTGCAACAAATCCTAAAATTACCGCAAACCAGATTTTGACCCCTACGGAAAGACCCAGAATAAACCCCCACATCATAAAAAACTCACCAAGGTTGTTTAATATTGCACTCATAATATTCCCCCTTTTAACTCAATGGTATCACTTTTCCCGCAAAATAAAAGTATAGCTCGGCAATTTTTACCAGAAAATTATACCTTCTTCGGTAAGCTTGACCTCCAGCTGCTCATCCCCTGAATAAGCTTCAATGCAGTCGAAATTTTTCTCAACGCCCCTCACAACGGTTATGTTATAGCCATCGCTGACGATGAACTCTCCTTGCGGCAGTTTTATGTTCACTTCCGTTGCACCGAAGAAGTTGCTTTCGCCCGAAAGCTTCAATTCTGCACCTTCAGCAATCCAGCCTTTGGTGTAAATAACCGCAACGTCTCTGTATTCACTGTAATCAACAAAAACATCATGCTCCTTGTCCTTGTCGCACTCCTTTACCCACTCATAGGCTGTGGGATATTCAACCGCAAGCTCTTCAATTGTGTAAACCTGTTTTTTAAATTCGCCGATAGGAGAGCTTGAAAAAAGCACCGTACAAACCAGACATGCGCACACAGTCAACGGCAAAAGCACATAAAGGGCAATAGCTCCTTTCAGCGGTGCTTTGCTCTGCTGAGCAACAGCTTCTTTTTGCAAACCGGTCAAATCGAACGAACACACGGGGCAGAAATCCCAGCCTGCTTTAACCTCTGTGCCGCAGGAAGGACACTTTTCGTTTGCAATATCCCTTCTTGCGACAATGTATATAGCCAACCCCAACAAGCACAGCACAGACAGCCATAACCATTTGCCTGCTTTCATTCCTCTTTTTTGCGCATCTTTAAGCTACCGCAATTGACGATATCTGCCACGAAACTGTTGCAAAAATCATCAACACAGACATCCCTGACAAAAGCAAAGATAAAAAAGCCATATTATTCCTCCTCTTTTTGCCACGCCAAAAGCTACAGATTAAATACATTCAGTACGTTAATAACATAATTAAGCAACCAGATAAATGCACATTCCGCCCACGGAATCACAATTCCCGAAAGGGTAAAAATCCATTTATTTTTGTTTTTTCTTTTTGCCAAAATATATCCGGCTATACCCAACGCTGCAGAAAAAATCAGCGATTCTTTCCAGGGGAATATACCCATTGCCAATCCCTCAACATCAATAAGCCATATTGCTCCCAAAATATTGAGAACAATAAAGCCGATAGCCACAACTTTAAGATATGTCTTTACAACCCTTTTGTCATCAATTCTTTTAATTTCTCCCCCGCAAGAAGAGCAAAAGCTTTCATCAGCTTTCACCTTTGATTTGCAAGAAGGGCATTTTTTTGTATGAATTACGATAACAGTTATCACAAAAACAATTACCGTGTAGTAATTCAACAAAAAACCTGCAATACCCCACCAGAACGCATTCATTTTAAGCTTATGAGCAATCAAAGCCAGAACTACTCCGCAAACAACCATGCTCACAAAAATAACAAACATCGCTACCGTTCCGGTAATCATACCGATAATCATTGCGCCCATATATTATTCCTCCTCTCAAACAGCCTTCTCCTTGAGGAGAAGGGGGACCGCTTGCGGTGGATGAGGTGTTAATTTAACACCTGCTTTGACACCTCATCAGTCACTTCGTGACAGCTTCTCCTCAAGGAGAAGCCTGAATCATCAATTCAGCCAAATAAAAAGTGCTATATGCACCGCAACAAAAACTATCATCGCAACAACAGAAGCCACTGTACCGACCTTCACAAGAGCCTTAACTGAAGGCTTTTCTTCGGGTCTCACTTCTTCAAGCTTTACTTTGCATTCAGGGCAAACCTCACAGCCCTCAGGTGTTTTTGCAAAGCACTTGGGGCAAACCTCCTGCAACCTTTTGCGCCTTGCCGCAAGGAATGCATTCACCCCGACAAAGCGGAAAAGAAGGCACATAACCACCCACAAAAAAGTGTTCATTCTGTATTCTTTTGCACGACGGTATATCAATATGCTTAACACAATCGGCACAACCGCATACAGCAAATATAAAAAGCAAGCTATCCAAGAAATCGCCATCAACGGCAAGGTAACAATTAAACTTACAAGCATCGCACCCATATATTATCCCTCCTTTTAACTCAATAGTATCACTTTACCCTATAAAAAACAAGCAACCGAAGTTTACATCCCACAAAAAGAGTGTAAACTTCGGTTGGAAATTTAATTCAGTTTTTCAACGAGTGCATCGGTGCGGGGATTCTGCCGCCGCGGGCAATGAAATCCTTTGCGGAATATTTATTAACGGGCATAACGGGGGCACTTCCCAAAAGTCCGCCGTATTCAACCTCGTCGCCTGTGCTTTTGCCCTCAACGGGGATAATTCTCACTGCGGTTGTTTTCATATTCACAACGCCGATAGCAGATTCGTCAGCGATAATTGCCGAAATTGTTGCGGCATCGGTGTCACCGGGCACGGCAATCATATCAAGACCAACAGAGCAAACGCAGGTCATTGCCTCAAGCTTTTCAATGCTCAACGCGCCAACCTTAACAGCTTCAATCATACCCTCGTCTTCAGAAACGGGGATGAATGCACCGCTGAGACCGCCGACATGAGAGGACGCCATAACGCCGCCTTTTTTTACCGCATCGTTGAGCATAGCCAAAGCCGCGGTTGTGCCGTGGGTTCCGCAATGTTCAAGACCCATTTCTTCCAATATTCTTGCCACGCTGTCACCCTTTGCAGGGGTGGGGGCAAGGGAAAGGTCAACAATGCCGAACTGAACGCCCAATCTTTTTGAAGCCTCCTGAGCCACAAGCTGACCCATTCGGGTAATTCTGAAAGCTGTTTTCTTAATTGTTTCGGCAACAACATCAAAGCTTTCACCCTTGATGTTTTTTAATGCGTGATGAACAACACCGGGGCCTGAAACGCCGACATTAACAACGCACTCAGCCTCACCCACACCGTGGAATGCACCTGCCATAAAGGGGTTGTCCTCAACAGCGTTGGCAAACACAACAAGCTTTGCACAGCCGAGGCCGTCGGTGTCCTTGGTGAGCTCTGCGCATTTTTTAACCACTCTGCCCATTTCGGCAACGGCATCCATATTGATGCCCGCCTTGGTTGATGCAACGTTAACCGAAGCGCAAACTCTTTCGGTCACGGCAAGAGCTTCGGGAATTGATTTAATTAAATTTCTGTCACCCTTTGTGTAGCCCTTGTGCACGAGGGCGGAAAATCCGCCGATGAAGTTAACACCGCATTCCTTGGCAGCCTTGTCAAGAGCCTTGGCAATGGGAACATAGTTATCGGTGTCGCAGCTTTCTGCAATCATTGAAATGGGGGTAACAGAAATGCGCTTGTTGACAATGGGAATTCCAAGTTCAAGCTCAATCTGCTCCGCCACGGGCACAAGATTGCGGGCGCAGGAAACGATTTTGTTATAAATTTTGTCACAGCATTTGTCAATGTCTGAGTCACAGCAATCACGCAAGGAAATGCCCATTGTGATTGTTCTGATGTCGAGATGCTGACTGTCAATCATCTCGTTGGTCTGCATAATATCTGAAATATTTATCACAACGATTCACCTCTCAGATTTTGTGCATTGAATTAAAAATATCTTCGCGCTGAATGCGGATGGAAAGGCTCATTTCTTCACCCTTGGCATCAAGCTTTTCGCTGATTTCACCAAAAGAAAGGTCGCTGCCCTTTGTGTCGGTGAGCATAACCATGGTGAAAAAGTCATCCTGCATAACGGTCTGATTGATGTCGATTATATTAACCTTCATCTGAGCAAGGAGTGTGCAGATTTCGGCAATGATGCCGACTCTGTCCTTACCCACAACAGTAACTATTGCTCTCATTTTTATTCCTCCACTACAAGTTTTGTATATCCCGTGCCTTCAACGCACACACTGCACTTTGCAGTTACTTCACCGTTTTCATTTTCGGTTGAAAATTCAACCATCCAGATATCTTCCGTCCGGTCATAAAAAATTCGTATGGTGTTGTATTTATATCCCTCGGAAAGCTCCTTTGTTGCCAATTCCCTGGCATCGGTTTTATTATGGAATTCCTTAGGCTCAGTGTTAACAAAGCCTTCGGTTTTTGCCGTGTCGGCATGCTCCTTTTTAAAATCGCTGAAATCAAAGAAATTTACCGTGTTGAACTCAACAACGCCGTGCTCGTCATCCTTGATTGTCTGCATTCCAAGGTCGTCACTGTTACACCCTGCAAAGCAAAAAGCAAAAGCAACAGCAAGCAAAAAAGCAACAGCTTTTTTCATTATGCATCAAACTCCCTGTAATTTTTGTATTCGCCTGAAAGGATGTTTTTCCACCAGGCTTCATTTTCAAGATACCACTTGATTGTTTTCTGAATGCCCTCGTTGAAAAGGGTTTCGGGGTACCAGCCAAGCTCGTTTTTGATTTTTTCGGGGTCAATTGCATAACGCATATCGTGACCCGGTCTGTCGGTAACATAAGTGATGAGGCTTTCATCCTTGCCCACGGCCTTGATAATTGTTTTAACAACCTCAATGTTTGCCTTTTCGTTGTGGCCGCCGATATTATAAACCTCACCGATTCTTCCGTTTTCAAGAATCATATCAATGGCCTTGCAATGGTCGTCAACATAAAGCCAGTCGCGCACATTGAGACCCTCACCGTAAACAGGAAGCTTTTTGTCCGCAAGGGCGTTGGCAATCATAACGGGAATCAGCTTTTCGGGGAACTGATACGGTCCGTAGTTGTTGGAGCAGCGTGAAATTGTCACGGGTGTTTTAAAGGTGCGATGATACGCCATAACAAGCAAATCTGCAGAAGCCTTGCTTGCTGAATAAGGAGAAGAGGTGTGAATGGGTGTGTCCTCTGTGAAGAAAAGGTCGGGGCGGTCAAGGGGAAGGTCACCGTAAACCTCGTCGGTGGAAACCTGATGATAACGGGGAACACCAAATTTGTTGGTTGCATCAAGAAGTACCTGTGTGCCGAGGATATTTGTTCTTAAAAACACCTCGGGGTCTTCAATTGAGCGGTCAACGTGGCTCTCTGCCGCAAAGTTGACAACAGCATCAAACTTTTCTTCTTCAAAAAGAGAAAAAACAAGCTCCCTGTCAGTTATGCTTCCGAGCACAAAGCGGAAGTTGTCACATCTTGCATCGTCAAGGGTGTGAAGATTGCCCGCATAGGTGAGGGCATCAAGGCACACAAGACGGTAATCAGGATGCTTTTTCTGCATATAGAAGATGAAATTGCTGCCGATAAAACCGGCACCGCCTGTTACGAGAATATTCTTTGACATAGGATTACTCCTCTCCGTTTTCATAATCGGTTATATTATACTATATAATAACAAAAAATAAAAGTATATTTCCCTTGAAATTTATTTTTATTGTGCTAAAATAGTTGAGGCAATAAGAAAGTTTCATAAAGGTGGTGCTGTAATGAGCGAAAGAGTTGAAAAAGCTGAAGCTCTTTTTAGAGAAGGCTACAACTGCTGCCAGGCTGTTTTTGCCGCCTATGCGGATTTGTTCGGCATGGACACCGAAACCGCTCTTAAGATTTCGGCAGGTCTCGGCGGAGGCTGCGGACGTCAGCGTGAGCTGTGCGGTGCAGTTTCGGGCGCGGCAATGATTATCGGGCTCAAATTCGGAGCAACCGACGGTGCGGATGCCGACAGAAAAATGCTCTGCTACGAAAAGGTGCGCGAGCATTCCGAGGAGTTCAGAAAGGTTAATCCCTCGATTGTTTGCCGTGAATTGCTGGCACTTGGAGACATAAAGGAGCCGGCACGCCCCGACGAAAGAAACGAGCAATATTATCAGAAACGCCCCTGCGTGCAGATTGTTATCGACAGCGCTGAGGCACTTGAAAAAGTTATTTTTGAATAGGAGATGTTTATATGGGATGCAGCGGTAATTGTTCAAGCTGTTCTTCAAGCTGTAACAAAGATGAAAAGGATATGCACATTCCTTGCAACGAATACAGCAACGTTAAAAAAGTAATCGGTATTGTCAGCGGCAAAGGCGGCGTTGGCAAATCACTTGTGACATCAATGCTTGCAACTGCAATGCAGGTTAAGGGCAACGCCTGCGCCGTTATGGATGCCGACGTTACAGGCCCCTCAATTCCCCGCGCTTTTGGTGTTAAGGGCCCTGCAATGCAGAACGAAATGGGTCTTATCCCTGCCAAAACCAAAACAGGCATTGAGGTTATGTCAATCAACCTTCTTCTTGAAAGCGAAGACGCTCCCGTTATCTGGAGAGGTCCTGTTATTTCGGGTATTATTCAGCAGTTCTGGACCGAGGTTTTCTGGGGCGATGTTGATTATATGTTCATCGATATGCCTCCCGGAACAGGTGACGTTCCCCTCACCGTTTTCCAGCAGATTCCCGTTGACGGAATTGTTATTGTAACAACTCCTCAGGATTTGGTTACAATGATTGTTAAAAAGGCTGTTAACATGGCTCAGATGATGAACGTGCCCATTCTCGGCATTGTTGAAAACATGAGCTACATCGAGTGCCCCGATTGCGGCAAGAAGCTTTCTGTTTTCGGCGAAAGCAAGCTTGACGAGGTTTCAAAAGAATGGGACATCCCCGTGCTTGCAAAGCTTCCTATCAGAAGCAAAAATGCCGAGCTTATTGACAAAGGCGCAGTTGAGCTGGCAGAGTTCAAAGAAATTAACGAAGCCGCAGACAAAATTGCAGAGATGCTTAAATAAACAGGAACACGGGTCGGAAATTCCGACCCGTGAATTTTTAATCTTCTAATTTTATCTCACCGTTTTCTTTTTCAAAATCAGCAACACAATTTTTAATCATCTGAATAATCTTTTTATTTGCACTTCTGCCGTCGTATTCACAAACATATCTGAACTTTCTCAACAGCTCATCGTCTATTCTTAAGCCAAAATGACGCTCGATTTTCATAAAACTACCTCTTTTTTAAATTTATTTCGGACTTATTATAGACTTTTTATAACTCTTTGTGTATAATTGGAGTTATAACAGAGTTATTTTAGCTCTATAAATCAGAGGTGTGAGTATGGCAAACAAATACATATCGATTCGCATAGACGAAATTCTCCTTCACAAATTGCATATAGTTGCTCAGTATGAATTAAGAAGTGCCAACAGTGAAATAATTTTTCTTATTCGCGAGGTCGTCGAAAAATTTGAAGAAGAACACGGAAAAATAGATTTTCTAAGATGAATCACGGGTCGGAATTTTCCGACCCGTGATTTTTATCAATAAGTGTCGCAGACCCTTACTTTTTCACTATTCACTTTTACTTGTTACCTTACAAAGTAACTTCTCTGTTTTCATCAGATGAACGATAAATGCCATCCATAATCTTTGAGGTGAGCACTGCGTTGTCGATTGAAGCCTGATTGGGCTTGTGGTTGAGACAGGCGTCAACAAAGCTGTCAATTTCGTTGGCATAGTGGTTTCTCATGGGGAAGTCGTGCTTCTCTTCAACCAATGCGCCGTCTCTTGCGGTGAAATACTGGAAATATTCGCCGTATTCAAGGCGGATACCGCCCTTGTCACCCATAAAGTCGATATATGTTTCGTCAATGCCGATATTCTGAGCCCAGGCACCTGTGAAAGAAATTACGGGGCCGTCTGTGCGCACAATACCCGTTACAGAGTCATCAACGTCATACACACCGTTTTCAATGTCGGCGCTGTCACTTGCCCACATCTTTTTGTAGGTGTAATTTTTCATGTCCTTGCCAAGCTTGCAAAATGCCTGACCGCTTGCTGTGAGGGGTGTGGGGTCGCCGCAGCAATACATAATAAGGTCAATGTAATGCACGCCCCAGTCAATCAATGCGCCGCCGCCTGAGCAAGCCTTTTTGGTGAAATCTCCGCCAAGGCCGGGAATTGAACGGTGAGCGCGGAAAGAAGCGTAAACGTGGTAAATATCACCAAGTGCGCCGTCTTCAATAAGCTTTTTAACGCGGTTAACGGAATCGTTGAAGCGGTTAACAACACCGATTGAAAGAATCTTGTCACACTCGTGGGCAACCTTCTGCATTTCAAGAGCTTCGGGAAGAATTCTTGCGGCAGGCTTTTCACAAAGAACATCCTTGCCCGCTTTCATAAAGTCAATAGAAATGATTGAATGGAAATCGTTGTGAGTGCAAACAGAAACAGCATCAATATCATCGTTGTTTACAATTTCTTTGTAATCATAAACAGCTTTTCCGCAACCGTATTTTTCAACGGCGGCATCTGCTCTTTCGGGAATAATGTCGCAGAAATATTTCACTTCAACATTTTCATTTTTAAGGTAATTGGGGATGTGTGAACCGTTGGCAATACTTCCGCAACCGATCACTGCTACTCTTAATTTTTTCATTTCAAGATACCTCCTGAATATTCTTTAACCCTTTTGAGGATTTTAACCACATTTGAAACAAACACGCCTGTCACAAGAACACCGGCGGCGGTCATTGTGCCTGAATAAAGCATATCAATCTTATTGCCGAAAAAGTTTACGGGATTTCCGCCGTAAGCAAAAATCAGACAGTAGACCCCCAGCAGAAACAAGCCGATTCCGACTGTGCCGATAGGGAAAAATGCTTCTTTAAGCTGCTTTAACTTATATTCCTTTTTAATCTTTTCGTCCGAAAAAACTTCTTTGCTGCGAATTTCCTTTCCCCCTGTAGCTGTTGCCTCGTAGCCCACAAAAATTGCATCCTCATGCAAGGTGTCAAACACCTTGGCTGTGGGGGTCAGGGTTATAACCGTTTTTGATGAAATCGGCTCAAATTCAAACTCACTTCTGAGCTGAACATGGCTTGCAGGGGCGGCATCCTCCTCAAAAACGGGGAGCTTCTTTTTTGCCTTGCCATACATTTCGGGAATTCTTTTTCTTCTGACGCAAAGAGTGAATTTGCCCTCGCTTTCAAAAACGGCATCTTCACCGTCGGGGATTTCAACCTCATTGCCGAAGATTGTGATAATCACATCGTCGTTTGTTCTGTTTTCTATTTTAAATGCCATAGTTCACCTGCTTTCTATTGCAATTATACACAATGTTTTTGTCAAAAGCAAGAAAAAGTGACCCGTTTCCGGGTCGCTTATGAAAAATTATTATTCAACTGTAACTGTGCCGTCTTCTGCAATTGTGATTTTCATTCCGTCCTTAACATAGTTAAGGAATTCATCACCGAGGCAGTCGATAACGGGCATGGGGTTATCGGTCCAAACAGCACCGATAACTGCGCCTGCAGCTGCAAGTGAGTCAATATGCTCTGAGAAAAGCATGCAAGCGGGGTTTCTTTCCATAACCTTTGCGCAGTAAAGAACCATACCGCCTGTTGTTGAGCCGATTGTCTGAGGAAGGCAAAGAGCTGTGCCTACCATGGGCTTGCCGTAAAGGTCGGGGTTGTTCTGGTCACCGCATTTTGCCTGCTTATCACCAAACTGAAGAGCATTCTGGAAAGAAGCAAGTGTGTTGAAACCGCCGTGAGAAACGAGAGCGTTAGCTGTGCATTTGCCTGCTACAACAGGTCTACCTTTAAACTGTTTCATCTTACTTTGCCTCCTTTGTGATGATATCAAGAATCTCAGCGCTTGTGTAATAGCGTGATGTTGTGTATGTTCTGAGCTTGTTTGAGTTTGTGATTACGGGCATCTTCTTGGCAAGAGGGTTGTTCATATACATAAGAGGACAGATATGGCTGAGAACAACGCCTGTTTCCTGAAGCTTTTTAGCATAAGGAGTTTTGTTGAATTCGTCAATAACAGCGGGAGCTGCTGTGAAAACGGTGGGGATAGAAACCTTCTTGAGGCCGTTCTTCTTAAGGCCTGCAGCAACGTTGTCTGTCCATTCAACAAGCTGAGCGTGTGAAAGATGGGGGCAACCAACGAAGCAAAGCTTGGGAGTTGCGTTCTTATCCTTCCACATTACGGGGTAGCTTGCCTTAACTCTTTCAAGTTCAGCGTCATCAATAACATAAACCTGAGCGTTGTCAGCAATGAGGCTTTCACCCTGTTCAACTGCTTCGGGAGTGAGGTTTTCGATGTGATAAAGACCAACAGCACCGTTTGAAGCTGTTGCAGCACCGAAGTCTTTGAGGTATGCCTTTGTGTCGCCGTCAAGAGTTGTGCCGATCCACTTATCAAGACCCTTAACAAAGGGAACATCTTCCATAACCTTCATACCGATAGCTGAACCGAGAACCTGAGCTTCGGGCTTTTTGGTTGTTTTAACTTCAACAATCCATGTAGCCTTTCTGCCTTCATCGGTAACAAGACCGAAATAAGGAACCTTGCCAACGATTGAGCCGAAGAGCTCGATGATACCTGAGTTACGGTTGCATCTTGCACCGAGAACGGAGTTAGCATAAACAACAGCTGAAGATTCAGCCCAAGAAAGAACGTCGCCCTTGTTGGGGATGTTGCCTACTTCGTCCATATAGCAAGTGCAGGTGTATGATTTGTCATCAACAAGGCCGAGCTTGCGAAGCTGAGCATCGTAGTTATCCTGCATAGAATACATAAACTTGTTGAAAACAATATTCTTCAAAAAGCTTGAGGGAACCTTGGGATCAACGGGCTTGGGGTCAACAGAAAATTTCTGTGAAGAAAGAGCGCCGCCCTCAATAAGCTTATCCATAAGGTCATAAACAGGGCTCATAACCTTAAGACCGAAGCTTGTAACAAGATGACCCATTTCGCTTGTTACGGGAACCATTTTGGTTGCGCCGAAAGCATCACCGTACATAACAAGGGTTTTCATAACCTTTGCCATTGCTTCACCCTTGGAGCCGTTGAGAATTTCAACTTCATCGGGGGTGAGCTGCATATTGTAGTTCATAGTATTACCTCCTATGTTTTAACACCCGACTACACGGGCATTTTTTAGTCACTGATAATTATACACTTTTAAAAAATGATAATCAATAGTTTTTGTTAATTTTTTGTCGAAGAATGAAATCCATACAATACCTCATCGAAAAGCTCGTAGGGGCTGCCATTGGCAGTCCGTTTTAATTGCTATAATTTGACGGACACGATGGGCGCCCCTACCGCACCGACGGCAACCAAATGTAGGGTATGGCGTCCCCGACATATCATTTTACAAAGCCAAAAGCCGCCCCGAAGGGCGACTTTAGTTGATAGCACTTTAATTATACGGTTCAGCCACAAAATCCATATTCTGTAAGCGAAAACTATATACTTTTCCATTTTTCCATTGAATGTTTTCCAATTTATGTTCTAGTGTCCAATTAGAATTAAACATAGTTTCTCTTTCTTCCTCATCATATGTCGACCTATATAATGTATTCCCTTCTATTTTATAAAAGTATTCCTCTGTATACTCGGAAAGGACTTGACCCCTAAATGGTCCGGCTATTGCTTTAATTATAGTTTTATCTGTAAGTACTTCTTCAAAAACAATATACGAGGCTGAGTTTTTTACATAATATTTATTTCCCACTAACCCAAAAAGCGTTGTTTTTAATTTTTTGTCTGCGGGAGCATAGCCCTTGGCAAGCTTAAGCAAAAATTTTGCACCCACATAATCGAGATTTTTTTCGTCAGTTAATGCTTTATTGTAGTAAATAATTTTCTGAAGTTCAGCTTCATTTTTGTAGCCTACTATACCATTTATGTATGTTTGTGCTTTGTCATAATCACCATTTTCAATATAACTTAATACCGCTTGATAAACTTCCTCTTTTTTGCTATCTGCTAATTTGTTTGCATCTTTATAATCTGCAATTGATTCATACCGTTTTAATGCTGACAAGCAATCTTTCTCTTCTTCTGCAGTCAAATATATTATTTCCGATTCATATTTTGAAACATCGACATTTTCGGCAAGCAGCTCTATAAACAATCTAGCATGTTTTACGTCTTTGCTTTCTAATGCAGTCTCTATAGCAATTACAATCACGTTTTGTTTTTTAGAAGAGTCCTCTATAGTCGACAATATATCTAATGCCTTTGAGAAATCATTAGATTGCAAATTTTTTTCGACCTGATTGTATTTATAAGTTGGCTCTGCAAAATTTATTATTGCAAACAAGGATATGCATAGAACAACAACACAAGCAAAGACTACAACTTTTTTCTTCACAACAAATCACCTCATAAAAAACAAATTGCTTCTTTAATTGAAGTTTACCACCAAAAGCTGAACTTGTCAACTCAAAAGAGGTAACTTTTTTAACTCAAAATGGGTATCTTATAGGAGAGGTGACGATATGAACATAGGTGAAGCCGTTAGGCTCAGGATTTTAGAATTGTGCTCAAATAACAATATATCGGTCAATAAGCTTTCCATCAAATGCGGCATAACCCAATCCACTCTCAACAACATAACAAGCGGAAGAAACAACAGTGCAACTATTTCAACTATCAAAAAAATCTGCGATGGTTTGGATATTTCAATACAGGATTTCTTCGCCTCGAAGCTTTTCTCCAATCTCGAGCAGGAAATTAAATGAACAAAAACGGTCGGGTTCTCAATCTCCGACCGTTTTTGTTTTCGGGTCGATGCGGCCATAGACCCCTACACTATATAAAAAGACCCGACAGGTGACCGTCGGGCTTGATTTTAATATTTCGCGATTTCAACAAACCTCGGATATGCTGCTTTCCATTCGTCGGCTTTTTCGGGGTTATATACTTTGAGTGTTTCACTGTCGGCAACAGCCTGACGGGCGTGGGGAACATCCTTGATTGTGCCGTCAGACATAAACTGAACAGCCACGTTGCCCATAACCGTTGCTTCAATAGGACCTGCCTTAACTGTTCTGTCGCAGGAATTTGCGGTCATCTGACACAAAAGTCCGTCCTTTGTGCCGCCGCCGATTACGTGGATTACAGGGTAATCCTTGTTTGTGCAGTCACACAGCTTTTCAAAGGTGAGGCGGTATTTCATTGCAAGGCTTTCGTAGATGCAGCGCATAATTTCGCCGACGCTCTGAGGAACATACTGGCCTGTTTTTTTGCAGAATTCCTGAACTCGTCCGGGGATGTTGCCCTGGGGGGTGAATTCCGGTGCATCGGGGTCGATGAAGCACTTGAAGGGCTCTGCCTCAAGAGCAAGCTTTTCAAGGTCGGCATAGGAATAATCCTGGCCCTCACGCTGCCACTGACGGCGGCTTTCCTGAATGAGCCACAAGCCGATAATGTTTTTGAGAAGTCCGATTGTGCCGTCAATTCCGCCCTCGTTGGTGATGTTGATTTTCAGCGAGGTTTCATCAACGATGGGGGTTTTGAGCTCTGTGCCGAAAAGCGACCAGGTGCCTGAAGAAAGGAACGCAAAATCACCCTCGGGGCAAGGCACGGCTGTGATTGCCGACTGGGTATCGTGACCGCAGACGGAAATTACAGGAACCTTGTCAACGCCCAATTCCTCACAGATTTCATCGGTCAGCTCACCGAGAACGGTGCCCGGCTGAACAAGGGGAGCAAAAAGACTTTCGGGAATATCAAAAGCTTCAAGAAGCTCCTCTGACCAGGTGCGCTTTTCAATGTCAATAATCTGTGAAGTGGATGCGATTGAATATTCGGCACACATTTTGCCTGTTAAAAAGTATGCAAGCAAGTCGGGCATAAAGAGCATTTTGTCAGCTCTTTCAAGAAGTTCTGGTCTCTGACGGCGCAAAGAAATGAGCTGAAAGAGAGTGTTGAGCTCCATAAACTGAATGCCCGTAATGTTGTAAAGCTTTTCTTTGGGGATAGTCTTGAAGGCTTCCTCCACAAGACCTGCAGTTCTGGGGTCGCGGTAATGAACAGGGTTTTCAAGAAGTCTGCCTTCTTTGTCGATAAGACCGAAATCAACACCCCATGTGTCGATACCGATTGAATCAAAACCGCCTGCGATTTTGGCTTTTACAATGCCCTGCTTAATTTCGTGAAGAAGACGGAGCACATCCCAATAAAGAGTGCCGTTCACCTTAACAGGGTCGTTTGAAAAACGGTGAACCTCCTGCAAAGAGATTTTGCCGTTTTCAAAAGAACCGATAATGGCTCTGCCGCTGGAAGCGCCAAAGTCAAAAGCAAGAACCTTTTTCATAATCTCACCTTATTCGATAACTACGCCTTTCTGGAGAATAACGTTGGCGTAAATTGCTGTTTCGCCTGTGGCGATGATTGCATAAGCAGTTTTTGCTCTTGTGTAAAAAGCAAAGCGTTCAACGAGCTCGATATCTTTTTCGCCCTCGTTCTTTTTGATGATGTCTTCGTACTCTGCCCAGATGGGAGGACGGTTTGCTTCATCACCGTTGTCCATAAGTGCAACGGGCTTATCAACATAAGTGTCAAGAGGCATAAGCTTGAGAATTGCATCAAGCACCTCGGGCACACCGTGACCGTCAAGGCGGACAAGACGCTGTGCATTTGAGGCGGCGGGGAAGTTGCCGTCACCGATTACGATTCTGTCACCGTGACCCATCTCCATAAGAATTTTCAAAAGCTCGGGTGAGAGAATTGAAGGTACATTTTTAAGCATAATTTATTTTCCTTTCTTAATTGGAATACATCTCGTACATACTTGCATAAAGACCGCCCTTTTCAACCAGCTCTTTGTGGTTGCCCTGCTCCTCTATGCCGTTCTTGGTAAGAACGAGAATATTGTCTGCATTCTTTATAGTAGTCAATCTGTGAGCAATTGTCAAGGTCGTTCTGCCTTTTGACAGCTCTTCCAATGATTTTTGTATCAATTTTTCACTTTCGTTGTCAAGTGCAGAGGTTGCTTCGTCAAGAATGAGGATTGGCGGGTTCTTCAAAAATACCCTTGCAATGGAAACCCTCTGCTTCTGTCCGCCCGAAAGCTTAACGCCGCGCTCACCAACATAAGTGTCATATCCGTTTTCAAGCTCGGTGATAAATTCGTGGGCGCCTGCCTTTTTGGCGGCGGCAATGATTTCTTCATCAGTTGCATCCTGCTTGCCGTAGGCAATGTTTTCTCTGATTGAACCTGAGAAAAGGTAAACATCCTGCTGAACAACACCGATATTTTCGCGAAGGGATGAAAGGGTGAAATCGTTGACATCGATGCCGTCAACAGTGATTCTGCCCTCGTTGATTTCATAAAAGCGTGGGATAAGGTTACAGATTGTGGTTTTGCCGCCGCCCGAGGGGCCGACGATGGCAACATTCTGCCCCTTGGGGATGTGAATGTTTACATCGTGAAGCACGTCATCAAGATTTTCGGAATAAGCAAAGCTTACATTTTCAAAACGGATATCACCCTCCACCTTTTCAATATCACGGGCGTTGGGGTTGTCGATATCTTCGGGCTTCACATCCATAATTTCGGTGAAGCGCTCAAAGCCTGTCATTCCTCGCTGGAACTGCTCACTGAACTGGATAATCTGCCTGATGCTGCCCAGAAGTGTGGAAACCATAAGAAGATATGCAGTAAGGTCAGCGGGCTTGATTTCATCTTTCATAATAAAAATCGCGCCCACGCACACAACCATAATATACATAAGGCCGTCAAAAAATCTGACCGTTGTGTGGAAGCCTGCCATGCTGAAATACGCAGAACGCTTAACGGAGAAAAACTTTTTGTTGTTTTTGGCAAACTTTTCTTTTTCAACATCTTCGTTGGCAAATGATTTAACCACCCTGATACCCAGAAGCGTGTCTTCAACTCTTGAGTTGATTTCGCCAAGTTCGTGGCGCTGCTGCTTGAAAGCTTTTTTCATCTTTTCGCGGAAGGTTTTGGAAACAATCACCATCAGCGGCACCATAATAAACATTATGAGTGTGAGCTTGAGGTTGATGCTTGCAAGGTAAGCAAAGGAGCCGATGAATTTAAGCGAAGCGATAAAATATTCTTCGGGGGCATGGTGAGAAAACTCCGAAATATCAAAAAGGTCGGAGGTAATTCTCGACATCAGCTGACCGATTTTTGTGTTGTCATAATATGAATACGGAAGTGTCTGCAAATGGGCAAACATATCGCGTCGCATATCTGTTTCCATTCGTGTGCCCATAATGTGACCACCTGCCGCCATATAATAGTTAGCGGCGCTGTCAAGCAAACGCAAAAACAGATAAAAACCTGCCACCTTGCCGATGTAAGCAAGGGTGAGTAGCTCAGGGCTGTTGATGCCGATTTCGGTAATATTTCGGGCGATAACGGGAAGCGCAAGCTCACACAAAACGGTAAATGCTGCACAAATCAGGTCAAGCACAAGATACCAGCCGTATTTTTTGTAATATGGTATAAATCTTTTAAGAAGCTTTATGCTGCTTGTTTTTCTTTTTTCTTCGGGCATAATATCCCTCCTCAAGTTCTAATATTCCGTATTGTAACATAAAAAGCGCAAAATTTAAAGCAGATACTTGAAAAAGTTACACAAATTTGATTTAATTGATACATAAACTTTTTGGGGGAATTTTATGTTTGCCAAAGTGAACAGTATGGGGCTTTTCGGCATGGATGCTTTTTCCGTTGAGGTTGAAGCAGATTTGTCTCAGGGCTTGCCAAAGTTTGAGATAGTGGGTCTGCCCGACACCGCCGTCAGCGAAGCCAAGGACAGGGTGCGCTCCGCCATCAAAAACAACGGCTTCACCTTCCCCGTTAGCCGCATCACCATTAACCTCGCCCCTGCCGACACCCGCAAGGAGGGTCCTCTTTATGACCTTGCCATTTTCGTTGCGCTCCTTGTTGCAACGGGTCAGATTCGCGCGTCAACCGATGAATATGCTTTTCTGGGTGAGCTTGCTCTCAACGGGCAAATCCGCAAGGTAAACGGCGTTTTGCCCATGGTTATCAGAGCAAGAGATTCGGGGCTGAAAGCAGTGTTTGTTCCTAAAGAAAACGCTCTTGAAGGCTCCGTTGTCAAGGGCATTGACATTCTTCCCGTTGAGCATGTTTATGAGGTGGTCAACCATATCCACGGCGTTGAAAAAATTGCGCCCTGTCTCCCCCGCTCCAAACCTTCGGATTCATTGAGATTTGCGCCCGACTTTGCCGACGTTAAAGGTCAGCTTGAAGCAAGACGCGCCCTTGAGGTTGCGGCGGCAGGCGGACACAACGTGATTATGCTGGGGCCTCCCGGCTCGGGCAAAAGCATGCTTGCCAAAAGGCTTCCCTCAATTCTGCCGTCAATGACATTTGAAGAAAGCCTTGAAACCACCAAAATTTATTCTGTTGCAGGTGTTCTGCCCGACGATGTTTCACTCATCACCGACAGGCCCTTCCGCTCCCCTCACCATTCGGTTTCACCTGTTGGTCTTTCCGGCGGTGGCACAGGCAAAACTCTGCGCCCCGGTGAAGTTTCACTGGCACACAACGGTGTTCTTTTTCTTGACGAACTGCCCGAGTTCAACCGCAACGTGCTTGAGGTTTTGCGGCAGCCCCTTGAAGATGAAAAAATTGTTATTTCCCGAGTTATGGGCACTGTTGCTTACCCCTGCTCGGTTATGCTCGTTTGCGCAATGAACCCTTGCCCCTGCGGATTTTACGGCCACCCCACCAAGGCGTGCACCTGCCCCAAGGGTGCGGCGCAGAAATATCTTTCCCGCATTTCAGGTCCTTTGCTTGACCGAATTGATATTCACATTGAAGTTCCGCCCGTGGATTTTGACAAACTTTCCGACACCGAAAAAGGCGAAAGCTCAGAGTCAATCCGTCAGCGCGTAGACTACGCCCGCAAAATTCAGCAGCGCCGACTTGAGGGCACAGGCGTCACAAGCAACGCCCACATGCCTGCGGGGCTCACAAGGGAGCTTTGCAGACCCACCGACAAAGCAATGGAGCTGCTGGAAAATGCTTTCCGACGCCTCGGTCTTTCGGCAAGAGCTTATGACAAAATCCTGCGTGTTTCCCGCACAATAGCTGACCTTGACGGCAGTGACACCATTGAGCCGAGGCACATAGCAGAAGCAATACAATACCGTTCCCTGGACCGCAAATTCTGGGAAAGGACATAGTGATAAATTTCACCCTATATTGACAAAGTCCGACAGTTATGGTAATCTCTCATAACAAAGTCTCGGACTTTGAAAATCGAAAGGGGAAATAATATGAAAAACAAAAATCTACCGAAAATCATCGCTCTTGCCGTGTGCGCCGTTGTCGTTATCGCGGTGCTTGCCACAAGCTTCACCGTGGTCAAAGCAGGTCACACAGGTGTTGTTCTCACCTTCGGCGCTGTTGAAGACAAGGTGCTTGAAGAAGGTCTTCACTTCAAGGCTCCCATTGTGCAGAGCGTTGTGCAAATGAACAACCGCACTCAGAAAATCGAAACCGACGGCACCGCATCTTCCAAAGACCTTCAGATAATCTCTTACGTTGTTGCGGTTAACTTCCACGTTAACAATACCTCTTCCGCCACTCTTTATCAGAGCGTTGGTATGGATTACGGCTCAGTTATCATCGTGCCCGCAATTCAGGAAAGCATCAAGGCTGTGACCGCACAGTACACCGCAGAGGAGCTTATCACAAAGCGTCAGTCCGTCGGCGACCAGATTAAGACCGCACTTTCCGACAAAATCAATCAATACGGTCTCACCGTTGAAATTTTCAACATTGTAAACTTTGATTTTTCCGAAGAATTCAATGCCGCTGTTGAAGCAAAGCAGACTGCTCAGCAGAATGCACTCAAGGCTGAACAGGACCTTGCCCGCATTGAGGTTGAAGCAAAGCAGAAAATTACTCAGGCAGAGGCCGAGGCCGAAAGTATCAAGCTCATTCAGGAAGCACTTGCAAAATCACCCGACTACGTTGACTATGTAAAATGGAACAAGTGGAACGGCGAGCTTCCTTCGGTTATGGGCGAAAGCGACATTCTTCTCAGTATGGACGAGCTTAAAAAGAAGGCTGAATAATCAGGCAAAATTTTCACGGGTCGATGAAATTCATCGACCCGTGTTTTTTGTTGTTATCACATACTCTCGGGAACTGTGATTATGGCTCCCTTGTGTAAAGGGAGGCTTTAGATATTACATACTCTCGGGAACGGTGATTCTGAGCATTTCGAGCACGTTTTTAACTGTATCTCTTACACAGGCACAAAGATAAATTCTTGCCTGCATAAGATTTTCATCGTCGCACTGAACTCTGCAGGAGTTGTAGAACTTGTGGAAAAGTGTTGCAAGCTCAACAACATATCTTGTAATTCTTGCAGGGTCATAGTTTTTGGCGGCTGTTACAATTTCACTTGTGAGTGAAGCAAGGTGACGGATGAGCTCTTTTTCTTCCTCTGCAACGAGGAGCTTCAAATCTTCAACAGAGCAGTCTCTCACCTCAATGCCCTCTGCGGCAAGCTTTTTGAAAATGCTGCAGATTCTTGCGTGAGCATACTGGCAATAATAAGCAGGGTTCTTTGAGCTCTGCTCAACCGCCAAATCAAGGTCAAATTCCATCTGTGAGCCGGGCTCTCTCATATTGAAAAGGAAGCGGACTGCATCGATGGGAATTTCCTCAAGCAAATCAACAAGAGTAATTGCCTTACCTGTTCTTTTTGACATTCTGACAACCTCGCCGTCACGGGTAAGGCGAACAAGCTGCATAAGAATAACCTTAAGCTTGTCACCGCCAACACCGATTGCATCGAGAGCGCCCTGCATTCTTGCAACGTGACCGTGGTGGTCTGCGCCCCAGATGTCGATGGCTGTGTCAAATTTTCTCACTTCAAGCTTGTTTCTGTGGTAAGCAATGTCTGCGGCAAAATATGTGGGAATACCGTTAGCTCTGATGAGAACGTCGTCTTTTAATTCAAGCTTGTCGATTTCTTCCTGAGTTTTGCCTGCCTCAAGAAGCTTCTTTGTCTGGATTTCTATGTTCTTGTACCACAATGCGCCGTCTTTTTCATAGGTGTAGCCGTTCTTTGTGAGAAGGTCGATAGTGTCCATAACCTCACCGCCGTTGTGAAGCACGCTTTCTTTGAACCAGGTGTCATACTCAATGCGGTATTTTGTGAGGTTATCCTTCATTGCCTGAATGTTTTTGGGAAGAGCAAACTCTGTGAGCGCGGCTCGTCTTTCTTCCTGAGTGGCGTCAATGTATCTGTCACCGTAAACATCAGCAAACTCCTGAGCTCTCACCTTGATATCTTCACCGTGATAGCTGTCTTCGGGGAGCTCAACCGCATCCTCACCCTTGAAAATCTGCTGATATCTTATATCAAGTGAAAGGGCAAATTTTTCAATCTGATTGCCGGCGTCGTTGATATAAAATTCCTTTTCCACCTCGTAGCCTGCATAGTCAAGCACAGCGGCAAGGCAATCACCAAGTGCGCCGCCGCGGGCGTTACCCATATGCATGGGGCCTGTGGGGTTTGCAGAAACAAACTCAACGTTTATTCTTTTTCCGCCGCCGAAATCCGAACGGCCGTAATCCTTACCCTTTGCCTTAACATCCATAAGAATTGCGGCATAATAGCTACCATCAAGATAAAAGTTAAGGAAACCGGGGCCTGCACACTCACAGCGTGCAAAATATGTGCCATCCAAAGAAATGTTGGCAACAATTGCGTCTGCAATTTTGCGGGGGGCGCTTCTTAGCTCTCTTGCCCAGGCCATAGCCGCATTGGTAGAAAAATCACCGTTTGCGCTGTCGGCAGGAATTTCAACATTAAACGCAGTCTGGGGCACAAGGCTTACCTCACCTTTTTCGCAGGCTTTGGTAATTGCCGCCATAACACATTCGCGAAGCTGTGACTGCACCTGATTTACAATATAGCTCATTTTATCAACCTCTTTTTATCGTAATCTTCAATTTATTTTCGCTCAGCGTGTCACCGGCGGCAGAGAGTGTGTAAGAAAATTCCAGCACTCCTCCGTTTTCGGTCACGGCTGACTTCACTTCATTTGTATATACACCCAAATCCATTATGCCCACGGGGGTGGCATAAGCGCAAGGGTGAAACTTGTTTTTTTCCATAATCATTTCGGTGGTGAGTGCGCCCTTTCGGGTCATTGTCACCTTGTTTTTTTCAACGCTCAGGGTCACAAAACAACCGTCATAGCCCTCACCCTCTTCACGGTAGCGCACCTTGTAGCCGTCTTCGGCAAAGGTGAAATTGCCCTGAACAAGAGTTTCTGCGCTTTCTTTGTCACCGTCAATGATATGGGTATCTTCAATTTTAATTATACACTTCATTTTTTCCACTTTTCCGTCGCAAAGCAAATAAGCCTGTCAACAAGCTCCGGGTAAGGCACGCCCGAAGCGGCAAAAAGCTTTGAATACATGCTGATTGATGTGAAGCCGGGGATTGTGTTGGGCTCGTTGAGCATCACGGCGCCGTCACTGTGGCGCACAAAGAAGTCAACTCTTGCAAGTCCGCTGCAGCCCAGAGCCTTGTATGCATTAACTGCGGCGCGGCGCACTTCCTCTGCCTTTTCTTCAGGAAGACGGGCGGGAATGTAGAGATTGCTTGCTGAATTTATGTATTTCGCATCAAAATCATAAAAATCGTTGCAAGCCTCAACCTCACCCACAACAGAAGCTATGGGCTCATCATTGCCGAGCACGGCAACCTCGACCTCTGCACCGGAAATTCCTTCTTCCAGCACCAGCTTTGAATCCTCTTTGAATGCCTTGATAATTGCTTCGTCAAGGCTCTGCTTGTCGGTAGCCTTACTCACACCCACAGAGGAGCCTGCATTGGCAGGCTTAACAAAAATGGGGTAGCCGAGATATTCCTCTGCCTTTGTGAGGATTGACTCTTTTTCTTTTGAATAGTCATATTCTTTGACACCGAGCCATTTTGCCTGAGGAATTCCTGCGGCATCGGCAAGAGTGTTGGTGTAAACTTTATCCATACAGCAGGCTGATGAAATCATATCGCAGCCCACATAGGGAATGCCTGCAAGCTGAAGCATACCCTGAATTGTGCCGTCCTCACCGTTTTTGCCGTGAAGAACGGGGAACACAACGTCAATTCTGATTTTTTCAACCACATCGCCAAACACAACAATTCCGTGGTCAGCGCGTGAAAGTGAAACTGTTGCCGGGGTGATGTTTTCTTTGTTTTCGAGCCATTTATCTTTGGGAAGAGCGTCAACGCTTCCGTTGTAAAGATACCATTCACCGTCTTTGGTAATTCCCATAAGCACGGGCTCGTATTTATCCTTCGGAATATTTTCAATAACCGACTTTGCCGAAATCAGCGAAATGTCGTGTTCACTTGAAACACCGCCGAAGAGAACAAGAACTTTTTTCATTACTTTCGCCTCTTTCATTATGCTTCAAAAAATTTAAGGAAAGCTTTTTTAGCCATATAAACATCAAGCTTTGAAACAACCTCATAAGGTGCGTGCATTGAGAGCACGGGAACGCCGACATCAACAACATCAACGTTCATATTTGCAATAAATTTGGCAACCGTTCCGCCACCGCCTTCATCAACCTTGCCAAGCTCACCCAACTGCCAGTTGACTGCGCCGTTGTCAAAAATTCTTGCAACCTCACCCACAAACTCTGCGCTGGCGTCGGATGTTCCGCCCTTGCCGCCTGAGCCTGTGTATTTGGTTACAACAATGCCCTTGTTGATGAACGAAGCGTTCATCGGGTCAAGCACATGAGCAAAAGTGGGGTCAAAGGCCGCATTAACGTCGGCAGAAAGACACTTTGACTTTGAAAGCACATCTCTGCCCATAAGCCCCTCTGCTCTGCCGAGGTCTGCAAGGAAAAATCTGAGATAGTCAGACTGAAGACCTGTGTTGCCCATTGAGCCTGTTTCTTCCTTGTCTGCAAGCACGGTAACCGCAGTGTATTCGGGAGCACCGTCAAGCTCAAAAATCGCCTGAAGGGCAGGATAAGCACAAACGCGGTCATCGTGGCCGTAGCCGCCGATCATGCTGCGGTCAAAACCGATATCCGAAACGGGCATTGCAGGCACAGCTTCAAGCTCGGCTGTGAGAAAATCTCTTTCAACAATGCCGTATTTTTCGTTGAGAATTTTCATAATGTTGAGCTTCACAAGCTCACTTCCCGAGTCACTCTTAAAGGGAAGTGAACCAACGAGAATGTTAAGCTCTTCGCCCTTGATAACCTCACGGGCGTTTCTTTCCATCTGGCTTTTGCCAAGGTGAGGAAGAAGGTCTGTGATAACAAACTGCGGGTCGCCCTCGTTTTCACCGATGTTAACATTGACAATTGAACCGTCTCTTTTAACAACAACACCGTGAAGAGAAAGGGGAATTGTTACCCACTGATATTTTTTAACACCGCCGTAATAATGAGTTTTGAAAAGTGCAATTTCCTTATCCTCATAAAGGGGGTTGGGCTTGAGATCGAGGCGGGGTGAGTCAATGTGTGCAGCGGCAATTTTCACGCCTTCTCCCACACTCTTTTTGCCCATAACGGCAAGAATGATTGCCTTGCCGCGGTTAACATAATAAATTTTGTCACCTGCTTTGTAGGCCTTGGTGTTGTCAAACTCTTCAAAGCCTTGCTCCCTTGCGGCGGCAACTGCATATTCTGTTGCTTCGCGCTCGGTTTTGCAAGCATTGAGGAACTTTTTGTAGCCCTCGCAGAATTCAAAAGCAACTGACATCTCAGCGTCATCAATCACCTTTGCCGTGTGCTGATTTTCCATAAAAAGCTCTTCCTTGAGGAGCTCAACTTCTGTTTTTTCTTTTGACATAATAATGCCTCCCTGTTAAAAAATCGCGTTTTGTATGTCGAAGTCTGGTTTATTGTATATATAAATTATATTTTTTCATTTTCTCATTGCGACAAGATTTTTCTCTGCGCAACATTAAAATATATTCGAAAGGTCGATTTCACCGCCGTTGTTTTCAATCACAACGTCTGCAATGCTTTTATAGTATTGCTCATCGGGCTGTGCATTTATTCTTTCAATTGCCTGCGCCTGAGTGATTGAGTCGCGGCTCATAATTCTTTTGATGCGCACATCTCTGTCTGCCGTGACCACAATCATTTTTGAGCAATAGTGATACATTTCACTTTTTGAAAGAAGCGCCGCATCAATCACAAACACCGGAAAACGGTCTTTTTCTTCAATAATCTGCCGTGACACCTGCCTTGTGATTGCAGGGTGGGTTATGGCGTTGAGCTTTTGCCTGCCCTCTTGTGTGGCAAATGCTTTTTTTGCAAGTGCCTTTCGGTCAAGGCTTCCGTCGGGAAGGAGAATATCCTCACCAAAAGCCTCTGCAAGCTCGGGCAGAACAGGTGAACCCTTTTCCACAACCCGACGGGCAACCAGATCGCAATCAATCACCTGCCAACCTTTTTTAAGAAGCTCCTTCGCAACGGTGGTTTTGCCTGCTCCTGTCTGACCTGTGAGTCCGTAAATCGGAGGCACCTCAATCACTCTGAATGCCGCCGCGCGAATCAGACGGTTATAAACCGCAAGACCCACTCCGTGAGGGTCGGGGCGTCGGACAAAAATCCGCTTTGCGCCTTTTGAATCAAGCTCGCGCAAAAGAGCAAACAGGTTATGCGCCTGCTCCTCGGGGCGGTTTTCTCCGCCGTAGCTTATTGCAGGTATTGAAAGATTTTGTTCTTCACCGTCAAAGCAGAGAGCATAGTCTCCCTCGTCACCCATCGTTTCAACAAAACAGCGGAAAGACGGAAAAGAGCCTTTGATAATATATACCTGTGCCTCAGGTGAATAATGCTTATATTTCATTCCCGGTGAAGCGGCAACCTCACCCTCAGGCAGTTCCTCAAGCACTGCGGAATTTATTTCAATGGGACCGATAACGCTTTCTATCTGCTCTGGGGTAATTCCGCCGGGACGCAGAAGCACAGGCTTTTCGGTGGCAAGGGTGATTACCGTGGATTCAACACCCACACTGCTTTCACCGCCGTCAACTATGGCGTGGATTTTGCCGTTCATATCATCAACAACATGGCTTGCCTTTGTGGGGCTGGGAAGCCCCGAAGAGTTGGCGCTGGGTGCAGCAAGAGGCACACCTGCCGCTTTGATGATTGCCCTTGCAACGGGGTGCGACGGCATACGCACGGCAACGGTTTCAAGGCGCGGACAAACCTCCTTGGGAACAATGTCGGACTTGGGGAGGATAATTGTCAGCGGGCCGGGCCAGAAGGCTTCAACCAAAGCCTTTGCCTTGTCGGGGAACGAGGTAACAAGAGGATAAATCTCCTCCACCTCGCTGATGTGAACAATCAGCGGATTGTCGTTGGGTCTGCCCTTTGCGCGGAAGATGCTGTTGACCGCTTGGGGGTCAAGGGCATTGGCGGCAAGTCCGTACACCGTTTCGGTGGGGATGGCCGCAAGACCGCCGGAGCGCAAAATTTCGGCAACCGCTTCAATTTCGGCTGATTGAGTTGTGTCGTTTATTTTGTAGAGTTCTGTTTTCATTGTGAATCTGCTTTCAGTTTTTCTGCTGTGTCAGCAGTAATAAGAGCGTCTATCATTTCGTCAAGATCACCGTTGAGGAACGCCTCAAGCTTGTAGATTGTAAGGCCGATTCTGTGGTCACTGACTCTGCCCTGAGGATAGTTGTAGGTTCGGATACGCTCGCTGCGGTCACCTGTGCCCACCTGAGCCTTACGCTCACCGGCAATTTCACTGTTCTGTTTTTCGCGCTCGGCTTCAAGGATTCTTGAACGGAGAATTTTCATCGCCTTGTCCTTGTTTTTGTGCTGGCTGCGTTCATCCTGACATTCAACAATTGTGCCTGTGGGGATATGTGTGATTCGGATAGCCGATTCGGTTTTGTTGATATGCTGACCGCCTGCGCCGCTTGAACGGAAGGTGTCAATCTGCAAATCGGCAGGGTTAATTTCAATGTCAACATCCTGAGCCTCGGGCAACACGGCAACGGTTACGGTTGAGGTGTGGATTCTGCCCTGACTTTCGGTTTCGGGAACTCGCTGAACACGGTGAACACCGCTTTCAAACTTAAAGCGTGAATACGCTCCGTCACCTTCAATCATAAAGCTGATTTCTTTGTATCCGCCAAGCTCCGTGGGGTTGGCAGAAAGAATTTCCGTTTTCCAGCCCTTTGGCTCGGCATACATTGAATACATTCTGAAAAGTGAATTTGCAAACAGTGCCGACTCTTCGCCGCCTGCACCGCCGCGGATTTCAACAATAACATTTCGGTCATCGTTGGGGTCGCGGGGAAGAAGAAGAATTTTAAGCTCCTCCTGCACCTTTTCAATGATTTCGGCATTTTCGGAAAGCTCAAGCTGGGCCATTTCCTTAAACTCCTTGTCAAGGCCGCCTTCGTCAAGCATCATCTTTGCTTCGTTATAATCATTCTGAGCCTTTTTGAGCTCACGGTATTTTTCAACAATAGGTGTCAGATGCTTCATTTCCTGCATAAGCTTTTTGTATTTTTCAATATCTGACACAACGTCGGGGTCAAAAAGCTGTGTGTTTATCTGCTCAAACTTTTCTTCTATTGCGGCAAGCTTGTCAAGCATAAAATCTTCCTTTCGTCACAAAATGAGTCACAGAGGGGGTTATTCTTCTCTCATAATTTTTTTGATGTTTTTTTCAATCCTGGAGCGTGGCGCCATCACTTCACGGCCGCAGCCGACGCATCTGACGCGAAAATCCATGCCCACCCTGAGAACATCAAAAACATTCTCTCCGCAGGGGTGGTTTTTTTTCATCAACAGCTTATCGCCAACCCTTACATCCACGCAAACGCCCCCATTCTTTATAATCTATTTTATTGTATCACAAAACTATACTTTTGTAAAGAATATAAAAACAACAGAAATGCATATAAATAAAAAGCAAAACAACAAAACAAAGGTGGTAAAACTTATGACAGATTTCAGACCCGAAGGTCAGCTTATTCAGGAAAAATCAAACACACAAGCGCTGTCTTCCGCTGCCGCGCTTCACGAGGCAATGTATCTTGGCACGGTGCTTGAGGGCAGAGCCCTGCTCTGCGACAGAAACCATAATCTCAAGGTTGACTTGGGCTGTATGTACGGCATCATTCCTTATTCCGAGGGTGCCGTGGGCATTGACACAGGCTCGGTTCGTGACATTGCCCTGATTTCAAGGGTAAACAAACCCGTTGTTTTCAGAATCACAGGCTTTGACCGCGACGAAAACGGTGAAGAATACGCTCTCCTTTCACGCAAAAGCGTTCAGCAAGATTGCATTGACACTTTCGTATCCAAACTTAAACCGGGCGACGTAATCAAGGCCCGTGTTGCCCACATGGAAAACTTCGGTGTTTTTCTCGATATCGGTGCCGGTATCAACGGACTTCTTCCGATTGACAGCATTTCCGTTTCCCGCATTCCGCATCCGTCGGTGCGGTTCACAACGGGGCAGATGATTAAGGTTGTTGTCAAATCCGTTGACGATATGGGCAGACTCACCTTCAGCCACAAGGAGCTTTTGGGCACCTGGGAGCAGAACGCAAAGGAATTTGCTCCGGGCGAAACCGTGCCGGGTATTGTGCGCTCAATTGAAAGCTACGGAATTTTTGTTGAGCTTGCACCAAACCTTGCAGGCCTTGCGGAATATGCTCCCGGAGTAACGGCAGGCAGCCACGCGGGCGTTTACATCAAAAGTATTGTGCCCGAAAGAATGAAAATCAAGCTCATTATCGTGGATTCCTTCAACGCCGAATACCCCAACCCCAAAATCAAATATTACACCGATTCTCAGCACATTGACCACTGGGTTTATTCCCCCGACAGGTGTGAAAAAGTGGTGGAAAGCGTGTTTTAAGGCGACATATACAGAAATCTGACCGCCGATTCCGACAAAAAATCTCTCCGTTTCCCTTGAATTTCAAAAATGATGGTGATATAATCATTGTATAGTTGATATTTTAGGGAAATATCGCATTTTTTACAGTCTTTTCCAAAGGAGGGATTTTTTTGTCAGCTGATTTGCATTGTCACACCAAATTATCCGACGGTTCCATGGGCATTGAGGATATTATCACTCTTGCCGAAAAAAGAGGTATCTCTACCATTGCGGTTACAGACGTTGACTGTATGGCAGGCACCGTGAGAGCCAAAATCATCGGCGAGCGCAGAGGCATTACCGTTATTCCCGGTGTTGAAATCTCGGCTACCGACGAGGTTACGGGCGAGGAGCTTAACATTCTTTGCTATCTTTGTGACGCACCCGACAGACTGGAGGGTCTTTGCCACAGAAATCTTGTTGCCCGCAAAAAGGCAGCGCAGTATATGATGCTCAAGGTTGCGCAGAAATATCCCATCACACCAAACCTTGTTCTGAGCTGTGCTCAGGGCTCAACCAACATCTACACCACCCATATTATGGCGGCTCTGCTTGAAAGCGGAATGACCACCGAAATCTGCGGTGAGCTTTATAACGAGCTTTTCGGCGGCGAGGAGCATCCCTTCCTTGTGAGGGCAAAGTTTGAAAGCGGCAAAGCCGTTATCGACGCCATTCACGAAGCCGGCGGTATTGCCGTGCTTGCCCACCCGGGTGATTATTCTTCATTTGATGTGCTTGACCGCCTTGTTGCCGAAGGTCTTGACGGTGTTGAAATCTGGTGCCCCGAGCATTCGGACGAGCAGGTTGAATATCTCACAGCCTTTGCCAAGAAAAACAAGCTCTTGTCTGTGGGCGGCAGTAATTTCCGCGGCAGATTTAACAAAAACTGTGTTACTATCGGCTCTTATCTGACCCCCGACAAGCAGCTCTCCGAGCTCAACGGCTACAAAGCCAAGCTCAAGCGCAAGCAGAAGGCCGCAGAAAACGCAGATAAATAAGAGGAAAATGAAATGAAATCTGATTTTGACGGTGACATTAAAATCTATCAAAAAAAATCTGACATAGAAGCCGGTGAGTTTGACGGCCTTGTGAAGGATATTGACTTTCACAAAGCCAACGGCAACACCAAAAAAGCTCAGCAGCTTGGTGCGGAATTTGCCTCATTAAAGCCCACTGATGAGGCGCTCGGTATTTTGCGCCCTGAGGACAGGCTCCCTGCCGAATTTTTGTATCAGGCAAGGGTGCTCATCACATTCCTTTGCGGCAGAGTTACAAGAGAAGCCATTGATGACCAAATTTTGTCAAACCTTGTGCGCAATGCGATGTATGACCATCTCAAGGAGCACGAAAACGGCTATTACAAAAACATTGCCGACGGCGCGGCATTCACATTTTACCGCCTTGCGATGAAAAAGGGCACCGACCGTGCAGAGGAAATCGGCAAAGAGTTTGCAAAGATGTGTGCAGTTAAAAATGATGAAGCCGTGATTGCCTTGGGTAAAAAGATTTATATCCAGGCAACCCAACACATCAAATCCCTTCTTGATGAGTGTGACTTTCAGTATTAAATAAAGCAACAGCAGTGCCGTGAAGTTAGCGGCACTGCTGTTTTTTTACCGGTCGTCGAGGACGCCGACCCCTATTCCGGCCTCCCCTGTGTAAGGGGAGGTGGGTTTCGCAATGCGAAACTCGGAGGGGTTGTTAAATCTACAATCCCTCAGTCTTTTTGCTTCGCAAAAATCCAGCGTCTCGGCTGCCGCCTCGGTCGGTGCTTCTGCTTCGCAGAGGTGTCCACCGGACACCCGCACCCTTTACACAAGGAAGCCTTAATCAATCTTCCATCTGTTTGCCGAAGAAAGATGCGGCGACCTGAGCAAGCTTCAAATCTGTCTGAGTTGCGCGGACATTTTCTGACGAAAGAAGCACGACCGCGCCCAGAATATCACCGCTTGAAATAATGGGCACGGCAATTTCTGCGCGGTGGCTGACACCCTCAACAGGCAAAAGCTTTTCACCTGTTTCGGCAAAAAAAGATGCTCTGCTTTCCATCAGATCTTCAAGGGCTTCGCTGATTCTGCGCTCGGCAAATTCACGCTTTGGTGCGCCCGAAACAGAAATCACATGGTCCCTGTCGCAAATGAGCACGGGCATATTCACGCTGCGGTTGAGCACCTCGCAATATTGGTCGGTGGTGTCGGTCAGCTCACCCACGGGGGAATATTTTTTGAAGATTACTCCGCCCTGAGTGTCGGTAAAAATTTCAAGAGGTGCACCCTCCTTGATGTGCATTGTTCTGCGGATTTCTTTGGGAATAACCACCCTTCCCAAATCATCGATTCTTCTAACTATTCCTGTTGCTTTCATATATACATTTCTCCTTGCTGCTTTTGTGGAAAACAACGCCTCCCTTGTGCAAAGGGAGGGGGACCGCTTGCGGTGGAGGGATTGCAAAAAGAACAATCCCCCAGTCTGCTCCGCAGACAGCCCCCTTTACACAAAGGGGCCTTTGATTTCATAAAAATTCAAATTGTGATGTTAGTATCTGTCAATCGAGGAGATTTATACTGCTTGAATTTACTTTTGAAACTAAATATGATATAATAGCTTAAAGGCGGTGGTTTTATGGAACTCATTTTATCCGAAGAAGATTTGATTGAATATGCAAAGCCTTATTTGAAAGCAAAAGGATTTAAAAAGAAAAATAAGCGTTGGACAAAAGATGTTGGAGATTTCACCTTGTGTTTTTATATTCAAGGAAGTACTTTCTCAAAAGAATGCTACTATATTCGCCCCGGAATTTTTGTTAATGCTTTGATGTCGACTAATTTAGTGTACGGTCATTGGATGACTGAAATCAAACCGACCACTCCTGAAAAAATAATGCATCAATTTGAACAATGGTGTGGTGAATGGACAGATAAAGCTCTTATAAAAAGCAGATTAGCAGACTTCACCGAGTGGGAAAAACGCAACCCATTGGAAAAGCGTCGCGAAGAATCATTTAACTCTAAATCCGACCCAGTTCCTGCTTATGAATTTCTTATGATGGATTTGCAGACAAAGGAATACATTTTAAATAATTTCTAAAAAATAAGCGAGGTGAAATTCACCTCGCTTTGTTGTTTATTTCAGCTTCTGGAGCTTTGTCGTTTTTGCAATTACGATTAACTGCATATTTTTTTCAAGTGGCATTGCAGGGTCAACAGTTGTGGTGATTTCGTCATCCTTGCGGATTGCAACCACGTTGATTGAATATTTTTTTCTGAGGCTGAGCTCTATAAGGTTTTTGCCCACCCATTCGTTTTTCACGTCAAGCTCAACCATTGAAACCTCATCGTCAAGCTCAATCATTTCAGAAAATCCTGCGGTGAGCAGATTTCTTGCAAGTCTTATGCCCGACTCTTTTTCGGGAAAAATAACCTTATCTGCCCCTACACGCCTGAGAATTTTCTGGTGAAGCTCGTTGCTGCATTTAACAATAACGGTTTCAACGCCAACCTCTTTGCAAAGTGTTGTTGCCATAACACTTGCCTCAAGATTGCTTGCCATGGCAATGATTACCACATCCACATTGGAGATGCCGAGCCTTTTGATTGCTTCGGGCTCGGTAACATCGGCACATTTGCAAACGGGAAGTGTTTCAACAGCGTTGTTGACTGTATCCATATCCTCGTCAACCGCCAAAACCTCTGCACCGTTGTTCACAAGCTCTTCTGCAACGGCTCTTCCGTATCTTCCCAGGCCAAAAACGGCATAGCTTTTATTGATGCTCATAATATTTCCCCTTTTAGCCCACGCTGATTTCTTCAACGGGGTTTCTGATTATATTTTGATTTTCCTTTTTTCTGTTAAAGGCTATCGCCAAAGAAATGGGACCCACCCTGCCAAGATACATTGTTGCAATGATTATCAGCCTGCCCGCTGTGCCGAGAGAGGGTGTCAGATTTCGGGTGAGGCCCACGGTTGCCGTTGCGCTGACTGTTTCATAAACAATGTCAAGGGCAGGTGCATCCGTAACGGCAGAAAGCAGAACCGTGGAAATGAACATAATTGCAAATGAGATGCACACCACGGCAGATGCCTTGCCGATTGTCTGCTTTGTGAGCTGACGTCCGAAAAGCTCGGTGTCGTCTCTTTTGCCCACGGTGGAAAGTGCCGTTGCAAAAATCACGGCAAAGGTCACCGTTTTTACACCGCCAGCCGTGCCGACAGGTGAACCGCCGATAAACATCAGAAGCAGGCTGACCATAGCGGATGCGTTTGAAAGATTTTCCTGCGGAACGGTGGCAAAGCCTGCCGTTCTTGTTGTAACAGACTGAAAAAGCGAGGCGCCTATTTTTTGCAAAAGGGTGTAATCCCTCATTGTCTGCGGATTGCTGTATTCAAAAGCAAAAATCAGCACTGCACCGCCAAAAACGAGTGCAAGGGTGGCAGTGATTGCAATCTTGCTGTGAAGAGTCAGCTTTTTAAAAAAGCCTTTTGCCTTGAAGCTATGATTTTTTATTACCCTCACAACATCCCACCACACGATATAGCCGATGCCTCCGAGAATAATCAGAGCGCTGACGACAATGTTTATCAACGGATTAAAAACATAGTTGCAAAGGCTGTTTTCGGCGATGATGTCTATACCTGCGTTGCAAAAAGCCGAAACAGAGGTAAAAATAGAAATCCAGATTCCCTTTGCACCGAACTGAGGAACAAAAACTGTCATCAAAAGAAGCGCTCCGATACCTTCAACAACAAAAGTTCCTGCAAGAACTTTTTTAACAAATTTTACCAACCCGGAAAGCGAGTTGAGATTAAATGCATCCTGAAGCAGAAGCCTGTCGCCAATGCCCATTTTTTTGTGAAAAAGAATCATCAGGCCTGACATAATTGTTATTACGCCAAGACCGCCAATCTGAATTAAAACAAGCATAACCGCCTGACCGAAAACACTCCAGGCCGTTACCGTGGGCACAACAACAAGACCCGTCACGCAGACAGAGGTTGTTGCAGTAAACAACGCATCAATAAACGGCGTTGCCTTGCCGTTGGCAGAGCTGACCGGTAAACACAGCAGAACCGTTCCGATTAAAATTGCCGCCAGAAAGCTCAGCATAATTATGTGGGTTGTTGATATTTTAAAATGTTGTTTTTTCATAAATACTGATACCCTGAATTTATTTGTTAATTTGCATTATATCATCTTCACAAAAATTTTGCAATGCTTCATTATCCCTTGGCTTCACCACAAAATTTTGCATATTGACAAAATTCGTGCTTTGTCCTACAATGGAATTACCTTAATAAAGGAGGATATAGTATGAAGTATTGCACAAAATGCGGCAAAGAGCTTTTTGATGAAGCTGTTATCTGCCCCGGCTGCGGCTGCAGCTGTGAAACACAGGTTGCCCCTGCTGAGGAAGACAAGAAGAGCTTCGGCTGGGCATTGTTGGGATTTTTTGTTCCCGTTGCAGGTCTTATTCTTTACCTTATCTGGAAGGATAAGACACCGCTCAAGGCAAAGTCTTGCGGCAAGGGTGCGCTGGTGAGCGTGATTGTGAGCATTATTTTCTCAATTGTATTCACCGCGCTGAGCACATTCGTCTTTATGCATGCGGGCGATGCGGTTTTTGAAGAAGCCTACCAGTATGAAATGTACGACGATATGTATCTGTAATTAAATCAAGCAACAAAAATGAGCCTCCTTATCGGAGGCTCAAAATTTTTATTTTACTTTTTCAACGGGGATAATTGCGCCCTCATTTTTGTCAACGGTAAAGGTTACTGTGTCACCCTTGTTGAAGATGATAACCTTTTCAGCGTCGCTTGCCTTAACTGAATAGTAGCTTGCAGCTGTATCCAGCTTGAAGTAATATACACTTTCACCGCCGATAACTGCTGTTCTGATGTCGGTGATTTTGCCTGTTACCTCTTCCTTTTCAACAACGGGTGCATCTGCACCGCCCTGAGAATTGTCATCAGTAATGTTGTCGGTTGAAACATCAAGCTTGATGCCGTTCTTTTCAAGCTCCTTGAGGTAGTTTTCAATACACTCTGTCAAGGATGTGCCAACTGCACCGATTGAATACTGGCCAACATTAACAAGAGCATACATTTTAACAAGGTCGCTTGAATCCTTAAGTGACATAAAGTATGTGGGCTCGCCGTCAACGTTGAGAAGAAGGGGGAATGATGCGTCGTATTCATACTGCTGAACAAGACCCTCTGCTGAAGTTTCGGCAGAGCTTTCTTTTGCACCTGAAATTACGTAGTATTTTGCATCCTTTGTGCGCATATTGATGAGCGCAAAGCCTGTGAGAGATTCGTCACTGGTGAGTGAGGTTACACCTGTGTAAAGGTAAACGTCATCATTCATTGCAAGGTAGCTTGAGCCTTCGGTGGTAACATAGGTATCCTTCTGGCCAAGGATTGAGTTCCAGAAGCCGCCGCCGTAAAGACCGTAATAGTTATACTGCTCAACAAGGAGGTCATCGGAATAAACACAGTCAATCCATGAAAGTGTGTTGTCGTTTCTGATTTCGTCCATTGTGTATGACTTGCATTCACCTGTTACAGCGTTGCAGATAACTGCGCCGATAACATCTGTGCCGCCGAAGAGACCGATTGTTTTGTCAAGCTGAGCGCAAATCCAATATGCATTGCCCTCTTCATCAACCTCAAAGGTGGGTGTTGCAAACATATATGAGGGATACTCAAAACGAAGATGTCTCTTAACATTGTGGGCAAAGTGGTCAGCTGTTGAATACTGAATACCGCCTTCAACCACAACAAGCTCACTCTTCTGAGTGATTGAGTCAATGATGATGTAGGCAGGAATTCGGTTTTCACGGTTGGTGAACCATTTGATGATGTTGGAATACTGAAGAGTTGCAACTCTTACGGGAACATCCTTATAGTTAATCTGATTGAACGAGGGCTGAACGGTAAACTGTGAAACGTAGCCCAATTCTGAAAGTCCGCTCAAAGCCTTCTGAGCCATAACAGCGGTGGTGTCAAAGTCAATTCTGGGAACTGTTGCAAATGAATCGTCAGATGAGTCTGCAACCTCCTGAACAAAGTTGCCGCCCTGAACATCGATGATTTCACTGTAATCCTTAGCTCTGAAAACAGTTGAAGAAATGATGAAGCCGACTGCAACCACAGCAACAAGCACACCGATTAAAATCATTGGAATTCTTGCGCTCTTTTTGGCATAGGGAGCGTAGTCGGGTATTTTGAGCGCACCTGATGTAATATAGTTCACAGCGCAGTAAAAGGCAAGAACCGCACCGATGAAAATATACATCTCAATAGCCTTGAAATTGAAAGCAGGAAGATAGAAATAGTAGCCTACTGCACCTGCAATCAGAGTGAGCACGATGTTGATAACAATTTTGAGTGCCTTTTTTTCGGGGGGCATAACAACCTTGCTTTTGCCCTGCCCTTTGTCATTGTTGTTTGAAGAAAAGTCAACCTTTATGGGGTCCATTAAATCAACTCCTTTTTATATACCAAGTAATTATATACCATAATTCAATTTATTACAAGCATTTATTTAATGTTTACAAATTGTTTAAAATACAACACTTGAATAATTCCCGAATATAGGTATAATATAACCAACACAACAAATTCCGAGGTATTTTTTATGAGCGATAACCGTTATTTTTACGGCACTTATGAAAATTATAATAATCCCTTCACCCCGAAGGACCCAATTGTCAACCGCGACGCCAGGCACCTGACAAAGCTGAGTCTGCTTGCGGGTGTGGGTATTTTGTGCTTTGTGCTGGTGCAATATGTTTTTTCATTTTTGATTTTGTGGCTGCGCACCTTTGTTCAGGCAAGCTTTTTGCTTGATGCGATTCTCACTATTCTCATCACCATAATCGGCATTTATGTTCCTTTTACAGTGATTCAGCGGTTTTATTCCCCTGAGGATAAGGCATTGTGTATGAACCTTGATGCCCCCGTTTCCAAAAAATCATTCACCTATGCCCTTGTTGCAGGCACGGCGGCTGTTTTTGCCGGCAACTATATCACCACCGGTTTCTCAGGCTTTGTGTCCACCTATGACATTGAATTTTCTGCCTACGAAACAGAAAACCCCGCAACATTTTTAGAATTTCTCCTTTTCATTTTTGAGGTTGCGGTTATCCCCGCCATTGTGGAAGAGGTAGCAATCAGAGGCATTGTTATGCCGCCGCTTCGCAAATACGGTGATCGCTTTGCAATTATAATGTCGGCAATAATTTTTGCTCTTATGCACAGCAATATGCTGCAGATTCCTTTTGCCTTTGTTGCCGGTCTTGTGCTTGGTTATTTTGCAATTTCCACCAAATCGTTGTGGACCGCCATTGCAATCCACGCCGCCAACAATCTTTTGTCGGCTGTTTCGGCTGTTGTGATTGACAGACCCGTGCTTTCTGCGATTTACTCCTGGGGAATTATTGCCCTTCTTGTTGCAGGTGTTCTTTGCGCCAAAAAGTTTATCAAAGAGCCTCATTACAGCCTTGGGCTCACCTTTGCACCAAAATCCGAAAAAAGATTTCTTCTGGCTTCAGGTGCGGTTTTCCTTTTTATCTCTTTTGTTTATTCATCATACGAGGGTGACCGCTCAACGCCGTATGTCCTCACTGCCCTGCTCTTTATCTTTTGCCTGAGAAGATATCTGAAGGCGAACAATCTTCAGCGCGGTGCTTTGCCTCAAAGTAGCCTGAGCACCAAAAAGAAGGTCGCCCTTTATTGCGCAACACCCACCGTTATTGGGGGATTGGTTATTCTCATTCTTTCTGCAATGCAGAGTGTTACCGTTACATCTTCGGGCGGTTATCTCTTCCTCTACGGTGCATTGGCAACCGTGCTTGGCGCAACAATTTATATGATTTACAAAATCCTTCACTCAAAATCACTTGAAAGCAAAAGCAAATCGGTTTACAGAAAAAGCCTTTATGTTATGATTGGCGTTTGCGTTGTGATGATGATAACCTCGTTTATTTCAAATCTTCTGATGTTTTAGGTAAAATTATGGACAAAGACTTAATTATGAATGAAGCTTTTGCCCTTGCCCGTGCAGCCGCCGAAGAGGGTGAGGTGCCCGTGGGTGCTGTTGTTACCCTTGACGGTGAGATTGTGGGCAGAGGCAGAAACCGCCGCGAAAAAAGCAAAAACGCCCTTGCTCACGCCGAAATTGAAGCAATCAACGACGCTTGCAAAAATCTGGGAGGCTGGAGGCTGTGGCAATGCGAAATGTTTGTTACCCTTGAGCCCTGCCCTATGTGTGCGGGTGCAATTATCAACTCACGGCTCAAAAAGGTGACCTACGGCGCAAGCGACCTGAAGGCAGGCTCCTGCCAATCGGTAATCAACCTTTTTGACCTGCCCTACAACCACAAGCCCGAAATCGAGTCGGACTACAGAGCAGATGAAGCATCGGAGCTTCTCAGTGATTTTTTTAAAAAGTTAAGAGATAAAAAGAGAGCAACCAATGATTAAATCGGTTGCTCTTTTAATTTAAAATGTCAATGTTACGGCTTCACCTGCAGGGATTTCTGCCGTAAGAACTCCGTCGGCAATTTCATATTCATTGTTGCAGGGAACAGCTGTGCGGTCATTGAGCTTAAGTCTGAGTGTTGAATCTTTTTCGGCTCGGATAACGGATTTTGTAACCTTTCCGTCGTTCCACTCAAGGTCAAAGGTGAGGTTGCCCCTTGCCTTAACGCCGTTGATTCTGCCCTTTGGCCAGATATCAGGAAGCGCAGGAAGAAGCTCAACAATTCTCGCGTCGGGTGAACCAAGATGGCTCTGGATAAGCATTTCGGTCATACCTGCAATTCCGCCGAAATTGCCGTCAATCTGGAAAGGCGGATGAATGTCAAAGAGGTTATATGCCGTGCAGTTTGAAAGAAGATATTTCAGATGCTTCATGGCATTATTGCCGTCCTTGAGCCTTGCATAAAAGCAGATTGTCCAGGCTCTTGACCAGCCTGTTTCACCGCCGCCGTTTTCAATGCGGCGGGCAATTGTTTTCTTTGCCGCGTCAAAAATCGCGGGGTCGCTTTCGTTAATGCTGTCATCAGGATAAAGACCAAAAAGCTGTGAAATGTGTCGGTGGCCCGGCTCGGTTTCTTCATAATCCTTTATCCATTCCTGAATTGTGCCGTAACGCTCACTAATTTTTATCGGTGGAAGCCTTTTCATAATAGCTTCAAGACCTGCCACAAACTCACTGTCACCGCCCAGCACCTCGTTGGCGTGAGCCGTTCTTGTGAAAAGGGCGCGGATAATCTGAAAATCTATTGCTGCCGCATATGTGAACATGCTCTCATATTGTCCTCCGTCAGGCTCGGTGTAATAAAATGAATTTTCAGGAGAGTTGGAGGGAGATGTTACAAGAAGACCGTTTTTGTCTTCAACCAGATAATCGCTGACAAATTCACAGGCTCCCTTGAGAATGGGATAAATCTCTTCAAGATATTTTTTGTCTGCAGTGAATTCATAATGCTCCCACAAATTCAAGCAAAGCCAAGGGCCTGCCATGGGGAAAAATCCGCAGTCAACGCTGTCGTGAACGCCTGTTCTGCCAAAGGCGTCGCAGGTGTGATTAATTACCCAACCTCTTGCACCAAACAAATCCTTTGCCGTTTTTTCACCCAAAGAGCTGACCTTTTTCATAAAATTGATAAAAGGCTTCTCGGCTTCGGTCAGATTGGCACAGCCCGCAGGCCAATAGTTCATCTGCAGATTGATGTTTGTGTGGAAATCACTGCCCCAGGGGGGATTAAAATCGTGACACCAGATGCCCTGAAGATTAGCGGGCAAGCGGGCATTTTTGCCCGAGCTTTCAATGAGCAGATACCTGCCGAAATTGTAATAAAGGGTCAGCAAATCGTTGTCTGCCTTGCCGTCACCGAAATCATCAAGGCGCTCATCGGCAGAAATCTCCCTGTATTCAGGGGCAAAAAGGTCAAAAGAAACACGGTTAAACCACTTACGGTGTTCTTCAATATGACGAGCCTTGATTTCTTCATAAGTGTAAGACGAAATTTTTTTAAGGCAGGAATTGATTTTTGCGCGATAATCTATTGTTTCGTCAATGTCAAATTTTTCGATGTCATAGTTTGTTTCAAACGCACCGTAAAGAATAATATAAGTGCAATCGGTAACGGTAACAAATTCGTGGTCGGGAGCAAGCGTACCGTCGGTGATGATTTTCATTTTTCCGCCGAAGGACATACCCTCACAGCCCTCACCGTAAAGCGGGCTGTCGGCAGTGTTGATTCTGCCGTTCAAAAGAATTTCATCGGCATGAAGAGATGCAGAATAAGCGTCTCTTTTTCTTTTGAGCGAAACCTTGCAGGAAAACGGTCTGCCGTCGTTCCAAAGCTTATACACAAGGGCGTCAAACTCTTCACTGACAAAGCATTCGCTGTTGAATTCCATTCCGCTCTTTTTCCAGCTCACACGGCTGATTGCCTCGCTGAGCTCAAGCTCCTTGCGGTAATCCGAAAATGGAGACTTGTCAAAAAAATCAACAAAAATTTCTCCGAAGCTTTCATAAGAGCGCACCGCAATAGGGTCTGAAAGAAAGGTTGCTCGTGCAAGATCTGCCGCCTGCTGAAGTCTTTCTTCAAAAATCAGCTTTCTGATTTCTGCCAGCGCCTCGGGTGAGGCGTGATATTTTTCTTCAATTTTTTTGCCGCACCAAAGGGATTCTTCGTTTATTTCAATTTGTTCACAATGAGGGTTACCGTAAATCATTGCGCCCACTCTGCCGTTGCCGAGAGGGAAGGCACACATCCAATCGTCTATAAACTCATTGTGCCAGAGTAATGTTGACATAGCATCACGACCTATCTTTTATAAATCTCTGTAATAAAGTTAAGCTCTTTATCAAATTCAGCCATATATGTGTATCCTTTGTTGGTAGTCTGACCTGCATCGTCATAAGCGCCGAAGCCGAAAATAACCGTGCCTTCCTCAGTGTTTACACTGACAACCTGAGGAATATCCTCACCGTTATATGCAGAAAGCCCTGTCAGCTCAGCAAAAGAAACTTCTTTTTTCAGTGTTTTTCCGTTGTCGGAATAAACCGCAGCACCGCCGTAGCTCGTTGTTATCAACGTGTCACCGATATATGTAACCGTTCTCGGACCGTTGGCACAAGCGCGTTCTTCATAAAGCTCCCAGCTTTTTCCTCCGTCAGAGGTAAAAAACCAGCTTTGCATCACACTTCCCGCTCCGCCTGAACCCAAAGAAATTGCAACACCGTTGCCGTTCGGGTGAACCTCGGCAAAGCTGAAGTCACTCCAGAATTCATCATAACTGTACTTACCGCCGTCGTTAAAATAATCCGTAAGCATTTCTTCAAGGAGCTCGTTTGTAACGGTTATCACTTTATCATCAGCCGACTCCGCCTCAGGCTCTTCATCGCTGTAATCAAGAAGAAGCTCACGCTGAGTTCTTTCGCCAAAAACAGCTCCCGCAAAAAACACACCGCCAAGCACAAAAACAACCAAAAGAAAGATCAAAAACTTCTTCATATTTTTCTCCTAAAATTTCAGCCGTTCACAAGGAACGGCTTGAAAAATTAAATATCGTACTGTTTCATAAGGTCGTTGACCATCTTTGTGATTTCTTCAACAGCAGAATCCATGGGAATTTCACCCTTGAAGCTCTTATCTCTGAATGAAACCTCAACAATACCCTTTTCGCAGGTCTTGGGGCTCACAACAACTCTTACGGGGATACCGAACAAATCTGCATCGGCAAACATTGAGCCGGGGCGCATATCACGGTCATCATAAAGCACTTCAATGTGGTTTTTCTGCAATTCGTCATAAAGCTTTTCGCAAACGGCAGAAACCTCTTCGTTCTTCTGGCGGAGGTTGCAAATCTGAACCTGCCAGGGAGCAATTGAAATGGGCCAGATGGGACCGTAATCGTCGTGGCTCTCTTCGCAGATTGAAGCAATGAGTCTGCCAACGCCGATACCGTAACAGCCCATAATGGGATGCTGAGCAACACCGTTAGAATCAAGATATGTCATATCCATGCTCTTTGTGTATTTTGTGCCGAGCTGGAAGATGTTACCAACCTCGATACCGTTGGAAATTGAAATTGTCTTTTTGCCGCAACAGGGGCAGATTGCGCCCTCATAAATTTTGGCAACGTCAACATATTCAACCTCACCGAAGTCACGGGCAACATTGAAGCCTGTGTAATGATAGTCAACCTCGTTTGCGCCGCAAACTGTACTTTCAAGGCCGACAAGTGATGAATCAAACACAAGCTGAGCCTTTGCATTCTGGTTAACCGCACCGATGAAGCCTGCAACAATGCCGCTCTCTTCTGTGATGATTGCAGGGTGAATTTCTTCGCCGATAAAATTGCGGAGCTTTGTTTCGTTAACATCCAGGTCACCGCGGATGAAAACGATGATGTATTCATCTGTGAGATTTTTCTGATATACAACAGCTTTGCAAAGCTTTGAAGCAGGGATTGAAAGGAATTCACAGAGCTCGTCAATTGTTTTAACATCGGGGGTGTGAACCTTTTTGAGCTCTTCAAGCTCACCGCCCTCATTTTCAACCTTAACATCTGCGGCTTCCATATTTGCCTTGTATCCGCATTCGGGGCAGATTGCAAGGGTGTCTTCACCGATGTCGGCAAGGAGCATAAATTCGTGAGAAATGCTGCCGCCCATCATACCCGAGTCACTCTTAACGGCAACAACATTCTTTGCGCCTGCGCGCTTGAAGATACGGTCGTATGCCTCGTAGCAACGGTCATAATACTGTTCAAGGTCTTCCTGAGAGGTATGGAAAGAATACGCGTCCTTCATTGTGAACTCGCGCACACGGATAAGACCGCCGCGGCATCTGGGCTCGTCACGGAACTTGGTCTGAATCTGATAAATCATAAAGGGATAGTGTGAGTATGAGTTAGCTGTGTTTCTTGCAAGGTGAACGGCAGCCTCCTCGTGAGTCATACCAAGCACAACATCGTTGCCGCTTCTGTCCTTAAAGCGTGCCATTTCACTGCCGATAGATGTGTATCTGCCTGACTCCTGCCACAAGGATGCGGGCATAACAACGGGGAACATAACCTCCTGACCGTCGATTCTGTCCATTTCCTCACGGATGATGTTTTCAATCTTTTTTGCCATTCTCTTTGTGGGGGCAAAAAGTGAATATATACCGTTGTGCATATATTTCATATAACCGCCGCGGGTCATAAGCTTCTGGCTTTCGATTATGCAATCGCCGGGAGCATCTCTGAGTGTTTCCAAAAGTAATTTGCTGACTTTCATTTTTATATCTCCAATCTTAAATAAACAACATATATATTAAACTTTTGAACTTAATATGTCAATAAGTTATTGCACGGTAATTACATAATTTGCCCACATACCGTCATTTGCAGGGGCTGTTGCAACAAGAGTTTCGCTGTTTATAAACGCCATATCGGAACAAGCAGCTTCACACACATATTTCTTCACCTTGCCGTCGGGGGTAACAAAAGCAAGCGTATAGCTGTCTGCGTCTGCAATTGCAACCGCAATTTTGGAGCCGTCATCATTTGCGCAGAAGCCTGTTACTCCATCGCTGAGCTTTTTGCCTTCAACGGTTTTGCCTGTTAAAAGGTTGGTGAAATTTTCTGCCTTTGTGTCATATACCCAGTCACCGCTGAAAACAAGATTTTTTTCGCCTTCGGCTTTGGATTTGATAAATGCAAGCTCTTTTTCTTCTGCAATGAATTCAACGCTCTTAAATCCGTCATCTGTTTTCTTGATGTAAACCAGTGCACCGTTTTCGGTTTCGCGAAGGTAAGTGCCCCACATTCCCTTAACCTCGGGGGTATTGAGGCTTTCATTAAGGTCGTACACATCAAAAACGGCCGTGCCTTCGTTATAAAGTCTGCCGGAAATCATACCCGCCTTTTTTGAAACAGAGGCAAGGTAGCTGTCGGTAAACATTGACCAGCGCTCGGAAAGTCTGCCTGTTTTGTCGGCATTTCGGTCACGCTGAGCGGTCAGCGGTGAGCACTTTTTGGTGTCCATATCAATATCAAAGGCCTCGGTATAAACCTTGTCGGCAGAATACACCTCATCGGGGTTGGTGCTGATGAGAAGCAATTTACCGTCAAGCCCGTAAACCACGGGGGCATCGACGAGCTTTGCAAAAGCGTAGGAATAAAGGTTTACCTTTGCGTCGGAATTTTCTGTTGTGAAAAGTCCGTAACCAAGGGTTTTGCCCTCAACTTCAATATAATAAACCGTAACGGGAACATTGTAATATGTAAGTGACGGGCTTAGTTCAACTGTGTTGACCTCACCCGAATATTTTGAAAGCATATCCTCGCCGAATTCATAAAACTCAACCGTGCCGTCAGGCCTGAGGCAATAAAAAATATTGTCAAAGTCAGACTGAACAAGCGGATATTCCGTCATAAGCTTTTGCGGTGTAACATTTTCCACGCTTTCGCCATTGTATCCGCCGTCAGGCGCAAAATAGCTCAGCCCCAGAGCGGCGGCAGAAATCACAAACGCAACGGATAAAATTATAATCCATACTTTCTGTGCAGTTTTCATATTAACTACCTCACTTTATCACAAGCTCAACCGGGCAATGGTCTGAACCGTAAATTTCTGAATGAATGGCGGCAGAAACAAGGTTATCTTTGAAATAATCCGACACAAGGAAATAGTCTATGCGCCAACCTGCGTTTCTTTCTCTGGCACCGAAGCGGTATGACCACCAGGAATATGCGCCCACAAGGTCGGGGTTAAAGAAGCGGAAGGTGTCGATAAAACCTGCCGAAAGAAGCTCGTTGAACTTGCCCCTTTCTTCCTGAGAGTAGCCCGCATTGCCTTCATTTGCCTTTGGATTTTTCAGGTCGATGGGGTTGTGCGCCACATTAAGGTCGCCGCAGAGAATAACCGGCTTGGACTTTTGCAAAAGTGAAACCCTTTCTCTGAAAGCATCCTCCCACTTGCAACGGTGGCCAATGCGTTTGAGTCCGTCCTGAGCGTTGGGCACATACACTGTTATGAAATAATAATCGGGAAATTCAAGGGTGAGCATTCTGCCCTCGGTATCAAGCTCGGCAGCACCGATGCCCTCGGTTACGCTCAGCGGCTCTTCTTTTGAAAAAACCGCCGTGCCCGAATAGCCTTTTTTCTCGGCATAACTCCAATATTGATAATATCCCTCAAGCTCCAATTCAAGCTGACCCTGCTGAAGCTTTGTTTCCTGCAGGCAGAAAATGTCGGCATCCAGCGCGTTGAATGCATCCATAAAACCCTTGCCGATGCAGGCTCTTATTCCGTTTACGTTCCAGGAAATCAGCTTTTTCATACCGTAGCTCCTAAATTTAAAATCATACAAAGTTATTATAACACAATAACTGCAATTTGCAAATAGTTGACATCAATTTTTGCAGGTGATATTATACTTTCAGGAGGCGAAAGCTATGAAGAAAAAGATTCTTTCAGTTATTCTTGCAATTGTTTTTGTTATGGGCTGTGTTCCTTTTGCAAACGCACAAGGCTCCGCGCCCCGACTTTATAATGTTTTTGGTGACGGAATGCTTCTGCAACAGAACAAAACCTCGTTCATTGCAGGCAAGGGTACTCAGGGTGATGTGGTTTCACTTGAGCTCGTTGACGATGAAGCCGTTATCTTCCGAAGCGAAGCAACCGTAGGCGCAGACGGTGAATTTTCCGTTGCCGTTGATGCCCCTGCAGGCGGATTCAAGGAATATAAAATCATTCTTTCTGTCAACGGTGCAGAGTTCCGCACACTTAACAACGTTGTTTTTGGTGAATTGTGGCTTGCAAGCGGACAAAGTAATATGCAATATCCACTTGCTCAGGCAAAATATGGCGCAGATATGTTTGCAAACGGTGAAAAGCTGAGCGAATGGCTCCGCGTTTTATATGTCCCCGATGTCCCTGAATACAAAGGCTCAAAAGGTATGGTTCCTGCTGACCCTCAAAGAGAAATCCCCGGTGCACAATGGTTCACAGGTGAAGACCACAACGCGTATGTGATGAGCGCCGTTGCATATTATTTTGCTGACGCGCTCACTAAAGGAATCGACGTGCCCATAGGCATTATTAACGTACCCCTTGGCGGCACAACTATCCCCACCTGGCTTTCACGCCAAGCAATTGACTCTGACCCCGCTGTTAAAAATGCTCTCATTGCCCACGGCGCTTATATTGAAAAAAGCGCATGGAACGAGGCAAATGCAAATGTTTATTACGATATGACCTCCAACTACAACCTTAAAATGGAGGGCATCAGAGATTTTTCAATCGCAGGTATGATCTGGTATCAGGGTGAATCTGATGTCATTTACGAATGGACAGATGAAGAATATGCCGCAGCCTTTGACCTTATGCAAAGGTCATACACAGAGCTTTTCCGCTTTGAAGACGGACTTCTTCCCATTGTTTTCACTCAGCTTGCACCATATTATTATTTTGGTGACAACACCCTTTTCCTTGGCAGAAATGCATCCTTCACCAAGCTTCAGGCGGCTCAGTCCGATTCCCGTGCGGTGATTTCAATTCACGATGTTTCACCTACCTATATTCCCGAAGCAGGCGCTATTCACCCCGAATGTAAAAAAGAAGTGGGTGAAAGAATGGCATTTGCCGCTCAGGGTCTCGTTTATGATAAATATTCTGATTATACCGCCCCGTCGGTGAAATCAACCCAAATCAAAAACAGCAGCATTTATGTAACCTTCAGCAATGTGGGTGACGGGCTCAAGGCAAAAGGCGACGCCCTCAAAGGCTTTGCCCTTTGCGGCAGCGACGGAATTTATGTGAGCGCCGATGCAGAAATTGTATCGGCAGATACCGTCAGAGTTTTTAACTCCGACATCAGTAATCCCGTTGCGGCCTCCTACGCATACTACACATCAAACCACAACGCCAACCTTTTTGCCACAAAAGACGGTGAATATACATTGCCTGTGAGCACCTTCATCACAGACAGAGCTACACTCACTCACCATTGGACTCACAAACCATGGGCAGATTGTGACACCGCCGAGGTGTGGCACATTGACGTTGACCCTTATGCCGTCAATTACCCCACATGGGAGGCTGACAACGCCGACGTTTCTTTTGCTGATGGCGGAGTGAATTTCAAAAAGGCAGGCAAAGGCAAATTTATCGCAAGGCCTGTGACCATGCTTAAAGACAAAGACAGAGTCTTCAGAGACGTTGACAGTGACTATTCTGATTACAGCACAATGAGCTTTTATGTCAAGAATAATTCACAAAGCGACATCACCCTCAAAGGTGTGAGATATTATGTCAGCGCAGTTACCTGGTATGCTCCCGCCGTTGACGGCACAAGAACACCTCAGGCAACAATCCCCGCCGACGGACAGTGGCACAAAATCACCCTCAACCTTGACCGTATTTATCTCAACGGCAACGAGGGTGGCATCGGCTACACCAACGAGAGACTGGACAAGGTAAAAAACATTGAATTTGTCTTTGACTCAAAGGGCGACGCCGACCTGACACTCGACAGTATCACCTTCACCCCATCGGCAGAAGAGGTTAAGGCAGATTTTTCACCTGAATTTAAAAACGCCGATAATATCCTTGAGATAATATCAGCAATTTTCGTTAATATAATCGGTTTGTTCGTCAGAATTTTCAGATAAATTAAAGGCTCCCTTTCGGGAGCCTTTTTGTTATCCTCTGATTTTAAGAATTACCTCGCGGCAATCTTTTTCGTCCATAATTTTGGGCACGGGATAGAGGGGGTTAGCCTCCTTGAGTGCTCGCTGAACAAGAGTGGGAATATCCTTATCCTCGATGAATTCAAAATGCTCGGGGATATTCATATTTGCGTTCATTTCTTTGATTCTCTTAATAAAGAGCTTTGCCTTGTCTGCCTCGCTCATACCTGCTTCGGTGATGCCTGCAACGTCAGCTAATTTTGCAAGTCTGGGGTATGCGCTTTCGCCGAAATATTCAAGCACATAGGGAAGAATAACAGCGTTTGCAAGGCCGTGAGGTGTGCCGTAAAGACCGCCGAGGTTGTGGGCGATTGCGTGCACATAGCCAACGTATGCTCTTGTGAAAGCCATACCTGCCCAATAGGAAGCAACAAGCATATTTTCTCTTGCTTCAACATCCTTGCCGTTTTCATAAACCTTTTCAAGGTTTTCAAAAATCAGCTTCGTTGCATCTTCGGCATATTTTTCTGTGGATGCTACATTTGAACGGCCGATATAAGCTTCAACCGCGTGAGTGAGTGCATCCATACCTGTTGTTGATGTGATGTGAGGGGGAAGGCCGAGAGTAAGCTCAGGGTCAAGCACCGCATATTTGGGGCGGAGCTTGGGGTCGTTGATTGCATTTTTCTCGTGGGTTTCGGGGTTTGAAACAACGGCCGCCAATGTTACCTCACTGCCTGTGCCCGCTGTGGTGGGAACAGCAAAGAAGGGAGGAAGCTTGTGAACAATCTTAAGCTGACCGCGCATTGAAACAACGCTCTTGTTGGGGTTGGTCACTCTTGCACCTGCAGCTTTTGCACAGTCCATAGGTGAGCCGCCGCCGAAAGCGATGATGCCCTGGCAACCGTTTTTAAGATAAATTCTTCTTGCTTCTTCAATGTTGTCAATGGTGGGGTTGGGCTGAACGCCGTCATAGATAACGTACTTAACCTCGTTTTTGTCCATTTCTTCGAGCATACCGTTCAGAAGACCGAGGCTCATAAGACCCTTATCGGTTACGATAAGTACGTTGTTGATGCCCTTTGATTTAACAAGAGCAGGGAGCTTTTTAACTGCGCCTTCACCCTTGAGGAGGTAAGGCTCGTCCCAGTTGAGGAATGTCATTGCGCCTTTGTAGGCAGTCTGATAAGCTCTGTAGAAAATTTCTGTAGGTTTATTTACCATAAGTAAGACCCCTTCTTATGAATTTTACTCTTCCATTTTACAGAAAAATATCAATTTTTACAATAGATATATAAAAAAACTTAAAATATTTTTAAATTGATTGCTAAAATCACTTGATAGATTGACAATTTTCTGCGATAATGTAGGGTGATAAATTATATTGCCCTATTATGGACATTTCCTTAGGAAAGGATTTTTATATGAATTACGAAAAATTAGCGGAGCTTTTGTTCCCCCACATCACAAAAACAACCGAAGACTACGAGGCACTCTACCCCGCAAGAAATTTGAAGGAGGGCGCAAGAGTTACCCGTTTTGCCCCCAGCCCCACAGGCTACCTTCACATCGGCGGACTTTTCGGTGCACTGGTTGACGTGCTCACAGCAAAGGCAACAGACGGTGTTTCTTACCTCCGAATTGAAGACACCGACAAAAAGCGTGAAATTGACGACGGCGTTTCTGCCATTATCAACGGCTTCAACGCTTTCGGCATCGACTTTGATGAGGGCGTTACCGGCTTCAATCAGGAAAAGGGAGCTTACGGCCCCTACACCCAGAGTCAACGCGCCGAGATTTATCAGACAGTTGCCAAGGACCTTGTTAAAAAAGGTCTTGCCTACCCCTGCTTCTGCACTGCAGAGGAATTGAGTGCAATCCGCGAACAGCAGGAAAAGGGTGACGCTCTTATCTGGGGTTATTTCGGCAAGTGGGCAAAATGCCGCGACCTTTCTTATGAAGAAATTGAAGCAAACATAAAAGCGGGCAAGCCCTATGTTCTCCGTTTCCGCTCCGACGGACAGGAGGATAAGAGAATTTTCTTTGATGATATCATCCGCGGCAAAATCGAAATGCCCGAAAATATCATTGACGAGGTGCTTCTCAAATCCGACGGCATCCCCACCTACCATTTTGCACACGCCTGCGATGACCATTTTATGAGAACAACCCACGTTATCCGCGGTGAAGAATGGATCTCTTCCGTACCCAAGCATATTGCCCTTTTCAAGGCTTGCGGATTCCGTGTTCCAAAATATGCGCACACTCCTCAGGTTATGAAAATTGACGAGGAGGACGGCACAAAGCGTAAGCTTTCAAAGCGTAAGGACCCCGAAGCAGCAGTCAGCTACTTCGTTGAGCAGGGCTTCCCCAAAGAAAGCCTTATTGAATATCTCCTCACCCTTCTCAACTCAAACTTTGAAGACTGGAGAAAAGCTAACCCCACAGCCGACGCATTCTCGTTCCCCTTCAACCTCAAAAAGATGAGCCCCAGCGGCTGCCTGTTTGACCTTGTTAAGCTCACCGACGTGAGCAAAAACGTTATCTCAGTTAAAAAGGCTGAAGATATTTACAACGAGCTTCTCGTCTGGAGCGAGGAATACGACAAAGAGCTCAACGCCCGCCTCGTTGCCGACAAGGACTTTGCCGTTAATATGCTCAACATTGACCGTGAGGTTCCCAAGCCCCGCAAGGACATTTCAAAATGGAGCGAGGTTAAGGATTATTATTCATATTTCTTCGAGGAATTCTACACTCCCGAATACGACTTCCCCGAAAACATCAGCAAAGAAGATGTTGCAGCAATTCTTGAAGCCTACAAAAATGTTGTTGACGCCGCTGACGATAAGGACACCTGGTTCTCTAAAATCAAAGACCTTTGCGAGCCTCTCGGCTTCACACCCAATGTTAAGGAATACAAGAAGAATCCCGATGCCTTCAAGGGTCATGTGGGTGATGTTTCCACTGTTATCCGAATTGCTCTCACATCCCGCAGAAACACACCCGACCTTCACGCGATCATTGCTCTTCTCGGCAACGATAAGGTTAAGGCAAGGCTTGATGATGCAACTAAATCTCTTTAATCGGAGGGAATTATGGCTATTATAATTGATGAAAAAAATAAACTTTTTCACCTACAGAGTGAAAAAACAAGCTATATCTTCGGCTTTCTTCAGGATGATTTCCCTGTTCACCTTTATTGGGGCAACCGCCTTGAAGCCACACCTGCTTTTGACCAGCTTCTGATTGTGCCTTACCGTTGGCCCAGAAGCTTCAGCGCAGTTGATGCAATCACCGCCGACGGTGACAGAGTCAGCCGTGACAACCTGCCGTCAGAGTTTTCCACCTTTGGCAGCAGTGATTTGAGAATGCCCTGCTTCCACGCAAGATACAAAGACGGCAGCACTGTTTCTCATTTCAGCTATAAGGGTCACAAGGTATTCAACGGCAAAAAGCCTCTTGAAGGTCTCCCCGCAACTTATGTTGAGGATGACAGCGAGGCACAAAGCCTTGAAATTACCCTCACCGATGACCTTACAGGGGTGGATATTGTTCTTCAATACACCGTTTTTGAAAAATATAATGCAATCACCCGTTCATACCGTTGCGAAAACAACGGTGAAGACCGCATCACCATTGAACGCGCATTGAGTGCAACTCTCGACTTCAAAAAATGTGACTTTGATATGATTCAGGCAAGCGGTGCCTGGGGCAGAGAGCGTTATGCTCAGCGCGCTCCACTTATGAAGGGTGATATGAACGTATGGAGCGCACGCGGTGCAAGCTCGGGCGTTCACAATCCTTTCTTTGCTCTTGTTTCCAAGGATGCCACCGAAACCAACGGCTCGGCCTACGGCTTTAACCTTGTTTACAGCGGCAACTTCATTGCAGGCGCAACCGTTGACCCCTATAACTGCACAAGAGCCTACATCGGCATCAACCCCTTCAACTTTGCATGGCAGCTTGAAAAGGGTCAGAGCTTCCAGACCCCCGAGGTGGTTATGGTTCATTCCGGTGAGGGTATCGGTGAAATGTCACGCAGATTCCACCGCCTTTACAGAAACCGCCTTGTTACAAGCAAATATAAAAATGAAGAAAGAAGCGTCCTGATTAACAACTGGGAAGCAACCTACTTCGATTTTAACGAAGAAAAAATCGTTTCCATTGCCGAAAAAGCTCAGAAGGGCGGCATCAAGCTCTTTGTTCTTGACGACGGTTGGTTCGGCAAGCGCGATGACGACACAACCTCCCTTGGCGACTGGTTTGTTGACACAGCAAAGCTTCCCAACGGAATTGACGGACTTTGCAACAAAATCAACGCTCTTGGTATGAAATTCGGTCTGTGGTTTGAGCCCGAAATGATTTCACCCATCAGCAAGCTTTATGAAGCTCACCCCGACTGGTGTATCCACGTTAAAAACCGTGTGCGCACCGAATCAAGAAATCAGCTCACTCTTGACCTTTCAAGAGATGATGTTTGTGATTATATTATTAAAAGTGTCAACGCTGTTCTTGACAGCGCAAACATTGAATATGTTAAATGGGATATGAACCGCAATATGTCAAATGTGGGTTCAGCTCTTCTCGACAGTGAGCATCAGGGCGAGTTCTATCACAGATATATCCTCGGCCTTTACAAGGTTCTCGGCGCAATCACCTCCGCCCACCCCAACATTCTTTTTGAAAGCTGTTCCGGCGGCGGCGGAAGATTTGACCCCGGTATGCTTTACTTTATGCCCCAGACCTGGACAAGTGACAACACCGACGCGCTGGCAAGGCTTTCAATTCAGCACGGAACAAGCCTTTGCTACCCCTATTGCACAATGGGTGCTCACGTTTCTGTTGTTCCCAACCATCAGGTTCAGCGCACAACTCCTTTCTCAATGAGAGGCAACGTTGCAACTCCCGGCCAGTTCGGTTACGAGCTTGATGTTACAAAGCTCAGCGAAGAAGATTTTTCACTCATCCGCGGCCAGGTTGATTTTTATGAAAAATACGGCAGCGTTTTCCACAGAGGCGACCTTTTCCGCCTGAGAAACCCCGAAGACGGCAACGTAACGGCTCTCCAGTTTATTTCAGAAGATAAAAACACCGTTATCGTTATGCTTTATTCAACCCTCGGCATTGCAAACGCTCCTCTTGATTATGTGACTCTTCAGGGTCTCGAAAAAGGTGCGGTTTACAAAAAGACCGAAAACGATGAGCTCTGGGCAGCCGACACTCTTATGAATGCAGGCATCCCCTTCCTCACAGACACAGACTATAAAAACAAAGTCTGGATTTTTGAAAAGCAGTAAAAATTAACTTAAATATAAAATTTGATTAGGAGGGAATAAAATGGAAGACGCATTGAAGATGTCAAATTTTATTCACGATTTTATTGACGAAGATTTAAAAAACGGAGTTAACTCCCGAGTGCAGACAAGATTTCCACCGGAGCCCAACGGCTACCTTCACATCGGTCACGCTAAAGCTATCTGCATTGACTTTGCAACTGCCGAAAAATACGGCGGCATCTGCAACCTCCGCCTTGACGACACTAACCCCTCAAAAGAGGATGTTGAGTATGTTGACTCAATTATGGAGGACATCAAATGGCTCGGCTTCAAGTGGGAAAACTGCTACTATGCATCAAGCTATTTTGATTTTATTTATGAATGCGCTATCAAGCTCATCAAAAAAGGAAAGGCTTATGTTGACGACCTCACTCCCGACGAAATCAGAGAATACAGAGGCACACTCACAGAGCCGGGCAAAAACAGCCCTTACCGCGACAGAAGCGTTGAAGAAAACCTCGACCTTTTCAAGAGAATGACCGACGGTGAATTCCCCAACGGCGCAAAGGTTTTGAGAGCAAAAATCGATATGGCTTCTCCCAACATCAATATGAGAGATCCCATTATGTACCGCATTTCTCACACCTCACATCATCAGACAGGTGACAAGTGGTGCGTTTATCCCATGTACGACTTTGCTCATCCTCTTTCAGACGCAAGAGAAAATGTAACATATTCTCTTTGCTCACTTGAGTTTGAAAACCACCGTCCTCTTTACAACTGGTTCATTGATGAAATCGGCTTTGAAGAGCCCCCCAGACAGATTGAATTTGCACGCCTTAACGTTAACTATTGCGTAACAAGCAAAAGAAAGTGCCTCGACCTTGTTGAAAAAGGTCACGTTTCAGGCTGGGATGACCCCAGAATGGTTACCCTCAGCGGTATGAGAAGACGCGGTTACCCTGCAGACGCCGTTAAGGATTTCATCGGCAGAGTTGGTGTCAGCAAGGCAGACAGTGTCGTTGACTACGGCCTTCTTGAAGCCTGCGTAAGAGACAACCTCAACGCCAACGCACCCAGAGCAATGGCAGTGCTTCGTCCCCTTAAGGTTGTTATCGACAACTATCCCGAAGGAAAGAGCGAAACCATCGACGTTGAGCTTCATCCCGACCACCCTGAAATGGGCACAAGAAAGGTTACCTTCAGCAGAGAAATCTATGTTGAGCAGGACGACTTTATGGCAGAGCCCGTTAAAAAGTATTTCCGTCTTTTCCCCGGCAATGAGGTTCGTCTCAAGAGTGCATATTTCGTAACCTGCACAAGCTACGAAATTGACGACGACGGCAATGTTACCTGCCTCCACTGTACCTACGACCCCGAAAGCAAAGGCGGCAACTCTCCCGACGGCAGAAAGGTTAAGGGCACACTTCATTGGGTAAGCAAGGAAGATTCTGTTAAAGCAACCGTCAACATCTATGACCGCCTTTTCAAAACAGAAAAGCCCGGCTCAGCCGAAGACCTTGCAGACGAGCTCAACCCCGAATCACTCACAGTGCTTGAAAACTGCCTTATTGAAGGCTGCTTCAAGGATGCAAAGCCCGGCGATGTTTTCCAGTTTATGCGCCAGGGATATTTCTGTGTTGACAAAGACAGCACTCCCGACAATCTCATTATCAACCGCACAGTTGACCTCAAATCATCTTGGGGCAAATAATTAAAAGAGGTAACCGAAATGAAAATTGTTAATAAAATCGTTACCGCCCTTATTGCGGCAGCGGCTTTCCCCTTTTTGATTACCCAGTTTTTGTTTGAAATTATTGTTTCCATCAACGAAAGCTCCATTGCCTACACTCTCATCAATCTTTTTGGCGGCAAGGATAACGCCCTAACAAACAACCGTCTTGGTTTTCAGGAAAGTATTCTCAGCCTTATCAAGCTGGCAAGTGACGGTGACGGCACTTCGGACTTTAACATTGTTGAAATCTGGAACTCTCTTCCCGCAGACCTTGACTCCGTCAAAAAGCTGGTTGTTGCCGCTTTTATCTGTGTTGCTGTGGGCGCCATTGTGGCTCTTGTTATTGTGGGATGCGCCATTTTCACAAAGGCATACAAAACAATTATGGGCCTCGGCCTTGGCGGCGGCACTTGCTTCCTTGCCGGTATTATGCTTTTCAACAAAGCCGGCGCTCCCCTCAGAGACGGCACAATCGACGTTGTTAATCTCATTTCTTCTTTCCTTATTGGTGAAGACGGCACAACCAACGGCATTGCCGCCATTGCCTCAAGCTTGCTGGAAGGCACAATTTCCGTTGACGTTTTTGCAATGGGCGGTGCTGTTTTCGGCGCAATGATTATGATGTTCGCCGTTACCGTTTGGGAATTTGCTTTTTACATCACTCTTGATGAAAAAGAAAGAAAATCCAAAAAAATTAAGAAAGCGTGATTTTTTGAACCGCTTAAAGGATAAAAAGCTTTTTTTGCTTGACCTTGACGGAACGTTATATGTCAGCGAAAAAATCATCGGCAAAACCCTTGAGTTTCTCGATGCGGTTGTTGAAAACGGCGGAAAATATATGTTTCTGACCAACAACTCTTCCAAGAGCGTGGCAACCTACATACCCCGACTCAACGCAATCGGCATCAAGGCGGCGGAAGACAATTTCTTCACCTCCGCCCAGGCAACTGCCTATTATATTGAAAAAAATTACGGCAAAAACAAAAGAGCCTATGTTGTCGGCACAGACTCTTTCAAAAAATCTCTTCTCGACGAGGGATTTAACATCACCGATGAATTGGAAGACGGCATTGAGCTGCTTGTGGTGGGCTTTGACACAGAGCTGACCTACAAAAAACTTGAGGAAGCCTGCATTCTCATTCACCGCGGTGTTGATTATATTGCCACCAACCCCGACCTTGCCTGCCCGTCGCAGTACGGTTTTATTCCCGACTGCGGAGCAATCACCGCCTGCATTGAGGCGGCAACAGGCAAAAAGCCTCACTATGCAGGCAAGCCTGACCCCACAATGATTTATATGGCAAGTGAAAAAGCAGGAATCCCCCTTGACAAAGCGTGTATGATTGGCGACAGGCTTTATACTGACATCGCCATTGGCAACAATGCGGGAGTTTTGTCCGTGGCTGTGCTCACCGGTGAAACCACAAGGGAAGAAATTGCAAACAGCGAAGGCAACCTTGTTCCCGACCTTGTGTGCGATTCAATTGACGACATATATGAAGCTATAAAATAAGTAAATCCGCAGGAAACAAATCCTGCGGATTATTTTTATTCAATTGCGGCAGCAACGGTTTTGCCAAGCAGTTTCATTTCAACGCTTACTATTTTCACCCCATATTCGGCATCGATGTGTTTTTCAACACCGACGGTATAACCCAAGCCGCTGAAAGTTCCTGAGCCGCCGTCGTCGGCTGTTATAGTCGGGGGAACTGCGAAAATCGGTTCCTTTAAACTCATTGTTCTTGCATAATCCACAGAGAACACTGCAAGCCACAGAACAACCGCAATTCCCACCGCGGAGAAAATAACCTTAAGAGCTTTCTTCATTGTTTTATTTCCTTCTTCTCACCTTTTTAACAATAACAATCACAACGGCTGCAACAACGGCAACGATTGCAATATAGGGCAATGCGGCAATGAGGTTGATTGCAAGCTCGCGGAAGAAATCGCCCAAATCGTAGAGGTTGTTGAGGAGCTTTTCTTTCACTTCACCAAAGAAGGAATCGCCGCCCTCAACCACTCTTTCTACCTCACTGATGTCAAGTGTAATGCCTGAGAAGCTTACCATTCCGTCATAGCTCTGCTTCTGCTTTTCCATCGTTTCAAGCTCGGCTCTCACCTGTGAAAGGCGGTCCTGAAGCTCAATAACATCGCTGAGGGTCTCTGCCTTTTCAAGAATACCCAGCAAGGTTTCTTCTTCTGTTTCGAGAGCCTTGATTCTGCTTTCAACACTTATATAACTGTCGGTTATGTCACTGCTTGTGATGCTTTTGGAAACAACGGTACCGATTACCGAAAGCTCTTCAATAAATTTATCAAGGCTTTCTGCAGGAACCTTCACTCTCATATTAGCGTTTCTGTTGGAAGCGGTTGAATAGTTATATTCCTCCGAAGCCTCCACGTATCCGCCGTACTGCTCAAGCTTCTGATTGAGAGCAGTCATAAACACATCGTATTCCTTGGTGCGGATTCCGATGTTTGCAGTTTTCACTATTTTGCGGTTGCCTGTAGGTTTGGAATTTGCGGAAGACTGAACCTGAGTGTGAACAGAGCCTCCTGTAGCGCTGTCCTGGGTTACACTTCCCTCAACATCATCGGCATACATTTCATTTCTGAAGCCGCCGTTGTCTGCCATCATATCAAAGCCGTCTTCACTTTCGGCTTTGAGGGTTGAACCCATTATTCCCGAAAAAAGGAAAATCACAGCCACAAAGCAGGCGGCAACCGCTGTCACGGTTTTCCACACGGGAGCCTTCTTTTTTGCGGGCGGGTCAAGGGCTTCAATTTTATCAAGAAGCTCTTTCGGGGCGGCAATTTTATCCACCGCGCTGATATAATCTTTTTTATTCATCGTCAAAACCTCCGTCAAGTTCTTTTCGCAGGGCTTCGCGTCCGCGGCTGAGCCATGACAAAACCGTGTTTTCTTTGGCATCGAGAATTTTTCCGATTTCTTTTGCGGTGTATCCCTCGTAATAGTGGAGGTAAATGGTGTTGCGGTAATTTTCGGGCAACGATTTCACTGCCTCTATCACGTCGGGCTTGTCTTCGGTTGTTTTAAATGCAAATGCATTTTCAACAAGTGTCTCACGGTTAGCCTTTCTTAATTTGTCACGGCAGAGGTTCACGGTCACACGGATGAGCCATGCTTTAAGGTGTTCACCGTCACGGAAAGCCTTGTTTGATTCAAGAAGCTTCACAAAAACCTCCTGCACCACATCCTCCGCGTCGGAAGAATTAACGGTGTTGTGCAAGGCAACACGGTAAACGGTGTCGGTAAATTGCTTGAATGCAAATGAGAAAGCGTCCTTTCCCCTGATAAAAACGGTCATGACCATTCCTCCTTTCACCTATAACACGACTGAGAATAAAAAATTATTGCATTACTTTAAAAATTTTTTGACAATTTCTGCATTTTCGGTGATGTTAATCTGCTTGTAGCCATCGTTTTTGTCTATGAAATAAACATCGCCGTCTTCGTTGCCGTTTAAACAGTAAACATTGCCCTCATCAAAAACAATTGCCGCACCGTTGTCCACGGCAATGCCGTATTCGTCGCGGGTTTTGATTGCTTCACCGAAGCTTGGCCAGTTGCCACCCTGAAAATGGGGGCAGTTGCAGAAGGGCAGAATGCCAAGGCACTCAATAAACACAAAACTGTGGTCGGGGCCGCAATCATCATAACCCGAATCAAACCAGCACATAGCACCTGAGCTGTAGCCCGAAAGAATAATTCCCTTTTCATAGGCTTCAAGCAAATATTTGTCCGCCTTGGTTTCTTTCCAGGTGTTCATCAAAAACTCAAGATTTCCGCCGCCGGCATAAATAATGTCAGCAGAAAGAATTGCATTTTTAACATCTTCCTCCGAGAGGGTCTTGTCTGTGAGGAACAGTCTGTCGGTGGAGCAGCCGTTGTCACGGAACGCCTGCTCCATATACTGGTCACCTTCAATGTCATCATAGCCTGCCGTTGGCAAAAACAGCATTTTAGGATTTTCTTTATCGCAAAGGGAAACAATGTCCCCGATGATATTTGTGATTTCTCCGTTATCATATCTTCCGCCGCCGATGGCAACAATTTTTCCCATAAATATCGCTCCAAAAGTTTTTAGTAACTAAATCATATCACTTATTGAAAATGTTTGCAACAAAAAAACGGCTCAGGTTAATACCTGAGCCGTAAGTAATTTTATCAGTCGTTGTAAAGGCTTCTCTTTACATAGCTTGTGTGGAGAACTTCGTGAGCCTTGTGGCTGCCGGGTTCACCGAAGAATTCATCATAAACTCTCTTAACTGCGCTGTTTTCGTGTGAAACACGAACATCCTTTGCAGCATCGCTCTTATAAAGAACTGATGCACGAAGAGCCTTGATGTCAACAGAGTTAACAACTGAAGCAGGCTGGTGAGGCTGACCGCCGCCGTTGATACAACCGCCGGGGCATCCCATAATCTCGATGAATGTGTAGTCACATTCGCCTGACTTAACCTTTTCCATAACTGCTTTAACGTTCTTTGTGCCGCTTGCTACGCAAACTTTAATATCAAGACCGCCAACAGAATATGTTGCTTCTTTAACACCCTGCATACCGCGAACTTCTGTGAATTCGGGGTCTGCTGCTTCTTCGCCTGTGAGTGCCTTAACTGCTGTACGGAGAGCTGCTTCCATAACGCCGCCTGTTGCGCCGAAGATAACTGCAGCACCTGTGCCCTCACCAAGAGGATTGTCGAACTGCTCTTCGGGAAGAAGACGGAAGTTGATGCCTGCGCCCTTAATCATTCTTGCAAGCTCGCGAGTTGTGATTGAAGCGTCAACATCTGCAAAGCCTGATGCGCTCTGGTCATCTCTGCCAACTTCAAATTTCTTTGCAGTACAGGGCATTACGCTTACGCTGTAAATGTTAGCGGGGTCAATGCCCATATTCTGAGCGTACCAGGTTTTGATGGTTGCGCCGAACATCTGCTGGGGAGATTTGCAGGTTGAAAGGTGATCAAGCTGATCGGGATAATAATGCTCACAGTATTTGATCCAACCGGGTGAGCAGGAAGTAATCATGGGAAGAACGCCGCCGTTCTTAACTCTTTCAACAAGCTCGTGTGACTCTTCCATAATTGTAAGGTCAGCTGAGAAGTTGGTGTCGAACACCTTGTCAAAGCCAAGGCGACGGAGAGCTGCAGCCATTTTGCCTTCAACATCTGTGCCGATTTCGTAACCGAACTCTTCACCGAGAGCAGCACGAACAGCAGGAGCTGTCTGAACAACAACGAACTTTTCGGGGTCGTTGATAGCTGCAAGAACCTTTGCTGTGTCATCTGTTTCATAAAGAGCACCTGTGGGGCAGTTTACGATACACTGACCGCAAGCGATACAAGCAAAGTTGTTGATATCAAGCTCAAAAGCTGAACCGATGTGAGTGTCAAAGCCACGGGCATTTGCGCCGATAACTGAAACTGCCTGATTTGCGCAAGCAGCAACACAGCGGCGGCAGAGAATGCACTTGCTGTTGTCTCTTACCATGTGAGGCATTGAAGCGTCGAAGTTGTATTCGGGCTGAGCACCGTCGAAACGGCCGGGCTTGTCAACGCCGTATTCAAGGCAGAGAGCCTGAAGCTCACAGTTGCCGCTTCTTACACATGAGAGGCACTCACGGTTATGAGTTGAAAGGATAAGCTCAAGAGTTGTTTTTCTTGATTTTCTTACTCTTTCTGAGTTTGTGAAAATTTCCATACCCTCGTTAACGGGGAAAACGCAAGCAGAAACAAGGCTTCTTGCGCCCTTAACTTCTACCATACAAATACGGCAAGCGCCGATTTCGTTGATTTCTTTCATATAGCAGAGGGTGGGGATGTCGATACCTGCGTATCTTGCAGCTTCAAGAATTGTGCTGCCGTTGGGCACGCTCAAGGGCATGCCGTTAATTTTAATATTTACCATTTCCATTATGACACGCTCCTTTTCTTAACCTTTGATAATTGCGCCGAACTTACATGTATCAATACATACGCCGCACTTGATACATTTTGCGGGGTCGATAACGTGAGGATTCTTAACTGTTCCGCTGATAGCGCCAACAGGACACTTTCTTGCGCAAAGAGTACAGCCCTTACATTTGTCTGCATCAATTGTGATGCTCATAAGCTTCTTACATACGCCTGCGGGGCACTTCTTGTCAACAACGTGAGCAATGTATTCGTCACGGAAGAAGCGAAGTGTTGCGAGAACAGGGTTGGGAGCAGTCTGACCCAAGCCGCAAAGTGAGTTCTCTTTGATGTAGTTTGCGAGGCTTTCAAGCTCGTCAAGGTCTTCAAGAGTACCGTTACCGTCGGTGATTTTTTCAAGAATTTCCATCATTCTCTTTGTACCGATACGGCAGGGAGTACATTTACCGCAGGATTCATCAACTGTGAAGTCAAGGAAGAACTTAGCGATGTCAACCATACAGTTGTCTTCGTCCATAACAATAAGTCCGCCTGAACCGATCATACAGCCGAGAGCTGTGAGGTTGTCATAGTCAATTGCTGTATCAATAAGGCTTGCAGGAATACATCCGCCTGAGGGACCGCCTGTCTGAACAGCCTTGAATTTTTTGCCGTTGGGGATACCGCCGCCGATGTCTTCAATAACTTCGCGGAGGGTTGTGCCCATGGGGATTTCAACAAGACCTGTGTTGTTGATTTTACCGCCGAGTGCGAATACCTTTGTGCCCTTTGATTTTTCTGTGCCCATTGTGTTGAAGTATTCAGCACCGTGGAGAATAATCTGAGGAATGTTTGCAAAGGTTTCAACGTTATTTTCTGTGGTGGGCTTTGCAAAAAGACCCTTAACTGCGGGATAGGGAGGTCTGGGTCTGGGCTCACCGCGGTTGCCTTCGATTGATGTCATAAGAGCAGTTTCTTCACCGCATACGAATGCGCCTGCACCGAGACGGATGTGAAGGTCAAAGTCAAAGCCTGAGCCGAAGATGTCTTTACCGAGAAGACCGTATTCTCTTGCGTCGTCAATAGCCTTCTGAAGACGAGCAACAGCGATGGGGTATTCGGCACGAACGTAAACATAGCCCTCGGTTGCGCCTGTGGCATAACCGCAGATAGCCATAGCTTCGATTACGCAGTGGGGGTCACCTTCAAGAATTGAACGGTCCATGAATGCACCGGGGTCACCTTCGTCAGCGTTACATACAACATATTTCTGGTCAGCAGCATTTTTAGCTGTGAAGCTCCATTTAAGACCGGTGGGGAATCCGCCGCCGCCGCGTCCGCGAAGACCTGAATCCTTAACAACCTCGATAACCTGTTCGGGGGTCATCTCGGTAACAGCCTTTGCAAGAGCCTGATAGCCGTCCATTGCGATATACTCTTCAACATTTTCGGGGTCAATAACACCACAGTTGCGAAGAGCAACTCTCTTCTGCTTTTTGTAGAAGTTTGTTTCATTGATTGATTTGATGTCTTCGGTCTGAGCTGTCTCTTCATAAAGAAGATGCTTTACAATACGACCCTTGAGAAGATGCTCTTCAACGATTTCGGGAATGTTTTCAACCTTAACTTCGCTGTAGAAGCTGCCTTCGGGGTAAACAACCATAATGGGGCCGAGGGCGCAAAGGCCAAAGCAGCCTGTTTTAATAACTTTTACTTCGTCTGTGAGGCCTTTTGCTTCGAGCTCTTTTTCAAGAGCTTCGATGATAGCAAGGCTGTTTGAAGATGTACAGCCTGTACCGCCGCAGACAAGCACGTGTGAACGATACATAATTTTCCTCCTTATTTGTCGAGAGTTGCTACTGTGTATTCAACAACGGGGTTGCCGTTAACAATATGGTCAGCAACAACGCGTGCAACCTTCTCGGGTGACATCTTGATGTAAGTAACCTTTTCTTTGCCTTCTTCAAAAACTTCAACGATAGGCTCATACTGGCACATACCGATGCAGCCTGTCTGGTTAACTGAAACGTCTTTGAGGTTTCTCTTTGCAACTTCTTCAACGAAGCCTGCAAGAACAGGTCTTGCGCCTGCTGCGATACCGCAAGTAGCCATACCGACAACAACTCTGATGCCTGCGCCCTCTTCTTCTCTGACGTTCATCTGCTTTTCAGCTTTGGCTTTGATTGCCAACAATTCTTCAAGTGTTTTCATTATATAACACCTCCGCGGATTATTTGAGTTTGTTCTTTTAAGTAATCTTTCATCCACATCACAACCTCAGGCTCGTTGAGAGGAACTCCTCCCAGAATGCCCTTGAGCTGCTTTGTGTCAAGAACGAATTCCCTGCCGTCAATTTTCAGGCGATAAAGGAAATCGATGTGGGTGTTCATTGTAACAAGGGTGATAACCGTTGAATCAATGTCACCCAGGGGGGTAAAGTCGATACTGTCTGTTTTAAAAATGGCAGTCACCTTTGTGCCTTCACCCACAACGGAGCTTATGTTAAAGCTACCGCCTGTCATTTCTGCCGCCATTTTAAAAAGGGGAATTCCCATTCCCACCTTTCGGGTTGTTCTTGTGGTGCAGAAGGGGTCGTTGACCCTTGCGAGCATTTCTTCGCTCATTCCGCAGCCGTTGTCGATAATTTTCACCGTCATTGTTTTGTCGGCTGAATTTTCTTCAACTTCAATTTCAACCACCGAGGCCTTGGCAGATATAGAGTTTTGCGAAATATCCAGTATGTTTAAGGATAATTCACGCATAATTATGCCTGATATTTAGCAAGGATACCGGGGATATCGTCGGCAACAAGCTTACCGTAAACCTCATCGTTAACTGTGAGAACGGGAGCAAGGCCGCAAGCGCCGATACAACGGCAGGCTTCGATTGAGAACTTACCGTCTTCTGTGCATTCGCCGGCATCGATTTTGAGCTCTTCGCAAAGCTTATCAATCAAATCCTGAGCGCCTTTAACATAGCAAGCTGTACCAAGGCAAACAGAGATGTTGTACTGACCTTTGGGGGACAAAGCGAACTGTGCATAGAAAGTTGAGATTCCGTACACCTTTTCAACAGGTACTTCCATACCGTCGGCAATCATCTTCTGAACTTCGATGGGAAGATAGCCGTAAATTCCCTGAGCCTGCTGCATAACGTGCATAAGAAGACTGTTGTCACCCTTACACTCTGCGATTACAGCCTGAAGCTGAGCTTCCTGCTCGGGGGTACCTTTGAAAGGCATTGAGCTGATTTTCTTGAGCATTTAAGTTTTCTCCTCCTTAAATAAATCTGGTTGTTTATTGATTGTTAAAATTATAGCAATCCAATTCAAGTCAGTATAACATATATATATCAAAAAATCAAGGTTTCTGCATAAATATAACACAAATTGTCAATAATTCTACACCTTGTTTGTGGGGTGATGTGTCAACCTCAATATATCGTGGTTAAGGGTGACTTTTTAGCTCATTTTGTCACATATTAAAGAAAAATGCCGCAAAAATTATTCTTGCGACATTAGAAATTCCACCACACTCTGAGCCGAAAGACTGTCGAGCTCAAGATGTTTGGGGTTCATATTCATATTTTCGAGATAATGAGCATCACTGTCGGTGACAAGCTTCATTTTTTTCAGGTCGGGATATTTTGAAAAATACTCCTCAACATCAGCTTCAGCAGTAATTTCTGCACAGCCGAAGCCCATTGACAAATCAATTCCGCCAAGGTTGGAAATCACAGAATAGGAATCCCTGTCAATGTGGGCAGGGAAGGCAACTCCGCCATATTCTTTCACAAGCGCGGGCACCTGATAAATGCCGATGTTGCTCGCGGCAATCAGCAGCAGCTCCTCGGTGCCGATAATATTATCCTTTTCGTCCATAATTCTCTGCTCGCCAAAAATTTCGGGTCGGTTTTTGATTTGGGGCAGATTCTGCCTGACATAATCCGAAAAAGCAAGAGCTTTTTCAACGTCGGGGAACAGGCACACCACATGAATTTCCTCGGCAGTGCAAAGCTCCATCCCCGGCACAACGGTAACACCGATTTCCTCCCCCACCTTCACGGCGGCAGGGCAATTGAGGCAGGTGTTATGGTCGGTGAGCGCTATCACATCAAGGTCAAGCAGCTTTGCCATATTCACCAGATTATACGGCGTCATATCGTTATCACCGCAGGGCGACAGGCAGGAGTGGTTATGTAAATCGTATCTGAAAAACATAGCTTAATCCTTCAATAAATTTGAAATTAAAACTGCTGTTTCGTAGCTGTTTTTTTCTGTCTGCAAAACAGCAACTCCGTTTTCCTTTGCGCGGGTAAGAGCATTGTCGTCAAAGGCGGCGTTTTCTGTGAGCACAATGCAGGCGCAATCGGCAAGCACAGCCACACCAACGGCGTTGATGTTGCCCATAACGGTCAGCCAAGCGTCACCCTCACTTGCTCTTGACATAACCCAGCTGAGCAGGTCACCGCAGTAGCAACCCGTAATTTCTCTGTCGGGCAATTCGTCGGGGCAAAGAATTTTCATATTCCCTTTTTGCTGAAGGTCTTTTACCGTAAGCATTGTTATTCCTCCTCGTGCCTTCTGAAAGATGCGGGCAGAATTTCTCTGAGCATTTCTGCCTGCGGCTCATCAGATTCCGCATATTGATTTCGTGTCAGGAACATACAGTCATGGATGCTGGCAAAGCCTCTGACAATGTCTTCTGCAAGGGCTTTGCACGACGGTGCACCGCAGGTGCCGCAGTCAAGCTTGGGCAGCTTTGCTTCAAGGTCGTTGATTTCACCCATAATGCGCATAGCGTCAAAAATGTTGTCGGCAAGGCGCATAATATTGTTTGCCTGAGGTGCCTTTTCCCAATCCAGCTTGTCGGTTTCCGGCTCCTCATCGGTGTATTTTATGCAGGAAACGGGCAGATATTTTCTCAGCATCTGCAACCGTCTTTTGGCAATGAACGGGTTTTCTGCGGTAAGGCTTCCGCCCACACAGCCACAGGTGCAGGAATTGAGCTCGATAAACTCCATGCTGTCAAGCTTGCCGTCTTCCACCTCGTCAAGAATTGTTTTAACATTTTCTATACCGTCGGCAGCAAGATAATTGTCGCAAAGAAGGGCTGCGCTTTCACCGCCCGAGGTTGACCAGCTGACGCCGATTTTTCCCGACTGCTGCAAATCCTCAAGGAGATTTTCATCCTTGCTGAGTCTGCCCATTTCGTGCACAAGGACAGGGTAAATATCCTTGATTGCAACGGCACCGTCGATAACGGGCTTGTCAAGAGTCAGCGGCTTTCTGATTGCCGTGATTTTTGCAGGGCACGGTGTGATAAAGAAAACTCCGATTTCTTCGTTTTTGAGCCCTGTTTTTTCTATGGCTTCTTTTCTTGCCATAATTGCCGCAATTTCCATCGGCGCATTCATATCAAGAAGCTGAGGAATAAGCGTGGGGTAAGAAACGGTTATCAGCCTCACCACAGCGGGGCAGGCAGAAGAAATCAACGGCTTGCCCGTTTTGTTTTCTTTAAGCTTTTGTCTTGTTGCGTGAGAAACCACTTCGGCAGCCTTTGACACCTCAAACACCTCGTCAAAGCCAAGCTGCTTGAGACCGCTGAGAACATAATTCACATCGTCAAGGTTGTTGAACTGACCGTAAAGCGACGGGGCAGGCAACGCGATTTTGTATTTGAAATTTTTTACGTTTTCAAGAGATTCTCTCTGAGCAAATTTTGCGTGGTGAGGGCAGACCGCGATACACTTGCCGCAGTCAATACACTTTTCTTTGATGATGTTTGCCTTGCCGTTACGCACACGGATTGCCTCCGTGGGGCAATGCTTGATGCAGTTCATGCATCCCACACACTTGTCTCTGTCCATTCGCACGGAATGAAAAAGATTTTCTTTCATAAAGTCTCCCCCTTGTCAGGAGTTAAATGTTAAAAGTAAGAGTAATAGTTGTTCCCACACCGATAACCGTATCGATGTGCATTGTGTCTGAATATTTTTTGATGTTGGGCAGACCCATACCTGCGCCGAAGCCCAGGGCTCTCACATTTTCGGGCGCGGTTGAAAAGCCTTCGGTCATAGCCTGCTCAATGTCGGGAATTCCGGGGCCCTTATCCTTGAGCACAACAGTCACTTTTTCCGGGCTGATTTCAGCGTCAATCACTCCGCCTTCGGCGTGGATAACCATATTTATCTCGCCCTCATAAACGGCAATGGCAACATTTCTGATAAGTGCAGAATCAAAGCCAAGATCCTTGAGCGTTTTTTTGATTTTGCCCGAAGCCTCACCGGCGCAGGAAAAATCGTTGCTGTCAACATCATAATGAAGCTTGATATTTTCCATTATTTTCCGCTGGCTCCTCTCAATCCGTTTTCATAAAGCTTTCCGCAGGAGCTGAACATTTCCAGCTTTGTGCACACGAGCACAATCTCTCTTTCTTCCGCAAGGTCAATCATGCTTTGGTCAGGGCGCTTACCTCTGACAAAAACGATGCATTTCATATCCATCATTTCTGCGGTGCGCACCACCTGAGGGTTAACAAGGCCTGTGAGCATAACAGCCTGCTCCTTAACAAAAGCAAGCACGTCGCTCATCATATCACTTCCGCAAGCAGCAAACACTTCGTTTTCAACAAATTCTTCGCCGAAAACAACCTCTCCCTCAAGAATTGAAACAAGCTCTTTGATTTTCATTTGTACTCCTCCTGTTTATTTTCCTGACTTCGATTATATCACAAAGCTTTTTCTTCTACAACCTGTTGGCAAAAAATTCAAAACGAAATAATTGTTAACAATTTGTATATTTTGTTGACTTTAATTATTCTGTATGATAAAATTCCTATGATTAATAATAGGTGAATATCGCCAAATTCAACTTCAAGGAGGATAAATTGATGAAAAAAGTCATTTCTATAATTCTGACTGTAGTTATTCTTTGTGTCAGTCTGCTTCCCGCAGTAAGTGCGGCAACAGCCTGCACATGCGACAATGTACCCATTATCTATGTCCGCGGTAAGACACCCATTCTGCCCGACAAGAGCAAGCCCGCGAGCAACTCAAACCACCAGATTCCTTACATCACCGGCAAGGAGCTTGAAACCTACACAACCGAAGTGGCAGGCCTTTATCTTATGAGCCCGGTCATCGGTTACTCCGGAATGGAGCAGAAGCTTGCAGAAATTTTTGCAGAAGAGTATAAAGATTATGCTCTTGATATGAACGGCAACATCACCAACAATTCAGGTATTGCACCCGAATTCCAGTGGTCAAAAAGTGCAGTTAAAGACAACCACAAGCCTTCCAAAACCGTTACAACCTACGAGCAGGCAAGTGCCGAAATCTACAAATATTACTATATCTACGACTGCCGTGTTGACCCGTTTGAAACAGCTGACGACCTTCGTGAATATATCAAAACAGTAAAAAGCGTTACCGGTCACTCAAAGGTTAAAATCCTTGCCCGTTGCTACGGCGCAAACGTTGTTTCCGCTTATTTTGCAAAATACGGCTGGAGTGACATTGAAGACGTTGTGCTTTACAACCCCATTATGTACGGCACCGACAAGCTGGACTGCATTTTCACAGGTGAGATTGTAGTAACTCAGGAATCTATTGATTATATTTCCGAAAACTACATTGCAGACACTGAAGAGGACCAGACACTGAAGCTTCTTGTTGACGTTCTCAACAAAACCGGCGGCTTTGATTTCACCAACAGCAAGGCTTCCGATGCTATCAACTACTGTTCACCCGCAATCCTTAGAGAAACTTATGCAACCTGCCCCGGCTTCTGGGCAATGCTTTCTGCCGACGCTTACGAAAAAGCCAAGAACTTCGTCTACGAAACAGCTTATTACGGAGATGAATTCACAGAAAAGTTTGCAGGCATTATCAAAAAAACCGACAACTACCACGAAAATGTCCGTCTCAAGCTCGATGAGATTTATGCCGATATGAGAGCTGACGGTGTTGATGTTTACACCATTGCCAAATACGGCACTCAGCTTCTTCCCATTATGGAAAACCCCATGGTTCAGGCTGACGACACAGTTTCGGTAACCACTCAGGTGCCCGGCACAATTGCCGCACCTCTGGGCACATCCTTTGGTGAAGCATATATGGAAGATGCCGCTGCAAGAGGCGTAACCAAATACATCTCCCCCGACAAAACTATTGATGTTTCAGGCGTTTCTTACCGTGACACAGTCTGGTTTGTGAAAGACCTTGCTCACGACAACTTCCCCAAGGTTTTTGACCTGTTTATCTACAAGCTTCTCAGATCAAAGGGAACCTTCACCATTAACTCTGATAAGAACTATCCCCAGTTTATGGAATATAAAAACGATAACGGCACCGAAACAGTAAAGCCCATCACCACCGCAGACGCAGATGATGAACAGCTTGACCTTGCAGGTGACATCCGCTTGTTTATCCAGAGGCTTCAGGCTATTGTTATCAGACTTTTGAAAAAATACATTTTCGGCATTGTTTTTTAAAAAATTAACGACCCTCCTCGGAGGGTCGTTTCTTCGTTTTATACCAGATTTTCGTCGAAGTCAATCACGATTGAGCCGTGGTTGATTTCAATTTTTTTGTATTCAACTCCTGCGGCATCCATCATTCTTTTGGAAGCTCTTGTTGAATCGGAATCAGCATATTTGTCAGAAATATAAAGCACCTTTTTGATACCGCTTTGAATAATTGCCTTTGCACATTCGCAACAGGGAAAAAGCGCAACATAAATTGAACATCCCTCAAGGCTGCCGCCCTTGTTGTTGAGAATTGCGTTTAATTCAGCGTGGCAAACATAAGGATATTTTGTGTCATAAGTGCTGTCGCCCTCTCTGTCCCAGGGGAAGTCATCATCATCACAGCCAATGGGGAAGCCGTTATAGCCCATCGACATAATTTTTTTGTTTTCGTTAACAATGCAGGCGCCAACCTGTGTGCTCGGGTCCTTGCTTCTCTTTGCGGCAAGCAAAGCAATTCCCATAAAATATTCGTCCCAGGATATATAATCTTTTCTTTTAGCCATAACATTCTTCCTCTCTGCGGTTTTTGCCATTTTACCATAGTTTTTTTCTTTTTTCAATACACAGAAAATTTACAAATTTCTTGTTGTGCTTATGTTATTTGTGTGGTATAATAAACTGATTAAGTTGGCGGCAGTCGAGCACTGCACGGTTTTGGAAGACAAATTTCCGCTCTGCCATCGTCAAAGACTTTTGCAATACGAAAGTATTACTGCAAGCCTTTTCCTTGTCATAACGAAAATTTTTGTCTTACAAAACTGCAAAGCACCTAAAATTGTAAAGATTTTGGTGTAGCAAGATGTTTTGAGTCGCCGATATACTGGCGTATTTCAAGACGATAAAACAGCTTGCTACGCCGAAAGATTTAAATTTTAGGCGTACAGGGCTCGACTGCCGCCAACTTAAATATGCAGAATTTTTCTGAGGTGATAAAATGGGATTGTTAAAATTGCTTTTCGGTGATTACTCAAAAAGAGAAGTCAAGAGAGTAAACCCGATTAAAGATAAGGTTCTTGCCCTTGAAGAGAGCTTTGCAAAGCTCACCGATAAGGAGCTTCAGGCAAAAACCCCCGAATTCAAAGAAAGACTTGCTAACGGTGAAACCCTTGATGATATTCTTCCCGAGGCTTTTGCCGCCTGCCGTGAGGCTTCGTGGCGTGTGCTTGGTATGAAGCACTTCCCCGTGCAGATTATCGGCGGCATCATTCTCCACCAGGGCAGAATTGCAGAGATGAGAACAGGTGAAGGTAAAACTCTTGTTGCTACCCTCCCCGCTTACCTCAACGCCCTCACAGGTGACGGTGTTCACATTGTTACCGTCAATGATTACCTTGCCCGCCGTGACTCCGAGTGGATGGGCAAGCTCTACCGCTTTATGGGTCTTTCGGTAGGTCTTATTGTTCACGGCCTTACCAACGAAGAGCGTCAGGCAGCATATAATGCCGACATCACTTACGGCACAAACAACGAAATGGGCTTTGACTATCTTCGTGACAATATGGTGCCCTACAAAGAAAACAAGGTTCAGCGCGGCCACGCTTTTGCCGTTGTGGACGAGGTTGACTCAATCCTCATCGACGAAGCAAGAACTCCCCTTATCATTTCCGGCCGCGGCGAGCAGTCCACAGAGCTTTATTCCCTTGCCAACAGCTTTGTAAAAAGCCTTACAATGTCCAAGGTTAAAGAAGCCGAAAGCAAAATGGAGGTTGAAGACGTTGCAGACGGCGACTATGTTGTTGACGAAAAGGCACGCACCGCAACCCTGACCAAATCAGGTATTGCCAAGGCAGAAAAATATTTTGGCCTCGAAAATCTTATGGATGCCGAAAACATGACCATTGCCCACCACATCAACCAGGCAATCAAGGCAATCGGCGTTATGAAAAGAGACATCGACTATGTTGTTAAAGACGGTCAGGTTCTCATCGTTGACGAATTCACAGGCCGTATTATGCTTGGCAGAAGATACAACGAAGGTCTTCATCAGGCATTAGAAGCCAAGGAAGGCGTAAAGGTTGAAAACGAAAGCAAAACTCTTGCAACAATCACCTTCCAGAACTACTTCCGCCTTTATAAAAAGCTTTCCGGTATGACAGGTACCGCCATGACCGAAAGCCAGGAGTTCAACGAAATCTATGCTCTTGATGTTGTTGAAATTCCCACCAACAGACCTATGATCCGTCAGGACGACCCCGACACCGTTTACAAAACCGAAAAGGCAAAGTTTGACGCAATTGTTGAGCAGATTAAAATCTGCCACGAAAAAGGTCAGCCCGTTCTTGTTGGTACAATTTCCATCGAAAAATCAGAAGAGCTCAGCAAAATTCTTAAGCGCAACGGCATCAGACACGAGGTGCTCAACGCCAAGTTCCACGACAAAGAAGCTGAAATTGTTGCTCAGGCAGGTAAGTTCGGTGCTGTTACAATCGCCACCAATATGGCAGGACGAGGAACCGACATTATGCTCGGCGGTAACTCCGAATATCTGGCAAAGGCCGAAATGAGAAGAATGGAATACCCTGAAGAGCTCATTGTTGAGGCAACAGGCTTTGCTGACACCGACAACGAAGAGATTATTGAAGCAAGAGCACAGTATCAGGCTCTTGAAAAGAAATATAAAGACTCAATCAAAGACGAAGCTGACAAGGTTCGTGAAGCAGGCGGTCTTTTCATCATCGGCACAGAGCGTCACGACTCACGCCGAATTGATAACCAGCTCCGCGGCCGTGCAGGCCGTCAGGGCGACCCCGGCGCCAGCCGCTTTTACCTTTCACTTGAAGACGACCTTATGCGCCTTTTCGGCGGCGAAAGACTTTCAAATATGATGAGCGCCCTCAACACCCCCGAGGATATGCCCATTGAATCCAAAATGGTTTCAAAGTCAATCGAAAGCGCCCAGCGCAAGAAGGAGGGTCAGAACTTTGCCATCCGTAAAAACACTCTCCAGTATGACGATGTTATGAACCGTCAGCGCGAGCTCATTTATGACCAGCGTAACAGAGTGCTCAACGGTGAAGAACTCAAGCCCGCAATTTTGCGTATGCTTGAAGACTGCGTAAACGAAGCGGTTGATTTCTACTGCCCCTCCGCGCTTCCCGAAAGCGAGTGGAACGTTCCCGGTCTCCGCGCCAAGTTCAAGGGCTGGCTTGTTACCGATGACGACTTTGCAGGTGACAAGGTAAACAGAGCCGATGCCAAAGAAATGCTTCTTGAAAGAGGCCACGCTCTTTATGAAAAGAGAGAGGAAATCCTCGGTGAAGAAACAATGCGCGCTCTTGAAAGAATGATTCTTCTTCGCAACGTTGACACAAAGTGGATGGATCACATCGACGATATGGATGAGCTTCGCAGAGGTATCGGCCTTCGTGCCTACGGTCAGCAGCAGCCCGTTGTTGCTTACCGTGTTCAGGGCTCCGATTTGTTTGACGAAATGAGCACTAACATCCGTGAAGATACAGTTAAGCAGATGCTCACCGTTGTGATTAAATCCAAAGAAGAAACCGAAAGAAAGCAAACCGCCAAAATCACAAGTGAAAGCGGCTCCTCCGACGGAAGTGAAAAAGGCAGAACCGTGAGAAAGGGCAAAAAAGTCGGCCCCAACGACCCCTGCCCCTGCGGAAGCGGAAAGAAATATAAAAAATGCTGCGGTGCCCCCGGCAAGCAGGCAGAATAAAATTAAAGCACACTCTTCGCGAGTGTGCTTTTTCATTTGCCCGATACATTTATTCCCCACAGATTGCATAAAATAATTAAGACTGTTTCAGGGGGATTGCAATGGATATTTTCGATTTACTTAATTTTCTCGGCGGACTTTCGTTTTTTCTTTTCGGAATTCAGCTGATGGGCGGAGCTTTGGAAAAAAAGGCAGAAAGTGAGCTTGCCTCGGTTTTGTCAAATATGACATCCTCTGCCGTGAAAGGCTTTTTTCTCGGCATTGCGGTCACGGCAATAATCCAATCCTCCTCCGCCACCACGGTTATGGTTGTGGGTCTTGTTAACTCAGGAATCCTCTCATTACGCCGGGCAATCAGAATAATTATGGGGGCAAACATCGGCACAACGGTAACCTCGTGGATTCTCGGCCTTACGGGTCTTGCGGGAGACGAATGGTATGTTCAGCTTTTTAAGCCGTCAGGCTTTGTGCCTGTTACGGCGGCGGTGGGTATTGTGCTGTATCTTTTTATCAAAAACGAAAAGCACAAGGACACGGGGCTTGTGCTTCTTGGCTTTGCTACTCTTATGACAGGTATGGATGCTATGTCCGACTCGGTTGCCGGGCTCAGGGATGTGCCTGCCTTTACCAATATTCTCACCCTTTTTACCAACCCGATTCTCGGTGTTCTGGCAGGAACGCTTATAACAGCCATTATCCAATCCTCCTCCGCTTCGGTGGGGATACTGCAGGCGCTTTCCGCCACGGGCGCAATCACCTTCGGCGCTGCCGTGCCGATTATAATGGGGCAGAATATCGGCACCTGTGTTACGGCACTGATTTCTTCCGTGGGCACAAGCAAAGAAGCAAAATGTGCCGCACGAATTCATCTTTATTTCAATATCGGCGGAACCGTTGCTGTTCTGACAGCGTTTTATTTAATAAAGTCCGCCTTTTCTCTTGATGCCGTGGACACAATGAAAATTGACGGGTGGGGCATTGCCTTTGTTCACACTGTTTTTAACATTTTGTGCACGGTTATATGGTTGCCCTTTGTCAACTTGCTTGAGAAGCTGACGGAGCCCAAAGCCGTTCTTCGCTGATTTTCGGCTTTTTGTGACTTTTTATATCCATTCGCCTTAATTACACGTCATCTGCAACCGATTGCATATCGGGAGGCATCGGTGCCGTGAACGTCATCATTTCTCCTGTTACAGGGTGGCGGAATGAAAGCTTTGAGCGGTGAAGAAGCTGATGCCCCAGCCCTCTTTCGTCCTCACCGTAAAGGCTGTCACCCACAATGGGCATTCCGATGTGAGCCATATGCACTCTTATCTGATGAGTGCGCCCCGTTTCGGGAAGCACCCGTACAAGGGTCATTTTTTCATTACCCTTGATTTTTTCAAAATGGGTCACCGCAGGGGCTCCGCCCTCGCCCACGGCACGGATTGTTTTCATCGGGTCAGGTCGGACAATCGGCGCATCCACCGTGCCGCCATCGGTTCTGCCGTTGACCACGGCAAGATATTCTTTTTCGCTGAAAGCGGAAATTCTGTCGGCGCTGTAGCTGTTGAGAGCGCACACCACAAGCCCCGAAGTGCCCTTGTCAAGCCTGCCCACCGCCCTGAAAACCGTGGGCTTGCCTTCTTTAATCAGATGGTGCACCAACGCGTTTGCAAGGGTGTCACCCTGATGATTGTGAGTGGGGTGCATTGCAAGAAAGGGGTTTTTATTGATAATCACAATGTCATCGTCTTCATACACGATGTCAATATCCATTTCCACCGGCTCAATATCGCCGTCAAAGTGGGGAATGTTAACGGCAAGAACGTCACCCTTGTGAAGCAGGTCAACCGTGCGGATATGCTCACCGTTGAGAGTGATGCCGTCGGGGTAATTTTTAAGAGTGCGCACAAGCTTTGCCGAAAGCTTTGCCTCCCCTCTGAGATAACGGATAACACGCTCACCGTGGTAATCATCCCCGATAATATATTCAATTCTTCTTGCCATTTCATCACCGCCTTTCGGAATATTATAACGGCAAGAGGTATTTTTTTCAACAAAAGGGTCAAAAATATTGGTAATAATGTAGCAAAATTCTTGCTTCCGACGGTTTTTTTGTAAAAGATAACAAAATATTTCGTTAACGGTTAAAAAATTAACAAATTCACTTGCAAAAATATAAAAAAAGATATAGAATAGACAAGGTTAATTTTAAAATTAAAATATTTGGAGGTAATTCAAATGTCAGTAAAAGTTGCTATTAACGGTTTCGGCCGCATCGGTCGTCTTGCTTTCCGTCAGATGTTCGGCGCAGAAGGTTATGATGTTGTTGCTATCAACGACCTCACAAAGCCCTCAATGCTCGCTGCTCTTCTCAAGTATGACACAGCTCAGGGCGGTTATTGCGGAACAATCGGTGAAAACCTTCACACTGTTTCTGCTGATGACGAAGCAGGCACAATCACAGTTGACGGCAAAACTCTTAAAATCTACGCTATGGCTAACGCTGCTGAACTCCCCTGGGGTGAAATCGGTGTTGACGTAGTTCTTGAGTGCACAGGCTTCTATTGCTCAAAGGCAAAGGCTCAGGCACACATCGATGCAGGCGCTAAGAAAGTTGTTATTTCTGCTCCCGCAGGTAACGACCTTCCCACAATCGTTTACTCAGTTAACGAAAACACACTTACAGCTGATGATAACATCATCTCTGCTGCATCTTGCACAACAAACTGCCTTGCTCCCATGGCTAAGGCTCTCAACGATTATGCTCCCGTTCAGAGCGGTATCATGACAACTGTTCACGCTTACACAGGCGACCAGATGATCCTTGACGGTCCTCACAGAAAGGGTGACCTTCGTCGTGCACGCGCCGGCGCAGCAAACATCGTTCCCAACTCAACAGGTGCTGCTAAGGCTATCGGCCTTGTTATCCCCGAGCTCAACGGCAAACTCATCGGTTCTGCTCAGCGTGTTCCCACTCCCACAGGTTCAACAACAATCCTTGTTGCTGTTGTTAAGGGTAAGGACATCACAGTTGACGGCATCAACGCTGCTATGAAGGCTGCTGCTAACGATTCATTCGGCTACAACGAAGAGCAGATCGTTTCTTCAGACGTAATCGGCATGCGTTACGGCTCACTCTTCGATGCAACACAGACAATGGTTGCTAAGATTGACGATGACACATATCAGGTACAGGTTGTTTCTTGGTACGACAACGAAAACAGCTACACAAGCCAGATGGTTCGCACAATCAAATACTTCGCAGAGCTTGCATAATTTGATTTAAGCTAAAATTAACGCCTCGGTTTTCCGAGGCGTTTTTGTTATATCTCACTGTTATAATATTTTATTATCAAATCTTCAATGTCTTTGGCAACCATTCGGGTTTCAAAGAGCTCGTGTTCCCAAATATAAATTGCGCTGTCATCAGTTTTTCCGTTTGGAAAAACGCGGTAGCAATAATAATCGCCACAACCGTTTGTTGCAAAGAAAATATACCTGTTGATCTTTTCTTCAAATTCTTCCTTTTCAAGATATTCAGGAAATATTTCTCGGTTGGTTTTAACATTGCTGACAATCTCATCTACCGAAAGTAAAAACCAACGGTCGCCGTTTATTTCTGTGAGCAAGTTTTTCAATTCATCGGGAAAATCAAAACCAACATATTTTTCAGCTTCAGCAACTTCTTTTTCGGAGCAAGGGCCTTGCACCTTTGCCCAGTTATGACCTGCAATCAGCTTTTCAAGCAATTCACGGTACATCTGACCACCCCAATAAATTTGTTTATTCTGTTACAGGTGTCACAACCGGCTTTCCGTCTTTGCCAAGCAAAACGGTAAGTCCGCCTGCGTATCCGCTTTGGTGAAACAGGTAATTCACTCCTGTTTCTTTGTCAACCCAGATTTCTGTTGTTCCCATTCCTTGGGAATAAACCTTTTTAAATCTTTTTTCGTCAAACATCAGAATCGCTCCTTTTAAAAGAAGTTTTCGGGCACTTGGGTAAGTGCTGTTTCGCAAGGCTCTTTTGAAAGCTCAAAATTCAGCGTGCCGCCTGCGGTAAGATTTCCGTAGGTCAGGTATGCTGTTTTTATTTCTTCACCGTTGAAAACAACCTTCTTTATGTAAGGATATTCAAGGGGGTCTTTGTCACAGCAGATTTTCAATGTGTCTGCCACAGCACAGGAATGATATTCTGCGTTGAGCCTAACTGTTGCTTTTTTGAAAAGAGGTGTGTTGATAAAATAAGCGTCATATCCGGGACAAAGCTGAGCAAAGCCTAATGCCGACAGCACATACCAGGCCGAAAGCTGACCCACATCCTCATTACCGCAAAAACCAAATGCGCCTGTGCGGTAGGATTCCTTCTGCACTCGTCTTGTCCAATACTGTGTGCGGTGAGGAAGGCCAAGCATACTGAAATAATGGGTAATATTGTGGCAAGGCTCGTTTGAGTGGTTGTAGTCATCACTCCACAAAGCCTCAAGCTTTGCTTTTTTGAAGAATTTTTCAAGAAGCTTAACTGTTCTCTTTTCACCCATAAGACGGCTCAGACCTTTTATATCATAAGGCACAAACCAGGACTGCTGGAAAATATTGCTTTCAACACAGCAATTGTCGTCATATTTGCCGTAGATAAACATAAATTTGCCGTTCTCTTTTCTCGGCGCCATAAAGCGGAGAAGGGGCTTGAAGTTTTCGCCGTAGCGTTTTGCCCTTTTTTCAAAATATTCGGCATCCTCTGTTTTGCCCATTGCCTTTGCAAAGCGCGACATTGTGTAATCCGCAAGAAGATATTCCAAAGTGTCGCTGATTTTTTTTGGTGAAAAAGCGTCCTTTTTATATTGCTCGCAATGAGGACGGATTGAATTGAATTTTTTGCCGAAAAGCTCATCCTTCACAAGGCTTGATGCCTTCGCAATTTCATAAGCCTTTTCGTCGTCATAAGTCTTTATTCCTTTAACGAATGCGTCGGCAACCACAATCAGTCCGGGGTCGCCAACCATACAGCCGGCGTCAATGTTCATAAGCTCCCAACGAGGGAAGGATGAATTGTTTTCTTCAGCTATTCTCAAAAGTGAGCAGACCTCGTCGCGCACCATATCGGGGCGGATGAGTGAAAGCAAGGGGAACTCACTGCGGTAAACGTCCCATCCGCTGAAAAGAGTGCGGTGAGTATAGTTTTCGGCTTTAACAATTTTGTTGTTCAGTGCAAATCTGCCGTCAACATCTGCCGCCTCGTGAGGGTCAAGAAGAGTGTGATAAAGGCAGGTGTAGAAAATATTTAAATCTGTTTCATTGCTGCCCTCAACATCCACACAGTCAAAAACATTTTCCCAGCGGTTTTCTGCCTCCGCTTTCATTTTGTCAAAATCAAAGCCGTCAAATTCACCGAAATTGTTTTTGGCGCCTTCAAGGTCAGCGTAAGAAATTGAGCATTTGATTTTAACGGGCTCGCTGAGATTTTTGCCGAAACGGGCAATCAAGCCCACATCCTCGTGCTCAAAATATGTGAGGTCCGGAGACTGCAGTTCTTCATTTGAAAAGAACTGAAATTTTTCGGCAGGGTGAGAAAATTCACACACGAAATGGAGATTATAAAAAATTCCTCCGTGACCTCTGCCGAAGCCGCCGCCTGCGGGGGTGCAGATGATTGTGCCTTCAATTCTGCGGTCATTGATGATTTCTATTTTTTCAAAATCTGCTTTACCGCCGATTCTTCGGGAAAAATTGAAAATCGCTCTTGCATCGGCACCTTCGGGGTAAGTGAAGCGAAGCATACCCGTGTGCTGAGCAACGGTTGCCTCGGCAAAAATGTTATATTTCTGAAGCTTTACCGAATAATAGCCTGCTGTGGCAATTTCTTCATCGTGAGAAAACTGAGATTTCCAGCCCTCTGTTCCCTTGGTAAAAGGAACCTCCTCGTTACTGCCCGAGCGCAAGTCCGTATCACCCACAACGGGCATAATCTGAATGTTGCCGAGGTCACCGTACCAGCCGATTCCGCTCATATGGTTAAAGCTGAAGCCCTCAATTGTGTTGTTGCAATAGTTGTAGCCTGTGCCGTTGTCGCCGCCCGTCACCGTGTCGGGTGAAAGCTGCACCATTCCCCCGGGCACACAAGCACCGGGATGAGTTTTGCCGCCACCGTGAGAACTTTCACTCTGCTCGTCACCTACAGTACCAATCATAGGGTCAACATATTTTGATTTTTTCATAATATCACCGCCTGTTTAACTTCATTCAGTTTAACAGAAACAGTCACGATTTTCAATAAATTTTTAATTCTTTCTTTATGGGTTCTTTACTTTGTTTTTTTATAATGCTAAAATAAAGCCATCGGAGGAACTCTTATGAAAAAACGATTTGTCATTATTCCAATTTTAATAGCGATGATTTTTGTTCTTTGCCTGTTTTTTGGCAAGGATTTGGCAAACGCTGTCCTTTTGAAAGACACGGCAATTTCTTACACCGCAGAGGAAGAAAAAGAGGTCAGCCTCAAAAAGGGTGACTGCGTTGTATTCGGCAAGCACCTTGGCGAGCCCATCATATGGCTCGTCATTGACATTGAGGACGGCCGTCCCCTTTTGCAGACGAAGCACATCATTGACTTCAAAGCATTTGATGCGGCGGGTGACGGCGACAGCGACACCATGGCCCTCGGCTCGTCTGACTTTGAAAGCTCTACACTCCGCCTTTGGCTCAACAGCGGTGACACGGTGAAATACGTTTCTTCCGCCCCCGCAAAGGACTTTGTTCTGAACGGCAAAAACGCATACGCCGATGAAAAGGGCTTTTTATGCAGTGACAATTTCACTCCCGAAGAGAAAAACTCCATAGATGAAAACGGCGTTTTTCTTCTTTCAAAAAATCAGATTTCTTCTCTTGTGCCAAAGGAGCTTCGGGTTAAAACCGCAACAAGAAGCGCCCTGCTCAAAGACGAGTCAAGCTATATTTTTACTTCCGGCAAGGGTGTGTGGTATTGGACGTCATCCCCCATTGCCGCCAACCGCACAAGCGTTGCCACCGTTACCGCAGCAGGCGGATTTTACAAAGCCTCTGCATTTGACGGCGTGACCGGTGTTTGCCCCGCAGTGTATCTCAAAACAGACAAAGCCGTTGCCGTGTGGGGCAACGGAAGCGAGCAGAAACCCTTTGTGATTACGGAGGCGAGCCGATGAAAAAAGCAATAAAAAACAATATGACTCTTGTGTTTTTCGGCGTGGGCATAACCGCCTTTATGCTGATTTTTACAAGATTTTTTATGAAAATGGATGACGGCAATTTTTTGGGGATTGCCCTTGCGCCCGACTTCACCTACGAAGGCTTTCTGACCGAACGCTACAACAACATTTCGGGCAGAACAATCAACGAATTTCTTGTTATGTTTTTCTGCCGCCACAATATCATCTGGTGGAAGCTTTTTACAAGCATGCTCCTTGTTTTTGTTGCCTGCTTCTGGAACAGAATAAGCTCTTACTTTAACGGCGGATTTACAAAAAATCAGCGTCAGCTTTTCTGTGTTCTCGGATTTTTTATGATGATGATATCCTGCCTTAATCCGTCGGTTTTCTGGTTTGCAGGGTGCATCACCTATCTTTTTCCCTTTGCAGGGCTTTGCGCAGTTTCATTGCCTTTTGTTATTTATCTTTATGAAAACCGTCTATCACTGCCCGCAATGATTTTTTCCGTTTTGGGTTGCATTGCCGCCTGCTCTCAGGAGCAGGGTACAGTGTGTTGCCTTTGCCTTGTAATTTTTTTCCTGACTTTCATAAAAATCAAGAGGCTGTCTTTCAAGCCTGTTTTTCTTCTTGATTTAATCATCTCCGTGGGGCTGACAACCCACCTTTTCACCTCCCCCGGAATGGCAAACAGAGTTGAAAACGAGGCAGAAAATTTTAAACGCTTTGAAGAAATGGGATTGTTTGACAAGCTTTTCTGCGGAATTTCCGTGTTTTTTGCAAACAGCTTTTATTTATCGGTTGTGTTGATTGTCGTGCTCACGGCACTTATGAGCGCAATGATTTATTCTTTTTCAAAAAACAAGCCGATTGCCAAAAAATTTCTTTTGGCGCTAAACGGCTTCGTTATTTTTGCTTTGGTTGCCGTCAACGCCGCTTGCTGTGCTTGGGGCAAAGGTCTTGCCCACATGGTGATGCGCCGCGATTTTATCAAGGGTGAGCTTTCACCGGAAGCAATCACCCTCGTTGCGTTCGGCTTTGCCGTGCTTGCTGTTATAATTTCACTCTCCGTTTATCTGGCAATTAAAGCTCCGTCGGTTGGCTTTCCCGTTCTGCTGTGCCTTGCCGCAGGCTTCGGCTGTGCAATGATGATGGGATTTTCTTCCTCAATATTTGCTTCGGGGCAGAGGGTTTATTTTATGACAAATATGCTTATTGTCACCGCTCTGGTGGTGCTGATTTCTTCTGTGCCTCAGAACAAAGCTTCAAAAACAGCGTATTCTCTTGCCGTTTTTTATGCGGGAGCAACCGCAGTTATAAACATTTTTGCATTTACCTTTGCAGAGCACCCGTTAATGGGCTGATTTTTGACAAATTTTGCTTTACAAATAAGCTCATTCGTATTAAAATATATCCAGTAAGTTTTAAGAGGTGAAATGATGGCTAACCATCGCACAGCGGTTGTTATTGACCTTGACAGAATAAAACATAATATTGAAGCTATCAAATCAAAAATCGGTGACGCCCGTCTGCTGGGTGTTATCAAAGCCGATGCTTACGGACACGGCGTGGTTGAGGTTGCAAAAGAAATTGAGCATGACTGCGCTTTTTTCGGCGTTGCCGTGATTGAAGAGGCAATTGAGCTGAGAAAGGCCGGGTTTACCACCCCCATTCTCGTTCTCGGCAGGGTTGAGCCGTACTACTCCGACCTGCTTGTCAAATATGACATCCGCCCCTCAATTTTCAGCCTTGAAGATGCTAAAAGCCTTTCTGACGAAGCAGTGCGCCAAGGCAAAACCGCCCTTTATCACATAGCTGTTGACACCGGCATGAGCAGAATCGGTTTTCAGGTGACACAGGCTGACGCTGACATCTGCAAGGAAATTGCAAAGCTGCCCGGCATTGCGGCCGAGGGTGTTTTCACTCACTTTGCAACAGCAGATGAAAAGGATTTGACAAAAACTCTCAGACAAAAAGAAAAGTTCGGCAAATTTGTTGAAATGCTCAGCGCAAGAGGAATTGACCCTCAAATCAAGCACACCAACAACTCCGCAGGTGTTATGAATTTTGACGACCATTACGACCTTGTGAGAGCAGGGATTGTTATTTACGGAATGTACCCCAGCGAAGATCTGGACAAATCAAAGCTTGGCGTTTTGCCCGCAATGAAATGGATTGCAGAAATTTCTCACGTCAAAACTCTTGAAGCCGGCCGTGAAGTCAGCTACGGCGGAACTTATATCACCAAAAAAGAAACCGTTGTTGCCACCGTTCCCGTTGGATATGCCGACGGTTACCCCCGCTCCCTTTCAAACATCGGCAAGGTTATGATCAACGGCAAGCCCGCGCCCATCATCGGCAGAGTTTGTATGGACCAGTTTATGATAGATGTGACCCATATTCCCGATGTTAAAGTTGGCGATGAGGTTACCCTTGTCGGTAACGGGCTCACAATGGAAGAGGTTTCAAATGCCGCCCACAGCTTCAACTACGAGCTCCCTTGCCGAATCGCAAGAAGAGTTCCCAGAATTTACATTAAAAACGGCAAAGAACTCAAAACCGTTAATTATCTTTTGGATTAAAGCAAAAAACCGTAACCACCGAGCTGGTGGTTACGGTTAATTTTTTAATTATCAGTCTTCATAAAGAGGGAACTTTTTGCAAAGCTCAACAACCTCTTTTGCAACCTGCTCTTTTGTTGCTTCAAAGTCGGTAGCTGTCTTTTTCATCCAGCCTGCAATAAGAGCCATTTCACTCTCTTTGAAGCCTCTTGAGGTAACGGCCGGTGTGCCGACTCTCACACCGCTTGTAACAAAGGGACTTTCAGGGTCGTTTGGAATTGCATTTTTGTTGACTGTGATGTGAACCTCATCAAGTCTGTGCTGGAATTCCTTGCCTGTGATGCCCATATTTCTGAGGTCAAGAAGCATAAGGTGGTTGTCTGTACCGTCAGAAACCATATTGAAGCCTTCTTTTTTAAGGCAATCTGCAAGTGCGGCAGCGTTCTTGACAATCTGTGTCTGATACTCCTTGAACTCGGGAGCAAGTGCTTCACCAAAAGCAACGGCCTTTGCTGCAATGATATGCATAAGAGGACCGCCCTGTGTGCCGGGGAAGATTGCCTTGTCGATTGCTTTTGCAAGCTCTTCCTTGCAAAGGATAAGGCCGCCTCTGGGTCCGCGGAGGGTTTTGTGGGTTGTGGTGGTCACAATATCAGCATAGGGTACGGGGTTGGGGTGAAGGCCTGCAGCAACAAGACCTGCAATGTGTGCCATATCCACCATAAAGTATGCGCCAACCTCGTCGGCGATTTTTCTGAACTCGGCAAAGTCGATTGTTCTGGGGTAAGCAGATGCGCCTGCAAGAATGAGCTTAGGCTTGCATTCAAGAGCAAGTGCTCTCACCTTTTCATAGTCGATTTTGCCTGTGTTTTCGTCAACACCGTAGGGAACAATATTGAAGTATTTGCCCGAAATATTAACAGGTGAGCCGTGTGAAAGATGACCGCCGTCGGCAAGGCTCATTGAAAGCACTGTATCACCGAGAGTGAGCACGGCAAAAAATGCGGCAAGGTTTGCATTTGCACCGCTGTGAGGCTGAACGTTTGCATGCTCGGCGCCAAAAATCTTCTTTGCTCTTTCTCTTGCAATTTCTTCAACGCCGTCAACATGCTGACAGCCGCCGTAATATCTCTTTGCAGGGTAACCCTCTGCATATTTGTTGGTGAGAACTCCGCCTGCGGCAAGAAGAACAGCCTTTGAAACAATGTTTTCAGACGCAATAAGCTCAATGTTGTTGCGCTGACGAGAAAGCTCTTCTTCACAAAAAGCATAAACTTCGCTGTCGTAATTTTTTAATTCTTCAAAAAACATAACTGACCTCCGAAAAAATATACAATACGGAGTTATTTTACTACAATTACAATATTCCGTCAAGGGAAATGTTTTCATTAAAGAAATTATCCACATATTTACACTTTATCAAAATATGAATATATATGGACACAAGCAATTTTTTCTGTTATAATTGCGGTGTCTTCTTTTGAATTATCACACAGAAAGAAGGTCGGTTTTATGAAGATTGTTCTTCTCACCGCTCTCGGCGTTGGCGGAGCTTCTGTCATTGGCGCCGTTTTTGGCTTTATTTTCAAAAAAATCAGCCACAAATTCAGTGACATAGTGCTTTCATTTGCCGCAGGTGTTATGCTTGCCGCCGCAGTAATAGGGCTTATTCTTCCTTCTCTTGATTACGGCGGAAGGTTTTCTTTGCTTGTTACCGTTACAGGGGTTTTCTGCGGTGCGCTCTGCGTTAACCTTATCGACCGCCTCACCCCCCATCTTCACCGGCTCACAGGTGTTGACGGCGAGCAACACCCCGAAAAGCAGCAACAGCTTGACAAGGTTCTTTTGTTTGTGATTGCCATTGCAATTCACAACCTGCCTGAGGGTATCGCTGCAGGAGTCGGATTCGGCACAGGCGACACAACCGAAGCGCTGACCATAGCCGGCGGCATCGCTTTGCAGAACATCCCCGAAGGTATGGTTATTATAGGCCCGATGCTTGCCACGGGAATGAAGCCCGGCAGGACCTTTCTGATTGCAGTTGTTACCGGCATTGTTGAAGTTGTGGGAACCTTGCTCGGCTTTTTTGCCGTAAGCATATCCACCGCAATTTTACCCTTTGCCCTTGCTTTTGCAGGAGGAACGATGCTTTATGTTATCAGCGATGAGATGATTCCCGAAACCCATGCGCACGGAAGTGAAAGAGGGGCAACTTATTCCTTACTCGCCGGCTTCTGCGTTATGATAATTTTCGATTACTTGTTAGGATAGGATGATAAAAATGATTAGTGAAACAATTAAGTATGTAGGCGTCAACGACCACGAGGTTGACCTTTTTGAGGGTCAATACATTGTGCCCAACGGGATGGCTTATAACTCTTACATCGTTGAGGGTGAAAAAGTTGCGGTTATGGATTCCGTAGACAAAAACTTCAGAGATGAATGGCTTAACAATATCAAAGATGCTTTAAACGGCAAGGCTCCCGATTATCTCGTTGTTCAGCACATGGAGCCTGACCATTCCGCAAACGTTGAGGAATTTATGAACGAATATCCCGAAGCCGTGGTTGTTGCCACTCAAAAGGCTTTCGGTATGATGACAAAATTTTTCGGCACGGATTTTGCCGACAGACGCATTGTAGTTGCCGACGGCGACAGCCTTGACCTTGGCGGACGCACTCTCACCTTCTGCACGGCGCCCATGGTTCATTGGCCCGAGGTTATTATGACCTACGACAGCAAGGATAAGGTGCTTTTCTCTGCCGACGGCTTCGGAAAATTCGGCGCACTTGATGCGGCCGAAGACTGGGCCTGCGAAGCAAGACGCTACTACTTCGGCATCGTGGGAAAATACGGCCCTCAGGTGCAGGCTGTGCTCAAGAAAGCTGCCGGTCTTGACATTAAAGCAATTTATCCTCTTCACGGACCGATGCTTGAAGAAAACCTCAGCTATTATCTTGACTTATATAACACCTGGTCAAGCTACGGCGTTGAAAGCGACGGTGTTGTGATTTGTTACACATCCGTTTACGGCAACACCAAAAAAGCTGTTGAGCTTCTTGAAAAAGAGCTCAAGGAAAACGGTTGCCCCAAGGTTGCTGTCAACGACCTTGCCCGCTGTGATATGGCAGAGGCTGTTGAGGACGCTTTCCGCTACGGTAAAATTGTTCTTGCAACCACCACTTATAACAGTGAAATATTCCCCTTTATGAGAATATTCATAAACGAGCTTAAAGAAAGAGGCTACAAAAACAGAACCGTCGGCATCATTGAAAACGGCACCTGGGCGCCTCTTTGCGCAAAGCTTATCAAAAGAATGCTTGAGGGCAGCAAAGACTTAACCTACACCGACACAACAGTAACCATCCATTCCGCCGTCAAGGAAGAGAACATAGAGCAAATCAAATCCCTCGCGAAAGAATTGATATAAGATGTGATTTATCTCCAAGGAGATGTTTAAATGAAAAACTATCTGAAGCTGATGCGGATTAGACACTACATAAAAAACCTGCTTGTTTTGGCAGTTTTGGCTTGTAGCGGGCAGCTTTTCGACACCGAAAAGCTTTTTTCTGCCTCACTTGCTTTCGTTTCTTTTTGCTTGATTTCATCAGTTGTTTATATCATCAACGATATCCGCGACAGAGAAAAAGACAGCAAGCACCCCACCAAATGCAACAGACCCATTGCCGCCGGCAAAATTTCTGTTAAAAGTGCATGGATACTTGCTGCAGTGCTTTTCGCAATCGCTTGTTTCTGCAATTATTTTACCTTTAATCTGACTTCGTCGCTGTTGCTGCTTCTTTATTTTGTGCTCAATCTGGCATACAGCTTCGGTCTCAAAAACGTTCCCATTGCCGACATCACCATTCTTTCTTCAGGATATTTAATCCGTCTTCTTTACGGTGCAATTATTATCGACACAGTGGTTTCAAAATGGCTTTGTCTTATCGTAATTGCCGTTGCCTTCTATTTTTCTCTCGGCAAGAGACGAAATGAACTTAAGCAGCTTGGCAATGGTGAAACAAGAAAAGTTCTTAAAGCCTATTCTATGGATTTTCTTAATAAAAGTATGACTATGTGCCTCACTCTCACAAATGTTTTTTACGCTTTGTGGAGTATGGACAATGCCACCATAGAATTTTATAATAACCGTTACCTCATTTTCACCGTGCCTTTGGTTATGCTCATCACATTAAAATACAGCATGACTGTTGAGGGTGACTCTGACGGTGACCCCGTTGAGGTTTTGCTTCACGACAAAATTCTTCTCCTGCTTTGTGGGGTTTACGCCGCAACGATGTTCTTCATTCTCTATATATAACAAAAATCTCGGTGTTTTTCACCGAGATTTCCTTTTTGCTTATTTAATTGCTCTGAATTCTGCAACCACGGGCAGATGGTCTGCAATCACATCGTGAAGAGTTTCGGCGCTTTCGCATTCAAGACCGCGGTAAAAAATATAATCAATCTTTTTGAAGGGCTTGTCAGAAGGGAAGGTGCATTCCTTTGCGCTGTCGGAAATATCTGCAGTATCAAGGAGTCTTTCGCGGATGGGGTTGAGCACCTCGCCGTCGGGCTCAACATTGAAGTCACCCATAAGAATAACCGGCAACTCCGTTTCGTCAATCAGCCGGCAAATAACTTCCACCGCGTTAACTCTTTCAAGCTTTGCAAGACCCATATGGCACACGAGCCAGCAAACGTCAACACCGTCAACCTCAACCACTGCGCGGATAACACAGCGGGATTCATAATATGCATCCTCACTTTTGTCCTCGGGGTCCGGAATCGGTAAGTTTTCAACCGCCTTGATAGGGTGCTTTGTGAGAATTGCATTGCCGAAGGGGTTGTTGCCGTCAATGAGCGCACCCAGACCGAAAAATCCGTTCCACCCAAGCTCTTTTTTGAAGAATGCAACCTGGTCGGTGTATTCCTCGTCGTCGCCCTCATTCATAACCTCGTTGAGGCCGAGAAAATCGGGGTTAAGACGGCAAAGCTCCTTTGCAAAATAATCAAGGTCAATCACCTGGCGGATATAGTCCGTTGCGTGCTGAATATTAAACGACATAAATTTCATTTGTCAAAACTCCTTTTCCGTCGCTTGTTTATTTTGTTGCTTCATACGTTGCATAAGCAAGAATTTTTCCGTTAACAAAATCAACACCCATAAGAAGAACTGAATCTTCATAAACCTCAATAAGGTAACCCTCACTCATTTCGGGGTCAGTCCCGCTCCACAAAATCTGATAATCCCCGGTGATACGCGGAGATGAAACAGAAGAAACGTGAACAAAAGTTGCACCGTCCTCACCGTTTTTGGAAATGTTAAGCTCAGGGTTCATGCTCTGCATATGGTATGCCCAGTGAGAATGACCGTTGAAGAAGAAAACGTTATCATATTCTCTGAGAAGGTTTCTCAGTCTGACCTCATCACTTGCACCCTGAGTATAAAAAAGAGGGTAACTCCAGCCAAGTTTATTCTGAAGATTGCCCGTGCCCATAAATGGGTTATTCTTTGCTGAATTGAGGAATGTGTGGAAGAAAAGATACACCGTTTTGCCGCTGTTGGCTTTAAGCTGTGCTTCAAGCCAATCAAGCTGAGCATCTGTGAGCAAAGCGTTCCACAAAAGGCCGTAATTGTTTGAGGTCTGATTAAGGAAGATAAAGATGTCACCCGACTCTTTTTCTTCATAAACAAAGTCCATTCCGTTTTCGGCAACGTTTAAAATCCCCTCTGCCTTTTCTTCACCGTAGGCTCCGCTGTTCATAAACTCAAGCCAGTTTTCTTTTTCATATTTTGCGTGAAGGTCGTGGTTACCTGTTGTTGTGTAAACAGGGAAATCATACTGAGAAGAAATGCGGTTGAAGGTTTCAAAAGCTTCTTTTTCACCGTCGGATGAAATATCTCCGGGCATTGCAACAAGAGAAACATCTGCCGTTGAGAAAAAGTCCAATGCGCGGGCAAAGGTTGACTGTGCAACATCAGAGCCGTCTTCAAGCTCATATCTGTTAAAATGGAGGTCACTGATTGAGCCGAAGGAATAAACCGCCTCTCCTCTGTCGGCCGTTTTTTCTTCGGGAATGTCAATAACCTCAAGGGTTTCGCCATCCAATGTTACAAGAATATTCTCTGCGCCGTCGGGGATTGCCGTATAATCAGGCAAATCAAGACTGCCTTTGCCGAAATAAGTTTCAATAACAGCAAACTCGGAATATTCAATTTCGGTATTTCCGAGAGAGTATGTAAGCTTATCGGAATTTTCATCTGCCCAGAAAAGCATATACTCTCCGTCTGTTGTGGTTGTGATTGTTATAACTGCATCTGCAGAGCCTGCTTCTTCGTTAAGAAACTGAATTGAAGTTTCAGTTATCTTATCATCCGAAAAACCCGGAATATCGGCAGAAATGTTGAAAAGCGCAAAAATTGAAGCAAGAAAGCCTGCAACTATTTTTATAAGAAGTGAATGCATATTTTTTCCTCCTCGGTTGTTTTATTTGATTTTATTAAAAACAAATAAAAAAGTCAATAAAATATATTTCCCGCTAAAATATCTCCCTGCTGTCGGGAGACTTTAAGTTTATACACATAACCATATCGGTTGTCTGCGGTCTGTCACCTATATAATATGTGCCAAATCTTGTAGCAGTAAATTCGTATTCTTCGGAGTATTCTCCGCTGATGGGGTCAAACCATTGGCAGGTATAACTTCCGCCCGGAACAAGGCTTCCGATTGTGCCTGTTTTTATTCCGCCGTAAAACTTTGTGTTTGCTTTCTGTGCAACGGATTCATCGGTGAATGAATAGAAATAAATAACAATTTCGGTGTTATCTTCATTGCCTGCATAAGCATAATAAACATTGTTTGCAGGAACGAAATATTCCTTGTTGTCAAATCTCGGAATAAGATTATACCACTCGGTGCTTTCAAGGAAATCACGCATATATCCCACCTGATATGAGCTCTCATATTCAAGCGCATCCTGCCACGTTGCGTTGATTTTTTCTTCGCTTGTTATTGTGTCAACACCGTCAGAGCTGTCGTTTTCTTCGTCATAAACGTTGAGGTAGCTCCATGTATCGTGACCGCCCCAACCGTAGCCGTACATACCGTTAAGATATGCTGACCAGCCTTGCATTCTTGAACCGAAGTTTTTTGTCCAGAGATAGCAATACTGACCTTCATAATTGATTGCAGGCTTGCCCTGCGAGTTATACCAGCAGTCTTTTTCTATACGAAAATCGCTTTGCTCGGTTTTGTCGGTGTGCCATTGAACGGCATAAAAATTGTGTGATTTTATATCTCTGAAGCAGGAAGGCATTGCATCTTTAAAATAAACCTTGCACTTATCCGTTGCTCCTTCGCCGTTGCCGTAAACCGATGTAGCACCAACATTTTCCATATGAGCAGAAAGCGGATGGTCATATGTATCGTGTTTTGCAATATATTCCGCAACAAGCTTGTAAGGGTTGTTATCCAATCCCCATTTCGGATGATTCGTTTCACTCCAATAGAAATCGTTGTCAACCTCCTGACCGAGTGTCCAGACAACAGGATAAGCGCCGTATCTTGCAACCCAGAAACGGCTGACTTTTTCAAGATAAGCTTTTGCTGAATCAGACGGCTCATTACCGTTGAAGCCGCCGTTGTTTGAAATCAGGGGCTCAATAAAATATGAGAAGAAAAACTGTGCATTTGCGTGAACAAGACCGTTTTCTGCAATAATGCGGAACTTTTCATCATAGTCGGCAAGACCTGCCATATCGTCTTCGGTTATGCCGTTTGTGAAATCAAACTTTGCTCCGATAGGTTCACTCTGATATACAGTAAATCCTTGTGAAATACGTTTTTCGCATATTGTTTTAACCATATCAACCGTTTCATCACCGAGGCTCCAATGTGTATCGCCAAGCCAGAAAAACGGTGTTCCGTCATCATAAGTGAAATATTTTTCACCTGCATTTGTTGTGATAAAACCGTGTTTATAAATATCGTGTTCACCGCTGTATTCGGTGCAGATAACCATACCTGTTCTTCCGTTAAGCGAAGAATTACTTTCATCTGTACAGACTGTTCTGAAAAACCAGGTACCTGCTGACGGACAGACAAAACGAATTTTCCAGACATTGCCGCCGTCCCAGAAAGCAGGAATAATATAAAGTCTGCCGTTACCGAAAAGATGAAGCTCAACATCAACATCGTTAAAAGGGTTGGTATATGATTTTTCACTCTCAAAAGCAATTTCATTTGCAACCCAGGTTTCTGCATTCAATGTCTGTTCGGGATTATCAATCGGTTCGCCGCTATATTCAATCCACGAATGAGGATTTACCGTTGCAGAGGGTATAGCGGTTTCATCTGTGCCTTTGATATTGTTGATTAATTTTGCAAAGTAATTGATAACTATGCCCGTGATTTCTTCCGCTGTGTTTATTATTGCAGGCGTTCTCCCGTTTGTTGAGTTTAAAGCATATGACGGGAATGTGGCGGATGAAAATACCATAACAGCACAAAGAAGGAATGAAATTTGTTTTTTGAATTTCATAATTACCTCCACAAATTCTTATTTACACAACACATTATATCACAACACCGTCTGAATTTTCAACCAACTGACTTTCTGATGTTTTTAATACTATATAAATCTATGAACAGAGAACGAAATAACAGCATTGCAATCACCTTTTTATTAGCAAGGATAGTTTTATGAAGGCTTTAAAATGCACAAAAATAAAAAAGCCGCAAACCCTTGTAAAATAAAGGTTTTTCGGCTCTTTTTTATTTGTTTTCTTTTGCAGTTTTCAGTGTAGAAATGAGTATTCTTTTAATTTCAAGGCAGTCATCAAGCAAAGAATTACCTTCCTTATCGGTTATGTATTCAGATAAAATCAAAAGTCTTAACCAATATTCTGTCTCAGCGGTTTCTTTCAGAGAAATCTGCAGCTTTGCTATAAAATCAGCCTTGCTCTGACCGTAAATCGCTTCGTTGGCATTTGCACCTATTGATGTCGCACTGCGGATAATCTGCTTAGCGATAACTGTTTCTTTTTTCTCTTTGGTAAGGTATTTATTGAGTTTTACTATTCTTGCGGCGAACAACAAGGATTTATCTAATAAGGGATTATCTTTCTGCATATCGTTATTCTCCTTTTTAAAGAATAAAGAAAAAATAATAAAGAATAAAGAATAATACAGAAGCAGCACCGAAAACGGAAACATTTTATTTCTTATTTATTCTTTATTCTTTCTTCTTTTAGGCGAGCTTGTCTCGCCGCATCTGGCACCCCCTGCGGGAATCGAACCCACAACTAACCCTTAGGAGGGGTTTATTATATCCATTTAACTAAGGAGGCATATCTTTTAAATAAGGCGGATATTCTTTTTTCTTCCGCATTATTTTATCAAATGCTTTGTTTGTTGTCAACTTAAATTCGCCTTTTATTTTGTTGACACTAAAATTTCTTTGTGCTAAACTGAAATTGTAAATTTTTCCGAAAGGATCTGAGTTTATGAGTAAATTTTTCAAAAGAATGTTAGCGGCCTTTCTTGCTCTTTTTCTTTTCGTTGCAGGAATTGTTCCTTCCTACGCGGCGGTTGACTCTACCGACGCAAACCTTGCTTTTTTTGATATGACTTACTCCATTCCTGCCGACCAAAGGGATTACACCATTGAAAACCCTTACAAAGACATTGATTGGGAAGCATGGGGTCAGTACAAAACTCAGCTTCATTGCCACACCACTGCTTCTGACGGATTTCTCACAATTCACGAAGCTATTCAGGAGCATTATGACCTTAACTACGACATTGTTGCAATCACCGACCACGGCACAAACAACCTTGGCTGGAATGTTGCACCGCAGGTTGTTCCCCTTATGCGCTTTATCAAAAAAGAGCGCACAAAAATGGCGGATATTATTCCCCTCACTGATGAAGAATATCAGGGCTACCTCACAGGCACTGCCGCTTCTGACAGAAGAACTCACACAAACGGTATGCTCGACGTGCCTTTGGGCAACGAGCTCAATATGGCAACTCCCGTTTCCGACTGCCACCTGACAGGGTATTTTTCCACCTACGGTCAGGGTCTTGCAGGTGTTTACGGTGACTATGAAACTCCTGCCGAAGAGGTTAAAAAAGACGGCGGCATCACATTCCTTTCTCACATCGGTGAGTTTGTTTACCCCGACAAAGACACAGTTAACCACACAGGCAAGATTATGGATGCTTATTATCCCGACAAGTTTGCCCGCCTTTTCATTGACAACGCAGGCTCTGCCCTCGGTATGGGTATCAACAGCGCAACCGATGCCCACACCCGATGCGACAGAATTCTCTATGACCAGATTCTTCAGCGCACAATCCCCAACGGCGTTGTGCCCTGGTGCAACACCTTTGCCGACTCTCACAACTGGGATGCAGTTAATGATGCTTACACAATGACCTGGATGGAAAACTTCACAATGGAAGATTTCCGCGAAAGCCTTGAAAAGGGTCAGTTCTTCTCTGTTTCACATTATTCCAACGGCTATGAACTCAACGGAATGGCTGAAATCCCCGGCTTTGTTGAGCAGAAGGTTTATGACGAAAAGCTCTTTCTTCTTGACAACACACCAAACGTTACAAAAGTAACTGTTGATAACGAAAACGATTCAATTTATGTTGAGGGTGAAAATTTCAATCAGATTACCTGGGTTTCAAACGGCAATGTTATTCTGCGCGAGGATATAGCAAACGGCAAGGCAACCCTTGACCTTCACCGCAACGATTTGCTTGATGACCCTTACCTTTTCGTCAGATTTTATATCACCGGTGAAAACGGAATCTGCTATTCCCAGCCCTTCGTTATCAACGTTGAAGGCAACGAATATGAAGAGGTTGATGTTCCCGAAACTCACGACCTGCCTGCCTTCCTGCGCGGACTTGTGAGCGTTATTGACGTTCTTCTGTTCAGATTCAACCCCATTATCTGGATTTTTAAATATTTCGGTCTGGGCTATAACCCCCTTGAAAGACTTTTTTCATAATTTTTAAGGCTCTCCGCTGAGGGGAGCTTTATTTTTGGCGAAAATCGGACATATTTTAAAAATTGTAGTGGAAATTTGCATTTTTATGTGTTATTATATTATGTGCAATAAATTAATTAACTGAAAGGGGTTAATTCAAAATGGCTAAAGAAAAGAAAGCTAAGAAAGCTTCAAATCCCGAAATGGTAAAAGCTATCATTTCTGCTGTTACAGCTGTTCTTTGCGTTGTTGCTGTTGTTCTCACAAGCTTCAGCGTTGTTGACCAGATTTGTAACACAAACCTTGAAATCGCTGAAAAGAATGCGGCTTCAGCAGGCACAATTTCAGGCTCAGTAAGCTCTGACGACAGCACAACAGCTCCCGAAGCTGACGCTCCCGTTGTTGACGATTCAACAGCAACTCCCGATGCAGACGCTCCCGCTGATGATTCAGCAGCTGACACAACAACTCCCGATGCAGACGCTCCCGCTGACAACAAAGAAGATGCAGCAGGCGCTCCCGTTGGCAACGACATTGCAAAAATCGTTGCTTACTACAACACAGCAGCTAACAACACCAAGGCTTATAAGGGCACAATGAAGCTCAATATCCTCCAGGGTACAACTTCAAAAATTACAAAGTCAAGCCTTCCCAACGTTGCTGTTGAAGTAGCTAACGGTCTTCTTCCCAACGACTACCCCACAAAGAAAACTTTCACTGTTAAAAACGGTCAGGGCGAAGGCTACAACGAGAGAAAGCAGGAGAATGAATCCAAGCCTCTCAACGACATTCTTCCCATCGACGGCAACCCCAAGATGAGTACTCTTTCTCCCGAAGGCGTTAAGAGCGCAAAATGCGAAAAGGTTGCAGGCGGCTACAAGGTAACACTTGTTCTCAAGCAGGAAGTTATCCACAGCCTTGATGCAAAACCCAAGCATCACTTCTCATGTATGGATGTTCTTGATATCACATCTGATGATATTAAGCCCTTCACAGCAAAGCAGTTTGATATTACATATCCCGGCGCAACACTTACAGCAACAATCAACGACAAAAACCTCCTCACAGAGTTTGACGTTAATGAGCCTGTTCTTGTTGACGGCGTTTGCGCAATGGCTCCCATTGTTAACAACGCTGAAATCTTCATCGATGCAAGCTGGAAGCAGAACGTTAAGTTCGCATATTGATTTTAAAATTACGGGTGGCAGAAATGCCACCTGTTTTTATTTTTATAAAAATATGTTATAATTTTGTAACGTTTTTGATTTTTTCTTATCTAATAGTTGAAAGGTGGTGAAAATGTGACCGATTTTGAAAAGCTTTTCATTGACAACCGCGAATTTATTTTTAAATATTTAATGAAGCTAACAAGGGATTCTTCCCTTGCAGAGGAGCTGACCCAGGAAACCTTTTTCAGGGCGTATATGAACTATTCCTCTTTGCGCGATAAAGAAAAGGCTTCCGTCTGGCTTTGTCAGATTGCAAAAAACACATACTTCGCTGTTTATAACGAAAACAAAAAGCGTAATTCTTACGAAAATGATTTATCTGATGAAAATGTGGAAGACGCTTTTATTCAAAAAGAGATTTCCCGGGAAGCTCTCGCTTGCCTGCACCAGCTGGAAGAACCTTATAAAGAGGTTTTTATGCTCAGCGTTTTCGGCGGATTTTCTTTCAAAGAAATCAGTTCACTTTTCGGTAAAAGCGAAAGCTGGGCAAGGGTCACATTTTACCGCGCAAAACAAAAACTGTCAGAGAGGATAAAATAATATGAAATGCAATGTTATAAAAGACTTGATTCCCCTTTATATTGATGATTGCTGCAGTGAAGAAAGTGCCGCACTTGTGAAGGAGCACCTTGAAAGCTGCGCTGAGTGTAAAGAGCTTTATGAAGATATGAAAACCCCTACTGAGGTTGTTTCTACTTCCGCTGTACCCAAAAAGCTGAAAAGCATCAACGGCTGGAAAGCATCAATTCTTCAATCAGTTCTGTTGTTTGTTTCTTTTGCCCTCATCACAATCGGAGTTTATTTTGAAGCAGCAACAACTTATTATGATATAGAAAACAATAATTGGGCATTTGCTCTTGTTATTCCCGCAACGGGCTTTATGCTCTCATTGGCAAACTGGTATTTTGTAAGATTTTATAAAAGTAAAAAAGCTTTTTCAAACTGCTCTTGGCTTGCCACACTCAGCATTACAGTTATTGCCGATATATGGGCAATTTTCCACTATGAAATCAACCTTGCGGAAATTGCTGCAGAATTTACAAATATCAATACAACTGATTTTTTTGAAGCTCTTGCCGTTCTTTGCTTATTGGCTCTTCCAAACGTTTTGTTGACCGCATTTTTCTGTGCCCTTTCAAAATTCACTTCCTACAAATTTGCAACAATGGTGGGAAAGGAATAAAAAATGAAGAAAAAAGAATCTTCGGGTAAAAAAGCTCTGATTATAATTATTTGTGTTATCGCATCTTTAGTTTTGTTTTGGAATGTCATTTTTCCTTGGTGGTTTATCAGTTCCGTTGAAAAAGCTAATGAAGAAACAGATGGGTTGATAGGTAAACCAATAGCAATAACAAACATTGAAGAATTTGAAAAATATGCCGAACACATTAATATTTTTAAATCCTCTGAGATTTTAGAAATCGACGCTTTCTTTACTCCAACCGAATTTTTAATCGGTGTTCTTCAAGGATATAATTTATCAGGCAATATGGTCGTTACACAAAAATATTATAATGAATTAAAAAATTCTTTTGATGATTGGCAGCTTATTTCAAAAGAATTTCCCGATACTCATTATCCTTTTTCCGTCGAAAATATAATGAGCTTTGCAGATACCGAGTTTGTTTCATTCATAAAAAACAATGACTATTACTTTTCACAAAAGCTTCTTGAAGAAGAAAATAAACATTGGATGGTTTTGCTTTCTGAAAACGAAAACAGAGTTTATTTTCTGTTTTTAGATTAGGGCAACAAATACAGGGCAGGCACAATGTGTCTGCTTTTTCAATTTATTATTATCTTTTTAAAAATTTGTTGAATTACCTCTTGATTATAGCCACAAAATATATTATAATTGATTGGTAATTGAATGTGGAGCGTTACTTTTGTCATGTGGCGTGTAGGTCCTGTGCGATGGGGCGCCGTGAACCATGTCAGGCGGGGAACCGAGCAGCATTAAGCGGTCAGCACTGTGCGCCACAGCCCGCCTGCATGCCATATGATAAAGGTAATGCTTCACTATTTTTATTTAAAAGGTGATTTTTTGTATCAGGTGCTTTACAGAAAATGGAGGCCCCGTTGCTTTGCAGACGTTGCAGGGCAGGAGCATATAACCTCTACCCTTGCCAATGAAATTGTTTCGGGCAAGGTTTCTCACGCATACTTGTTCACTGGCTCCCGCGGAACAGGTAAGACCACCTGCGCCAAAATTTTTGCCAAAGCGGTCAACTGTCTTCACCCTGTTGACGGCAACCCATGCAACGAATGCGAGGTTTGCCGCGGAATTGATGACGGCACAATCCTTGATGTTATTGAGCTTGATGCCGCCAGCAACAACGGTGTTGACAATATCCGCGATATTATTGAAGAATCCAACTTCACTCCCGTTAACGCAAGATACAGAGTTTATATCATCGACGAAGTTCATATGCTCTCAACAGGCGCATTCAACGCTTTGCTAAAAACCCTTGAAGAGCCGCCCGAGCATGTAAAATTTGTGCTTGCAACAACTGAGGTTCACAAAATTCCCTCAACCATACTTTCAAGGTGCCAGCGCTTTGACTTTCACCGCATCACTCCCGAGGCTATTGCCAAAAGAGTTATGTATGTGGCTGAGCAGGAAAATATTGATTTGACCGAAGACGCCGCGTTTCTCATTGCACGCATTGCCGACGGTGCATTGCGCGACGCTCTTTCACTTCTTGACCGTTGCTCGGGCTCAGGTGAAAAAATCACCCCCGACATCGTTTCTGCAGCGGCAGGGCTTGCCCAGAAGGATTATCTTTTTTCTTTGGTTAACGCTGTGAGAGAAAGAGACGTTTCTTCGGCATTTGATTTGATTAACACTCTCCATAACAACTCCTGCGATATGGAGCGCCTCTGCACCGAGATGCTTAATCATTTCAGAAATCTTATGATTATCAAAACGGTTAAAAATCCCGAAAGCCTTATTATCTGCATTGATAAGGATATGGCTCAGTATAAAGAGCAGGCTGAAAAGTTCACCCTGCAGAATATTTTATATTGCCTCGGTGTTATTGAAAGCGGACTGATTGCTCTGAAAAACAGCATCAACAAGCGCATTGAAACCGAAATGACCGTTGTTCGCCTTTGCTCACCCGAGCTTTCCGACGATAATTCAGCTCTTGTTCAGCGAATTGAACGCCTTGAAGAAATGATGAAAAACGGCGTTAAAATTGAAACTGTTAAAAAAGAAGCCGCTCCTGTTGTTAAAGAAGAAAAACAGGAGGCTACTCCTCTTCAATCTCCCCCTGAAGAAGAAAGTTATGAACAACCTGCCCCTCCTCCTGTGCAAAACAACGATGCAGGCGTAGATTCACCTTTCACATCCTGGGGCGATGTTATTCAGGAAATTCAGCAGACAGACCGCCCCCTTACGGGAATTTTAACAGGTTCATCTGCTTTTATCAGGGGTGACCACCTTCTTATCAAATGTGATAACCCCACTTTCCCGCAGTTTATTAAAACAGGCATTCACGCAGCCGCTCTGAGAGAGGCCGTTATGAAGGTTACGGGCAGAAAATACCGTCTGGGTATTTACAGAAGCCCCGAAACCGCACAAAAGGCCCGCGACCCCTTGGCAGAGCTTATAGGAAAAATAAATAATTAACTTTGAAAGGAATATAATTATGAAAGCAAGAATCCCCGGCGCCCAGAATCAGGGCAATATGATGAAAAGAATTCAGCAGATGCAGGAAGATATGCAGAATGCACAGGCAGAGGTAGAAAATTCTGAATTTACCGCAACTGCAGGCGGCGGAGCTGTTGAGGTTACCGTCAGCGGCTCACACGAGGTTCGTTCAATCAAAATGCAGCCCGACATCGTTGACCCCGAAGACATTGAAATGCTTGAGGATATGCTTATTGCCGCACTTAACGAAAGCATTAAAAAAGCCAACGATGCTATGGAGCAGGGCATTGAAAGAGCAAAAGGCGGTCTTTCAATCCCCGGTCTTTTCTGATGGCTAATTCCGCTGCGCCTCTTGCAAGGCTTATTGAACTTTTTGAGCGTTTGCCGGGCATTGGCAACAAAAGCGCTCAGAAGCTGGCTTTTCATATTCTTAATATGAATGATGCCCAGATTAAATATTTTACCGACACCATCACCAACGCTCACGAAAAAATTCACCGTTGCGAAGTATGTTGTGATTTAACAGATTCCGACAGATGCTACATCTGCAACGATGAAAAGCGCGATAATTCCGTTATTTGTGTTGTTGAAAATACAAAGGATGTTATGGCATTTGAGCGCACGAGGGAATATAACGGTCTTTATCACGTTCTTCACGGTGCAATTTCACCCATGAACAATATCGGACCTGATGATATCACCGTTAAACACCTTATTTCCCGTTTGAATGATGAAAACATTAAAGAAATTATTATGGCAACCAACCCCACCGTTGAGGGTGAAGCCACAGCAATGTATATTTCGCGCCTTATTAAGCCCTTGGGCATCAAAGTGACCAGACTTGCCTACGGTGTGCCCGTTGGTGCCGACCTTGAATATGCTGATGAAGTAACTCTCACAAGAGCAATTGAAGGCAGAAGTGAAATTTAGTTTTCCACAATTTTTTACACAATTAACTGACAGGTTTTGACAACTTTGACATCGTTAATTATCTGTCATAATTTTTAAGATTTTTTAAACATTTTTTTAAACTTCAAATTTTTCGTTTTTCTGTTGACCTACAACGCTTATCGGGGTTTTGCACAGCTTTGACAAGCCCTAATACTACTACTAAATATATAATTATAATTTATTTCATACGGAGGAGATTTTATGAAATTCCAATGTGATACCAACCTGCTCTCTCTTGCCTGCCAGAATGTTCAGAGAGCTGTTTCTACCAAAACCTCAATCCCGGCTCTTGAAGGTATACATATCAAGGCTTTGGGAAATGAGCTCATTTTAACAGGATACGATTTGGAAATAGGAATCAATACCTCCATCAACGCAAACGTTGAAGAAGCAGGCAGCATTATTCTCAACGCCCGCGTTCTTTGTGAAATTCTCAGAAGAATTCCCAATAACCAGATTAAATTTGAGGCTGATGACAGAAACCTTGCTGTTATAAGAAGCGGTGAAATCAAATACGAAATTATGGGTATGTCAAGTGATGAATACCCTGAGCTTCCCACGGTTAAGGGCGGTTTTCCTGTTGTTATCAGCCAGAAAATGCTTCGCGAAATGGTTCATCAGACCATTTTTGCCGTTGCAACAACTGATTCAAAGGTTGTTTACACAGGTATCAAATTTGAACTCACACAAGGTGAAATCCGTTTAATCGCAGTTGACGGCTTCAGAATGGCTATCAGAAAAGAAAAAATCGACTATCAGGGCGAGGATATGACATTTATTGTTCCTTCAAAAACTCTCTCTGAAGTTGTTAAGCTTTCAAACAGCGACGATGATGATGCTTATGTTTCTCTTGGTGTGGGCAAACGCCATATCCTTTTTGAAACAGAGGGATATTCAATTGTTTCAAGACTTCTTGAGGGTGAATTCCTTAATTACAAGGCAGCAATTCCCGTAACAGCATCAACAACTGTTAAAATTGACACAAGAAGCCTTATTGACAGTGTTGAAAGAACTTCACTTATCATCACCGACAAAACAAAGAGCCTTGTTTGCTGCACATTTGACGAAGAATGTGTTAAGGTCAACAGTGTTACTTCTTTGGGAACAGCTAACGATAAGGTACCCGCAGAGGTTGAAGGCAACAAGGTTGAAATCGGTTTTAATAACAGATATCTTCTTGACGCTCTGAGAGCCTGCAACACAGATATGGTTAAAATTGAGCTCAACGGCGCAGTTTCTCCCGTGCTTGTTCTTCCTCCCGAGGGTGATGATTTCACTTTCCTTGTTCTTCCTGTGAGGTTAAAAAAGAATGACTAAAAAACCTAACTTTAAATTAAAAATAAAACAAAAGCCGGTTATCGAAAAAAAGATAACAACAGATTCCATTAAGCTTGATTCCTTGCTCAAATTCTGTGACATCGCCCAGACAGGCGGACATGCAAAGTTTTTGGTGCAGGAGGGTGAGGTTAAAGTCAACGGTGAGGTTTGCACTCAGCGCGGAAAGAAGCTTCATGTTGGCGACGAAATGGAAATTGACGGCAAGATTTATCGTCTGATATGAAAGTTTTACATCACGAAATCAAAAATTATCGAAATATTGAAGAATTATCATTTACTCCCCACGAGGGGATAAATGTGATTTATGGAGAAAACGGACACGGTAAAACCAATATTCTTGAAAGTATATGGCTTTTTACCGGTTGTAACAGCTTCCGCACCCGCAAAAATTCTGAGCTCATTAAAGAAAATGAAAAAGAAGCTCAGCTCAATATGGATTTTTTTGCTTTCAACCGTGAGCAGGATGTTGAAATTAAAATCGGTGAAAACAAAGAGGTTCATATAAACGGTATAAAAAAGAACACCCACAGACAGCTGTTGGGTGAATTTCAGGCGGTGGTTTTTTCTCCGTCTGTTTTGTCTGTTATAAAAGAAGGTCCCGGTGAAAAAAGAAAGTTTATTGACATTGCAATAAGCCTTCTTAAGCCAAACTATGCTGCAACTCTTGCAAAATATAACAAAGCAGTGAGTCAGAGAAATGCATTGCTCAAAAAAATAAACGACGGCTCATCAAAAGCAGATTTTCTTTTTGCCTTTGATGAAGAGGTTGCACGCCTCGGCGGAAAAATTATTGAATACAGAATTGATTATATAGAAAAATTAAAAGAAAACGCCGCCGAAATTTACAAAGGAATTTCAAACGGCAGAGAAGCTTTTGATTTGATGTATATAAATTCAGTTAAAGAAAGCGGCAATAATGCTTCCGAATGGGCGCAGGCAATTTATGACAAGCTTCAGAAAAACAGAGATGCTGATATTGCCCGTCTTCTTACTTCTGCCGGGCCTCATAAGGATGACCTTGAAATTACCCTCAACGGAAAGTCGGCAAGGGCATTCGGCTCACAGGGTCAGCAGCGTTCATGTGCGCTTTCACTCAAAATTGCCGAAGGATTTATTATAAGAGATTTTTCAGGTGAACAGCCGGTTGCTTTGCTTGATGATGTTATGAGTGAGCTTGACGGAAAAAGGCAGGAGGATTTGCTCTCTTATCTTGACGGCTGGCAGGTTTTTGTGACCTGCTGTGACAAAGCACATATAGAAAAAATAAACCACGCAAAAGCCTTTTTTGTGGAAGACGGAACAATTAAAGAAATGTGAGGAATATTTATGTTTCTTCATCTTGGTGAAAATACTGTTATTTCAACTGAAAATTTAGTGGGAATTTTTGATATGGATAACACAACAGTGTCAAAAGTTACAAGAGATTATCTCACAAAAATGCAAAAAGAAAACAAGGTTGTCAATGTAAGCTATGAACTTCCAAAATCCTTTATTCTTTGCAGAGATAAAAAAACGAAAGAAGAAGTTTTGTATATTTCACCGATTTCCACACAAACCTTGCTTAAGAGAATTCAAAATCCGAGGATAGATTAAAATGAAGCTTCCCGTTGGATTGATTATTATTGTTTATATATTTTTCTTTGTTTTGTATTTTTGTCTGAGGGCAAGGGAAAAAGAAGTTTATGATTTTTTTCTTCTTCACGGCAAAACAAAAAGAGAAAGAAAAGCTTATGTTAAAAACACATCATTTTTATACAGATGGTCTTTTATAGGTGCATTTGACAAAAAAACTGACTGTAAATATAAAAGAATACTTAAAGTTATATTTATTTTAAGTCATATGTGTTTTCTTTTTTATTTTGGAATAGTTACTTATTGGATGCTTTATTATGAGCAGACACCGGGAAGACTTGATTTGTTTGCAATTTTTGCAATTTTTGCAGGAGCTATGATTTTTGCATTTATATGCTGGACAGAATATTGTTCAACAGACTGGTCAAAGGTCACCTTCAGCGGATTTGTTTGGAGCCTTTTAAGACGACGCGGAAGAACGGAAGACGGAATAGGAAACAGAGATTTTTATTTGAATTTATCTGAAAAGAAAAAGAAATAATAAAACCGGCCTGCAAAGGTCGGTTTTTTATTAATTTAATATACCCTCAAAATTATAAACTTGTGTTGAAGTTGTTTTATTTTCATATTCATCATAGATGCCCCAATCAACCTCTGCCTCATCGCAGAGGTTTTCTATATATGAATCGTATTTTTCTTCAACAAGCATATTCTTTGCAATTGAAAGCTGTTCGTCCTCTGTTTTATCGGGATATTTTTCTTTTACTGAAATTATTTTATTTTTTATTTCTTCGTCAGTAGGAGCAAGGGTGGTTTCACCAAGAATATTTTTAAGCTCCATTACACCGTTATCGATGTAATAATCATAATAGGCATAGGGAATTTTATTTATACCGATTGTTTCATTATTTTTAAAAGTTTTGTTGTGCTGTTCTTTCATCTGCCAAAAAGTATCAATTGAAATATCTTCATAAATATTGTTTTCACGGCAAAGAACAAGCTGAATTTTTGCTTTAATAATTTTTTCTTTGCAGAGATTATCAAGATATTTCTGAGGTGTTGTTCCATTTACGGGAGTGTACCAAAAATCATCATCAGCAACGGCTTCATATTCTAAAATAAATTTTGACATTACTTCCGAACGCTTCTGATTTTCAAAATAATTGATTTCGTCCCAAGAAACGGGTTCACCGTTAATATATGCATTCAGAGGTTCAAGCTCTGCAGGACCGCCTACCCCGCAGGAGCAAAGAGTCAGAATAAGTAAAAACGGGATAATAAGCTTTTTCACAAAATTTCCTCCTTTTTAAATATTATAAAACTAAATTATTTCATTGACAATATTAAATTTTAAAATATAATCTTAATTAAGGAGGGTTTATCCATGAAAAAGGTTTTATCTTTGTTTTTGTGTTTGGTTATTGCTTTTTCTTGTTTATCACTTTGTTCTTCTGCATTTGAAGAAAATTATCCCTGCTATTATATCGACAGCATCGGCGGAGATGACTCTAACAGCGGAACAAGTGAAAACAGCCCCTGGAAAACAATTTACGGCCACGAATATGTTTTTGTGCCGGGCACAAAGGTGCTTTTTAAATGCGGCGGCGCTTATGACTTTACCGATACTACATTAACTGTTGAGGGAACAAAAGAAAATCCTATCGTTATTTCTTCCTACGGTGAAGGTGACAGACCTCTTCTTTATGCAAAAGGAAAAACTAACGTGCTCAATCTTTTTGACTGCTCTTATGTTACGGTTTCTGATGTTCAGATAACTGCTCCTGACGGCGGCGGAATATGGATAAATACATATAACAAAGCAAGTGAAGGAATTTTAATTGATAATATTAAGTTTTTCGGTATTCAAAATTATGAGGTTGATTACAGAGACAACCTTTCTTATGGTCCCGCTTACGGCAGAACCTGCATTATGGTTAAAGGACTTTATATAAACAACATTTATCCGGTTAATAATCTCACAATTTCAAATTGTGAAATGGTTGACTCTGCCAACGGTATCAGCTCATGTGGTTATTGCAAATACAGCCCTGATATGGCGGCAGACATTGAGCCTGTTTTTAACAAAGGCTTACTTGTTGAAAATTGCTATTTTGCCGATATGGATGCAGAAGCAATTATTGTTGGCATCAATGACGGTGCTGTTGTGCGCAACTGCGTGAGCAAAAGATGCTGCCTTGGTGCAGATGAGCCTGATGAAAACGGAAATGTTAAATATTTCACTGCCGCTATGTGGTTTTGGGGCAGTGAAAACTGCGTGATTGAGCATTGCGAAATTTCTGACCAGAAAAATTACGGTGACGGAATGACCGTTGACTTTGAATCATACTCAAACAACTGCACTTATCAGTATGTTTATTCTCACGACAATGTCCGCTTTGTTATGAACAACGCAAAGCTTGTTCCGCAAAGGGGTAACACAGTGCGCTATTGCCTTTCTGTTAATGACGGAATCGGCCGCAACAGAGTTGCCAGCGGTACGGGTGAAATCGGCTTCAGCTTTTATAACAACACAATCGTAAACTGCGGCCATTTTGATTATTCTGCTTTGAGAAACAGCTATGTTGCCAACAATATTGTTATGCCAAGAGTCGGCTACAAGGTTCGCTGTGACTGGGAGACTGCAACCAAAGGTAACAATACCTTTGAAAATAACTGTTATTACAATGCAATCAACCCCGTTTGTGACCTTGGCTCAATGAACGAATATCCCTGCTTTGCAGGTGATGACTATACAAAGGCAGAAAGCTTCAGACTTGCCAAAAATTCTCCCCTTATCGGCAAAGGCTCCGAAATTGTTGACGGAATGACAAAGGACTTTTTCGGCGAGGATATTGTAAGCAACAACATCGGCTGTTACGGCGGTGATGGTGTTGAAGTGAAAGGTGACAGGTCCAACGTTTTTGAAGAGGCAATTAACATAATTGTTGTTCTTTTTAAAATTATTGTTAATGATATTAAAGATTTGATAAACGATATATGATTTTTTACCGTTCCGCCTGTCGGAACGGTAATTTTTTATGGTTTCTTTATAATTACTTCCTGTTTTTATCATTGACAATAATAAGCCGTAATGATATACTTTTAAGATGAATAATAATGAAACTGGGTAGGTGTCTTTTATGAAAAGATATATAGCTGTTTTTCTTGCTTTAATTATGATTGTTATGACTTTTACTGCTTGCGGTGATACCGTTATTGTGGATAAAGACGGCAACGAGCACACCCCTTTAATGAAAAAAGGAGAGTTTGTTCAGGATAAATTAGGAAACCTTCTTGAAGAGGTAGAAAATGAGGAAGGTAAAAAGGTTACTCAGCCATTCAGTTTTCCTGAAATTTATGTAAGAGATAAAAACACAATTGAAAATGCATATTTTGTGGTTAATGTTCCGTCAGGTTGGACTTATGACGAAAATTTAAATGTTTTCAGAATTCAGCATAAGAAAAATTCTGAAGATGATATTTTCTGCGAGATTTCTTTTGAAAAATCATCAACAGGTGACGTTACCGTTGTTTATGACAACGCTTATGCAAGAGAAATTGTGCTTCAAAACAGAGCTCCTGACCTTGTTGGCAAGGTTGAAAAATATGAAACAACTCTTTTCGGTAAAGAAGTTAGTGCTTACAAATGCCACTACTCAACAGGTTCAACAGTTTATTTCTATGCTTTTGCTCACGCTTCTGCCGCAATCGGTCTTAAATTCATCATTATCGATGATTGTGCTGAAAAGATTTCTCCCGAAGAATTTATCACAGAAAACTTCACTCTCAAAAGCTTTGAATAAGAAAGGGGATAAATATGCTTTTTTCTCAGGATATAGGTATTGATTTAGGTACCGCCAACGTTCTTGTTTTTGTAAAGGGCAAGGGTATTATTATCAGAGAGCCTTCTGTTGTTGCAGTTGATCAGAGATTCAACCCTCCCAGAGTTGTTGCCGTCGGCACACAGGCAAAAGAAATGATCGGAAGAACTCCCGGCTCAATTGTTGCTCTTCACCCGATTCAGAACGGTGTTATTGCAGACTTTGATGCAACGGCTGAAATGCTCCGCCGTTTTATTAAAAAAGCAATCAATAACTCCCCCTTCAACAGAGCAAGAGTTATGGTCAGTGTGCCTTCAGGTGTAACAGAATTTGAACGCCGTGCGGTTAACGACGCCGTTAAATCAGCAGGCGCAAAATATATCAGCATCATCGAAGCTCCTCTTGCTTCGGCAATCGGCGCAGGCCTTCCCATCACAAGTGCAACAGGCAGCATGGTTGTGGACATCGGCGGCGGTACAAGTGAGGTTGCTGTTATTGCACTCAAGGATATTGTTACTTCGCTTTCAATCAAAACAGCAGGTGACGATATGGATGAGGCTATCATCAACTTTGTTAAGAAAAAGTACGGTCTTCTCATTGGTGAAAGAACAGCCGAGGATATTAAAATCAAGCTTGGTTCAGCCTATTTTTATGACGGAGAGGGCGCAATGGACGTTAAGGGAAGAAACCTTGTTGACGGACTTCCTCTCAACGTTGAAATTTCATCAGAAGAAGTGCGCGAAGCACTTGCAGATGCAGTTAAACAGATTATTGATGCTGTGAGAACAGCCCTTGAAAACACTCCGCCGGAGCTTGCGGCAGACATTATGGACAACGGAATTACCCTCACAGGCGGCGGCGCCTTGCTCAGAGGTCTTGACACTCTGATAGAAGAGGAGCTTAATATTCCTGTTGAAATTGCAGACACACCCATTGACTGCGCCGCAGACGGTATCGGTGTTTGCCTTGAAAAGAAGCTTTAATCTTTAAAAAATATTATGAAAGGGGATTGTTATGAGCAGATTTTTTAAAAGTAAATCATTCAAGCTGTTTGTGATTGTTGTAGCAGCGCTGTTGATCGGCTCTGTTGTGGCAGGAATTACTCATATGGGCAACACTCCTCTTTCATCGGCTCTTGCAGTAATTACTCATCCGCTTCAGAAGGCTTCAACAGCCGTGGGTAATTATATAGAAGATTATTGCGGAAATTTCCGTTCTTCTTCTGCCTTACAAAAAGAGAATGAAGCTCTTAAGCAGAAGCTTGCAGATTTTCAGTATGAACTTGCAGATTATGAAAACACCAAAAGAACACTCAAAATTTATGAGGAATTTTTAGGCGTTAAGGAAGAACATCCCGATTATATTTTTGCAAACGCATCGGTTTTATCCCGCGATAATGTTGACATTTACGGCTCCTTTATTCTGGACAAGGGTTCCGCCAAAGGAATTGAAGTGAATGACCCTGTTATTTTCGGCAAAAACCTTGTGGGAATTGTAACTGACGTTACCCCCACCAACTGCACGGTCAAAACCCTTGCAAACCCCGAGGTGAGCGTTGCTGTTTATGAAGCAAGAAGCAACGAGGTTGGTTATGTGACCGGCTTTGAAAGCGGAATTGACACAACTGTGTTTATGCTGCCCGGCCTTTCTAAAGAAAGTAACATTGCTTCCGGCGGCGTTATTTATACAACAGGAATCGGCGGAATTTATCCCAAAGACCTGATTGTGGGCACGGTTGAAGAAATCAGAAAATCTCAAAGTGACATTTCATATTACGGTGTTATCAAATCAGAGGTTGACTTTTCACAGCTGACCGAGGTTTTTGTTATTACCGATTTTGACGGTCAGGGAATTGGTGAAATTGTGACCGAAGAATAAAACGGAGGAAATTATGGAAAACGGCAGTATTCAGGCTGAGAAAAAAGTTATACGCAACCGTCGTATTGTTCTTACGGCGGCGGTGATTGCTATTTTTCTTGTGTGGAATACAGACGGACTTTTTCCGAAGCCATGGGGAATTTCTGCAATGCTGATGGTGCCGGTGGTTATTGCCATCGGTATGTTTGAAAGAGAAACGGCGGGGATGTTTTTCGGGCTTTTTGCAGGAATGCTGACAGATGCCTTTTCTTCCGAAACGGTTTGCTTCCATTCGGTTATGCTCACGGCAGCAGGCTATTTTTCGGGGGTGCTTATTACAAGACTTCTGAGAAACAACCTTAAAACCTGCCTCTTGCTGAATGTTGTGTTCCTTTTTGTTTATAACACTCTTTTTTATTTAATCAATTATCACAGACCCGTGGAGGAGCTTATTCCTTACGCTTATTCCGACGTTTATGTTGCAAGCGTTTTTTACACAATGGTTTTTGTTCCTTTTGTTTATTGGTTTATCAGAGCAATTTTTAAAATTTCTAACAATAAAATAAATATATAAAAAAGAAAGTCGGTGAAGAAATGAAAAATAACGGAAGAAAAAATAAGCGCAGCTTTATTTTGTCTTCTTTTCTTTGCGGCTTTTTGATGTTTTCGGGCGCGTCCTCGGCTATTAAACCTGATGATGACCCACAGGATTATTTTGATGCAGGCAGCGCAAAAATCAAGGTTACAAGAATAAAAGAAAGAGGCAACACCGAAAAAAAAGGCAGACAGTTTTTTACTGTGTTTTTGATTGTTGCAATTTTTGCGGCATTCGGCGGATTGCTTTTTAATATGCAGATTGTAAACGGTGAGCAGTATGCCCTTGAAGGCTCGGCTTCTGTTTCGGTGAGCAGCGTCAGCGCAACAAGAGGTGAAATTCTTGACCGCAACGGTAAGGTGCTTGTGGGCAACCGCCAGGGCAATGCAATTATTTTTGACGCCACAAAATTCCCTTCTTATGAAGAACAGGAAAAGAGAAACGAAATCATCCTTTCTCTTATAAATCTTTTTGAAAAAAATTACGCCGAATGGATTAACGAATTTCCTATTTACATCAACATCGACGGTGAATATGAATTTGTGCCCGAAAGCGAATATGAAATTAAAAAAATGCTGGGTGAGGATATGCTTGACCTCAACCGCTATGCAACAGCGCAGGACTGTATGAACCAGCTTATTGAAAAATATAAGCTTGAAAAATATTCCAAAAAAGATGCGCTTAATATTGCTTCGGTCTGCTATCAGATGAAGCTTAATGTTTTCAATTCTGCCAACCCATACCGCTTTGCCGAGGATGTTGACAGCAGCATAGTTGCTTACATCAAGGAGCTTAGCTCCGTTTATCAGGGCGTTGATGTGCAGATTGAAACCTACCGTGAATATCTTGACGGAACACTTGCCCCCCACATCATTGGCATGGTGGGCTCAATTGATGCCGAAGAATATGCAACCCTTAAGGAAGAGGGATATGCCATGAACGCCGTTATCGGCAAAAGCGGCATTGAACAGATTATGGAAAACTATCTAAAGGGTGAAGACGGAGAAAAAACCGTTACCGTAAATTCTGACGGCTCTGTTGAAACTGAATTTACCAAAGAGGTTAAAAACGGCAACAGCATTGTTCTCACCCTTGATGCCGATATACAGAAGGCAGCTCAGGATGCACTTAAAGAAAAGTGCGATTCAATTGAATCCCTTGTTCCTCACGGCGGTGCTGTGGTTGCCCTCAACTGCAACACGGGTGAAGTGCTTGCAATGGCAACTTACCCCTCTTATGACATCACAACCTATGGTGACGATTATTCAAAGCTTGTTAAAAACAAGGCATCGCCTTTGTGGAACAGAGCAATCCAGAGCATTTATGCCCCCGGCTCAACCTCAAAGCCTTCAACTGCCCTCGCAGCACTTGAAGAAGAGGTTATTGATGAAAACACATCCCACTCCTGCCACTATTCTTACAGATATCTTGATATGACCTTCAGCTGCATCGCAAGACATGCCGATTCAAACATTGACGTGCGCCAGGCATTGCAGGATTCGTGCAACATCTTTTTCTATAAGGTGAGCCAGGAGCTTGGTGTTGAAAAAATGAACACCTACCGTGAGCTTCTCGGTCTCGGTCAGTCAACGGGAATTGAGCTCAAAGAAAATGTCGGTGTGCTTGACTCCCCCAGCTACCGCACCTCAATCAATCAGGTGTGGCGCCCCGGCTTTACTCTCCAGTCGGCAATCGGTCAGGCGGCCAATCTTTTCACCCCGTTGCAGCTTGCCAATTATTGCGCAACAATTGCGAACGGCGGCACACGCTATAATGTTAATATAGTTAAAGAAATCAAAAGCTTTGACCTTTCTGAAACTGTTTTGTCAAAGGAACCCTCTGTTGCTGTTGAAACCGGCATCAGTCAGGAAAATATTCAGATTGTTAAGCAGGGAATGAGAAGGGTTGTAACAAATTCTTACACCCTTACCAACGGAATCGGCAAGGTTGTTAACTGCGCCGCCAAAACAGGTACAAGCGAGGTTGAACACAAAATCAACGGTGCCAAAAAGGTGCTCACCAACGGTTTCTTCATCACATTTGCTCCTTACGATGAGCCGGAAATTGCAATAGCCGTTGCTATTGAAGGCGGCCAGTCGGGTGCAAGCGGTTCTTCTGTTGCACAGGCAATTTATGAAGAATATTTCAAAACTCAGCAAGACAACACTGTCAATAATCAGACAGGTGAACTTATAGGATAATTACCGATTATAATGAGGTGATAAAATGGCTGAAAAAATTATAATTGCTTCGGGTAAAGGCGGTTCGGGTAAAACCTCCCTTTGCACAGGGCTTGCCATGTCTTTGAGAAAGAACGGAAACTTTGTTCTTATTGTGGACTGCGACATTGCGCAGGGCTGCATTGACTTTATGTTAAGCACAGACACAAACGCTCTTTATTCATGGGGCGATGTTATCAGCGGAAACTGTGAAGTGGGTGACGCAATCTGCTCCGGCGGCGGTGTGGATTATCTGACTGCGCCCAAAAAGTTCAGGGATGAATACACCTGCGAAAATTTTAAAAAGCTGATTAAAAAGCTTGATAACAAATATTCATACATTCTTTTTGACTCCCCTGCAGGAATCACAGGCGGCTTTTCTCTGGCGGCAAGCTGTGCAGATAAGGGTATTGCTGTTTCAACCCCCGACGAGGTGTGTGTCAGAGCGGCGGCAAGAGCCGTGGACGAGCTTTTTGATGCCGGCATTGAGGATGTGAAGCTTGTTATTAACAGATTTGACAAGGAGTCCACCCAGAACGGAAAATATCTCAACATTGATGAAACCATTGATGCCGTTAAGGCTCAGCTCATCGGCGTTGTGCCGGAAGACAGAGTTATTGCCTATTCCTCTTCAACAGGTTTTGCCAACCTTGTGGACTGCCCTGCAAAAGCCGCTTATGAAAGAATTGCCATAAGAATTGCAGGCGGTCAGATCAAGCTCAATCTCAAAAACAAAAAGAAAAACTTTTCAAAGAAAAAAGAAAAAGCACCCCGCAAGAAGTCGGTTATCGGCTTTGCAATTAAAACCCTCGCTATCACTTTTGCTCTTGCTTTTATGCTTGTGGCAGGAACAACCGTGCTTGAAATTTATAACGCCAACAGAAGATTTGAGCCCAAGTTTGTTATTCCGATGCTCACTGTTGAAACGGAGCACGGCAAGCTTTACCGCGGAATTATTTATACCTTTGAAGTAAGCTATGACGAAGAAGGAAAAATCATTTTTTCTGAAATGAAAATCGGTGAACGTGTTATTGCTTCTGCAATGAACGGTGATGCACGAGGTTTGAAACAATGACAGATAACAAAACAGTTGCCGCAATTGCAACCCCTGCCGGTGTGGGAGGAATTGCAACTGTCCGTGTGTCGGGCAGCAGTGCGGTTGAAATATGCGACAAGGCGTTTAAATCTGCAGGCGGAAAAAAGCTTGCCGAGCTGAATGGCTATCAGGCATTATACGGAAAAATTTATGACGGTGAACAGCCTGTTGACGAGGCTGTTTGCCTTGTTTTTAAAGCTCCTCACAGCTTTACGGGTGAGGATGTTGTTGAAATCACCTGCCACGGCGGAATTTTTGTGGTTAAAAAGGTGCTTCGCGTTATTCTCGACTGCGGCGCAGTGCCCGCAGGACCGGGTGAATTTTCTAAACGAGCCTTTTTAAACGGAAAAATGGATTTGTCCGGTGCCGAAGGAATTATGACTCTTATCAATTCACAGGGTGAGCAGGGTATGAGCGCGGCACTGAATGTGTTGGAAGGTTCGCTGAGCAAAAAGGTGAGTGAAGTAAACAATTCATTGGTTGAAATCTGCGCCCACATTTCCGCCTGGGTTGATTACCCCGACGAAGAAATTGAAGAGCTTAACGAAGCGGAATTTCTCAACACCGTTTCAACCGCCAAAAAAGAGATTAAAGCTCTCCTTGACCGCTTCGACAGTGGAATGGCTGTAACGGGCGGAGTGGAGGCGGCAATTATCGGCAAACCAAATGCAGGCAAGTCCACCCTTATGAATCTGCTTACGGGATATGACCGCTCAATTGTAACCGACATTGAGGGCACAACCCGTGATGTTGTTGAAGAAACCGTAAACATCGACGGTTGCATCCTCCGCCTTTCGGACACCGCAGGTATCCGCGAAACAGGAGACACCGTTGAAAAAATCGGTGTTGAAAGAAGCCGTGAAAAGCTTGCCCGCAGCGCAATTGTTATTGCTGTTTTTGATTCGGGTGACGAGTTGAGCAAGGAAGACAGAGAGCTGATTGCCCTTTGTGAGGGTAAGCCTGTTATTCCCGTTCTCAACAAAACCGACAAAGCTTCTAAAATCGACAGGGATTATATCGTTTCAACAATGGGTGAGCCTGTTGAGATGCGCGCCATTGACGGCGGCGGATTGCAGGAGCTTAAAGATAAAATAACCGAGCTGCTGGGCACAAAGAATTTTGACCCCAACGCGGCAATGCTCACAAACGAGCGTCAGCGTCAGTGCTGCCTCAAGGCGGTGGAATCTCTCATCGAAGCAGAAAACGCACTTATGATGGGTGTCACCCTTGACGCGGCGGGAGTGTGCATTGATGATGCTGTTTCCGCGCTGCTTGAACTCACGGGTGAAAAGGCAAGCCAGGCGGTTGTTGATAAAGTTTTCAGTAATTTTTGTGTAGGAAAGTAATATGGAGTATTTTGCAAAAACTTATGATGTTGTTGTTATCGGTGCAGGCCACGCGGGAATTGAAGCGGGGCTTGCTTCTGCGCGCCTTGGAGCGCAGACAGGTGTGTTCACCGTTAACCTTGACTGGGTGGGCAACCTCCCCTGCAACCCCTCAATCGGCGGTACTTCAAAGGGTCACCTTGTGCGAGAGATTGATGCCCTCGGCGGTGAAATGGGTAAGGCGGCTGATGCCAACACTCTTCAGAGCAGAATACTCAACCTTGGAAAAGGTCCTGCCGTTCACTCTCTCAGAGCGCAGATTGACCGCAGACCTTATTCCGAATATATGAAGCAGGTGATGGAAAGCGAGGAAAACCTCGAAATCCGTCAGGCTGAAATTATTAAATTAGAAAAAACAGACGACGGCTTGTGGACAATGAAAACAAACCTTGAGGCCGTTTATAAAGCAAAGTGCGTGATTATTGCAACAGGCACTTTCCTTGGCGGCTGGATTTATGTTGGTGACGTTGCTTATGAAAGCGGACCCGACGGAATGTTCCCTGCAAAGGAGCTTTCAAAGTCCCTCAAAGAGATGAACATCCCCCTCAGGCGTTTCAAAACAGGTACTCCTGCTCGAGTTAACAGAAGAAGCGTCAACACCGAAGTGCTTGAAGAGCAGTTGGGTGACGAAAGAATTGTTCCCTTCTCTTTTGATAATAATTCCAAAATAGAAAATAAAATGTGTTGTTATGTTACATACACAAACGAAAAGACGAAGAAGGTTATTCTCGATAATCTTCACCGCTCTCCCCTTTACGGCGGAAAAATTGACGGCAAAGGTCCCCGCTATTGCCCCAGCATTGAAGACAAGATTGTCCGCTTCCACGAAAAGGAAAGGCATCAGATTTTTGTTGAGCCTTGCGGATATAACACTCAGGAGATGTATCTTCAGGGGTTGTCTTCATCCCTGCCTGAGGATGTGCAGCTTGAATTTATGCACACCATCCCCGGCCTTGAAAACGCTCAGATGATGCGCACGGCTTATGCCATTGAATATGACTGTGTTGACCCCACAGCCCTTGATGCTACCCTTGAGTTCAAGGAGCACAGCGGACTTTTCGGTGCAGGTCAGTTCAACGGCTCCAGCGGATATGAAGAAGCCGCTGCACAGGGCCTTGTGGCAGGTATCAACGCCGCAAGAAAGGTTCAGGGAAAAGAGCCCGTCATTCTTGAACGCTCAGGGTCTTATATCGGCACATTGATTGATGACCTTGTTACAAAGGGTTGCTCTGACCCATACAGAATGATGACCTCACGCTCAGAATACCGTCTGCTTCTCCGTCAGGATAATGCTGACCGTCGCCTTACTCCCCTTGGCTATGAGCTGGGTCTCATCAGTGAAGAGAGATACAATAAATATCTCAAAAAGCTGGAGCTTATTGAAGTTGAGCGCAAGCGCGCCGAAAAGGTTGTTATCAGCCCTTGTGAAAAGCTCAACGAGCTTCTTGTTTCACGTGAAACTTCACCCATAACCACGGGTGTCCGTTTTGCGGAGCTTATTAAAAGACCTCAGGTCAATTACGACTTGCTCGCAGAATTTGACACCACCCGTCCCGACCTGCCCTATGAAATTTTTGAGCAGGTTGAAATTGATATAAAGTATGAAGGCTACATAAAACGTCAGAAGGCGCAGGTTGAGGAAATGCACCGCCTTGAGGTGCGCACGCTTCCTGCGGACATTGACTATGATGCCATTATCGGCCTTCGCCTTGAAGCCAGAGAAAAGCTCAACAAAATCCGACCCAAGAGCGTTGGTCAGGCTTCGAGAATCTCAGGTGTCAGCCCTGCGGATATTTCTGTGTTGCTGATTTACCTTGAAAAGGAGGGCAAATGATGATTAACAAGGATTTGCTCAAATCCATGGCGGCGGATATGGGAATTGACCTTTCCCCCGAAAGCCTTGACCGTTTTGACAAATATGCCGAGATGCTTGTGGAAACAAACAAAACCCTCAACCTCACGGCAATTACCGAGCCTGATGAAATTGTGACAAAGCATTTCTGCGACTGTCTTTCTTTGTTCAGAGAGGTTGAAATCCCCAAGGGAGCAAAGCTCATTGATGTGGGCACGGGCGCAGGTTTCCCCGGAGTTGTGCTTCTTATTGCACGCCCCGACCTCAGAATAACTCTTATGGATTCAACCAACAAGCGCCTTGTGTTTGTTCAGAGCGTTGTGGATGCTCTTGGTTTGAAGGCAAATGTTGTTCATTCCCGCGCAGAAGACGCGGGCAAAGATAAGAAGTTCCGCGAGCAATACGATTTTGCCACAGCAAGAGCGGTTGCAAATATGCAGACCCTTTCTGAATATTGCCTTCCCTTCCTCAAGGTCGGCGGACTTTTTGCCGCCATGAAAGGCGCAAAGGCTTCTGACGAGCTGAGCGTAGCAAAGGGTGCAATCAAAATTCTCGGCGGTCAGGTTGACTCTGCAAAAGAGTTTACTCTTCCCGATTGCGGAGAAAGAAGCATCCTCTGCGTTAAAAAGATTTCGCAAACTCCGTCAAAATATCCGAGACCCTCGGCACAGATTGCCAAAAAGCCTCTTGCATAAGTCTTATTTTGGCGGAATACCCCGATGAAATTATCTGGACATCCTTTCGGCTGTGTGTTACCTTCAAGGTAGCATACAGCTTTTTATTTTGAAAGGAAAATGTCAATGGTAAAATTCAGCGAAAAATTAAAACGGTGCGGTGAGGTTGTGGAAATTCCCGTTAACAGCATCGGAGCCAATCCCCACCAGCCGCGAAAGACTTTTGAATGGGGAGACCTTGAGGAGCTGGCGCAAAGCATATACCAAAACGGCCTGCTTCAACCTATAACCGTCAGAGAACTCGGCAACGGAAAATTTGAACTTATTGCAGGCGAGCGGAGGCTGAGAGCCTCCAAAATGGCAGGACTTGCCGCAATCCCGTCAATTGTGGTTTCCGTCAGTGAAGAAAAATCCGCAGTTCTTGCGGTAATAGAAAACCTGCAAAGGCAGGACCTGCACTTTTTTGAAGAAGCAACGGCTATTGCCAAGCTTTCACGGGATTTTGGTATGGACAGAGAAAAGATTGCCAAAAGGCTGGGCAAGTCCCCCTCTGCCGTTTCAAACAAGCTTCGTTTGCTCAAGCTCCCTGCAGAAATCCAAAAGCGTATTGTCTCCGGCGGACTCACCGAGCGCCATGCAAGAGCAATTCTGCGCCTGACGGATTTTGAGCTGATGAGCAGCGTGGTTGAAGCCGTTGTGTCCAACCGCCTCAATGTTGCCGAAACCGAGCTTCTTGTGGACGGACTTATTGAAAGCTCACCGCAACCGTCGGAACAGAAGCCGAAAAAGAAAACCGCAAGAGCTTTCCGTGACGTTAAAATCATCATAAACACTCTTGACCGTGCCGTTGCAACCATACGCAAAAACGGAATTGATGCCATATCTGCCCACAGAGAAACCGAAGCCTTTGTGGAATATGTGGTCAGAATCCCGAAATAAGGATTGATGTTTCACGTGAAACATTGACAAAAATCACGGCTGAATGTATAATTGACAGGTAATTGAAATCAAAGGAACTGATATATATGGGAAAAATCATTGCAGTTGTAAATCAGAAAGGCGGTGTGGGCAAAACCACTTCTGCCGTTAATCTTGCCGCCGCAGTTGGTGCGCTGGGCAAAAAAGTGCTTCTTGTGGACATCGACCCCCAGGGAAATGCCACAAGCGGAATGGGTCTTAACAAGCGTGAGCTTGAAAAATCCTCTTATGATGTTATTATCAACGGCACACCTGCCCGTGAGGTTATTCACAAAACCGAGTTTGAGGGCGTGGATGTGCTCCCTGCAAATATGAATCTTGCAGGTGCGGAGCTTGAGCTTGTGGATGCTAACCGCCGAGAATCAAGCCTCAAAACGGCTCTTGCTCTTGTAAAAGCCGAATATGACTTTATTTTTATGGATTGCCCCCCTTCTCTTGGCCTGATTACTTTAAACGCCCTTTGTGCGGCGGATACGGTGCTTGTGCCTATTCAGTGTGAATATTATGCCCTTGAGGGTCTTTCACAGCTTATGGCAACCATCCGCCAGGTCAAGCGCCTTTATAACCCGATGATTGAAATTGAGGGCGTTCTGCTCACAATGTATGACGGCAGACTCAACCTCACCAATCAGGTGGTTGAGGAGCTCAAACGCTTCTTCCCCAAAAAGGTTTATGCAACGCCCATTCCCCGCAACGTCAAGCTTTCCGAGGCTCCCAGCTACGGTCAGCCTGTTATGTATTATGACAAAAATTCAAGGGGTGCCCATGCGTATAACGACCTTGCAGAAGAATTTATAAGAAAGAGTGTGTAAAATATGGCAGTTAAAAAAGGCGGATTAGGCAGAGGTCTTGACGCTCTGTTTGCAGATAATTCAGTTGAGGAGTCCTCACAGAGCGCAGTTAAGCTTAAAATAATGGAAATTGAACCCAACCGTGAGCAACCCAGAAAGATTTTTGACGAGGCGGCTCTTGGTGAGCTTGCCGACAGCATTGCAACCCACGGCGTGATTCAGCCGTTGCTTGTGCGCCCCATTAAGGATGGCGGCTATCAGCTTGTTGCAGGTGAACGCCGTTGGCGCGCCGCAAGAATTGCGGGTCTTACCGAGGTTCCCGTTGTTATCAAGGATCTGACCGACAGCGAAACGGTTGAGCTTGCTATGGTTGAAAATCTCCAGCGTGAGGACCTGAATCCTCTTGAAGAAGCGCTGGGCTACAAATTTATGATGGAAAAGCTTGCCATCACTCAGGATGAAGCTGCACAGAAGGTGGGCAAATCCCGACCCGCAGTGGCAAATGCATTGCGCCTTCTCAGGCTTCCCGATGAAATTCAGGCAATGGTAGAAAACAAACAGCTTTCACCCGGCCACGCAAGAGCCTTGCTCAGCTTTGAAAACGAAGCCAGAATGCTTGAGGTTGCCAAGTTGATTATTGCCAAGGGACTTTCCGTGCGCGAAATTGAAAAAATGGCACAAAATTCCAAAAAAGAAATAAAACTAAAAGCACCCAAAAAGCGCGACACATATTTTGATGAGGTTGAGCTTGCCATTTCCAAGGCAACAGGCAGAAAGGTTAAGGTTAAAGAAACCGCCAGAACAATCGAAATTGAGTTTTTCAACAACGATGACCTCGCCAAAATCGCAAAGGCCCTTCAGGATTGATGAAAAGAAGGGACCAATATCGATTGCCGGGATTTGATTACAGCACAAACGGAGCTTATTTTGTAACGATTTGCGTAAAAGACAGAAAGCAGATGTTAGGCAAGAAAATATCAGCTTGTAGGGGTCGATGCCTACATCGACCCGATTGCGAAAGCAATGATTACATAGAGCTTACAGAAATCGGCAAAACGGTGGAAAAATATATAAAAACAATAAAAGGGATAGATCGATATGTTATAATGCCGAATCACGTGCATTTGCTGATTGTTTTAGATGGGTCGATGTGGGCATCGACCCCTACAATTCCTAACATTGTGCGTTCATTTAAAACCCTTGTTACCAAGGAAATCGGAAACAGCATCTGGCAACGCACATATTATGACCATATAATCCGCAATGACGAAGATTATTTGAGACATATACAATATATTGAAGAAAATCCAAAGAAATGGAAAAACGACGAATATTATTAAAAGAGAGCTACGGCTCTCTTTTTCTTTTGCCCAGATCCCCCTTCCCCCCCTGTTCAAAACCTGTGCAAATGTGGTTGCGTAAACGGCAAAACACAATATATAGAGCCAAATTCGGGGTTGTGTAAAATGTGTGAAAAAAATTGACAAGAATGTGGAAAAACTGTTGACGGCATTTATTTTTTCTGTTATTATATACTATAACTATAGGTGTAAAAGTATACCTATGCAATTTTTCAGAACGTTATAATTTCTGTGCGAGTAGGTTGGTCAGGCTGAAAAGTGCGGAATGCGTAACGGTGACTTTAGGGAGGTCATAATTATGATAAAAAAATTATTTAAACGAGGTCTGAGCTTGTTGTTGGCTCTTGTTCTCGTTGTCACAACATTTTTCATCTTCGACCCTTCATTGCTGAAGCTGGACGCAGATGCATATGTTGATGTTGAATCTGTTACTCAGGAGGCACCATTGTCTCCCCAGTCGCTTTATGCCACAGAAACAATCTATCTCAAGGCAGGTTCATCTGCTTTCGAGTATTATGAAAACTACGACTATCTGACAGGCAAGGTAGGTTCAGCTGTTGACACAAACGGTAGAATTTATTTCAGCAATGAAGACGCTTCTGCTGTATATCTTGTTGTCAATAATGTTTATGAAAAGGGAAGCTCAACTGCCTTTTCCGGTAAGTTGACAATTAACGGCACAGCTATCAACACTTATGCAAATCTTGCAAATGGTAGTGGCACATATACCAAGGGTGATATTTTTGCCCAAACCACCGGTGGAACACTTGATTACAAAATCAATTCAGGTTCACTCACCGGTTGCACAGAGGGCAAGGTATGTATCATTGAATGGCTCATCCGTTATGAAATTGACGGTAAGTTCCACCTCGCCTTTGCCTACACAGGCGTTTATGCCCCCGTTCTCGGTCAGGCAGGTGTAACTTATAACCTTGGTCGTGAATATGGTGCTGAAACATTGCATCAGCAGGGTTACTCGTTCCTTACCGGTGCAATGAAATACGGCGGTGGTAACGGTAAGTCAAACTTCACCAACCCCAACGTTATCAATGTTGCCGGTGGTATCGGCTCCAACAAAACCTTCACTGCTCCTCTGGTTTCATTTGTTAGTTATGCAGATGACAGCTCCAACTTCACTGTTCCCGGTAACAATCAGGTTACTGATGCTTATAATAGCACAACTCTTTTTGCTCAGGGCACTACTAATGTTGGCGGCGGTGTACTTGTTTCGCAGCAGAGATATAACAAAAGTGAGTCTCATCTGAGAACAACATGGACCAGTGTCGGCTCTTATGATAACCCTAACCCCACAGGCACAACAACCAACAACTCGGAATCCTGGAGCCAAACAACAGGTGTGGGTTATGTCCTTGTTGACTCTTCACGATACACAAACTATGGACAGATCCCTAACTTGTCCTTGGGTTGGGTTCAGTTTGGGCACTATCTTGCCGGTAAAGATACCAACGGTTTGCATAACATTTCTGTTCTTGACGCCAACCACAACAAAGTTTCCTCAGTTAATGTCATCGGCTTTTCTTCTCATGACTGGGATGGCTCTAATGGCGGTTCATACAAAAGGGGTCTTTTCCACATCGGAGGTTCAATCAGAGAAGGCCTTACGGAATTTGAATTTTATGCAACCAACCGTTATAACTACGGCGTGGGTACTGCCTCAGGTGACTTCTACATCACAGTAGGCTTGCACACAACCACCTACAACCAGAGTATGCTCCGTCAGCAGTATAACACTGTTCTCAACAGCTTGGTTGATTGCAATAATATGACGGATTATTATAGCGGCACCATCACCTACAGCAGTTATTATAACGGTGTTAAAGCAGCTGCAGAAGCTTTGGTTGACCCCACACAGCATACCACAGACCAGATAACAGACCTTGTGGACATGACAAAAGGTATTACCGACGGTATCAACAGCCACTTTGCTGCTGATGTGTATTTCTATGTTCCCGAGGCTATTTACACCGCACCCAAGGCCTCATATAACGCGGCAGCAACTCACAACGGAAGCATTTATATCAACAACACAATTGATACAAACACAAACAAGGCAGCGGTTACTGCTGAAACCAAAACATACGGCACTGTGTTTTTCAGCTATAGCAATGCTATGCCCGGCTCTGTTAAGCTGTCCTACACCACTGTCGGGGCGGCAAACCAGAACGATGCAAACACCGAGGTTACCTTCGGCGATACCGATAATGCAACGACCAACACAACCACTCTCACACCCGATAGTGGCAACGTTGCTCTGTCTTCCGGCCAGATGAAATATATCACCACAAGCCAGTTTTACCTTGGCGCCACTGAAACAGGTTATTGGATTAAGTGGAAGGTAGATTATGTTGACGAAAACGACGGCAGAGCGAGATCTGTTGAAGCATATACTTATGTTTACAGAACGTTTTATATTCCGATAGCAGCAAATATTCACTTAAGAAATACAAAGGGTTCGTCTTCGGGAGCGAGGCATTATAACGATTCATTGACATGGGTTTCTGGTATACACAGCATCAAAACTGCAGGTAGTTATTATTCAAAAACCAAAACGGACTATGAATTTCTTCCATATTGGCTAGTAGACTCTAGTTCACCGTCATATTTTAATTTTGATGCGCGAACAGGTGGCGAGAAGAATCCTGATGGATGGCACTTGTCATCAAATCCTAACGATGAATATTATCATTCGGGAATAAAAGCAAATATAAATTATAAAAGCTATGAAGCAAATGCAGAAGTAATGGGCGCTAAAGTTAACAGCCCTACTGGTGAACTTTGGGTTGACTGGTCTAGGTATAAGTCGCTAGCTGATGTCCCGGGTTTGCACTGCGCCTACTTTTTGCCGGGTTCAAAAAATGCGTTGTCTGGTGCATGGGTAATAGGTGATTTTACCGGCAAAACAGTTTCAGATGGAACTTATACATCAGGTAATGGTAGCTATGAGCGTACCGAGTGGTATAACTATAACGGAACTGCTTTTGGCAAAGATGGATATCCGTGGGATGATAACGGCGGCTTTACTACATCTGCCGATGACACGGGAGTTAAATATGCCGGAGATATAAAAATATCGATTGATGATAAAAAATTGCTGGCTACAGAAAAAAATAAATTTCATACATTTTCAATAAAAGCGTGTTCCACAATGGATGATGCAAAGGATAACAATCAATGGGCAACAGCTGTTATGGTTTGTAATTTTGATGTTACCATTCTCGACAAAACCAAACTCCGCGAACAGCTTAACTATGCAATCAACAAGTCAAATGAGCTGAATCCTGATTATTTTAACACCAATGACAGTGAAGGCATGTGGACGGCATATAAAACTGCTTTTGAAAACGCTTCCAAGGCACTCACCAAGGTTGACGGAACAGTAAGCGGAAGTTACGATACCCAGGAAGAAATTGATGCCCTTGCAGACACTCTTAAGTCTGCTGTTGATACTCTTCTTGACTGGAATTGCTCAGCAAGAAAAACCGGCACAGCCAAGGTTTATCATAAGGTTATTGAATTCAACGAAACTAAGGATTCGGAAGGTACTGTTACCGGAACATTGAAGAGCGTTGCCAACCTCAACATCGGTGACAACGGCTCATACATTGAAACAAAAACTTTCAGACTTGGTGAAAACATTTACACGGGCTATAACGAAGCAGACGGTTATAAATACTTTGGTTATTACAGAAGTGAAACCGGCGCAGAATGGAAGGGTAACGAGACAAAGGCTCTTAGCCTGATAACCGGTGATATGTCCGCCCAGGACGCTTATGGTTCAACCGGTGAAAATGTTGACAAATATTATGCCGGAACAACTCTCTCTTACACATATCTTTACACAAAAGATGATGCCGGTGTGTATATGGACTGGGGCGAAAGCGAACTGTCCTTTGAAAACAAGAAAAACTATGTTGATGTTTCAAAATCAGAGATTGATACCGCTTACACCGGTGACGGAACAAGCTATCCTGCTGACACAGAAACCGAGAGCTATGATGAAGACAACTATTATCGTTTTGAAAGCGACGTTGCTGAGGTTTCCGTTACAAAAGGTAACACCGACGGCTTTAACTTCTCAATTATTAAGCCCGGTTATAATATCGACACCCCAAAAGCAACCGGACTTGTGAACTTGTTTGACTTTGATGGTTGGGGTTGGGACAGTGAGTCAGTCAATTATGCTACCGGCACTCTTACACTCACGAACAATAGTGTTGGTGAAAGGACAACTGCTTTCGGCGGTGCATCAAGAGGTATTGAGGGTACCGGTGAGAGATATCTTATCACTTTTGATTACAAGAGTCTTACTCAGAGCGCAGGTGACCAGGTTAACATAATGTGGTTTACCTATGCCGCAAACGACTCCTCTTTCGGCAACTGGGGCGGTGCAGAAGATAATAAACGCGCCGGCCGAACAAGAATGACGATTGCGCCCGGTTCAAGTGGTACATATTCGATTGTTGTTACTCCTCCTGAAGGATATCCTAACCTTTCTATACGCTTTGAACTTCACTCACAAACAGGTAACAGTAAGGTCGAATATTCCAACATCCGTGTTTACGATATGGGTGCAATTTCGTCACTAGCAAAAATGAACGATATTTTCTTGCCCGGAGCCGCAACAGGACTCACATCCGGCAAGACATACACTGTTTCGTTCGCATCATCTCTTCGTTATGACAATTATCAGTGGTTTGCAACTGATATGTACGGCAAACACACAGCTACAAAGGACTGGGTTCATAACCAGGGTACAATTCAGGTTTTCATTTCAGCCACAAAAGATACTGACGACCTTTATAATTATACCGTTCCCGTGCGTGTAACAACTGACATTACATCGGGCGGTACAATCGGCACATTCACCATGCCGGAGGGATGCACAAGCATCAACCTAGGCTTCTGTATCACAAACGATACTCCTCTTGCCGGTTGGGTTGAAAACATCCGCGTGGTTGAGGGCGACTATGTTGAAATCGGTACAGCGGGACAGAACTATACATTGCCCGACCCACAGCGTGAGGGACACAGCTTCACCCGTTGGAGCCAGAAAAACTCTCCTTTCAACGGCTATCTTTCAGGCTCAACATATACTTATGGTCTTGAATCTGACACAGTTCTTGCAAGCTGGTCAATCAACAAGTATGACATCGTGTTTGACAACGAATTCAGATTTGATGAATATGTTTGGACAGGGTCAGGCAGAGAAACGATTGATGTGGATTATGCAACCAATACAGTTACTATCCATAACAGTCAGGCAAAGAGTGACGGCACATATGACAGCTATGCCGGTGCATATAATTCAACTCAGACCGGCCGAATGATTCTCACACCCGGACATACTTATAGGTTATCTTTCAAGCTTAAAAATCTTGATTACAGCAGTGATAGCGACCTTACTGTTCAGCCGTATGTTTTTGCAAGTGCTGACGGTTCAAGTTATAGCGGAGTAATAAGCCCGCAGGTGTCTTATACAACAGAAACAGGCACATTCCCCAAGTCGAGCAGTGATGCCGACAAGAATGTTGCTGTGTTTACCGTTCCTGCAGGCAAGCCGTATGTTGCTATCCGTATGGGAACAATAACCGCTCAGGATGTTGAATTCTCCGATATTTATATCCAGGATATTACAAGAGGTTCCGGTGCTAATGTTTACGTTGACGACACCGTTTCTAAGCCGCAGCTCAACAACAGTAATTTCTACGGTGTTGTAAGAAATTATAAGGAACCCCTTATCAACACCGAATTCACAACCTTGCCCACTATGACAAGTGACGGTTACTTCTTCAACGGATGGTACACCGAGAAGACCGGAGGCACACAGGTAACAAACACAAGTGAGTATCTCACACAGGCAGGCACCAACCAGCTCTGGTCTCGTTGGCAGGTACATATTGAATATGACCTCAGCAAAGAAGGCGGAGCATATCTTGATGATTTTACGAAGCCTGAGGTTCTTGAGCGCTTTAAAGAAATCAAATTGCCTGAGACCAGCGACAAATATGACGTTGGTGCAACTTTGACCGATGTTAAGATTGCCGACTATGTTCCTTATAAGGTTGGTTACAACTTCGCAGGTTGGAAGGATAAGTTCAAAGGGGACATCTATCAGCCCGGTCAGGAAATCACCCAGCTTAACTACAGCCTTATTCTTGAGCCCGTTTGGGAAGCGGCAACCGATGTAACCAAAGACACTGTGGATTATGAAGAGATTACAGAGCTTCATCCCGGTCAGGTTTACTTCTATGCTTATACTCCCGCAAACAACAACGAGCTTGTTTCGGGCTACGTTTACGGCTCAAGCCCCGACCTTACAGTTACTCTTTATCAGGGCAACCAGAAAGAAAAAGGCGACCAGCCCCAGACACTTCACAATGAAATTTACGGCGTTTATTACGTAAATTCAATTGTTACAAGCCCCGTAACAAAGGGCACAGAATATTATTACGGTATAACCGCAGGCAACACTGCAAAGGTTACCGTAACAGGCGAAAAGTTCAAGGTTTCAGAGCACAAGGTTCTTTTTAGACTTGATGGTGGCGATGGTGGTACACCTGCCACACAGCTTGTAGAAGGTCACTACAACACAGCACTTGTGTTTGAAGAGCCTGTCAGACCCGGTCACTCTTTCAAGGGCTGGAACACAGCCGCTAATGTGAACACCGGTAGTGAAATCACAACAACATACATTGACAGCCTGATTAATGAAGCCCTTAAAGACACAGTGGAAAATGTAGGCAACTTTGTGGTAAACCAGGTTATGCATGCCGCATGGGCCCCGAAGACTTATCAGATGGGAATCTATGCATACTACAATGTGGGCACAAGTGTGTCATCAGTTTCTGCACATCAGCTTGGTAAAACAGGCGGTCGTGTCAGATTTGGTGCTAAATCAGACACAAACAAAAATTTCGAGGCCAGTGCTAAAATTGGCGTTGTTTACGGCGAACAGCAGTCCATTGAAGCAATAGCAGAAGCAGGCTACACCTTCAAGGGCTGGTATGATGCACCCACTTTTGACGAAAACGGTAATATCACAAGCTGGGGCACCGTTAAATATGAAGACGTGGCAATCACCACGGACTCTATGCCCGACCATAATGTTAACTTGTATGCCCGCTTCGACATCAACACTTATGCTGTAACTCTTCGTGCATACAGTGACAGCAGCGCAAACCCCGGCGTTTATAATCTTTCAGACGTGGGCGGTACCGTTAAGCTTGACAATCTTGAAGCAGGTATTACCGCAACCCAGACATACGTTGGCAAGTATATGGGCGAGTCAGGCACAATGGTTGAACCATCTTACACTATGACTGCCGTTCCGAAAGCCGGTTATGCGTTTGAAGGTTGGTATTTTGGTGAAAATGCTCTTGATGATGTTCCCGATAACGGAAACAACCCCGCAACAATCAAACTTGAGAAAAACTCCACAAGTGACCACGCTTGTGACCATACTTACACGGCAAAGTTCTCAGTTCAGAAGTCTACCTTGACAGCTAATGCCGACGGCGGTACTCCTAATAAGATATATGAGGGTTATATGGGTGCAACAGTGGAACTTGTTATCCCCGAGCTCGACGGATATGATTTTGACGGATGGGAGTTTACCACTCAGGGCGGCAATGCATACGGCCAGATTGTTGACGGTGTTTACACCTTCGGCGCGGGCGACGACTTTGCAACAGCCAAGTGGAAGATCCAGAATTATCCCATCACAATTGATCCTGTGGGAGGCGAAGTAACTGTCAGCTACTATTATGGCGACGAGTTGAACCCAAGAACACAGACTTTTGCCGAATCCAAGGTATTGGAAATGGCATATATGTCAACAGCCAGAATCGTTAACCCCACAAAAACCGGTTACAACTTTGAACGCTGGGTGGAAACAAATAACGAGGGCGAGCTTATTTCCGGTCAGGACGCAGGTTTTACTGATTATAAGGTTGGCCTTAACGACAAAGCTGTTATCACAGCTACCTGGACAGTAATTGCATATCCTCTTCGTGTTCAGGCTTGGGGTGACGCTGCAAACTTAGAAGGAACCTACACCAACAACAAGGGTGGTACAGTTGCAATTGGTGAAACAACCGGCACTGATATTGAGCTCTATGTTGACTACGGAACAAAAACAACTCTTGTTGCAACTCCTGAAACAGGATATGAATTCCGCGGATGGTCAACAGCTGTTCCTTCAAGTCCCGAAAGCTTTGTTGAAGTTTCAACAGAGGCAACATTTAAAACTGAAGCAATGGGCACACAAGGTCTCAACTATTATGCCGTGTTTGAGATTAAGCGCTATACGGTTTCAGTAGATGCTGAATATAACACAGCAGAAAATTACGAAACATATGTATCTGGTGCAACAGGCGGCACAGTAAAGGGTGGCGGAACATTCGGCCACGGCCAGAGTGCACTTATTGAGGCAATTCCGTCAACCAGCTATGTGTTTAAGGGTTGGTACAACGGAAATGAAGAAGTCGCAGTTAACCCCAAATACACAGTAACTGTAACAAAAGATGTTGCTCTTACAGCAAGATTCTCTATTAAAGAATACACAGTTTCAACAACTGCAGTTAGTAACTATGCTAACAACCCTGATCAGTTTGACGGTAATGATGCCGCAGGCACATTTGAAGGCAGCAACAAGTATTACCACGGTCTTATAACGAACATCGAGGCGAAAGCCGCTTCCGGTTATGAGTTTAAGGGCTGGTACAGTGACTATGAGCTTAAGAATCTGGTCAGCAGTGATGAAGTTCTGAATGTTGCTGTAACCGGTAACGTCACTTACTATGCAAAGTTTGAGGTGCTCAAGGTTGGCATAAACCTTTATGCAATGAGCAATTCGAACCTTAAAAATTACACACAGAATACAAATGGCGGTTCTGTTTCTTTCGACAATGTAACCTATGCAGAAACCGCGAGTGGCGAATGCTATTTCGGCGGTAACTACACCGTTTATGCAAAACCCGAAACCGGTTATACATTTGACGGTTGGTATACTGACGAAAGCCTTTCCGGCACTCCGCTCACAGGCTCTTATGTTGACGGATATTTCTCATACCTCGGCACAGCTGATAACGGCGAAGGTGTAGAGCTTTATGCAAAATTCTCCGTTGGTGCTTATGAGCTTAATGCATACGCTTACAGCAACTCAGGTAGCGGTATTACAAACTACGACAACAACAATGTTGGTGGTGTTGTAAATATTAAAAGCAGTTATATTGTTGCAGGCAGCGAGAAGAATGAGGGTAATGGCGCCCATCTGACAGTTAAGGTTTATTACAACAAAAAAGCTACAATTACCGCAACACCCAAACCAGGCTATAAATTTGTCGGTTGGTATACAGACAGAGCGCTCGAAAAATTACTCAGCGCAGGAAGTAAAGTCGAAACCCAGGCAATGGGCGTAAACGGTCTGAACTATTATGCAAAGTTTGATGTAGACAGCTTCACGATTGTTTACAATGCAAACGGCGGCGTAAACATTCAGAATTCAACCGCAACCGCGTATTATAATACTGCATTTACGGTTGCACCTGAAATTCCCACATGGGCAGGACACACCTTTATTGGTTGGAGCTCTACTGCTGACGGCCCGGTTGAGTATCAACCCGGCGCAACAATCTTAGCAGGAGTAATTTCTGATTGGTATTCAAACAAAGGTGGCACAGCAACGCTTTATGCACAGTGGACACTGAACGCAAACTTCCTTATCGCAACATCTGCATACAGTAAAGCTAACGGTGTTTATTATGTGGATAAAAAAGGAGAAAAAGGCGGTACAGTTACTGTTTTAGAAGGTGCAGAAGGTGAATTTGATGAAAACGCCGGTTTGGTAGTTATACCTGAAGGACAGGTAATTGAAAGTTATCTCAAGTTCGAACCGGCAACAGGTTATGCTCTGAGTCACTGGTGCTATAGCCACAATGCACCGCCTGCAGATGGAGAAAAAATCAATTCAACCTGGGGTAACGACGGAACAAGGCAGACTACAATGCCTGCTAACACAACATATGTAGTAGCGTTCTTCCTTATCAAGACATTCAATGCGGAAGCAAAGGCTTATTACAACACAGCGGCGAACCCCGACCGGTATAATTACGGTGTAACAGGCGGTACGGTTAAGCTTGGACAGACCGGCGCAAATGTTTCAAACGCTGTTTCTGAAACCAAAGCATACGGAACAGAAGTCCTCTTTGTGGCAACTGCAGCCAGAGGATATGATTTCAGCGGATGGTACTCTGAGCCGGAAAACAACAACGGCGTCGTGAATAAATCTCAGTGGAACGAGAAAAACTTTGTTGAAGATTCTACAGAGAATAAGGTAAAGCTTAAAGACGACAGTGCTTCCGGTGATCCAACTGCAAATAACTACTATGCAGTGTTCTCAATCAAAGCCTTTAAGGCTACAGCGATCGTAAGAACATATACTGTAAGAGAAGATTTGATTTATTCAATTCCTGACAACGAGTGGCCTGACGGAATGCCTTTAGAAAAAGGCGGTAAGGTCGGCTTGGGTCTCACTTCTGCTTCTGACGACACATGGGAATGGTCAGGAGTAGACGAAAACGGTCTTTATCCGTCAATAAGTCAGGTATATTACGGCCAGAAGGTTTACTTTAAGGCGGTGCCGAATCCGGGATATTTCTTTGGAGGATGGTATGCTAAGTCTTCACTGAATGAAAAAGCTTTGTATTTCGGCGATGCTTTGGTTGAAGAAGAACTCACAACATATTCCCAAAACATGCGTGACAGCGATATGTTTATGGAAGCTAAGTTTGTTCCTGTGAGCTTCACTCTTGTTCTTGATGCCAATGGCGGTGTTGAGGGTAACCCCATAGAAGTTATTCTTACTTATAATAATGATGGATGGATAGACCCAACTTCAACACCTACAAAAACAAGCTCGACATTTGTTGGTTGGTCTGAGTCGATGATTCCCGAGTGGGACGACACAATGGATGAATCCACATTGATTCACATTCCGACAATACCTTATGGTGTTGTCAATATGTGGTTTGAAGAAATTTATGATTCTGAAACAGACAGTATATCCAACAAAACAGTTTACGCCGTTTGGAAAACATCCTATATTTCGATAAAACTTGAAGATTTAGGAGCAACTGGTGGCATTGGAAAAGCAGAAACAGTTGTTGGCAAACCACTACCATCAATTTCCAAAGATGACCTGCCGACATATGAAGGATTTGTATTCGGCGGCTATTACGAAAGCGAAGGCGGAACGGGTGTTAAGTATTATAATGCGGACGGTTCTGCAACTGCAGCGGTCTGGAACAACAATGCAGGCGGAACAATTTATGCTTTGTGGACTTGTCCCGTTTTGGAAAGCATTGATTACAATAAGGCTACCGGCGAGTGGGTTTACACCTACCGCGAGGAAAACGGTGGTAAAATACCTGTAGAGTCTGAAACCGCAGCGGTTTCTGCTGCAGAGATTACTGCGAAGGTTGCCGGCGACAGCAGTCTTATGTGGTGGACCAAGAATGCTGATCAGCTGGACACAACATTTGTTACTAAGCAGATTGAAAAGACACCTGAAATCAACCTTAACCATTATAGTAATCTCGCATTGACTGACCTTCATGCGGCAGTTACGGAAACAAACACAAGCGAAAAGCTTGGTAATCTCACACAGCCTCAGGCAAACGCTTATGTTGCAAGAATGGCTAAAGATATGGAGCTTGACTTTGAAGCCAATAATAAGGGTGAAAGCGAGGCCCCCACAATCAGGCTTTACGAAACTGCTTCAAAGGTTGACAAAATCAGAGACAATGTTTTGGCTGCAGACTCAAGCGTAATCGGTAAAAATTATCCGGTTCCCACTGACGAAACAATAAAAGCAGCAAGCTATGCTTATGCAGGCAAGTGGAGTTATACAGAGCAGAAGGCTGTTGACTACTATCTTTACACCAACAGTCCCAATCCTGTAATTGCCCTTGAAATCGGTGACGGTGAAGTTGCTTCAACAGTTGACTCTAACTCTTCATCTTATCCCACAAAGGCAACTGTTACCGATAACGCTGCAAGCTTCGGCTATGTAAACAGCGATTACACAATGAGTGCTGTTAAGGCTGCAGATAACCTTGATAAGGCATGGTTTACACAGTATACCAATGCCGGTATCGGTACAGCGCATGACTATAATGCAAAGACTGTTGTTTATCTTACACCTGAATTTACTTCATCAGGCACTCAGAACGAAATTGTTTATACAATCAAGGCCAGTGATGATGCTTATGTTCCTAATGAAGGTGTAAAAAAATCTGAACTTAGTGTAGCTGACGGTCAGTCTCTTGCAAATATGCAGGCAAGATTTGGTGCGTACAAATACGACATAACTCAGCAGGAAGACGGAACTTCAGCAGAAAAGGTTGAAGACATCACCATCTGTATCTGCTATCATAATGCTATGAACGGTGACAGCGACGAGGGTACTCTTGACGCATCTGGACCATATATGCAGATGTATTTGGATCAGGTTAACATTGATAAATACATTAATCAACTTCATTTGTTAAGAAATTCAGGTGGCGCTGCTAATCACGATTTCCCCACAACAGGTGAAAGCGTATATCCTGTCGAGGATAAAAACTATCCTTACTCAGAGACCGGTTGTGTTTTAGGTTCATTTATGTATGTATTTGATGCAACAAATGAGCCGGAAGCAGTAGCATTGGCTTCGGCAGGAACCTTGGAGGGTTATTCTGCAGCAAAGGACGCAATTATTTCTTCTGTAAACAAAAAAGCAAGTGATGTAAAGCTGGCACTTGAAAACAGAGGCAACAAGCTGAACATACACGGCAGTGGCACAAAGTTAGGTTTTGCTCAAATTGTTGGCTGGAGCGGAAACTTCTCTCCCAAGACAGGTTCATATGTTTACGTTCATCTTGTTGATAGATGGGGTAACGTATTCAACCGCGTATGGGAATGCCACAATGTTGACTCGTATCCGTCAACAATCCTTGCCGGTGGAGGCACAGCTGTCTACAACATCTTTGAAGACGGCGGCAGTAGCATTGACACAATGAACCTTGACGGTGCAAACGTTGAATTCATTCTTGATGACAACTCAAGCTATGAAAACGGCGTGTTCACCACAACGGGAAACACTGTTTCAATCGCAACCGGCGAGGCTAACAAGACTTACAGCCTCACAGTTACCGATAAGGCAACCAACACCAACACGGTTGAGGTAACAACTGACGGCGACGGCGTTCTTGTTCTCAATGTTGAAGATGCTTGCGCAGACCTTTCAGCCGGCGCATACTCCTTCACCCTGAACGGTGAAACAGTTAACCTTTACTCAGGTGTAGAAAAGCTGGTTTACAGTGCAGCAATCACTGAAATTTCACAGGTTGGTATGGAAACTGTTGTAACAGTCAAAACATCCAAGGATGTTGTCAAGCTTCAGCTTGTTGAAGGCATTGCAACAAGAACATATACCCGCGAGGTAGCTGATAGTGTTGTTGAAAATGAAGACGGCACACTCACCTGGACTCTTAAACTCAAGCCTTCAAAGGGTGTTCACTCTTATGCTCTTAAAGCGAAGAACCTGAACGGATGGGAAACAACCGAATACACTCTCACAACTGAGGTTATTGATGAGTATGTTTCAACTCCCGTTGCTCTCAAATCTGTTTACAACGCAAAGGTTGAAGCAGGCGAGAAACCCGTTATCGAAGCAAAAACACTTGCAGGCACTCAGAAGCTCCAGCTTGTTTACTCAAGCGGTGCAACAATTACTTACAACCGCAGTGACGACATCGTTATCTCAACAGTTGACGGTGTTGAAACTTGGGCGCTCACAAGCTCAGCTTTCAGCAAGACCGGTGAATATGAAGTAAAGGTACGCGCTAAGTACAACAACGAGTGGCAGGATGCAGGTGCAAAGATTTCAACAGTTACCGTAACTGAAAAATCTGTTGACAAAACTCCCGCAATTCTCTCAGTTGAAGCTCAGTCAGCTTCTGCTAAGATTTATGATTACGTAACATTTAAGGTAGTTACCAACAGCTACTCAACTAAGATTCGTTTCAACAAACCCGACGGAAGCACATGGACTTTCGCCGAGAAAGCCGAAAACACAGTGGTTAACGCAGACGGAACCAAGACATGGACCGTAGCCGTTAAGTTCTACGCTGTGGGTGAAAACGATATTACATTCAGCACAAGAGATGCTAACGGTTGGGTAGAAGCTCAGAACTTCGGAACAATTGAAATTACCAAATAATTCAAGAGACCCTGCTTTGCGGCAGGGTCTCATTTTGCGCAAAAAATCACCTTGCAGGGCATAAGCCTTGCAAGGTGCAATTTTTATTGATGCTTTGAAACAGGTGTGGATTCAATTTCTGTCTCAAAATCGAGAATGTTGTTATGCTCAATGTGCTCACAGCGGATACCGAAAATTTCTGCCGCTTTTTTGGCGTTGAGCATAAGCTGCCCTGATTTGATGTAGGCGGGCGTCTGCAAATCGAAGGCCTCTCCGTTTACGGTTGCGGTTTTGCTTAAGTTTGTGAAAACGGCCTTTTTGCCAAACATCTCAATGGTCAGGCTGTCGCTGTCTTTGCTCACCGCGGCTCCGATATATTGGCAAAGCACTCCGAAGGGAGCGTGCCACACTCCGTCTGTTTGCTCGCAGTCAAGATTCTTTGCGCTGATTTGCGGCATGGAACCTTTATACATCATTCTTGTTTTATAAAAAATCGGCGGCAAAGCGGGCGGCGTAATTTCGTCTGAAATTTTATCAATTGTAAATTTATCTGCAATTTTTCCGTCAACGAGGTATGTGGTCACCGTCATAACACCTTTGTCGATTTCTACAAGAGTGTACATCGGGATATCCAGCTCCTGAGCATAATACGCTGTGTGCCAGATTTTTCTTTCGTTGCTTCGTCTGCTTCCTGCCCCTGTGGAGCACTGATAATGCACCGTGCCCTCCGACGGCTTTTCGAACATTGCATCGCCTTTTATAGGATATGTTCTTGCAAAGGTGTGCTCGTGACCCTCAAAAACAAGGTCACAGCTTTCAATTCCTTTGCGAAGCCACGGATATCCGTCGTCGTTCTGTCCCTCGGGAATAGCGGGATAAATGGGAAAATGATAGCAACCGAATTTCCACTGTTTATCGGATTTCTTTAAATCGTCTGCTGCCCAGTCACCCACGGCGGCGGGTTCGTTAATTCCCATAATGCAGAAGTGGGCGTTGCCGTAATTGAAGGAATAATTTTCTGTTTCAAAGCCTTTAGGTCCGTTAAGAGGGTAAGAATATTTAAATTGCTCGTCAAAAAAGTCGGCGTGGTCAAGGTAAAACTTACCCTCAGGCGGCTCAGGCAGATATTTTTTGAAGCCGCGGCTGTCGTGGTTGCCCGTTGTCATCATATACGGCAGGCTTTCCGTAATTCCGACAAGTCCGGAATACATTCCGTTCCATTGAAGCTCATTTTGCCCGTCGTCGCAGTTATCCCCCGCAGTGAGAATAAACCTGATGTCGGGGTCGCGCTCAAGGGCAACAGTGAGCAGATTGTTAACTCCGGTGTAATCAGGCTTCGGCCAGGGGTCACCAACCTGATGGTCGGAAATCACAATGAATTTAAATTTGTCACAGTTTTCTTCCTGGGTGGTGAAGCTGAACTCACCGCTTCTGTTTTTGATGTCACCGCAGGTGTAGGTGTAGCTTTCACCGGGGGTGAGGTTTTTAATAATTGCGGTGTTGAATTTGCTTATATCAATGTCGCTTTCAATCACGCGGCAGATTGCGTCAATTTTTGTCTGCTGTCCGTTTTTGTCGGTGAGCATAACAAATCCGTCGTCAGCCGACAGGTCGGTGCGCCATGTGACCGCTATTTCATATCTCGGGTCACCGCAGAAGCTGAGCATAATGTGGTCGGGCTGTGGCGATGAGCCTCGGTCGGGTTTTGTAAAATTGTTTTTGTCCATAAAATCACCCTTTCAACGGTTATTTTATCATTCCGGCAAATGAGTGTCAATGAAGAATGTTGCATAATTGTAAATTTTGAAAAATTACTCCATATAATTTTAAAATATGACTTGTAAATTGAACAAAAATAGTTTAAAATGTATTTGTTATGCTGTATCTATCAGCAAAGACTTTATTCGAAAAGGATGAACACATTATGGCAGATATGAACCAGAACAAAGCGGAACAGTACCGCCAGGAAAGAAAAGAACGCTTGGCAAAATCCGCAAAGAAAAATGCAAAGGGAATGGAAAAATCAATTGCCCTTCGCTCAGCTGTTAAAAAGGTAATCGCAATCGTATTGGTTGCAGTTATTGCTTTGGGCGCAGCTTATGGTATTCTCGATTATGCAGGTGTTGTCAACAAAGCCGTTCAGGTTGGTTATGTAGGCAATGAAAACATTTCTTTCTCAGAATACATATACTATTACAACCGTGCATTCAACACACTTTATCAGAATGAGCAGTACTATCAGTATTATCAGTATTCATATCTTGGTTATGATATCACAAAAGCTCCTCAGGACCAGGAAAAGGATTACACTGATTCAGCAACAGGCGAAACAATGAAGTGGACAGAATATCTCCACAATCAGGCTGTTGATATGGCTCAGATGTACCTTGCCTTCTATCAGGAAGCTGTGAAGCTCGGCCTTGAGCTCACAGAAGCAGATGAAGCTTCAATCGACAAAAACATTGAAGACCTTCGCGAGCAGGCAGCCCAGACAGGTACTCAGGGCGCTTCGGGTGACACAGTTAAGGGTTATTCTCTCAACGCTTACCTCCGTCTTCAGTATGGTAACGGTATCAACGAAAGCTTCCTGAGAAAGCAGATGAAGATTGAAACTCTTGCTCAGAAGTATTACAACGAGAAGCTTGACGAATATGCAGCAGGCTACACTGCTGACGAAGTAAAGGCTGTTTTCGATAAGGACCCCTCTCTTTATTCATTCGTTGACATCCGTTACTATCAGTTCACAAAAGAAGAGCTTAAAAAAGAAGATAAAGAAACAGATAAAGAGCTCAAAGCCCGTCAGGAAAAAGCTGACAAAGAAGTTAAGGCTAATGCACAGGCTATGTATGATGCAATCACAGATGAAAAATCATTCGTAGCGCAGGCAACAAAATACAACAAAGCAGAAGACTACGATGCAAACAATGACACACTTCTTAAGTCAGTTGCAAAGAGCTCAACAAGCAGTGGCACAAATCTTGAGTCAATCAACGCTGAGCTTGCAAAATGGGCATTCGATAAGAACACCAAAGCCGGCGACAAGAAAATGGTTTCAGATGATAAGGCAGGCACATATTACATCGCTCTTATGGTTAACCCCATGCACGATGTAAAGACAGTTGACGTTCGTCACATTCTCTTTATGACAACAGACAGCCAGACAGGCGAAGCTCTTTCAGACGACAAAATCAAGCAGGCTGAAACAAATGCAAAGAAAGCTCTTGCTGATTGGGAAGCAGGCGACAAAACTGAGGATTCATTTGCTCAGTATGCAACAGACCTTTCTGAAGACACAGGCTCAGCTTCAACAGGCGGTCTTTATGAAAACGTTGTTCCCGGACAGATGGTTCCTGAGTTTGATTCATGGATTTTTGATGCAGCCCGCAAAGAAGGCGACACAGAAATCGTTAAAACAGATTACGGCTATCATGTAATGTATTTCGTAAAGGCTAACGATTCATACAAGGATGTTACAATCCGCAACGAAAAAGCAACAGAGGATGTTAACACCCTCACAGAAGAGCTTCTTGACGGTGATGCTTATGTTATCGGCGTTGGTCCCAAGCGTGTAGGCTACCTTGAAGACAAAATGCTTGACAGAATTGCAAGAACAATTGCAAGCAACCAGCAGAATCAGGCATCATATCAGTAATTAAATAAAGTTTTAAGACTAACCGAGTGTTCGCAAGAGCACTCGGTTGCTTTTTGTAATAAGGTCTTGACATTATCGTTAAACGATAATATAATGGGGATGAAGATATCGTATAACGATATTGATGAGAGGAGTGATTTTGTGCCCAGAAAAGCTTTACAAACATTATCCGAGCCGATGTATTATGTTTTGTTGGCTCTGACAAAGGAATTGTACGGAACAGAAATAATGAATGAGGTAAAACGCATTTCAAAAGGTAGAATAACTATCGGCCCGGGAACGCTTTATACAATGCTTGACAAATTTTATACCGCGGGGCTGATTAAAAGAACAAGTAGCGGACTTGCCACAAAAAGCTATATAATCACTCCGGAAGGAAAAAAAGTGCTCAGGGAGGAATACTGCAGATTAAGAACGCTTATTTCCGACGGAGAGGAAATAATGGAGGTGGCGAAATGAACGATAAAATCATAAAAGAAGAAATGAAATTCAGTTATACTCAGCTATCTGCGTTTGAAGACTATTTATCCCTTAAAGAAAAAGACGGGCTACGCTTTACACAAATTGAAGGCGGAAAAATGTTTTTTGAAAAAGCGACCCAAAGAGAGGTAAAATATTCAGCGGTAATTTTTACCGGTTTTTCAATGAGAGAAGAGTTTGTTGAGGCCTGCGAAGAGCAGGGATGGGAATTTGTTTCAAGTTACTGTGATGAGCTGTATATTTTCAGAACACAAATGCCCGAGGCACAGAAAATTATCACCGACGAAAAAGAATATTTCAAGACCGTTGCCAAAAAGGCCTTTCTTCAACCCGGCTTTCTCAAAATTTCATTGTGGACACTGTTTTTGCTTTTGACAACAGTCATTTTCAGAAGCCCCTATGAGGGACTTGTTGCAACAAGCATAGAGGATTGCGGAATAGCGGTGTTTATTGCTTTCGGTCTGTTGCAAACCGCGGCAAGGCTTATTCACTTTGCTTCGTGGTATATAAAGAACAAGCGCGAACTCAATGAAAACGCGGGAATTTATTTTGACGGCGCAGAAAAAATAGAAAAGCTGTCGCGTAATTGGGATATAGCAAATGTGGTTCAGCTTCTGATTATGTTGGCAACGGTTGTGGTGCTTGGCGCAGGATATTGTGATATTACCATTTACTGTTGGATTTGCGCGGCATTTATAATCGTCAGTGTTTTTGATGTTGTGAAAAACATTGTCGGAAAAGAAAACAAGAAAAGATTTTATGCAACCTTTGGTGTTGTGTGTGCCGTGGTTATTGTGAGTGTTTTCGGTGTGGCACAGTGGGCAAGTGCGCAATATAATAAAAACCTTAGCTCAACGCTCAATTACAACGAGGTGCCGATTTCGGCAAGTGACTTTGTTGAAGGTAAATTTGACAGCAATGACAAAATTCTCACGGTGAAAGCAACAAGACTCGGTCAGCACTATATATTCTCTTCTGATTATGAAGATAAAAATGAAAATTACAGCTTTGATTATGAAGTTTTGGTGAGTGATAATGATTGGGTAACCGAAGATTATATTGACTTGCTTCACAAAAGGTACAATAAATATGAAAGCAAGCTGATAAAAGCTGAAAACACATACGGCTGGGATGAAGTATATTATGAAGTGTCTGAAGGTAAGGAAATGCGGCTGGGGTATGCACTCAAAGGTAACACGGTGGTAATGCTTGATTATATCGATATGTCGGAAGATATTAACTTTTTTGAAACGGCATATACAAAATTGAATTAAACAAAAAAAAACGCCAACACAAAGCTGTGTTGGCGTTTAATATATAGATTGTGTTGATTAGTCGAAGAAGCCCTGAGGTCCGAAAATCATATAGGCTGCATCGCTTGCAAGTCTTGCCAGAGTTTCAAGGATAGCATCCTGAGTTGAAGTGTCTTCTTCTGCTTCATATCTTCCGCAGAACACGAGAGCGTTTTCAAGCTTTCTGACTGTTGCTTCGTCTGCTTTAACATCGATGATTGTTCTGTTCATCATTTCTTCTGTTTCTGCAAGAGCTTCGTCAAGAACTGCAATCTGCTCTGCTGTGAGTGTTGAACGGTCGATTTCTGCTGCGTCGGGAAGATAGCTTCTCTTAACCCATTTTGTGTTTCTTGTGCCGTTGTACTGAGGCCATCTTGAAGGATTGGAGTGAACGTCAACAAGGCTGTCGTCAAGAAGAAGCTCAACTGCAAGGCGGAGAGCTACGTCGTTGCCGCCGATTTCATGATGCTGATTTTCAAAGAACCATGTGTTGTCGGGGAATGCGCAGGTTGAAGCGTCAACCTCGCCGTCGGGTGAGAGATATTTGGGGTCAGCGTTTTCGAGCTTTTCACCGGGAAGAGCAGCTGTTGCGCCGAGAGAAGTTGAATCAAGCTGAATAATACCGTCGCTGTTAACATCCTTGTAGCAAGCTACGGTTGCGAAGAATGAATATTCCTGCTCACCGAAGTAGAGACCGTAACCGCAAAGAGTGTTGAACTGTCCGCCCTTTGCCATAAACTTTCTGATGTTATCTTCAAGGTTCAACTGAGCGTGATAGAAAGCATCTGTGCTTTTGCGAAGCTCAGCGTGTTCTTCATCAGCAAGATATTTGTCAGCAAGTGCGGGGTAAGCATCGCTGGGAAGCATTGCCCAGAACTGTGATGTGTTGTGAAGGAAGTTTTCAAAAATGACGTCAAAAGCTGTTGTGAGAAGAAGCTCAAGCTCAGCTCTGGGGAGGATTCTTAAAAGAACGTTGATAAGATAACCGAGAGCGGCGCTGTCACCCTCAACAGACATGATGTAGGGGAAAAGCTCTTTGTAAATAGCTTCGTCAGAAAGGTTCCATTCTCTTTCATAGAAGTCTTCAAGGATTCTTGTACCGTCGTGAACAGCAACAACGCTTACGATTTCGTTAACCTTTTCGGAAGCGTCGAACTGATCCATATAAGCTGTGAAAACAGTACCGCCCAAGCTTACATTGAGAAGGTTAACCTTGTCGGAACCGGTTTCTTCCATAACGAAGTCGATAAACTCATCAAGACCTCTGGCAGATTCCATAACGTTGCCGAAAAGGTTGAAGGTGTAAAGATAAACCTCATCTTCACCGGCAATGTCGGTGTATGACTGGATGGGGAGCTGACGGTAGAACCAATCTCTGTCATATTCGCCGTCGAAAGAATTTTCATCAAACTCAGAAAGAGGGAAGTGGAAATCCTTAAGCTGGAGATTGTTGACGAGCTTGCCGTCGGGTGTAGTCTTCTGAAGAGAAAGCAATTCATCAACAAGAACGGAAACACCCTTTGAAAGACCGCAGTCCTCCTGAGTGAGGAGCATAAGGATGAGAGGAACGGCAACGTACTGGAGAATGAGGGGAACCATGTTGTTGGTGTTTACCATAAGAAGGGTTCCGTTGGTTGTGCCGCCGTCTTCGTCAAAGATGATTTCGTTGTTTTCATCGCAGAGGTAAACCGGAGAGTGGTTGATACCGGGGCAGATGATAAGGGGATAGGTTTCGCCGGAAAGAGCGAGCTTTTGTGCTGCTTCTTCAACTGAGTCTGCCTGAGCGTAGTTGTTATCGGTTGCTGAAACTGCAAATGCAACTGCGCAAACAGAGAAAATCAAGCTGATTGAAAGCAAAACAGAGATGATCTTTTTCATAATAAACCTCCTGAGATTTATATTCAGTTAATGATAACATATAAAGGAAATTTTTGCAACACATCAAATCAACAAAGTGAAAAAAGGGTGTATGTACATTTTTAACAAAGACAAACATACTCGTTGACGAAAAAAAGGTTTGGTGGTATAATAGAATAGATTAAAAATGTTTAAAGGTGATTTGATGCAGAAGACAATTATTGAGCCAAACGGACACAACCTGCAATATTGGAAAGATTTGTGGCGTTACAGAGAGCTGGCATTTAATTTTGCCAAAAGAGATGTAACGGTCAGATACAAGCAGACAGTAATCGGCTTCGGATGGGCGGTCATCAGCCCCATTATCAATATGCTGATTATGACATTTATTTTCGGCGGAGTTGCCGGACTTTCAAGTGAAGGGGACACGCCATATTACATAATGGTATACACAGGGCTTATTCCTTGGGCGCTTCTTTCAAAGAGCCTTCAAAGCGGAGCGAGTACCTTTATCAGCAATGCGGGAATAATGAACAAGGTTTATTTTCCCAGAATTTTGTCTCCTTTGGGTTCAATGCTGGCGTTTTTGATTGATACGGCAATTTCTTTCGGTGTGTTGTTTATTCTGATGATAATTTTTTATTTTCTTGAAGGTTTTGTTCCGTCAATCAGGATGTTGCTTTGCCCGCTTATTCTCGTCTGGGTTGCAGTGTTGGGTCTTTTTGCAGGTCTTTTCCTTTCAGCTTTTAATGTTAAATGGCGAGACCTCAATCAGCTTTTACCCTTCCTTATTTCAATTGGTCAGTATGCATCACCGGTTGCTTATTCTGTTTCCGAAAACTTCGGTGACAAGTGGTGGCTGCCTATTTATTGCATCAATCCCGCAGTAGGTGTGTTGGAAACCTTCAAGTGGTGTATCATTGATTCTATGGAGTTTAATTCTTTTGCATTTTTTATTTCCCTGGGCTGGACAGCAGTGTTTATTCCCTTGGGACTTAAGTTTTTCAGAAAAACAGAAAGAACCTTTGTTGATATAGTTTAAAAAGTAAAATGGTAAGGAGTTATTATGGATAACAGACCCGTAATGATAGATTTACAAAACGTAAAAAAGAAATATGTAATCAGACACAACTTTGAAAAGCCGAAGACCTTTTCCGGCAAGTTGAAGCTTGTTGCCAAAAAGATAGCACATCCCACCAAAAAGTATAACACTGAGGACTTTTATGCCCTTAACGGCGTTTCTTTTCAGGTGAGACAAGGCGAAAAAGTAGGCATTATCGGCAAAAACGGTGCAGGAAAATCTACCCTTCTCAAAATTCTTTCAAGAATTACCGAGCCCAGTGACGGAAGAATAGAAATGCTCGGCAAGCTTTCAGCTATGCTGGAGGTAGGTACAGGCTTCAATGGAGAGCTGACGGGAAGAGAAAACGTTTATCTCAACGGTGCTATTCTCGGTATGACAAAAGAAGAGGTTGACTCAAAGATGGATGCCATTATTGAGTTTTCCGAGGTCGGCAGATTTATTGATACCCCCGTAAAAAGATATTCTAGCGGTATGTTTGTGCGTCTGGCTTTTGCTGTTGCGGCAAACCTTGAACCCGATATCCTTATTGTTGACGAGGTGCTTGCTGTTGGTGACACCAAGTTTCAGAGAAAATGTATTGACAAAATGATGAACATAGCCGACAGCGGTAAAACAATTCTTTATGTAAGTCACCAGATGCAGACAATTCAGCAGCTTTGTGACAGAGTAATTGTTCTCAAAGAGGGCAAGGTTGTGTATGACGGTGATGTTGGCAGAGGAATTGAAATATATACCGAAACTGTTGATGTAGACAAAACAAGCTTTGACTTGAGAGGTCACAAGCCTCGCGGCACACAGATGGCTGTTATTGAAAATATCGAAGTTACCGACAGAGATAATTGTGCATGGTTCTATAACGAGCCCATAAAGTTCAGAGTCAGAATCAAGGCAAACGAAACTTGTGAAAAGGTGAAGCTTTTATTCTATATCCGTGATCTGAATGTATATAATGTTTTCAGCAAATCGGAGTCCGGAGAGATTGAGGTATTGGAAAAAGGAAAAGAATATGAGTTTGAATGCAGCATAGGCAATGCAAACATTCTTGCTCCGGACAAGTATATTGCCGGTGTTGAAATTTGGAAAAATGATGAGACAATTTTGATTCATGATATTGTACCGGAAGCCTTTTCTTTTGAGATTCTTGGAGAGGACCAAGAGAATAACTTTATAAAGCCCCTGAATTGGGATCCTTATTATCATGGGCGAATGATGTTGCCTGAAATTAAGACAGAGCTTATTAGCAAAAAATAACCGGAGAATTTATATGAAAAAATTTCTATTGTTTTTTTGGAATATTTTTGTTGATACAAAAAATAAAATAAAAGATTTTTTATATTACATTAAAGATCAAGTATATGTGATTTTTCACAAAGTTCCCAATGTTATGACTTGTGAAGAGACAATAGAATACATATTAAAAAGCAACTGTTGCGTTACACGATTTGGTGACGGTGAAATCAAGCTACTTAAAGGCCAGAACATATATTTCCAAAAAAGTGATAAGAGAATTCAGATGGCCTATTCAAAAATTTTATCAGAGAAAACAAAAAATCTTCTTGTTTGTATTCCTGCAATTTTTGACAGCAAACAGTTAAGCCCATATTCATCGGACTATAAAAAATATTGGAAAAAACACCTTTCCTATTTCCGAAAATACTGGTATCGCGACTTGAATTTTGACAGAGTTTATGGTGATGCATTTATTTCCCGCCACTATATGAACCTTAAGGATAAGCAAACCGGCATTGCAGAATATTTTGACCTTGTTAAAAAGCTGTGGGAAGACAAAGATATTATAATTGTCGAGGGTGAAAAAAGCCGTCTCGGAATGGGTAATGATTTGTTTGATAATGCCCGCAGTGTGAGAAGGATTCTCGGTCCGTCTTCGCAGTGTTTTTCAAAATATGACGAACTGCTGGAAGAAACGAAAAAATACGGCAAAGATGCACTCTACATTCTTGCTCTTGGTCCGTCTGCGACAATTATGGCATATGACTTGTGTGTTGAAGGTTATACTGCTATTGATATGGGTAACATTGATACCGAATATGAGTGGTACAGAATGAAAGCAACAAAAAAAATGCCAATAAAAGATAAGATGGTTTATGAAGCCGGTGCCGGTGCCGGAGTTGGTGATGTTGACGACCCTGAATATCTTAGTCAGATAATAGCAAAAATCTGCTGATGCGGAGGATTTATGATGCCGAAATTCAGTATAATCGTTCCGATTTATAACATTGAAAAGTATATTGAAAAGTGCATAGATTCTGTTTTAGCTCAAGGTTTTACTGACTTTGAGCTAATTCTCGTTGATGACGGATCTCCCGACGGATGCCCGCAGATTTGCGATGAGTATGCAAAAAGAGATGCTCGTGTTAAGGTTATTCACAAAAAAAACGGAGGACTTTCTTCTGCAAGAAATGCGGGTCTTGCTGTTGCCAATGGAGAATATTGCTGGATGATTGACGGGGATGATTATGTCAGCCCTGATGCCCTTGAAAAAATTCTGCCGTATGCGAATGGAGAAAACGATATTGTAAATGTCGATCTCGTGGGCTTTCCGGACGGAAAAGAAGCCGATTTTGAAAACATCAAAAAAAGAAGAGTTTTTGTTGGCTTAGCTGATGAAAAAACTATTTGCAAATTAACTTCTCAAGCCTGTTCCACCAAGCTTCTGACTTATGTTTGGCGCAATATCTACAGAACCGCTTTTCTTAACGAGAAAAGTTTGCGCTTTGAAGAGAATCTTTGCTATGCAGAAGATTCTGCTTTCAACATGGGAGCATATCTGCAGGCGGAAAAAGTGTATTTTGCCGACATATGTGTTTATGCATATCGTGACAGAGACGGCAGTATCAGCAAAAGCCGCGAAACGAAGTTTAATTTTAGTGTATTGCGCCACTTTGAACTTTACGATAAAATCCGTGATGAGAGTTATGAAAAATACTGCAGATATCCCGACGATGCTTATTATGCGGATGCGGGGGAATTCATAATCCGCAACACATATGTTTACGCCATTCTCAACAGGCTTTATTGCAGCACCTCGCGTAACAACTTCTTTATGTTCAGGAAGGTGTCATGTTCGGAAATGATAAGAAAAGCTTTCCGTCGGTTCGATTTGAACAAGCTGAAATCGAAAAGCCTTGAGTGGTATATGTTTTGGTTTGTAAAACACAAGTTATATCTGCCGGCGTTTGTGATATACAGGTTTTTTATATTCTGATGTTCCGCACGTTGTAAAAAAGAAAATGTACTGGCGGCAGAGAATTCTGCCGCTGTTTGGCATTTACGGAAAACGAGGCGTGATTATGGTTTACAGAAAATATGAAAGCGGAGATATTTCCGCTATCCGTGATATTCTTGAAAATGAGTTGGGTTATAGCTGCGAGCTTGAAAAGTTGAACACCCGTATAGAAGAAATGATAAAACGCGGTAACTATCAGATTTTTGTTGCCTGTGACGGAGACCGGGTTATTGGCTTTGTGGGTTGTGTCAGTTATCTTGCATTTGAACTCGAAAGCGAGGGCATGAAAATTATTGCACTTGCCGTTTCAAAAGAATATCGCAGAAAGGGTATCGGCACCGAGCTTCTGAAAACTGCTGAACAATGGGCAAAGGAAAACGACATTGAAGTTATTCTTCTCAACAGTGGTTTGCCCCGTGAAGAGGCTCATGCATTTTATGAATCACAGGGCTATTTCAAAAAGAGTTACGGTTTCATAAAAAGAGTCTAATCAGGAGGTTATTATGAGTTACATTGGCGATATGAGAAAATTTGTAGGTCACGCACCTATTATGGCTGTTGCGGCAATGGCTATTCTTTATAACGAAGAAAAAGGTATACTTCTTGAAAAGCGCACAGACACGGGTGAATGGTGTACTCCCGGCGGTGCGATTGAACTTGGAGAATCTTTAGAGGATGCTCTTAGAAGAGAAATCAAAGAAGAAACCAACCTTGATTTCACAAATCCGAAGCTGTTTGATATTAAGGCAAATGTACATATGGTTTATCCCAGCGGAGATGAAGTGTATTACACCGATGTTGTATATGAAATCAATGATTTTTATGGTGAATTAAAACATGACGGTGAAAGCACGGAATTAAGATTTTTTGAAATAAATAACCTTCCTGACAACATAATGCCTACACAAATTGGATATATTGAAAGGTTTGTAAAAGAAAAGAGATGATAGCACAGTCTTTTGGCTCATAGGGGCCGCCATTAGCGGTCCGTGAGACGAGTGTTTAAGAGTCGGACGACCGATGGTCGCCCCTATGGTGCCAATGTAAGCCAACGGTGATTATATGAAAACTCTTATTTTAAACGGTTCTCCATGTAAAAACGGAGACACCGTCAGTTTAATTAACGAACTAACCAAACAACTGAATGGTGAATATAAGATAGTTGATGCTTACTATTCCAACATTTCCGGGTGTGTTGATTGCAGATATTGTTGGACAAATAACGGTTGCTCAATTAATGATAAAATGACGGAAATATATGATTATATTGCTGATTGTGATAATGTTGTGATTGCTTCACCCGTTTATTTTTCGCAACCCACAGGGAAGCTTCTTGATGTGTGCAGTCGGTTTCAGACATATTTTGCGGCAAAGTATTTTCGAAATGAAACTCCGGAAATTTGTGAAAAGAGAGGTGCGGTGATTTTGGTCGGCGGCGGTGACGGAACCCCCGAAGAAGCGTATAAAACGGCGAGTACACTGTTGCATCATATCAATGTAACAGAAATCTATCCGTTGGCAGGGAGCTTCAACACCAATCAAATTTCCGCTAAAGATGATAAAGTTGCAATAAAGCAAATAAAAAATATATCTTATTTTTTAAACACAAAAAATTAAGGATAGCTCGCGGTGAGCTATCCTTTTTGCATATTTATTTTTCAAGCTCTTCGCAATAATAGAGCTTGTCGTTGGCGCGGGCTTTCACCGCTTCAATGCGGTTTTGCATTGCTTTTTTCTTTTTGCCGTTGAGCAGGGCAAGAGTCTCCTTTTCAGCGATGACAATTTTTTTGTCACGGTCAAAGCAATCGGGGTGACATTCACCGCAGGTCATGCAAATATAAATTCCGCACACGGGACAACGGGGACTGTCTTGCGACGAAACAGCGCTGTTGCAGTTGTGGCAACGGCTGTTGTAAGGGGAATAAACGGGATAGTGATAGTTGAGGTAAATGTTGCACACCGTTTCTTCCCTTTCGGTAAAGTTGCCGTATTTCAGGCTCATAAAAAAGTCGGAAAAGGAGTCGGCTGTTCTTAGGGCAAATTCAACCACCTTGTGGCGGAAAACAATTGCAAGAATTATTCCGATGACGCAAAGTGCCACTATCAAAGCATAAAAAATTTCCATTTGAACCTCCTTTATTTTACGCCTGCCGAGGACAAAACGCTTTTAACGGCGGCAGAATTATATTCAAGCTTGGAGCTTTCTGCTGTTTCGGAAAGCTCTTTGAGAACTTCTGCTTTTTTCATTTTCACAATACATTTTGTCTTGTATGCATCGTAAAACTGACTGTTGTCAGCCTTCTGAATGAGGTAAATTCCTCTTGAAAAGCGCAAAACATGAACCTCACTGTTTTTCATCTTTACCATTTCTCCAAACATTTCGGCAGGGTATGAAGAGTCAAAAGCAGAAATCAGGTGCTCTGTGTCCTCATATTCGGCAAGGTCGGGATACTGCTGAACAGCAGATGAAAAATCACCGCCTGCACGGACAATTGACGACAAGGAAGAATATTTTTCGGTTATCGATTTAACATCTTCTTCTGTCATCAACGAATCAAACGGCGTGAAAGCTATTTTTGCAGCAATATAATTCTGATTAAAAAAGCCTTTTATTTCGTCGTCGGAAAGCTCTCTTTCACCGCCTTGTGAATAAAGCTTTTCAACGAGCACATCAATGAGCTTTTCGTACTCGAGCATTGTGCAGAAGGTCTGCTTGCTGACGGAATATTTTTTATAAAAAGAAGAAAACATCTGCCATTTTGTTTTGATTTCGGAAGAAACAGCAACCTTTTCTTCGGCAGAAAGCTGAACACCGTGCTTTTTAATAAGCTCACAGCCCGCAACATATTCGGCACACAGTCTGCCGGCAAGCTCCTGCTTGTTTTCTTCATTTTTATAATCCTCAGAATTTACGGCAACGGACAAAAAGTAGCCGTAAATTTCCTTGCTTACGGGGGTGGAACTTACGGTGAGGGCTGTTTCATTTGACGAGCAGGCGCAAAACGACAAAAAACACAGGCACATTGCCATAACAACGCTGATAAATTTAACGGCTTTCATCCTTTTCGCCTCCTTTAATTTCTTTGAAATTATATCATACATCAAACGGGTTTTCAACATTTCTGCGCCAATGGAAAAGATATTGCTGTGCAATGCCTTCCACTCCCGCACATTCAGCAGGTAGCCCCTCGGGATAAAGCTCCTGCATAATGCGCCTTACCCACACGTCAACGGGAAAAGCCTCAACTCTGCCGAAGCCGTAAAGGAGAGTGCATTCGGCAACCTTCGGCCCCACACCGCTGATTTTTTGCAGCTCAGCTCTTGCTTCGTCCATTGAGGCTGAGGTGATTTTTTCAAAGTCAACCTCACCGCTTGCAACCTTCTGTGCGGCATCAATAATATATTTTGCTCTGAAGCCTGCTCTGAGTGGAGCCAGGTCTTCAACGGTTTTGGCTGCAATAATTTTCGCATCGGGGAAGGTGAAATCTCCGTTGCCCAAATCCTCGCCGAACAAACAGCAAAGGCGGTCAATAATACCCTTGATGCGGGGGATGTTGTTGTTCTGGGAAATGATAAATGAGCAAAGGGCTTCCCATGGCTCCTGCTTAAGGATGCGGATTCCGGGGTAAGCCGTGATTGCTTTGCTGAGCCATTTATCCTTGGAAAGGGTGCTGCAGATTGTGTTGTAATCGCGGTCAAGGTCAAAATATTTTTGCCAGAATTTGTTGTCATCATCGCCCCAAATGAGAAGATTGCCGTCACAGATTTCGGCAAAAACACTCTTGTTTTTTACCACTGCATGCCACTTCCCGTCTGGAGTTTCACTCCAGCGGAAGCACTGACCGCAATCAAGGGTCAGAGAAAGGTCGAGAGGGTGAATTTTAGTCAATGTTACGACAGATTTTTCTGTTTGAAAGTTCATTGTGACTCCTGTCTCCGAAAATCTTGTCAAGAGCTTCGGAATTAAAATAATTGACAAAGATTTATGGTTTTTTTGGTAGATTTTTATACTTTTTTGTCGGTTAAATTTTTAACAAAATTTTCCTCAAAAAATATGCACAAACGGGTTTTGCACAGCAAAAACAAGCAAAATCAAGGCTTTTTTGAAAAGTTATACACATTTTGCACAGAGTTTTGCACAACCTTGCGCTGTTTTACACTTGTCAACAGGGCTTTTTTAACAAAATTATTTTTGCGCTTTTTGACGGATAAAAAGACATTTTGTCGCAAAGTAATTTGCATAAATTATATCAATCGGACAACAATATTCCTGTCTAAAAAAGTGAAATCAGGTGATAAAATGCTTCAGGGAGTCAACCATCAGGTTGTGGAGGTCACGCGGCCTGAATGTGAATATTTTGAGAGGGTAATTTTCTTCGTAAAGCCCGAATATTCAGCCGTCAGCGAGGGCACATTGCGTGAGCGCGCGGGCAAAATTGCGGGGGAAGCAGGTGCACCGCCCCCCACCAAAACCAAAATCAACCGCCTTGCTTCAATGGGACGCCTTTTTCTTGCAGCTGCCGTGGGTGCTGCCGCTACGGCTGTGGTCAGCTATTTGTTTTTTTGAAATTGCATATTTCCCCAAGGCAGCAGCCTTCACACTGAGGGCGCCTTGCGATGCAAACTGCTCTTCCGTGGAGAACGCAACGGTGACAAAAATCGTTGCTCTCTTCGGGGGGCAGTATTTCTTTGAGCTTCACTTCAACCTTGTAGGGGTCTTTTGTGTCAACAAAGCCGAGAAGATTTGTGATTCTGATTAAATGAGTGTCCGCCACAACGGCAGGCTTGCCGTAGATGTCACCGCAGATAAGGTTAGCAGTTTTTCTGCCGACTCCGGGGAGCGAGGTAAGGTCTTCAATGTTGTCGGGTACTTTCCCGTTAAAGCGCTCAATAATCATCTGCGCCATAGCGATGATGTCCTTTGCCTTGGTGTGATAAAATCCGCAGGGGCGCACAATGCTTTCCACGTCAGAAAGGTCGGCTTGGGCATAATCCTCTAATGTTTTATATTTGCTGAAAAGCTCCGGGGTAACAATGTTGACCCTTGCATCGGTGCATTGTGCAGAAAGCCTTGTGGCCACAAGAAGCTCAAAATCATTTGATGCATTAAGGGAGCAGATTGCATCGGGGTATTCTTTTTTTAATGCGTTTACGGCAAAAAGTGCCTTTTCCTTTATATTCATAACATCACCGTCTATATAATATCATATTTTCATATGAAAAGGTTAACTTTTTGTTAAATGGATTGAAAAAAATATATATTTATGATATTATCTTTTTATAAAAGGGAAAGGATTTGATTTTATGAATCTCAAAAAAATACTTGCCGCTTTGATGAGTGTGCTTTTAATTGCCCTCACCTTTGCAGCTTGCTCAAGCAAAGAGCCCCCCTCAAACGACGAGGCAACAGAAACTCCCCCTGACACACTTGTGATTTCGGGCACTTCAACCGAAGAGGTTACGGCAATCACAGGCGTTACCGACAAAGACGGAAACGTTATTGACAACGAGGGAATTATCGACAAAGACGGCCACAGAATTTATTACACAGGCCACGATACAGAAGACGGCAAAAAGATTTATACCACAGGCAAAAAAGATGCCAACGGCAACATCCTCTATACCCTCAACACAACTGACGATAGAGGAAATATGATTTATTTCACAGGTAAATTCGTTGACGGCAAGCTTGTTCTCAACAAAACAAACGCCATCCCCGATTATACCACCAACGAAAACTCACAGCTCAACACAAACGCCCGCTATACTTCAACCTCAACCGTTAAGTATACTCCTTCCGAAATCAAGGATAAAGCCGGTGACATCAAAAAGAGCTTTATGACTTATTCAAAAGCCAAGGGCGATGATACCTTTAAAAAGATTATTCCCGCTCAGGGCGGCGGCTTTATTGCCGTCACATTCTCAATGACAAAGGCAGGCCTTTATGAAAATGTTAATAAGGGCTGGGCTGACTTTGCAAACATCGTTAAATTCAGCGATAAAGGCGAGGTTGAATGGATTTATAACGTTGGCGGCGACGGTCAGATTTCTCTTGACGGCGTTGCTCAGCTCAAAGACGGCAGTATTGTTGCCGTGGGCTACACACTTGCAAGTGATACAGATGCTCCCATGAACAGCCTTCTCACATCATCACTTATTGTTAAGGTAAGTGAAGACGGTGAATATATCTGGTCCTACTCCTTCCCCGGTGACGAAGGCTCAAACGGTGATTATCTTGTCAGCGTTTGTGCAACTCCCGACGGCGGTTTTGTTGCAGGCGGCCGTGCTGATTCAACATCAGGCTTCTTCAACGGAACACAGTCAGACCATTTCAAAGCCTTCCTTTTCAAGTTTGACAAAAACGGCAATGTTGAGTGGAGAAAGACTCTCACAGGCTCAAGAGGTAACACCTTTGAAGCTGTTGATGCCAACGAAGACGGTGACATTTTTGCCCTTTGCACATCACTTTCCAATGACGGAAGCTTCACAGCCTTCAAGGGCTACAATAACCAGACTGCAAACACAGTTGTTCTCAAGTTTGACAAAAAAGGCGGACTTCAGTGGTCAAAGAACCTTATGAGCTCCGGTATGAGCAAATTCACCGCAATTGATGCCACCAAGGACGGCGGCTGTATCGTTGGCGGAACCTTCTCAGTTTTCAAGAGAGTTGACGGCAGCTTCCAGGTCAACTACGGCGGAACAGACGGTTATATTGTTAAGTATGATAAGGACGGCGGTGTATGCTGGTCAAGAAACGTTGCAGGCAAGGGTGACGATGAGGTTACAGCAGTTGCCGAAACTCCCAACGGCATCATCATCGTGGGCAAAACAAAGTCCAACAACCTTGATTTCAGCGAGTTTGACAACATCGGTGATTATGACGGTTTTGTTATGATTGTTGACAACGCAGGCAAAACAATCTGCACCAACAAAATTGCAGGCAAGGGCACCGAAAATATGGGCGGTGTTGCTGCAGTAAACGGCGGATTTGCCGTTGTTGGCTGGACTAATTCAAAAGATACCGATTTCTCAGATAACCCCGTTGCACACTGCTTCAGCGGTTTCTGTGTAAAATACGATTACATTATAAAATAAAAATTCGGCACTCTTCCCAGTGGAGAGTGCCGTTTTACGAGGTAAAAAAATGATTAAAGACGAAGTAATGAAGCTTGCCGGCAAGGCTTATGTCAAGTTCAGCGGTGTTGCGCAGGAGCAGACCCTTCGCGCAAAAGAGGAGATTACCGTAACCGACGAAATGAAGCAGACTCTCCGCCGCGTTGCAGGTGAGGGCGCCGTGCTTATTAAAAACAACGGCATTCTTCCCCTTAAAAAAGATGCGAAAATTTCACTTTTCGGCAGAGTGCAGTATAACTGGTTTTACACAGGCTACGGCTCAGGCGGTGATGTTAACCGCCCCTACGCAGTCAACATCATTGACGGCGTGCGCAGCTGCAAGGAGCTTCAGCTCAACGAGGCTCTTGCCCAAAAATATGAAGCCTGGTGCAAGGAAAACATCATCAACGATGCCGTGTGGGGTATGTGGCCAAGGTTTTATCCTGAAATGCCCGTAACTGACGGAGATGTGCTCAATGCTTCGCTTGTTAGTGAATGTGCAGTTGTAACCATCGGCAGATCTTCGGGTGAAGACAGAGAAAATGTGCTTGAAAAAGGCAGCTTCTATCTCACCGATGAAGAAAGAAAGCTCCTTGACAAGGTGTGCTACCGTTTTGAAAAAACAATTGTGCTTCTCAACATCGGAAGTATCATCGACCTTGCGTGGATTGAAGAATACGGTGACCGAATTGATGCGGTTATTTTGGTGTGGCAAGGCGGTATGGAAAGCGGCAATGCTGTTGCCGACCTGCTTTGCGGCAAGGCTAACCCTTGCGGAAAGCTGACCTCTGCCGTTTGCAGAAATTATTCCGACCACCCGTCTGCCAACGATTTCGGCGGCAAAAAGTTCAACAACTACACCGAGGATATTTATGTAGGCTACCGCTATTTTGAAACCTTCAAAAAGGATGCCGTGCTTTATCCTTTCGGCTACGGTCTTTCATACACAAGCTTTGACAAAAAGTGCGACAGTGCCGTTTCCACAAAGAGCGGCTTCCGCTTTGATGTTGAAATTACCAATACAGGCGCTCTCAAGGGTAAAGAAGCATTTCAGCTTTATCTCAAAAAGCCGCAGGTGCGCCTGGGCAACCCTCGAAGGGAGCTTGTTGCCTTTGGCAAAACCAAGCTTCTTGCCCCCGGAAAAAGTCAGAGGCTTAAAGCCGATGTTTCATTTTATCAGCTTGCTTCTTATGATGAAAGCGGACTCACGGGCAACAAATCGGCTTATGTAATTGAAAAAGGCGAATATGAGTTTTATCTTGGCGGTGATGTAAGAAGTGCTGAAAAGATTTTTACATATTATCAGGAAGAAACTGTTGTTTATTCTCAGCTTTCGCAGTGCCTTGCTCCGCAAAAGTCTTTCCGTGTGCTTAATGTGATTGAGGGTCAGCGCCTTTGCCACGCTGACGAAACTAACCTTAAAACCCGAATTCTTGACAATATGCCCAAGGCAACACCCATTACAGGTGACAAGGGATATAAATTGCAGGATGTTAAATCGGGCAAGGTGACTATGGATGATTTTGTGGCTCAGCTCAGCCTCGACGAGCTTGAGGCAATCACCCGCGGTGATTACACAATGGGTAGCTCTCTGGGTGCCCCCGGCAACGCGGCTGTTTATTGCGGGGTGTTGGAATCCCTGCGCCAAAAAGGTATCCCGGCCGTAACCACTTCCGACGGACCATCGGGTATCCGCCTGAGAGCAAGCTGTTCACTCATTCCCATCGGCACACTTCTTGCCTGCACCTTTGACACAAAGGCGGTCAAGGAAGTATATTCCCTCGTTGCCGCTGAAATGAAAGAAAAGGGCAGCGATGTGCTTCTTGCTCCGGGTATGAACATTCAGAGAAGCCCTCTTTGCGGCAGAAATTTTGAATATTATTCTGAAGACCCATATCTCACGGGTAAAATGGGTGCCGCCGCAGTTGCGGGCATTCAGGCTCAGGGCGGCTCGGCTTGTCCCAAGCATTTTGCATGTAATAATCAGGAATATAAGCGTCTTGTCAACGATTCAAGAGTTTCTGAAAGAGCGTTGCGCGAGATTTATTTAAAGGACTTTGAAATCTGCATAAAAGAAAGCAAGCCCAAGAATATTATGACATCATACAACAAGGTCAACGGCGAATGGAGCTATTATAACTATGACCTTGTGACTTCAATTCTTCGCGGAGAGTGGGGATATGAGGGCTGTGTGATGACCGACTGGTGGACAAAGCCGGGCAAAAGCCCCTTGTTCCCCAAGGTTTATGACCAGGCCTACCGCATAAGAGCACAGGTGGATGTGCTTATGCCCGGCGGCGGAAGAACAGGCAAACGTAAGCCCGACGGCTCACTTCTTAAGTATGTTGACAACGGCGGCATAACCCTTGGTGAAATTCAGCGAAGCGCAAAAAACATCCTCAATTTTGCAATGAACTCAACAGCATATAAGGAATAAGAAAATCCGACAGCCTCAAACGAGGTTGTCGGATTTTTAATGTGCTATGCGGAATTACGGTTGTATTTTTTTTGAATACACGGTCATACCAACACCGCTGTCCTGAACTAAAATATCATTTGGCATTTTTGAAAATTTCGCGGTTACATATATATCTCCTGCCGCGCCTGAAATGTTGGACAGCTGAACAAAATAAACAACCCAGAACCATTCCTTCGGAACGAGAGCATTTATAATCGCAATCACAATCCCCAATACCACAATAGGAGCAAGCGCAATTGTAATATAGCTCTTTTTGCAGTAATAATCGTCACTGCCTGCAAAGGCATAAAGTCCGGTAAAGCCGTAGTTTACCTTTTGGGTGCCGAAAAACTTCATTGTTATTCCGTGAATGAGCTCATGTAAAATCAGATATGCTATTATCGAAACCAGCATACAGACAAATCTTAATGTATATGCACCCAACCCGTCGTCCATATTGAAAAGTGTTGTTACGGGAACATAAAGGTGACCGGGCACAGCCAATAAAACAGCTACGGCAATTGCCCAGATATTGATTGCCATAGCAATCTTTTTATCTTTTTGCAGATTAACCTTAAAAATTTCTTTATAGCCGTCAGGCAAAGAGCTTACAGCCTTCATTGAAACGCCTCGTTTATAAATTATTTCCTGTTTTTAATCACTCTTGCGGGGGAGCCTACGGCGATTGAGTATGGGGGGATGGGCTTCACAACGGTTGAGCCTGCGCCGATAACGGAGCCTTCACCGATGTTGCCCGAATACATAACGCAAACGCCCATGCCAAGGTAGCAGTCGTTACCGATGGTAACCTTTTCACAGTGACCGCCCTGAGAATAAATGATTTTTTCGGGGTCGTCATAAATGTGAGAGTAGGGTGTGAGGGTAATGTTCTGTGCAAGCAGGCAATCCTCACCGATTTCAAGACCTCTGTGGCCGAAAAGGGTTGTGCCCGTGCCGATGTAGCAGCCGCGGCCGATGTTGATGTAGCCGTCGTTCACACGCTCTGTGTCGAGATAAACTCTTTCCTGCAAGCGGACATTGTCATTAAGGGTGATTCCGCCCTCGCCGCGGGCAAGAAGTGTGCAATCGTCTTTGATTTCAACGTCGTTGCCCAGGTAAATAAATTCAGGGTTAACAAGCTTGACGCCTGCGCCGATTTTAACGTTTTCACCCATAAATTTAACCTTTGTTCTGTAATATTCAACCCTTGCCTTTGCGGCATATTCAGAAGGGTCGTTCATAATTACCGTGCGGTAAAAGCTTTCTTTTTCTTCATCGTTAAGATTGTTAAAAATGTCAGTAAAAAATCCCATTTCAAATTCCTCCGTTTCTTATAGAAACGATACCACATTGATTTTTAAAAATCAATATACTTTTTTGAAAATACAAAATAATTCATTGATTTTTATTTTTTTAATTGATATACTGAAAACGATAAGTTAAAAGGAGGCGTTTTGATGCTTTATCCAAAAAACCAAGACAAAAAATTGAGCGAGGAGCTTTTTAAAAACCCCACTTCCGAATACCGTTGCACACCTTTCTGGGCGTGGAACTGCGAGCTGAGTGAGGAGGCTCTTCACAAAGAAATAGATTTTATGAAAGAAATGGGTATGGGCGGTTTCCATATGCACACCCGCGTGGGTCAGTCCACCGAATATCTTTCGGAGGATTATATGAATTTCATAAAGTCCTGCACCGAAAAAGCAAAAAAAGAAAATATGCTTGCCTGGCTCTATGACGAGGACAAATGGCCCTCGGGCTTTGCAGGCGGATATGTAACAAAGAAAAAAGAAAACCGTCAGAAGTTCCTTTTGTTCACTCAGTATAAAGAAGAGGGCAAGGGTCCGCTTCTTGCAAGCTATGATATTAAGCTTGACGCTGACGGTTACCTTGAAAGCTACAAGCGTCTTGCAGACGGTGAAGAGCCGGAAAATCTTCCCCGTTACGCTTTCCTTGAAACATCAGAGGAAGACCCTTGGTTCAATTTCCAGACTTATGTTGATACCCTTTCAAAGTCTGCTATTGACGATTTTATTGAAGTTACTCACGAAAAATATAAAGAAACCGTCGGTGAAGATTTTGGCGGCGCAGTGCCCGCAATTTTTACAGACGAGCCTCAGGTTGCCCGCAAAAACAGTATGGACTATGCCGATTCTGACGAAGAAGCAGTAATGCCCTTTACCACTGATTTTAACGAAACCTACAAGGCAACCTACGGAGACGACTTTTTTGACACACTTCCCGAGGTTGTGTGGGAAAACAAAGACGGCAATCACCTTGCAAGATACCGCTATCACGACCACGCAACAGACCGTTTTGTTGAAGCTTTTTGCGACAATGTGGGTAACTGGTGTAAGAAGAACAACATTCTTCTCACAGGCCATATGATGGAAGAGCCCACTCTTGAAAGCCAGACCTGTGCCGTTGGTGAAGCAATGAGAGCTTACCGTTCCTTCGGACTTCCCGGCATTGATATGCTCTGTGACCGCCGTGAATTCACCACAGCAAAGCAGGCATCCAGCGCAACTCACCAGTTTGGCTACCCCGGTGTTATGAGTGAGCTTTACGGCGTTACAAACTGGGACTTTGATTTCAGAGGCCACAAGCTTCAGGGTGACTGGCAGGCTGCAATGGGTATCAGCGTTCGCGTGCCTCACCTTTATTGGGTGTCTATGCGCGGTGAAGCAAAGCGTGACTATCCCGCTTCAATCGGTCATCAGTCAGCGTGGTATAAGGAATATTCATTTATTGAAGACCACTTTGCAAGAGTCAACACTCTTATGACACGAGGCAAGCCCGATGTTAAAATCGGCGTTGTTCACCCCGTTGAGTCTTATTGGCTTCACTATGGCCCCACAGACCTGACAGGTGAAGAAAGAGAAGAAATCGACAAACGTTTTCAGGATATCACCGAGTGGCTTCTTTTCGGCACACTTGATTTTGATTATATCAGTGAGTCTCTTCTTCAGACACAGTTTGGCGGCGGTGCAAACGGATTTAAGGTTGGCGAAATGAATTACGATGTTGTGGTTGTTCCCGGTTGCGAAACCTTGCGCGCTTCCACCGTAAAGGCTCTTAACGAGTTCGCCGACAACGGAGGCAAGGTAATTGTTATGGGTGAGGTTGCATCTCTTGTGGATGCACAAAAATCAGAGGAGCCCCGCGAGCTTGCAAAGAAATGTGAATGCATCAGCTGGAGCAAATCTGCTTTGTTCAAGGCTCTTGAACCCTACCGCACTGTTGAAATTTTTGGCAAATGGGGCAGCCACTCCGACAATCTTGTTTATTCAATGAGAAATGACGGTGACGGCAAAAACCTTTTCATCTGCCATGCAAAGGTGTCTGACAGAAAGTGTGTTGACCCGGAAGAAAATTATCTTATCACCATCAAGGGTGAGCACAAGCCCGTGCTTATGGACACATACACAGGTGATATTAAGGAAATCCCTGCAACATACAAAAACGGTAAGACTATTATTAACTGGAATGCATACTCACAGTCAAGCATGCTTCTCCGTCTTGAAAACGGAAGAACAGACCTTGCACCTGCAGAAAAAGAGGATCCGGGCGAGCTTGCATATCTTCCCAATGAAGCGGAGCTTATTCTTGATGAGCCTAATGTTTGCGTGCTTGATATGGCAGAGTGGAAAATTGATGACGGCGAATGGCAGTCAAAAGAAGAAACACTCCGCCTTTGTGTCAAAGCAAAAGAAATGCTCGGATTTTCAACCGATGCTATCCACGGCGCACAGCCCTGGGTGGTTGAAAAAACCGAGGCAAAGAACACTATCACCACAAAGATGACCTTTGTGTCAGAGGTGGAAGTTGAAAATGCAGTTCTTGCTCTTGAAGATTTTGACACAAGTGAAATTGTATTCAACGGCAAAAAGCTTGAAAAAACCGATATGGGTTATTATGTTGACTTCTCAATCACCAAAACACCTCTCGGCACAATCTGCAAGGGTGAAAACGTGCTTGAAATCACCAAGCCCTTCACAGTTGTTTCAAACATTGAAAACGTGTTTGTTTTGGGTGACTTCGGTGTTGAGGTGAACGGCACGGCTGTTAAAATTATTGAGCCCAAAAAGACAATCCGCATTGGCGATGTTACCCGTCAGGGCTTGCCGTTCTACGGCGGAGCAATGACCTACCGCTTCAGGCTTGAAGGCGGCAAAAAAACAAAAATCCGTCTCGGTCTTTTCGCCGCACCCTGTGTGGTTGCCGACCTTGACGGCAAGCGTGTGGCAAACATTTCTCTTGCTCCGTATGAGGCAGACCTGGGTCAGCTCAGTGAGGGTGAGCATACACTTGACTTGAAGGTATATCTCAGCCGAATCAACACCTTCGGCGCACTTCACCTTTCAAACTATTCCCACACCTGGTTCGGCCCCGACGGATGGTATTCCGAGAATGAGCATTGGAGCTATGAATACCGCATCACTCCCGACGGACTTCTCACCGCTCCGAGAATTTTCACTAAATAAAAATCAAGACCTTGCAGTTTTCTGCAAGGTCTTAATTTTATTTTTTTTCGATTTTACAATACGTATCGATGTGAACTTTGTGATTGTAATAAGTTGCATCTGCTTTTTCAGAAAGCCCGGCTTTATTTTCGGTAAGCTGTTTGGCATCGGTAACAATACCTGTGCCGTCAGCGAAGCAATTAACAAGATAATCGTTTACATCTTTTGTATAATGGCTTATATCACGGTAGTTTCCAAGGTCAGAAGTTAGCTCAAGATTGTGAAAATCAAAAACGGTTACGTTTTCAAGCTTTTCTGTAAGTTCAAATATGCGTTCTTTGGCATCGCAAAATGTTTCAAAAATTCCGTTTTGCTTAGCATAAACCCAAAACAGTGAAGAATATGGCGGAAAGAACAAAACATATTCAGTGTCTTTATCAAGAGAAGAAAGGGTTTCAAAAAGCAAATCAATGTTTGCATCAACCGGTGTTTCTAGTCCCTCCGCCTCAATGCTATATGCACCGAAGCCGTTTTTTTGTAAATGGTCGAGAACAATTTCCTCACCGTAGGAAAAGTCTTCATACCAAGAACCTATTTCGTCAACATCAGTTGCCTTTTCGAAAGAAGAGGGGATGTCGATGTTTGCAAATTCCAAGCCCTTAATCAAAAGATCAACGGGTAAAAACCTTGTATAAACCTCACTGCTTAAAAGATATCGATAATCGTCGTCATATCCGTTTACTAAATATTCAGGAATATTAAACTCGGCATCATCAGGATGAATTGCAAAACGCTGGAGGTCAACAGAAAAGAACACCTTTTTGCAATCAGAATGCTTATTGATATATTCAAGATAGAAGCATGTTTCGGGTACGGTCATACCACCCATATTTACCTTGAGTAAATCAAGTCCCATTTCCTTTTCAAAAACATCAGGGTCAAAATTCTGTGTCATAGAAGAGCCCAACATAACAGAATCATACGGATAGGTTTTTATGAGACCGGCACAGGAAAATTTAAAATTCAAGTAATAATTGTCATTTTCATCATATCTGTATTGATATAACGGGTCAACAATAAAAGTAATGCTGCCGAGAACTAACAGTATTACCAGAAAAAAAGAGATGGTTGTGAGTGCCCATTTTTTGTGTGTCATAGAAATCCCTCAGAAATTGAAATAAATAAATACGCTCTCTCTAGAAATAAATAAAACGGAAACAGCAAAAAGGACGGCAATAATGACTGCGTTTCGCATTGTTGGCTTGAATGTTTCTGCTTTCTGAATTACGTTTTTACCAAGGAAAACAACCATCAGCAAACCGACAACAAGAGCAAAAATGTAACCCAATGCAATTGGTGCGGGGAGACCCATAACACCGTCAACGGCAAGGTCGGCTACATCAAAAAGCCCGAAGTTACTGATATCTATCATGGATTTATAAATTATAAGAGCTTGGTCAAAGTTTTCGGCTCTGAAAAGCACCCATAAGGCATTTGTAATCAGGAAAGTAAAAGCAATCTTTATCCATTTCGGAATTTTACCGATAATTTTCTCAAAGACTTTTTCAAAGACAATACAAAGGCCGTTGAGACCACCCCAGAAAACGAAGGTCCAATTTGCGCCGTGCCATAAACCGCTTAAAAGGAATGTTACAAGATAGTTTAAGTACATTCTCACCTTCCCTTTACGATTGCCGCCCAAGGGAATGTAAATAAAGGTGCGTAACGCTCTGCCGAGAGTGATATGCCAACGATTCCAGAATTCACCAATGCTTTGTGATTTGTATGGTGAATTGAAGTTGAGAGGGATATCAATGTTGAACATTTTGCCGAGACCGATGGCCATATCCGAATAGCCTGAAAAATCGAAATAAATCTGAAGGGTATAACTGAGCGATGTTACCCAACCGGCCGAAAAAGAAAGTTCATCTGACATAAAACCGTTATTGACAAAGATGTTCAATGTGTCGGCGATAGCAATTTTTTTTAAAAGACCTAAGACAAAAATATAAAGACCCTTGCTGAAATTTTCAAAATTAAAGTGTCTGTTTTTTTCGTTAATGAATTGTGGCATCATTTCAGAATATGAAACGATGGGTCCGGCAACAAGTTGGGGGAAAAAGCTGACAAAAAGGGAATAGGTCAGAAAATCCTCAAGTTTTTCTTCTTTTTTATAAACCGAAATAACAAAAGAAAGCTGCTGGAAGGTAAAGAAACTTATTCCTAAGGGTAGTAGAATATGTTTTAAGGTGAAGTCGGTGTTGAAAACGGAGTTAATGTTTTCAACAAAGAAGTCATAATACTTAAAATAACCCAACAAACCGATGTTAAACAAAACGCCTGTGATACAAAGTAGTTTTGTTACCCCTTTTTTGTCAGAAAGCTTGTTCATAAAATATGCAACGAGATAGTTGACAACAATGGAAGCTATCATAATCGGCAGATAACTGATGTTGAAATATGCATAAAAGAAAAGTGACCCCGCAACGAGGATAATATTTTGTAACAATCTGCTTTTGTGTGCACAAAAGTAGCCTATGAGAACAACAGGTAAGAAAGCAAAGATAAATTCATAAGAAGAAAAAACCATAAAATCCTCACTTTAAATAAAAAGTTATCAGATACTAAAAAGGCTACTTCGGTTAGAAGGTAGCCTTTTGTTTTATTCAGCCTGTTCGGTTGGTGCTGTGGTTGTGGTGGTTGGGTTTGCGGTGAGTGCGTTCAGATCCTTGCCGAGGGCGTCGGGGTAAAGATAATCGGCAAAGGGGAACTGCTGGTGAAGATACTTCATCTGGAAAACCACAGACGGATTTGTTACACCGAGATAGCTTTGATAAATTGCGGCGTTGTAATACAAATCCTCAAGCATATCCTTATGAGCGTTTGCTTTAAAGCCGGCTTTTTCAACGGTAACGGTAAAAATGCTGCCGTTTCGGTTGCAGCTCACAAGCTGAACACCGTTTGTTTTTTCATAGTTGTCGGCAAGAGTGTTGTAATGCTCATAAAGATTTTCAACAACAGAGGGATAGAAGGATGTTTTGATGGTGTAAACAATGTTTACATCATCTTTTTTTACGCTGAGATAGCCGCTTGCAAGCTGATCTTTGTCAAGGGTGTCGCCGGGAACATTTCCCTGATAATAAGCAAGGGGAACGGTGATTTCAACGGTTTCTTTTGTCAGATCAAGAAGTGAATCTTTAACCTCAATCACTTCGTCAACGCTTTCTTCTCCCTGCTGAACAGCGGCAGCCTGGGTCTGACCATCAACGTCATAATTCTGTTCTTTGACGCTGTTGTCACTTATGTACCACACAAGAAGAGCGAGGAAAAACAAAGCAATGAAAGCAGAAATAGCAATGACCGCTGTTTTGCTTTTGGATTTTTGCTTCACATCGGGGTCAAATTCCTGCTGATAATCTTTTTTTGGTGCAGTTTCAGGTGATGCATTTTTATTTTTTTTCATAAAGAGTCTCCTCTCAGGCAATGCACTATAAAAGTATTATATTATATTACGAGCGTTTTTGTCAAATCAAAAATACAGGTCAAGAACGAGCTTGTCACGGCTTTCAATATAACCAACGGATTTGGTGCTGAGCTTTGTTCCGTAGGTGCGGTTGGCAGAGTCTGCAAGCTTATAAATCTGACCGTTTGTAATCAGCTTTTTCACCGCATTGCTGTAACTTGACGCGGAATCAAATTTAATTTCAACATGGTCGTTTTCGGCGTTAGCCATAACCTTTTTCAGCCTGTTAACGGCGGCGGTGTCAAGCTTTCCGAAAAGGCGGTCTGTTTTGGCAAAATAATTTGCATCGGTGCTGTTGCATTCAAAAAAATGTGTAAAGCCGAAATGGTCGGCGGAAATTTCATCTGTGCTCAGATTCATATAAATGTGAGAAAGGGTCTGCTCCTCGTTTTGGGTAACGGGGTCATCCCAGGTTACATCAAGGTGGTAATAATCACCGTCAATTCTGATTATGTTCCACATATGCCCCTCGGTTTTGCCGTCAAAATTCACGGCATCACCCGAAACGGTGTAACACTCAAGCCCTGCCTTTTCGCAAAGGAGCTTGGCAGCTTTTGAATAGCCTTCGCAGGCGGAAAATCCGTCGGCAAGGCAGCTGAAGGCGGTTGAGGATGTTTCGGCAACCTCAAAATCATAGACGCAGTTGTTTATGATGTAATCGTGGATAAAAAGCTCGGTTTCAAAATCGGTAGCGCCTTCGGGAAGCTGCGCCAGAATCTGCTCGCAAAGGGTGTTGAGGGTGTTGTTTTTGACCCTTTGCTCCGATGGAGTCATTGCGTAGCCGGGCTCAAAATAACACAGCCCCTCAGAGGAAACGATGGTATTACTTCTGCCGAAGCACATAATTTCGGGATTGTCATAATTAAGCGCCTGAATAACCTCGGTCAGCTCATCGCCCGTCATCAGGGGAATCTGGATAAGCGGAGGGAATTCCGTTTCGGCATTGTTGATTTCGTTGAGAATGTGGTTATATGCCTTTTTCTGGTCAACGCTGAGGAAGGAAAAATGGTTTTTGTATTCCGAGCCAAGGTTACTTTCGTCAGAGGAAACCTCACTCCAATCAACAACCGTGCCTGAACCGAAAATTTCATCAACGGCTTCAAGAATTTCTGTTTTGTGGCTGACGGCGGTGGCTACAATAACCAGCACCGCTGCAAGGCATAGAAATTTTTTCATAAATTCACCTATTTAAGTTCATCAACGCTTTTAACTGCAACGGCCTTGGGCCCTTCTTTTTGTGCAATGAGTTCAATCACGTCAAGGTTGTCTGCGGTGTCAACAAAAGAAATGTTGCTGTTGCCCTCAAGCTCACCGAGAACACCCTTGTAGATTTTCATCGGATTTTCCATATTTTCGGGGGTAAAATAATTGTCCGCCATAGCGCAGAACAAATCTGCCTGACCTTCAAGCCCCTTTTCTTTAAAATATTTGAGATATTTGAGCATGGACTCACCCTTGATTGTCTGCCTGCCGGGGGTGAGGATAAGGGTAAGGTCTTCGGTTCGGTATTCAATTCTTTCGGGCACGGTGTATTCAACGCCGTCCATATAGTTGATTGCAAGGGCAAAGGTGTTTTCGTCAGAAGAAACGTAGCGGTCAATCTCAATGCCGTATTCCCGGCTGACAGTGTTCATAACCTCGTTTTCTCCGCCTGATTCAAAGCTTTTAAGGTAGCTGTTTTTAACAGCAATGGGGCAGATTTTTATTTCACCGTCGTCGGCGTCAGCCTTGGCAAGAACCATAAAATAAATTTCTTTTTCACCTGTTTCAACTGTTTTGGTTGATGAAACACTCATAAAAAGAACGGTAGCGTCTCCGCTTTTGCCCGAAACGGAGCCATCTTCCTGAAAATCTTTTTCAAAAACAGACATAATCCCGTCAAGGTTGAAGCTGTCAACCTTTGAAGAAAGATACACAAGAGTACCGCTTCCGAAAACAATAATAAACGCAACAAAGCCAAGGATAATGTATTTCCACATTCCTTTTTTCTGCACCCTCACGGGGTTAAAAAGTCTTTCGTCTTTTCTGCTCATAAACTCACTTTACCTTTTTAAAATTACTGATGAATTTGCGCCGATGCTGACGGAAATTCCGTCACTTTCTCCGTCGCCGAAAATAATATAACTGCCGTGTCTGTCTTCGGGGAGGTAGTATCTGATAGCGTGGCTGTTGGCGTTAGAAATCACGGTAACATTATCTCTTGAATAAGCAACACAGCCCATAACCGCAGAAATAAATTTGCAGGGGGAAGAAATAAGTTCAGTGCAGTTTCTTCTTATTTTACCCAAAGAGCGATAAAATTCCGTGAGATCTTCATTTTCTTTGCCCCAGGGAAAATATCCGCGGTTGAACGGGTCCTTGTAGCCTTCCATACCCGCCTCGTCACCGTAATAAACGCTGGGCACACCGGGGAGTGTGAACTGAAGCACGGCTGCCTGCTTAAGAAGGCGGATACCGTCATCTTTTTTGTCTTCGAGCTTTCTGCCGGATTGCCACGCTCTGTCGCGGTAAATGCAGCTTTCTCCTGCAAGGGCGGTGATTGCGCGCTGGGTGTCGTGGGTGCCGATGTGATTCATCAGCACGTCGATAACAGGCTTGGGGTAATTTTCAACAACCGTGACAACTGCTTTTTCAAAGCTTTCGGCGTTGCCGCGGCGCACAAAGTCTATTATGCTTTCGGCAAAGGGATAATTCATTACGCTGTCGAGCTGCTGACCCTGAAGATAACGCCGACGCTTGCCGTAGCTGGACTTGTTGGAGGCGTCCTCCCACACTTCTCCGATGATAAGCGCATCGGGAGAGTGGTTTTTAACAGCGGTTCTCAGCGCGTCAAGAAATTCGTCGGGCAGTTCGTCTGCCACGTCAAGTCGCCAGCCGCCTGCGCCAAGGCTGAGCCACTTTCTCAGAATACCTTTTTCGCCGGAAATATATTCAATAAATTCGGGAGTTTCTTCTATGATTTCGGGCAGAATTTCAATACCCCACCAGCTCTGATATTTGTCGGGCCACTTGGTGAATTTGAACCAAGGATAGTAGGGCGAGCTTTTGCTTTGGAAAGCACCCTCGTCGGGATATCTGCCGTTTTTGTTAAAATATCGGCTGTCACTTCCGGTGTGGCTGAAAACACCGTCGAGAATAATTTTTATGCCGAACTCCTCTGCCTTTTTGCAAAGGGAAACAAAATCCTCCTCTGTGCCAAGAAGGGGGTCGATTTTTTCATAATCTGCCGTGTCGTAGCGGTGGTTGGAATGGGCCTCAAAAATGGGGTTGAGATAAATGCAGTTTACTCCCAAAGAGCTGATGTAGGGAAGCTTTTCCTCAATACCCTTAAGGTCACCGCCGAAATAGTCGTTGTTGAGCACCTTGCCGTTTTCATCGGGGCGCCAATAAGGTTCACCGTCAAGGTCGGTGCGGATAATTCTGTCTGCGGGAACATTTTCTTTTTCGGTTCCCGAGGAATAAAATCTGTCGGGAAAAATCTGGTATATAACACCGCCCTTAATCCAATCTGGGGTGGTGAAGTTTTTGTCATAAACGGTGAACTGCCACTCCTCACCAAAGGGAGCAAAGCAGCCGTTGAGTGTGTCGCGGTGGCGGAAGATTTTGCTCACGCCGAAGCCCGTGTCATACTCAAAGTGATAAAAATATAATCCCCGCTGAGGAAAGGAGAGCTGAATTTTCCACCATTCCTCGTTTTCACCCTGCATACAGTCCCACTCCAAGGAGTAAAGTTGCGGAATTTCACCGTCTTTGGTAACGGCAATCCGCACCCCCGTGCAGCCAAAATCTCTGGGAAGCACAATTCTGAAGGTGATTTCGGTCTCTTCCTTCACTGCTCCCAGGGGATACTTATGATATTCTTTTGTGGGAATATACGGAATATACATTACTGTTGCTCCAAAGTGTCTGAATCAGATTGTGATACGCCCTCTTCGGTTTCTTCCGAGGGGTTGGTGGGCAGAAGAGTTGTGCTTTCTGCCGTTGTGGTGTTTTGGGGAAGATATGTTTTCGTGTCGTGATATTCTGTTTCCGAAATGTCAAGCAACGCGTCTGAAATCACAAAGCCCACGGCGATGAAAATCAGAGTTACGGCAACGATAAAAACATATTTAAAAACGTTTTTGAAAAAAATCTTTCGTTTTTGCGACTCGCTTATTGAAAAGGAATCGTTATATTGATTTTCTTTAAAATCGGCGAAGGCTTTTCTGCGCCTTGCGCCTTTGTTTCTTTCGGCCAAAATAAGCAACTCCTTTCTAAGCAAATACTCCTGAGCCTGTGATACCTGTTACCGCCATTGACAAAAGGGCAACATAAATAAACATTGCGGGTGTGCCTCTGAAAGGCTCGGGAATTTTTTTGTTGTGTGCAATTTTTGTAAATCCCACGCTGATGAGCACCGACGCCACCACAAACGCAACACCCGACCCGAATGCCGTGCCGATGCTTTCGCTAAAGGTGCTGACGCTTCGGTGGTTGATGAGGGGAATTGCCATAACAAGGGTGTTCATAGCGCACATTGAAAGTTTTGTCATAAAGCGTTTGTCGGGTCTGAGAATAATCAGGCTCAGCGCACCCGAAACAAAATAAACAACCATCAGCACGCCAAAAAAGATGAGGAAGTGCACGGCGTTGTTTTGCCGTTCAACAAACGGGATGTAGTCAAGCGCACGGCAGATAACAGCCGTTACGGTTGAAAAATAGATAATCATACCTGCAGTTGACAAAAGCTTTTTGGGCTTTGATGCCATTCGTATTGCTTCGGTTATTCCGTAACCGCCGTTGAATACAAGGTTTTGCACTATAACGGCATAAAACCCTGCGGCAATCATATCAAAAAACCACATCCTGAACACACCTCCTTAAGTTTGCGGGTGGCAAAAGTATATAAAAACCATACTATGAGTTAAGAGCTCTTTTTGAATCTGTTTTTAATCGCATAAGAAAGGGTGGCTTCCTTATCATCGCTTTCGTCAAGAGTAAACTTTGTTTCAACCTCGCGAAGCTTTGAGGTCTTGCGGCGGATAACCTGCGCCTTGTGGGCGGCAGAAAGAATACCGATAACAAAAAGACCGCCAAATGGCATAAGCAGACCGCGGATTCCGTCAAAGCCAAGGTCAATGCCCAAAATTGTTCCGTTGCCCACCACCTCGCGTATCAGACCAACTGCAATAAGAATTGAACAATAACCCGTAAGGGAAGCAACCGCATCAAAGAAGCTGAGCTTTACCGAATGTTTAACGGCATATTTTTCGCAATGAACGCAGTTGAGAGAGTTCATTACCATCAGCGGAAGATAAATTCCCAGCGTTGAAAAAACAGACAGAGAATACTTTTCAAAAACATACATCACGGGAAAAACAATAGCAACGCTGATGACGGAATAAATTCCCATTCTCACCCAACGGGGGAGCTTTTTTAAAAGCAGGGAGGCAATAACCTCGCACAGAATAAGTGATAATGAAAACACTGCTGACAGCGCAAGGGCATTCATCACCGAGGTTGCCGCAGCGGCAATGGGGCAGATGCCGATAACCTGCACAAGCACGGGGTTTCTCAAAAAACCGCCGAGATAAATCATTCTTTTAAGAGAGGCTTTCTGCTGATTCAACAGCGGTCACCTCCTTTTTGTTGCGCAGGGGAGTGAAAATATATTTTTCTGCCACAGGCCAGAAGGCGTTTGTCAGCAGCACGGCAAAACAGCCTGCGTCTTCAAATTCACTTACCTGGCCAAGAATAATATACACAACACCCATCATAACGGAATAGAAAATACGTTGAGTGTTTTTCTTTGGGGAAAGGGTATCCTCGGTAACGAAGAAAACAGCAAGACAAAGAGTGAAGCCGCTGCACATTCGCAGAAGAATAATTCTCAGCGAGTTGACAGTAAAGAAATTGTCAGTGTTGATTGCGGTGAGAATCACCGCCCCTGCAAAGCAAGTCAACAGGAAAAAGAAAGAATTAAGAAAGCTTCGCCGGTGTCTTATGAGAATGAAAACAAGAATTCCCAACAAAGCGCAGGTGCAGGTTGCTCCGGCTGCGCCGGGAACGGTGCCGATGAAAGCGTTGATTAAATCAACAGCGGTCACAATCGGAGTGCCCTGAGAAAGGCTTTTGGAAATTGATACCGAGCCGAACTCGGCTGAGGAATAGTCAAAAAACAAATCGGGACGGCAGATGCTCAAAAAGGCAAGGCCTGCCGCAACACTTGAAAAGGGTGCGTGGTTAAGTGAACCAAAGGGTGTTTTAACAAGAAAAATTGCAAATGCACAGCCCAGAACAGGCATCCACACGGGAGCAGAGGCAGGCAGCATAAGAGCGGTTAGACCGCCGATAAAAACAGCGTGGCAGTTTTTGAGCCTGAATTTGCGCTTTATGATTTTACCGCCGATATAATCAAAAAGAATTGCACTCACAACGGACACAAGTGTGTTCACAACAACACCTGCTCCGTGAAAACACAAAGCAATAACCAGTAAAAGGCTGAGCCCGAAGCACATATCGGGGTAATAAGTGCTTTTCTTTTTTTTGCGCTTGGTTGTTTTTTGCATCTGCTCACCTCTTTCCATATTTTATTCATTGAAAATGTAATTAGTAGTACATTATAATTTGCACAAAGGGGGAATTGCCGTGAATATTCATTCAACCGGAAAAAACAAATTTGTTGTGGAGTTAAGCTCAAGGGATATGCAGGAGCTGGATATTACATACGATGAGCTGGATTATTCCAGAATCGAAACCCGTCGGGTAATCTGGACCATTTTGCAAAAGGTACGCGATGACCTGGGCCGTGACATCGACCCGTCCGGGAATCTTCTGATAGAAGCCTCGGCAGATTCCTGCGGAGGGTGTGTGCTTTGCTTCACCGTTGGTGAAAAGCGCAGAAACTCCGATTCTCGTCAGCCTCTTAAGCTGACCAAAACCACCGACAGCGCGGTGTATGAATTCTGCTCTCAGGACGCTTTGCTGGATATGCTGAGAGTTGCAGATGCTTCTTGTTTAAAAAACCGCAACCGACTTTTCAAAAGCGGTGAATGCTACCGCCTTGTGCTCAGATGTCAGCCGGGATACGGGGTGAAAAAGCTGCTGGATGAATACGGAGTTTTTGTGGGAGGGGATTTGCTCACCCTCAGCCACACCTTTGAGCATTGGCAAAGTGCAGGTCAGCTTTAAGCGTTGCGGATGCTTTCAATGGCGGCAACGGTGTCTTCTGCACCAAAAACCGCACTGCCTGCCACAAGCACATCAGCGCCCGCCTCTTTAACCAAGGGGGCGGTTTTTTCGGCTATACCGCCGTCAACCTGAATGTGCATAGGGATGCCGCGGCGGGTACACTCTTCGCGGATGGCTTTGATTTTGGGCAGCATATCTGCCATAAAGCTCTGGCCTCCGAAGCCGGGCTCAACGGTCATAACAAGCACCATTGAAATTTTATCGAGATAGGGAAAAACTGCCTCGGCAGGGGTACCCGGCTTCAGGCTCAGGGCAGGGAGCTTTCCGTATTTTTTTATTTCGTCAATTGTTTCGTCAACATCACTGTCGCACTCAATGTGGAATGTGATTCCGTCTGCGCCTGCTTCGGCAAAATCCTTAATGTAAAAAAGCGGGTCGCTAATCATCAGATGCACGTCAAAAAACTTTTCCGAATGGCGGCGGAACATTTTCATAACGGGAGCGCCGAAGGTGATGTTGGGCACAAAGTGACCGTCCATAACGTCACCGTGAATCCAGTCGGCACCGCAACGGTCAATTTTTGCAATTTCTTCACCTGCTTTTGAAAAATCGCAGGCAAGGATTGACGGTGAAATTAAAATCTTGTTCATCTTGCTACCTCTCCCGATTGAATTTTGATAAGATTACGGTAAACTGCAATGTGTGAAGGCGAAACAAATTTGTCTTCATGAATGCTGCCGAAATACCAGCGTGTGAATTTGCAGGAGCTGTTGATTTCTTCAAAGTATGAATTAAGTCCTGTGAAGCGGACGTTTTCTTTATCTTTAAGATTGAGGAAGGCCTTGATTTTCTGAGGAGGCTCGTGAGTGATGATGAAGTCAACCTCAAATTTTTCTTTTTCAAGGCTGATAACACCGTTTTTCATTTCTTCCGCAGAGGGGATTTCTGCCTTGGACCAGGTGTTGTTTTCAAAGCGGATGTCAATGTCGGGGCTTTCGCCGCCGCCCATTGCAAATATTTTTTCACCCTCAATTTCAAAAACACAGCCGCGAAGCAGATGATAAATATTTTCTCTGATTTTGTGAGCCTTGCCGCCTGCAAAGTCCACAACAGGATATTTTGAAAGCAGGTCAAAGTTTTCGTGAGTTCCGTCAACAAAGCAGATTGTATAAGGCTTTTTGGAAAGCTTGTCCAGTGTTATTCTTTCGCTTTTGTCCCCGTTCCAGATAAAGCCGAAGTCACCGCAGATAATCAGGGTGTCATCCTTTTTGATGTTTTTGAACACGGGCTGTTTAAAAATTTTTGCATCGCCGTGCATATCACCTGTTACAAAAATCATAGCTTGCTCCTGTCTGCAAAATATAAAATTTTGCTACACTCTTTATTTTTGTGGATTTGTTTGATATAATACTTATACTATTATATAATACAACAATTCATGGTGGTTTGTCTATGAAAAAAGCTATAATTTTTATAAGTATTCTTGTTTTAATTTTAACAGCGGCGGTAATTCCTGCCTCTGCTCAGGATTATTCCTCTTATGTGGAGCTGAACTGCGAAATTGACTATATGATCAGCCTTGATGACGGCAGTGTGGTTATTTCCAACAATGCACAAAAAAGAGCCGCCCCCGCCTCAATGACCAAAATCACAACGGCGCTGGTGGTGCTTCAGAACTGCCCCGACCTTAACGAAACCGTTACCGTTTCCGAAAACGCTTTGCGCGTGCTTCTCGGCACGGGCAGCTCAATGTCGGGCCTCAAAGCAGGGGAGCAGATGACAGTGCTCAATATGCTTCACTGTCTGCTTGTTCCCAGCGGAAACGATGCAGCTGTTGTGCTTGCTGAGCATGTTGCCGGCAGCCAGGAAAAATTTGTGCAGATGATGAATGAATGCGTACAGAAGCTCGGCTGCAAAAACACCCATTACGACAACCCTCACGGTCTTGACAGTGCAACCCACTATTCTTCCGCTGAGGATATCGCAATCATTTCAAAAGCCGCCCTTGAATATAATGCCTTCAAAAACATAGTGTGCGAGTCGAGATATACCCTTCCCGCAACCAATATGAACAAAGAGCGCACACTCATTAACACAAACTCAATCCTCAACCCTGCATATATAACATATTACAGAAGCTTTGTTAAAGGAATCAAAACAGGTCACACCGAAAATGCAGGCTATTGTATTGCAACCTATGCCTCCAAAGACGGCTACAATTACCTTGCCGTTGCAATGAACGGTGACTACCGCGACTCCGACGGTGATAATATTCAGGAAAATCAGGCGTTTATGGATTCAATCCGTATGTATGAGTGGGCATTTGCCAACCTCAGCTACGAGCTTGTTGCACCCAAGGATATGATGGTTGCCGAAGTGGGTGTAAATTATTCATGGAAAACGGATTTCATTCAGCTCAAGCCCAAGGCGGATTTCAGAACCCTTGTTCCCACGGGAACAGATGAAGGAAGTGTTCTCATCGAGCCCGTTGAAAAGCCCGATACGGTGGACGCACCCATCAAGGCAGGTGACGTTGCCTGCAAGGCAAAGGTGATTTATGCCGACACCGAAATTGCAACAATCGACCTTGTTTATTCTCAGAGCGTGAGCAAAAACTATCTGCTTTATGCATGGAGCCTTCTTGTGAGATTGTTTTCAAGCACGGTTTTCAAAATTATTCTTGTGCTTGCCGTTGCCGGTGTGGCTGTTTATGTCGGCCTTGTTATGCGCTCCAACGCTGTGAGAAAAAAGAAAAAGAATCAGCTCAAAATCGTAAAAATCAACGAAATGGAAAAGGCGCAGAACACAAAGAAGCAAGATCGAAATTACAAACCGAAGCACTGATTAAGCCTCCCTTGTGTAAAGGGTGCGGGTGTCCGGTGGACACCTCTGCGAAGCAGAAGCACCGACCGAGGCGGCAGCCGAGACGCTGGATTTTGCGAAGCAAAAGACGGAGGGATTGTAATGCAGAGAAAACACAACAAAGCGATAGTTCCTGCCGCAAAAATGCTTCGTAAAAATATGACTAAAGAAGAAAAACATCTTTGGTATGATTTTCTCAGAACATATCAGGTCAGATTTTCCCGACAAAAAGTGTTAGGAAAATATATTGCAGACTTTTATTCTGCCGAAGCAAAATTAGTTATCGAACTTGACGGCTCACAGCATTACACAGATGAAGAACAGATATGCGATGAGATAAGAACAGCGTTTCTTGAGGGATACGGGTTAAGGGTTATAAGAATACCCAACAGTGAAATTCACAGCAATTTTGAAGGCGTATGCGAATACATTGATACTGTTGCTAAACAATCCCTCAGTCAGCTTCGCTGACAGCTCCCTTTACACAAGGGAGCCTGAAAAGCAAGACCGAAACTTTAAACCGAAGCATTAACGGATAAAAACAAATCCCTCATACATATCGTATGAGGGATAATTTTATATAAGCACCAGCGCCATAATTCCTGCAAAGGAAAGGGCAACGGAAATGATTTCTTTTGCGCTTGGTTTTTTAGCGGTCAAAAAGCCGAGTGCTGTTGACACAATCATAACTCCGCCTGTAACCATGGGGTATTGTGTGGAGGCAGGCACGTGAACAAGGGCTATGAGGAGCATATAGTTTGCAACCTTGTTGAGTATACCGTAAGCATTGAGATAAAGAAAAGAAGCTTTATCCATTTTGGGAAGATTCTTTCTCACAAACAACAGAACAATTCCGGCAATTACAACTGTTGCCGCCGCGGAAAGAATGGAATATCCTGCTGAGCTTGTTTTGGGATAATCGCTTTCCTGAAAAATCTTTGAAAGCACGCCGGACATACCGTTGAAAATAAAAATTCCTGCGTAATAGATATAGCCTTTTTTGTTGCCGTCGCTTTTTTGGAAAGTGAGGCAAAGGGCAACGGTGATAACCGCAAAGCAGACGATTTTGCCTGTGGTGAGAGGCTCACCGTAAAAGAGAATGCCTGCAACAAAAGGTAACACCATACCGCCCAGCATTGAAAAAATTGAATAAAGTGAAAGGTTGATATAAGCCAATGATTTCAGGCTGCAGAAAATGCAGGCTATCATATTCAGCGCTGTTACCACCGCCATAACCAGAGTGTATGGGGTAAATTCAAATCGGAACCCGTTGATAATGAGCAAAACAATAAGCCCTGCAATGCTGCCGCCGAAAATAAAAGTCATTGATGAAGCGAGGTCGTTACCGTTTTTGGCTTCAAACTTCTGATTACAGAAAAATTGAAAACCGAACATCACAACTGCCGCAATAATTATGCCGTAATACAAAAAACCACGTCCTTCCGACGGATAATTATACATAAAAATTAATTTCAAGTCTATATAAATTTGAATTTTCCTATTGTAATTTTATTTTAATGTATGTATAATATATGGGTCGTAAGATGCGGGAGTAGTACGTTATGTACCATTTAGGATTACTAATGCCACCCTACCCGCAAATATCCCCGATTTTTCGGGGTGGAGGAGAAAGAACATGCTTGGGAAATATGTTCGTGTTAAAGTAACCCATCCCATTCATTCTCACAATGCGGAAGAGAATATTACCTATGACCTCAATTTTGGTCAGGTGGAGGGCAACAAGCGCTTCAACCTGACAGTCAAAGGCGCCTATATTATGGGCATCAATCATCCCGTTCGCAGTTTTGATGGCAGGGTTATAGCAATCGTCAGGTATAAAGACAACGATTCTGTCTATATCGTGGTTGCACCAAAAAGCACAAGATTTATTAACATTGATATCATCGTTGCAATGAATTTTGCCCTTGAAGGCAGAGATTACACTCTCGACTGCCTTTATGAAAGGTCCTGCGGTGCGGTGGTGTTCAGAGAAATCGGCGGAATGACAAGATTTCTTCTTATTAAAAACCGCAGAAGTGCCCATTGGGGCTTCCCCAAGGGTCACGTTGAAATGGGTGAAACCGACCAGCAGACGGCTTACCGTGAGGTTCTTGAAGAAACGGGAATTCACATCCGCTTTTTGCCCGGCTTTGTTACAAGAAGTCAATACAGCATTCAGGGCAAGGTTGAAAAAAGTGTGAGCATTTACCTTGCAACCACCGACGACACCAACACAATCATTCAGAAAGAAGAGATTGAAGATTATGTCTGGCTCGGTTATGACAAGGCAAAAACCCGTCTGAAGTTTGAAAATGACCACGCTATTCTTGACAAAGCGGTGGATTTCATTGCCAAAAATAAAGTGAAAGCCTGAGGAAATTTTATGGATGGAATAATCCAATCTTTCGTCTCCCTTTTGCAGGATAAAATCCCCGAAGAAATGGTGGTTTTCGTCATTTCTCTTTTCCCTGTGTTGGAATTGAGAGGCGGTCTGATTGCCGCAAGTCTTATGGATATTGAATGGTGGAGAGCATTTATTTTCTGCTTTTTGGGCAATATGCTTCCTATGCCCTTTATTCTTCTTTTCATCAGAAAGATTTTTCAGCTTATGAAAAAGTGCGGTCCCCTCAAAAAGATTGTGGACAAGCTTGAAGAAAAAGCCCACAGGCACTCCGACAAGGTTGAAAAATACGGCTTCTGGGGTTTGTTCATTCTTGTTGCAATTCCCTTGCCCGGCACAGGCGGCTGGACAGGTGCTTTGGTTGCCGCGCTGATGGATTTGAGAATGAAAAAAGCCTTGCCCGCAATAGCCCTCGGCGTTTTTGCGGCAGGTGTCATCGTCGGCACTCTTTCCTACGGACTGGTAGGACTTTTTAATTAAATAAAAATTTAACGCAGGAGTTTGGTCTCCTGCGTTTTTTAGTCTCCCCTGTGTAAGGGGATGTGGGTTTCGCTTGTCGAAACTCGGAGGGGTTGTTAAATCTACAATCCCTCAGTCTTTTTGCTTCGCAAAAATCCAGCTCCCTTTACACAAGGGAGCCTTAAATTAAATCCCGTCAAACACGCCGTGGTGCTTGTTGAGAAGCATATAAACGTTGTTTTTGTAGTGCTCGATGGTGTGGGCAATGATTTCAACGGCATCTTTTCTGCCTCTGATGGTGTCAACCGAGGTTTTTTTGCCGCCCTCCAGCATCTTGTAAACCTCAAAGAAGTGCTTCATTTCGTTGTAAACGTGGTCAGGAAGTTCCTCAAGATTTTTGTGTGAGTTGTAGGTGGGGTCGTTGAAAGGAATGGCAATAATTTTGTCGTCCTTTTTACCGCCGTCGGTCATTGTGATTACACCGATGGGATAACAGCGCACGAGAGTGAGCTGATTGATTTTTTCACTGCAGAGAACAAGCACGTCCAGCGGGTCTTCGTCGTCGGCATAAGTTCTGGGAATGAAGCCGTAGTTGGCAGGGTAGTGGGTTGAGGTATAAAGAATTCGGTCAAGGAGCATAAGACCTGTTTCTTTATCAAGCTCATATTTATTCTTGCTGCCCTTTGTGATTTCAATAACTGCATAAAAATCCTCGGGTGTAATTTTTTCAGCGGCTATGTCGTGCCAGATGTTCATAAATTGCCTCCTGTAATATATTCTGCCAGCAGCTTAAGGTCGGCGGTTGTGAGCCTGCCGTCATAATTCAAGTCTGAGGCGGCGGCTTCTTTATCGTTATAATTAACTTGCGCGTTGATAATCAGACTCAGAAGCTCATAGTCGTCCTTGTTCACTTCGCCATTGTCGTCAATGTCGGCATAAAATGAAATTTCAAGGCTGTCAATGAGATTTCCGATGTGGTCATAAAGCTTTACAAAGCCGTTTTCATAAACTGCATCTTCGTTGTGAAACTGATCGATAATATAGTCGGTGCTCATATTAAGATAAACACCTGTGAGGTAACCGAGGCTCACACGGAAGGTGGAATTGCCCTTGAGAGCAAGATTCATTTCATCGGTGAAAGCCTTGATACACACGTTATTGTAGCCTTCGCCGACGGTGTCGGTCCATTCGGTGTAATCTTCGGCAATGGTGAAGTAGCTCTGTCCCTCTTCGCCGTGATATGAGCGGTCGTGTGCGCCGTCAAAGCCTTCGGGATATTCCAACGGAATGCAGGCGTTGTAGCCTTCGGGCACGGTGAGGGTAACAACAACGCTGTAACGCGAGCCGCCATTGATTGTAACAGCTTCGTCAAGGGGAATTGTGTAATATCCTCTGTGATTGAGGTGACCGGATTTTTCGGCTCTGAGCTTGCCGTCGGTGGGCAGGTCGCCGTCCTGAAGCCCTGTGTAGATTCTGACGGTGTAGTCAACGTCATTCTGAACAGTGTGGAACGAAACGGCACGGAGTGATTCAAGGCTGTCAGCGGTGAAAACGTTTGCCATGGACATTGTTGTTTCACCTGTTATATATGCCCAACCCTTGTAGCCGAATCCGTCGTATTGATAAATATTGTCGTATTTGTCGGCGCTTTCCATATCATAAGAAACAAAAGCGGAAAGTGACGGGTCGCAGTAAGAAATCCAGCAGTAGCCGTCATTGCCCCAGTGCTCACCCCAGGAATTTTTCACAAGCCACGCGCCGTCGCGCTCAGGGGTGCGTTTGAAATTTTCTTTGCTGTAATTATCGTCCCAACCCACAATAACGGCGGTGTGGTTGGTGTAATCCACGCTGTTCTGGTAATATGCCGCGCCGTTGACGGTGGGATTGAGGAATGTGATGTTATAATAAAACGAAACGGTGATTGAGCCGTTGTTGATAACTGACTGCTTGATGCCTGTTTCATCATCTGGTGAAATGTATTCGGAATTTTGCAAATGCGCAACGGAGTTGTAGCGTGCCTCTTCGCCGTAATTTCCCATAAGGTCGGGGAAACCGTTGAATGGGGCATTTTCTTCTGTTTCTGCGCCTGACCATCGGGCGAGGGCAAAAACAGAGCGCATCCAGTTGCCTCCGTCGGTAAATGGTGAGGGGCAGAAAATTCCGTCACCGTAGGTGGGGTCGGCGGTGTTGTCCGTAAGGCTCTGCAAACCGAACCAGGTCAGGTGAGCCTCGGAATAATCAACCGTGTCAACATCGGCAAAGCCTTTTTTAACGGCACTTGTTTCTGCCGCGGAAATGGCGGCAAATGACCAGCAGGCTCCCGTGCTTGCCTGATTTTTAACAGAAGTAATCAGCCCGTGCTCCCTTGCATCATAGCTTTCGGGGATGTTTGTTTCGGGCACGGTGGGTGTTGTCTGGTCGGAAAACTGAGAGTCATAAACGGTGTTGCCGTCACGGTCTTTAAGCGTGATGTTGAAATCAACGGTGTCAACCATGCTGATGACCTCAAGCTTTTCCATAATATCGTCTTGATTTATTATTTCGCCCAGGGCGGGGAAAATTGCAATTAAAATGCTCAGCAGGAAGCTGATAATTGTTCTTATCACGCCTATCCCTCCTTTTTATAATAATAACATTAAATAAGGTCAAATTCAAGTGGAATTGTTGACAATCAATCTCAAAGAGGTTAAAATGTAACCAACAGGACTCACGGAGGTTTTGAAATGAAAAACAAAAAAGTTAAAATTATTATAATTGTTGCCGCGGTGCTTCTTGTGGTTGCAGGTGCAGTTGTGGGTATTGTGGGCTACAATGCAGGTTGGTTCAGCCCCAAGGATGAGCTTGTCTCAAAGGTTGTTTATGACGAAACGGGAACTTATGTTGAAAGAGAAGAGTTTTACAACCGCGACGATGTGCTGCAGTATATGGTGGTCAAAGGCTACAGCGATCCCGAAAAAACAAAGCTCTCACGCGAAACCTATAAAAACGCTGATGACAAGGTTACCAAAATCGTTTACTACAACGACAGCGGCAAAATTGCAAGCGTGGATGAATACAACGGAAAAAGCGCTCAGCCTGCCATTCACCGTGAATACAAAGACGGTGTTGCAACAGGCAAGTATTTCGCATATGAATACACTGACGACGGACTTGATCTTCTCAACACAGTTGAATATGATGTTAACGGTGAGGTAGCGAAAAAGGTTAAAAGAGAGTATAACACCGACGGGAAAATAATCCTTTATCTTGAAACAGGCAAAGATGACAACCAGATTGCAAAAACCGTTTATGAATATAACGCCGACGGTCAGGAAAAGAAGGTTACCTTCTATGACGGCGAAGGTGAAACCGGATATGTTGACTATGAATACGACAAAGACGGCAACAGAACAAGAATGAACGAATACGTCAACGGTGAGCTTATCAGCTACCGCACATATACTTATGACGAAAACGGCAACGTTCATCAGGAAACTCACGACCCTGCAGAAGAAAAGTAAAAACTTATGTTCAGGCAGACCTTGGTTAATCCGGGGTCTGTTTTTCTTTTGTGAAATGGATATACCTGTTGAAATATGGATTTTTTTGTAACAAACTATACAAATTGGCAGTAATAAAACTAAAGTTTTTTTGAATATAATAGTCAAAAAGTATTGAATAATCAAAAAAGTCTGTTATAATGAAAATGTGTAAGTTGGCGACAATCGCACCTTGTACGCCTAAAATTTAAATCTTTCGTCGTATCAAGCTGTTTTTAGTCTTGCAATACACCGGTATATTGCCAACTTATGTGTGAAAGGAAGTGTAAGAAATGCAAAGTGAAATGCCAAAGAGCTATGAAATCCCCACTTACCTCTTTCATCAGGGCTCCAATGCCCGAAGCTATGATTTTCTCGGCGCACACAATGACGGCAACGGCCACACCGTGTTCCGCACCTGGGCGCCCAACGCCAAGGGAGTGAGCGTTGTCGGTGACTTCAACGGCTGGGATGAAACCGCCACACCGATGACCAGAATTACTGACGGCGGAATCTGGGAGGCTGTGACAGACGCGCTCAATCAGTTTGATGTGTATAAATTCTGCGTTACGGCTGCCGACGGCAGACAGCTTATGAAAACAGACCCCTACGGTTTTCACACAGAAACACGCCCTGCAAATGCTTCCAAGTTTTATGACATTGAGGGCTATGAATGGCACGACGCAAAGTGGCTTGAAAAACGAAAGAAAACAAGCGTTTATGAAAGCCCCGTTAATATTTATGAGATTCACGCAGGCTCGTGGAAACAGCACGCCGACGGCAACTTTTACTCCTACCGTCAGCTTGCAGATGAGCTTTGCGACTACGTTAAAGAAATGGGCTACACTCACGTTGAGTTTCTGCCCCTTAGCGAATATCCCTTTGACGGCTCCTGGGGTTATCAGGTAACAGGCTATTTTGCCCCCACCTCACGCTACGGTGAGCCTAAGGATCTGATGTATCTCATCGACAAATTCCATCAGAACGGAATCGGTGTTATCCTTGACTGGGTGCCTGCCCACTTCCCCAAGGATGCCCACGGTCTTTATGAATTTGACGGCGGCCCCTGCTATGAATATTCGGACATCCGCAAGGGTGAGCATCTTGAATGGGGCACCAAGGTTTTTGATTACGGCCGCAACGAGGTGCGAAGCTTTTTGCTTTCAAGTGCATTGTTCTGGATTGAAAAATATCACATCGACGGCTTGAGAGTTGATGCAGTTGCTTCCATGCTTTATCTTGATTA
>JBGVFJ010000041.1:0-25922 GCA_045121005.1 Acutalibacteraceae bacterium
ACCGGTCGCCGACACGGACGAAAAGGTGAGGATCTCGTTATTTGCGTTCCCCGCGGAACGGTTATCCGTGAAGCTTCAAGCGGAAAGGTAATGGCAGATATGTCAGATGATGATGTGTTTGTTGCCGCAAAAGGCGGAAAAGGCGGATGGGGTAATCCTCATTTTGCAACTCCGACCCGTCAGGCTCCTCGTTTTGCCAAAAACGGCGCTCCCGGTGAGGAGTGGGAGGTTTCTCTTGAACTTAAGCTTCTTGCCGATGTAGGGCTTCTCGGTTTCCCCAATGTAGGTAAATCCACATTCATTTCTGTTGTAAGTGAGGCAAAGCCTATTATTGCCGACTATCATTTCACAACGCTGACTCCCGTTCTCGGCGTAATCAGTCTCGGTGAAGGCAACTCATTTGTTATGGCAGATATTCCCGGTCTTATTGAGGGTGCAAGTGAGGGTATCGGTCTTGGTCACGAGTTTTTGAAGCATGTTGAAAGATGTCGCTTGCTTGTTCATATTGTGGATGCCGCAGGTAGTGAGGGTCGCGACCCTATTGAAGACTTTGAAAAAATCAACAATGAGCTTGTTAAGTTCAACCCTGAATTAGCTGAGCGAGAGCAGATTGTTGTTGGTAACAAAATTGACCTTGCATCTGATGAGCAGCTTGAAAGACTTGAAAAATATTTCACCGAAAACGGATATCAGTATTTCACAATGTGCGCTCCCATTGTTGAGGGTACACAGGATATTATAAATGCTGTTGCTGCCAAGCTCGCAACACTTCCTCCCATCAAGCGATTTGAAAAAGAAGAAATTCCGGCTGAATTTATTGAAAAGAACAACAACGGTAAATTCAACATTATTGTTGATGAAGATGTTTACTATGTCGAGGCAGAATGGCTTCTTAAAATTCTTCTCAGAACTGACTTGGATGACTATGAATCCCTGCAGTATTTCCAGCGCGTACTTCAGTCAACAGGTATTATTGATGCTCTTGTTGAAAGAGGTATTCAGGAAGGTGACACTGTTTCAATTTATGACCTTGAATTCGATTTCGTGCCGTAAGGAATAAATATATGGAAAGATTTTTGTCTAATATTAATGTTGATGCAGATTTGCTCAGTCCGCTTACATTGGCATTTATCGGTGATACGGTTTATGATTTGCTCGTCAGAGAAGAAATTATCTGTGACGCCAACCGTCCCGCCAATGACTTGCATTCACTTGCTGTTAAAAAGGTTAAAGCTTCAGCTCAGGCAAAAGCAATTACCGACCTTATGCCCATGCTCACAGAAAAGGAGCTGACTGTATTCAAGCGCGGAAGAAATGCTAAATCAGGTCACATAGCAAAAAACGCAACAACAGGTGACTATCACAAGGCAACAGGTCTTGAGGCTGTGTTCGGTTACCTTTACTTAACAAATCAGATTAGCAGAATTATTGAGCTTTATGAGCTTATTAAAAGGTGTGAAAGTGATGGCTGATAAAAAACAGAAGGCTTTATCTTTGCTTGTTGATAATCTTTTCTGGTTGGTTGGTTGTGTTTCTTATGCGGCAGGGGTAACTATTTTCGCAGTTCCCAACAATATTGCTCAAAGCGGAATGACAGGCGTTGCGATTATCATTAATTATCTTTTTGATACACCAATCGGTATTACAAACTTTGCTTTGAATATTCCGCTTTTTATTCTTGCGTGGATTTTTATCGGAAAAAAGTTTACCCTTAAAACATTGTGGGTAACCACCATTCTTTCTCTTGTTATGGATGGGATGACTACCCTAATCAACAGAGGAATTATTCCTACCTATGAGGGCGATACGCTCCTTGCCTGTATTTTCTGCGGTGCATTGTGCGGCTTCGGGCTTTCAATGGCTTTTTTGCGCGATTCCACCACCGGCGGAACCGACATTATTATGCGCTTGTTTAAGCTTATTCTGCCTCATTACTCAATGGGTAAGCTGATTATGATTTTTGATGCAATGGTTGTTATTGCGGCGGCAATTGTGTTCAGAAGTGCAGAAAGTGCTCTCTATGCGGCTATTCTGATTTTTGTAAGCTCAAAGGTTGTCGACTATGTAACCTACGGTGCAGGCAACGGCAAGATGCTTCTTGTTTTTACCGACAATGCCCACACTGTTACAAGAGCCATAACTTCTCAGATGACAAGAGGTGTGTCCATTGTTCCTGTTGAGGGCGGTTACACAGGCGAAAAGAAAAATATGCTCATCATTGTGCTTCGCAGCCACGAGGTTTCAAGGGTTAGAGCTATAATAAAAAAAGCTGACCCCCACACATTTACGGTTATAACCGAAGCAAGAGAAATTTTTGGTGAGGGCTTCAAGGCACCTCCTGCATCAGATTCTTGATTATCATTCCCCGAGTGCTTGACACTTGGGGATTATTGTTATATAATACTTAAGTTAAATTTATATGAAATGGTGATTTTATGTCAGGACATTCAAAATGGAGCACAATTAAAAGAAAGAAAGAAAAAACCGACAATCAACGCGCCAAGATTTTTACAAAAATCGGCCGCGAAATTGCTGTTGCTGTTAAGGCGGGTGGACCCGACCCCACAGTAAACACAAAGCTTAAGGATATCATTGCAAAGGCTAAGTCCAACAATGTTCCCAATGATAACATCGAAAGAATTATCAAAAAGGCAGCAGGTGAGGGCAGCACCGATAACTATGAGGATATCGTTTATGAAGGCTACGGTCCATCAGGCATCGCTGTTATTGTAGAAACTCTTACCGACAATCGTAACCGTACTGCAGGTGATGTTCGTCATTACTTCGACAAATACGGCGGAAATATGGGTCAGACAGGCTGCGTTTCATTTATGTTCACACGTCAGGGCGTTATCACAATTGAAGCCGAAGACGTTGATGAAGAGCAGCTTATGGAAGACGCTCTTGAAGCCGGCGCAACTGATTTCCTCACTGATGACGGTGTTTTTGATATCAGAACCGAGCCCAATGACCTTGGCGCAATCAGAGATGCCCTTGAAGAAAAGGGTTATTCATTCCTCTCAGCTGAGGTTGAATATGTTCCCGGCACTTATACAAAGCTTGAAAGTGCAGATGATATTAAAAATATGAACAAAATGCTTGAAATGTTTGAAGATAACGATGATGTTCAGGCAGTTTGGCACAACTGGGAAATGCCCGAAGAAGAATAATTTTAACCCCTGTGAACTTAATGAAATTCACAGGGGCTTTTTATAAAAAAATTACGGTTCGCTTAATGCAAGCGAACCGTTTTCTTATATCTCATAATCTGCAACGGCTCTGTCAGTTATAACGGAATGAACAAACTTTTTCACTTCAAGGTGAGCCGGATGTTCCTGATAACCGTCAAGAGCTTCTTTGCTTTCAAGCACGGAATAAAGAGCAATGTCATAACCGTTTGGGTTATAGTTGAAGCCGACCTCTGCGCTGATAAGACCGGGAACAACACCGACAAGCTTTGTGAGAATTTCTTTCATGTGCTCCATGTTCTGCTGTTTGTTTTCGTCATCACGGATTTTCCAGAATACAATGTGTTTAATCATATATAATTTCCTTTCAGGGTATATTTTTCGATTATTATAACAGAATAATTATGCAAATGCAAATTTACATTCAAATGGAGATTAGTTATGAAAAAAATAGTTTCTGTTATTCTTTGTGCTGTTATGCTTTTTATGCTTTCTTCCTGCGGCAACAAAGAAAATTCGCAGTCAGGTACTGCAGACAAGGGCAATTCACAGGTTTATTTTCTTAATTTTAAGCCCGAGGTTTCGGATGTGTATAAGGAAATTGCCGCTGCTTATGAAAAAGAAACAGGTGTAAAGGTCAAGGTTGTTACTGCAGCCAGTGACACCTATGAAACAACCCTTAAATCTGAAATTTCAAAAAGCGAAGCTCCCACGATTTTTCAGATTAACGGACCCGTAGGCTTTCAGGGATGGAAGAACTATTGCCTTGATTTAAAGGACACAAAGCTCTATTCATATCTTATTGATAAGGACCTGGCAGTCACCGATGGCGACGGTGTTTACGGAATACCTTATGTTATTGAAGGTTACGGAATAATCTACAACGGAGATATTATGGATAAGTATTTTACACTCCCCGAAAAGTCAACTGATATATCTTCTGTGGATGAAATCAACAATTTCCAAAAGCTCAAAGCTGTTGTTGAAGATATGACAAAAAACAAAAAGGCTCTCGGCATTGACGGTGTTTTTGCTTCAACTTCAATGTCCGGCGGTGAATCCTGGCGTTGGGATTCCCACCTTGCAAGTGTACCGTTTTATTACGAAATGAAAGAAAAAAACAATGCTTCAAGCACTTTGTCAACAGCTTATAGTGCAAAGGAAACAGAATTTAAATATCACAACAATTTTAAAAATCTTTTTGATTTGTATCTCAATAACTCAGTGAGCGAAAAAGGCTTGCTTTCCGGCAAATCAGTTAACGACTCAATGAGTGAATTTGCCCTCGGTAAAGCTGCTATGGTGCAAAACGGCAACTGGGCGTGGGCAGAAATTTCCAAAGTTAACGGCAATAAAGTGGATAAGGATAACATCGGATATCTTCCTCTTTATATGGGCTTTGAGGGTGAAGAAAAACAGGGAATCTGCATTGGTACCGAAAATTATTTTGCAATCAATTCAAAAGCTTCCCCCGAAAAGCAGAAGGCTTCAATTGAGTTTCTTGAATGGCTGTTTTCAAGTGAAACGGGCAAAAAGTTTGTTAATGAAAAACTCGAATTTATAACACCCTTCAACACCTTTGAAGCAGACGAAACTCCAGATGACCCATTGGCGCAGTCTGTTCTTGATTGGATGAGCAGAGATGTTGAAACAGTTGAATGGACCTTCAGCTCTTTCCCGAGCCAGGAGTTCAAAAATTCTTTCGGTGATGCTATGCTTGAATATATTCAGGGTACCGGTACCTGGGAAAATGTAAGAAAAGCTGTTATAGATTCCTGGAAAAAAGAAAGAGCATAAATAATTTCCGGTGGTGAACTTATGAGTCTGAAAAAGTATTTTCCTGTTTTTGTTATGCCGACACTGGCGGCGTTTCTGATTGCATTTGTGATTCCGTTTGTGCTTGGTATATTTCTTTCTTTCACCGAGTTTACAACAATTATCGACGCTCAGTGGACGGGCATTTCGAATTACATCAAGGCTTTTTCAAACGATGATTTTATCAATGCCTTGTGGTTTACGATTAAGTTCACCGTCGTATCCGTTGTATCAATAAATCTTATTGCATTTGCTCTTGCAAATATACTCACAAAAGGCATCAGGGGCACAAATCTATTCAGAACGGTGTTTTTTATGCCTAATTTAATCGGAGGCATTGTTCTGGGCTATATCTGGCAATTGATTATCAATGGTGTTCTTAAATTCTTCGGGGTAACAATAACCTATGACCCGTCATACGGGTTCTGGGGACTTGTTGTTTTGCTCAATTGGCAGCTGATCGGTTATATGATGGTTATTTATATTGCGGGGCTTCAGAATGTTCCGACGGATTTGCAGGAGGCTGCAAAGGTTGACGGAGCAAATCGTTGGCAGACCCTGAGGAATGTAACATTACCTCTTGTTATGCCAAGTGTTACTATCTGCACCTTTCTGACGCTTACCAATTCATTCAAGCTTTTTGACCAGAACTTGGCTTTGACCGCCGGTGCACCGTCAGGGCAGACGGCAATGCTTTCTCTTGATATTTATAACACCTTTTATTCAAAAGTAGGATGGGAAGGTGTCGGACAGGCAAAGGCTGTTATTTTCTTTTTGATTGTTGCTGTTATTTCCTTTACACAGCTTATTCTGACTCGGAAAAATGAGGTGGAGCATTGATGAAAAGGCGCATATTACCTGCAGTTGTTTCATATACATTGCTGATAGTTTTTGGCGTAATCTTTGTAGCCCCCATACTCATTGTGTTTTATAATTCATTTAAAAGCCGTTTTTATATAAGCGATGCACCGTTCAGCCTGCCTGACAGTGAAACCTTTGCGGGTATTGAAAACTATATTGAGGGTATTGAAAAAACCGGATTTTTTTCAGCCTTCGGATGGTCGCTGTTTATAACCGTTCTTTCTGTTGCGGCGATAGTTTTGTTCACTTCAATGACAGCCTGGTATATCGCGAGAAGTAAAAGCCGTTTTTCTTCTGTGCTTTATTATGCTTTTATTTTTTCTATGATTGTTCCGTTTCAGATGGTTATGTTCACTCTGACCAAAACTGCCAACTTGCTTTCTCTTGACAATCCGTTGGGAATTGTTTTTGTTTACCTCGGCTTCGGTTCAGGACTTTCTGTTTTTATGTTCACGGGCTTTATCAAATCAATCCCCAGAGAAATTGAAGAAGCTGCTATGATTGACGGTTGCTCACCCTTGCAGACCTTTTTCAGGGTGGTTTTTCCCGTGCTGAAACCAACAGGTATAACGGTTGCAATTCTAAACGCGATGTGGATATGGAATGACTATCTTCTGCCGTATCTTCTCATTGGCAGTGAATACAAAACAATTCCCATTGCCGTTCAATATCTCAAGGGCGGCTATGGTTCAATTGATATGGGCGCAATGATGGCGATGCTTGTGCTTGCGATTATTCCCATAATTCTTTTTTATCTGTTTTCCCAGAAATATATCATCAAAGGCGTTGTTGCCGGTGCAGTGAAAGGATAATTTTATGGCAGGAATATCATTGAAAAATATATCCAAGGTCTATTCGGACGGTACGGTGGCGGTCAATGACCTTAATCTTGAAATTGAAAACAAAGAATTTATCATTCTTGTAGGACCGTCGGGCTGCGGCAAATCCACAACGCTGAGGATGATTGCAGGCCTTGAAGATATTTCGGAGGGCGAAATGAAAATAGGGGAGCGGGTTGTTAACGATATTGCCCCCAAGGACCGTAATATCGCGATGGTTTTTCAAAGCTATGCCCTATATCCTCATATGAGTGTGTATAAAAATATGGCGTTCGGGCTTGAATTAAGAAAGGTTCCCAAGGACGAAATTGACCGACGCGTGACGGAAGCTGCAAAAATTCTTGACATTGAGCATCTACTCAAACGAAAGCCAAAGGCTCTTTCGGGTGGTCAGAGGCAGCGAGTTGCTCTCGGAAGAGCAATGGTGCGTTCACCCGATGTGTTTTTGCTTGACGAACCGCTTTCAAACCTTGATGCAAAGTTACGAACTGCAATGAGAGCGGAAATAACAAAGCTTCACCGCCGCCTTGAAACAACCTTTGTTTATGTTACACACGACCAGACGGAGGCGATGACTATGGCAGACCGAATTGTTGTGATGAAAGACGGTGTTGTTCAGCAGGTTGACACTCCGCAGAATTTATATAAAGCACCCGTTAACAAATTTGTGGCAGGCTTTATCGGTTCACCTGCAATGAATTTTGTTAATTGTAAAAGCAGATTAAGCGGCAATAAGATTAGCGTTGTTTTGGAAAACACAGAAATCCCAATTGAAAATCCCGAGCTTAAATCAAAGCTGAATTCCATTGGTGAGTGTGAGCTTTTAATGGGCATCAGACCCGAGGATTTAACTGTTGATTCCAATTATCTCAAAGAAAATCCTCACTCGTTTATTAATGCGGAGGTAGAGGTTGCGGAGCCTATGGGCAGTGAAACTTATCTTTATGTTGACTACTTCGGAACAAGGCTTGTTTCAAGAGTTTACAGTGACACCTGTCTGAATGTTGGTGAAGATGTTTCACTTGCTGTTAAAAATGAAAAAATCCATTTATTTGACAGGAATACAGAGCTAAATATCTTGACTTTATAGCCCGTTAGATATAAAATAAACTTGTGTTATAAGGAGCCTTGTGACAGGCTCCTTTAAGATAATTTAAACGGAGATGTATAATTATGGGAATTTTAGAAAGCAAAGTTTTAAAAGGTTTTGTCCGCGTATGTGATGACGGTTGGAATCAGGGTTGGCACGAAAGAAACGGCGGCAACCTTACATATCGTATGACAAAAGAAGAAGTTGAAGAATGCAAGGCAGAATTTACTTATGATAAGCCTTGGGTAAATATGGGCGTAAAAGCCGAAAACCTTGCCGGTGAATATTTTATGTCAACAGGCACAGGTAAATATTTCCGCAATATGATTCTTGCTCCTGAAGAGAATATCTGCATTCTTGAAATCAACGAAGCCGGTGACAGCTACAGAATCGTTTGGGGTTTGGTTAACGGCGGCGGACCCACAAGCGAATTCCCCAGCCACTTCCTCAACCACAGCGTTAAGGTTGCAGAAACAAACGGTGCTGCAAGAGTTATTTACCATGCACATCCCACAAACATCATTGCAATGACTTTTGTTCTTCCTCTCACAGATTCTGAGTTTTCAAAGATTTTGTGGCAGAGCATGACAGAGTGTCCCGTTGTTTTCCCCAAGGGTGTAGGCGTTGTTGAATGGATGATTCCCGGCGGAGCTGAAATTGCACTTAAAACAAGTGAGCTTATGAAGAAATACGACACTGTTGTATGGGCTCATCACGGTCTCTTTGTTATGGGTAACGACTTTGATTCTGCTTTCGGTCTTATGCACACTGTTGAAAAGAGCGCTGAAATTTATGTCAGAATGCTCAGCATGGGCAAGCCTATGCTTCAGACAATTCCTGAAGACAGACTTGCAGATGTTGCTGAAGCCTACGGCGGAAAGCTTGCTGAGGATTTGCTTTAATACTCCCAAAATTAAGGAGCGTTACTTATGATTCGATTAGAAAAATATTACGAAAATCTTGATGTTCTTCATGTAGGAACTGAAGAACCGAGAGCATATTTCATTCCTTTTGAAAATCAGGAAAAGGCCAACGAAAGAAGAGAAACATCAGCATACTTCACTTCTCTTTGCGGTCAATGGGATTTCAAATTTTTCAATAACATAACTGAAATTGAAGATGCCTTCTGGGCTGCAGATTACAGCACTGAGGACTTTGATAAAATTCCTGTGCCGATGAACTGGCAGATGTGTTTGGGAAGGGGATACGATGTTCCTCATTATACCAACATCAGATATCCTATTCCCAATGACCCTCCCTTTGTGCCCGATGATAACCCCTGCGGTGCTTATTCAAGAACATTTGAGGTTACACCTGAAATGGAAGGCCGTCAGCTTTATCTCAACTTTGAGGGTGTTGACTCTTGCTTCTATCTCTGGATTAACGGAACATTTGTGGGCTATAGCCAGGTAAGCCACGGCACAAGTGAATTCAACATCACTGATTATACCGTACCCGGTAACAACAAAATTTCACTTCTTGTTATGAAATGGTGTGACGGTACTTATCTTGAAGACCAGGATTTCTGGCGTTTGAGCGGTATTTTCCGTGAAGTATATATTCTTGCGAGAAACCCGATTGGCCACATCAGAGATGTTGAAGTTAAAACAAGCTTTAACAAAAAGCTCACAAAGTGTGATTTTGGCGTTAATCTTTTGATGAACGGAATTGCCGATGTCAAATATTGCCTTCTTGCTCCTGACGGAACGGTTGCCTCCGAGGGCGCAATTTCAGATGGCAAGCTCAGCGTTAAGCTTGAATATCCTCTTTTGTGGAGCGATGAAATTCCTCAGCTCTACAAGTTGTATCTTTATTGCAACGACGAAGTTATCTGCCTTCCCGTTGGTATGAGAGATATCCGAATTCACTCTTCCTGTGTGCTTCTTAACGGGCAGAAAATTAAAATCTACGGTGTAAACCGTCACGATTCTCATCCTGTTTACGGTCACTATGTTCCTTATGAACATATGCTTGAAGACCTCTACATTATGAAGCGCCATAATGTGAACGCCGTGAGAACCTCTCACTATCCCAATGACCCCCGTTTCTACGGTATGTGCGATGAGCTCGGTTTCCTCGTTATTGATGAAGCTGACCTTGAAACCCATGGTATGGCTGTTCGTGCAGAGGGCGCAACAAATGAAGATTCATGGCACTATCTCTCACAGCATCCTGATTGGGAAAAGGCTTATGTTGACAGAGCAAAACGCCTTTATGAAAGAGATAAAAACCATCCTTGTGTCATTTTCTGGTCACTGGGTAATGAATCAGGCGCAGGTGACAACCACCGCGCAATGAGAAAATATATCAAGAGCCGCAATCCTGATGCAATTATTCATTATGAAGGAGCAAATCAGGAGTATGCAACAAAATTCAAGATGAAGCTCAATGATATTTCTGATGTTGAAAGCTTTATGTATCCAAAGGCGGAGGATTGTGTTTCACACATGAAAAACGCCAAGAAAAAGCCTCTTTATCTTTGTGAATACTGTCACGCTATGGGTAACGGCCCCGGCAACCTCAAGGAATATTGGGATGTTATTGAAGCTCATGATAATTTTGTGGGCGGCTGTATCTGGGAATTTACCGACCATTCTGTTGCACTTCCTGACGGAAACGGTGGTGTAAAATTCACCTATGGCGGTGACTTCGGTGATACTCCCAATGATGCAGAGTTCTGTGTTGACGGTCTTGTTTATCCCGACAGAAGAATTCATACAGGCTTCCTCGAAGCCAAAAAGCTTTATCAGCCATTTGGTGCCGAATATGACGGCAAGGGCAGTGTTAAAATCTTTAACAAGAGATTTTTCAAGGGTCTTGACGACATCGGCCTTAAATGGGAAATTAAGTGCAACGGTGAAAAGATTGCAAACGGTGAGCTTTCGGGTCTTATGATTATGCCGAGAACAACTCAGAAGTTTGCATTGTTCAACGCAAGAGAAATTTCACTTTACGGTGAAGCATATCTTACACTTTATTTCTTCAACACCAAGGACAATCCTTGGGCTGACAGCGGATATGAATGCGGTCATTGCCAGTTCAAGCTTGAAACTCCTGCCCAGGAGCTTGTAAAATCAACTGCAACGGGCATTGATACTCTTGAAGACGAGCGTTTTATCACAGTAACGGCAGGGGATTGTGTTTATCGTTTTGACAAGTATTTCGGTGTTGTTGACACAATCACCTACAAAAACCGTGAAATGATTACTACTCCCATTAAGCTCAATATGTTCAGAGCAACCACTGATAATGACCGTTGGTTGCGTCCCAGCTGGATTGAAAGAGGTCTTGACCGCCTTATTCAGAAAACGTACGGTGTGCAGATTGCCAAAAGTGAAAACGCTGTTGCAATTGCGGCTGATATTTCCTATGCTCCTGTTATGCTTAACCCTGCAATCAGAGCAAAAGTTACTTATATTATTCAGGCATCAGGCGATATGCTTATCAATGTGAACGGAAATATTGATATTGAAACTATCAAATACATTCCTCGCCTCGGTATCACCTTTGATATGCCTAAGGAAAATGAGCAGTTTGAGTATTTCGGATACGGTCCTATGGAAACATATTGTGACAAAAAGAATGCCGCATTGGTTGACAGATATTCTTCAACCGTTACCGAAAACTTTGAACACTATATCCGTCCTCAGGAAAATTCATCTCATTTCGGCACCAAGTGGGTTGTTGTGGGTGAAGAGCTCGGCTACGGATTGTTTATGTCAGGCTACGGTCTTGACGGTGTGTCATTTAATGTTTCACACTATACTCTTGACCATCTTGACAAAACTGCCCATGATTATGAGCTTGAGCCTGTGGAACAGACTGTTGTCTGCCTCGATTACCGTCATGAAGGTATCGGCTCCGGCTCTTGCGGACCTATTGCTTCAAAGCAGTATAACTTCACAGAAGATAAGGTCAACTTCACATTGAGACTCAAACCCGTTGAAATGGATAGTGTTAAACCTTTTGAGCTTCTTAATCAATCATTCTAAAACTTATGCCACCCGATTCGGGTGGCATTTTTGCGCAAAAAAACAGCCGAGAAAATCTCGGCTGAAAATTATGCGTTTCCTTTTTCAAGGGCTCTGTGGAGCCAGATTGAACCGATGTCCATTGCGTTCCAGAGACCTTTTTTCTCGGCTTTTTTAACAATTCTCTCTCTCGGTCTGCAATCGGGGTCGGTGTTAAGCATCTGAACAACAACTCTGTCTGCAACTTCCATATCGTTAAACTGCTTTGTGCTTGTGATAGAAAGCATAATAACAAACGGGTCGTTCATATCACCGTAATATATTGTGTTGCCGCTTCTAACTAACGGCTTGCCCTTGTATGTCAGAAATTTGATTTCATTTTTCTTTGCCATATCAGTACCTCCGAATTATAAGTCAAGATAATTTTTAACAAGTGACTGCAATAACTCGTCACGGTCAATCTTGCGGATAACACTGCGGGCATTGTTATAGGTTGTGATATATGTTGGGTCCTCAGAAAGAATGTAGCCAACAATCTGGCTGATAGGATTATAACCTTTTTCACTCAATGCATTATAAACTGTCTGTAAAGCAGTGCGCATTTCATTTTCGTGATCTTCCTTGATAGAAAACTTAATTGTTTTATCGGTCATTGCAAACACCTCCGTAATCATTTTACTATTATAAACTATTTCATTTAAATTAACAAGGGGTATTTTGAACTTTTTTAATTAGTTGGTTGGTTTTTATAAATTTTTATGTTATAATTTATTCAGTTCAGCCGGTGAGGTGTGTTATGAAAATTTATTCCTGTGAACAAATGAGAACAATTGAAGAAAATGCCAACAATCAAGGTATGTCTTTTATTGAAATGATGGAAAATGCAGGCAAGGCTTGCTTTAATGAAATATATTCACTTGCCCAAAAAGCTTATTCAGGCAGTGTTGCTGTTTTGTGCGGAAGCGGAAAAAACGGCGGTGACGGTTTTGTTATTGCTCGCCACCTTAACAAATCAGGCTTTTCTGTCAGCGTTATTCTGACTTGCGGACATCCTAAGGCTGAAGAAGCAGAAGAAATGTTTTCTCTTATAAATAATGGCTCTGTTGAAATATATGATTATTCAACATCTTCGGTTGATTGCGAAAAAATCATCAGAAACAGCGGGGTTATCATAGATTGTATTTTCGGTATCGGTTTTAAAGGTGCCCTCAGAGGATGCAGTCTGGATGCTGTTGTGTCAGCTAACAGCACAAAGGCTTTGAAAATAAGCGTGGACATTCCCAGCGGACTTGAAGGTGACTCGAATGCCGTTAACGGTGAATTTTTCAGAGCTGATTATACCTTAGCCATTACTTGTAAAAAGCCTGTTCATGCCCTCAGACCAACGGCAGATTATTGCGGTGAAATAAGAGTTGCGGATATCGGATTTTCTCGGGATTGCTATGATTCGGTTGACTGTGTGTTCAGTTCGGTTGATGATGCTTATATTAAGTCCTCGTTGCCCGTAAGAAGCGTTGATTCAAACAAAGGGACCTACGGTAAGCTTCTTTCAATCTGCGGAAGTATGAGGATGCAGGGCGCTGCTGTGCTTTGCGCCAATGCAGCGGTTAAAAGCGGCGTGGGTCTGATTACCTGTGCATTTCCGCAAAAGGCATATCCTGCTGTGGCTTCCAAACTCACTGAACCGCTTATGCTTCCTTTGGCTGATGATGAATTTGGATTTTTAACTCAGGAGGCAGTCTCTGAAATAACAGAAAAAGTTTCACAAAGCTCTGCAGTTGTTATCGGTTGCGGACTTGGAGTAACTGACGGCACACGAAAGGTTTTTGAAGCTGTAATTAAAAATTCAAAAAGTCCGATTCTTATTGATGCCGATGGTCTAAATATTTTAAGTGAGAATATAGATATACTGAAAACAGCAAAAGCTCCTATAGTGCTTACACCGCACCCCGGAGAAATGTCGCGTCTTCTTTCAAGAAGTGTTGATGAAATTCAGCAAAACAGAGTTTCAGCTTGTAAAGAGCTTTCTCTCAAAACAGGTGATGTTGTGCTTCTCAAAGGCTGCAACACTGTTATCTGCAAGGGTGATGAAGTGTATATCAACCCAACAGGCAATCAGGGAATGGCAAAGGGCGGAAGCGGAGATGTGCTTTCTGGTATTATCGGCTCATTCCTCGCTCAGGGGATGGATGCATTTGTAAGTGTCGTTTGCGGTGCTTATATTCACGGCTTAAGCGGTGACACGGTTGCAAAAGAGTATTCACTGACAGGGGCTACTCCCACGATGATGATTGATGCGTTGCCAAAGCTGTTTTCAAATCTTGAAAATAAGGCTGATTGATTTGAAACGGATAATTATTGCGGTTTTGTTTATGCCAATTATATTTTGCTCGTGTAATAACGGAATTATAAAAAGCGGTGTTTCTTTGAATGCAGATTCATTGAACACTGCTTTTTCTCTGAAGGTGAATGAAACGGTTTATTCGGGAGAAATGAGGACAGGGGCAGGCAACAATCTTACCCTTGCTCTGAATTCTCCCGATGAAGTGAGCGGTCTTGTAATAACCATTAACGAAAATGAAATTATAACTGAATTTGAGAATGTTTCCATGCCTCTGATGCAGCAAGAAAATGTGTTGATGCAACTGAAAAGGGCGCTGAGTGTCCTCAGAACAGCTGATGGATTTGTCAATACTCCTGAGGGATATGAACTTAAAAATGCTGATTTCAGCGCTGTGCTGGACTCACAGGGCAATCTCAAATGGATTAAGGTTAAGCACGGTGAATTTTATTTTATATAATTAACAATGAATGCTCTTCGGAATAAAATATAACAGGTATATTTTATTGTTTTATGTTTAAATATGCCTGTAATCGGCAAAAATATTTTTGCTGATTAAATTACGGAGAGTGATATAAATGACAGTTAAACGGGGAGATATATATTATGCCGACCTGAGTCCTGTTGTCGGCTCGGAGCAAGGCGGCATCAGACCTGTTCTTATTGTGCAGAACGATGTCGGCAACAAATTCAGCCCCACAGTAATTGCGGCTGCTATTACAAGCCAGCGTTTCAAAACCTCCTTGCCAACTCATATTCAGGTCAACGCTCACGGTTGCGGACTTGCAAAGGACTCGATTGTTTTGCTTGAGCAGGTACGCACTCTTGATAAAAAACGACTGAAAGAAAAAATGGGCAACCTTGATGAAAGTGATATGAACAGAGTGAATCAGGCTCTTTCAGTAAGCCTTGGAATTATAAATACTTAAAAAAATCCTCGCATTGCCGAAGCTTTGCGAGGATTAAAAATTTAGAATTTGAATTCGGGAAGGAACTCTTTATGAGCCTGCTTGAGTTCTTCAAAGCATTTTGTTGTCTTTTCCCAGTCACCAACAAGGGGATGAATAAGAAGGCCGTTGATAACTGCCTGTTCGTTGCCTGTGAGAGCACCTTCAACAGTGTATTTTTCATAAGCCTTGATTGTTCTCATAAGAGCAATGATATGCTTGTTTTCAACCTTGTCAATCTTAACGGGAGTTGCACCGTCTTTGCCGATAACTGCAGCAATTTCAACGATGTCATCGTCAGCCATAAAGTCAAGAGTACCGTTGTTTTTGATGTTAACAACATGAACATCTTTCTTATCGTTTGCAATTGAATCAATAAGAGAAACAGCAGCAAGTGAATATTTGTGACCGCCGCGCTTGTCAAGAAGTGCAGGCTTGATGCAAAGCTCTTCGTTCTGATACATTTCAAGAAGGCTTTCTTCAATTTCCATGCAAACTTCTGCTCTTGTTTTGTCATCTGTGCGCTGATGCTCAAGCTTGGCTTCACGGCAATAGAAATACTGAAGGTAGGAAGAGGGGAGACCCTGAACAGATTTGAGACATTCAATATCAAAGCCGTCATCCTTGATGTTAGCCATAACTTTGGGAGAGAAACCACTTTCAATCAGACCGGGAAGAAGTTCTTCACCGTCTTTTTTGATTGAAGTAATCCAGCTGAGGTGATTAAGACCAAGGTATGTGATTTCACTGTCTTCACCGGTGATTTCTTTAACGTCGTCAATCATATCGATGGGAACATTGCAAAGACCGATATTTTTAACGTTTGTGTGGTTAAGAATGAACTCAGTGAGAATACCTGAGGGGTTAGTGAAGTTGATGAGCCATGCGTCGGGGCAGATAGCTTCAATTCTTTCGCAAACATGCTTGATTACGGGGATTGTGCGAAGTGCTTTGAAGCAGCCGCCGATACCGGTAGTTTCCTGACCGATGAGGCCGTATTTCTTGGGGATGCTTTCGTCAAGGTGACGTGCGGGAAGCTTACCTATGCGCATCTGAGTAACAACAAAATCAGCGCCCTGAAGAGCTGTGTCTACGTCATCTGTGAGAACAACCTCACAATCAACACCTGCAGCCTTGAGCATTCGGATGCAAAGGTTACCTACGATTGTTCTCTTGCGCTCGTCAATATCCATAAAAGACACTTTTTTGAGCTTGAGTGAATCTCTGGCTTTGAGGAAGCCGTCGATAAGCTCGGGGCAATATGTACTACCTGAACCGATAACGGCAAGTGTAATTTCTTTCATCTTTATCTCTCCTTTAAATTATACATACTGCTGGAAAATCCAGTTAACACAACCAACAACGGGGGGTTCAGACAGCTTGTTGAACTTCATTTGTCTGCCGCTCTTTTCAACGCAAAGCTCCATAAGTCTGTTGATATAAATCTCTGAAGGAAGCTTTGTGTGGATTGAACCGGAAAGAACAACTTCAATAACATCATCTGTGAAGTTGAGCTGTTTGGCGTGTGCTGCAATAAGAGATGAGCCTCTGTCAGCCATTTCTTCAATAATTGCAAGAACTTTTTTGTCGCCTTCTTTTGCGGCGTCAAAGAAGAAGTCAATAAGCTTCATAATAAATGTATCTGCATCGTCTTCTTCAAATTTTGAAACCATAGCGAGGAATTCTTCTCTTGTAGAAATTGAGTAGAATTCATAGAACATTTTTGTAAGAGCAGTTTCGCCGAGACCGAGATAAACATCATCATAGATTGTTTTGTATGTCATCATCGCAATCCAGTGTCCGTTGCCTTCATCACCTGAAAACTCACCGAGCCCTGCGAGCTGAAGCATCTTACCGTCTGAGTCAATAGCGTTGCAGCAGGTGCCCGTGCCGGCATTGTAGCCGATAGCGGCTGCGCCTGTTGAACCGGCTTTAACTACGATAAAGCCGTCATTATAAATTTCAAAGTTTGAAAGACCGAAATCGCTGAGTCTTTTAAACATATCATCGTGCTGATACTGATGGTCGATACCAGCAAGACCCATAAGAGTAAAGGCTACATCTTTGAGCTCAATCTTTGCTTCCATAAGAAGTGAATTGATGCCGGCCCAAACAATTTTAGAAGCCTGCTCCATACCGCCTTCATAATTTTCGTGGTTGCTGCCGGGGCCTTTAACCATAGCTACCATTTCTTTGTTTTCGTTAAAGAGGGCATAAGCTGTTTTTGTGCCGCCGCCGTCAACGCCGATATAATATTTCATACCAATTTCCTTTCGTAAAAGAATTCATTTTATTTTATAACAAACGACCGATTATGTCAACACTTAAACCTTATCTGCAGGGTGAATATACCAATGAAGAGGGAACCAGGAAGCTACGCCCGGTGACATATCGCTGGTTTTGACAGAATAAAGCGAAAAGAACAGTGCTGTTGCCTCGTGATGAGTAAGCTCCAACGGGCTTTCAACATCATCGGTGAAAGAAACTTTACCGTCCTCGACACAGATTGTAAAACTTTCATCTTTCTTGTAACCGTGAATCAGGAAAGACATTTTGCCGTCACACACATTGGTGTAGGAAGCTTTAAGCTCAAAATAAGCTTTGATGAACTTCTTCCAGTTAAGTACTGTCAGGGATGAGCTGTGGCAAATTGAATGCCCCTCGGTCACCTGAGAAAGATATTCAAGATATTCTTTTTCATAAGCCGGGATTTCAAGACGGATTTCTTTCTGAGAGCTTGTGATGAATGCCGCTGCAAGGAGCTTTCTGAAGCTATTGTCATCAACGGATTTTATTTCTGTAATGTTACACATATCGTATGTATAAATGCAATAGCCTACAGGGGTGTTACCGTCTTTAAAAACATACGGAACCTGACGCCACGACACCAGATAATCGTAATATTTAGCCTCGGGACGAATGAATTTATCGGGGTTTGAAGCATAGAGGCTTTTGATAAACTCAACGCTTTGAGTATCACTTTCTTCAACCTTAACAGCGGTTAACTCAGCGCCGTAATCAGCACCGTATACATGCTTAAGATTCTGAGCATTGAAAGTGAAACAGTGCTCAAATCCTGCAGGCGCAAATGAAAAATAACCGTATCGCTGACGCTGGCCGCCGAGTACGGAGTAGTCAGCATTGCGCTCGATAAGTCTGTTCATTGCTTGCTGCATACAATCCTGCATATAACCTGCGCCGCGGCAATCCTTGCCCACTGCAACATTACCGATTCCGCCGCAGACAAGCTTGTTTCCCATAACATCAACATCGTCAAAGTAAAGGCCAACAGCTCCTTTCCATTTTCCGTCAACACTTACAATAAGGTTATTCTCACAATGGTTATATTCTTTTTTGTAAAGCTTCGGAAGAAGTGTAAGAAAATCACGGGGATTTTCTTCTTCTGAAAAGAAAACGTCATTTAAAAAATCCAGGCTGTGCTGATAATCGTTTGCGTTTCCGGGTCCTTTATAAATTTCAGCCATGGTTAACCTCCTTATTTTTTGAATATATTAAGTGAAAAATCAATTTCTGTTTTAAGGCAATCTATTTCTTCAAGCCGCCTTTTATTTTCATCACTTGTGTGGTAGTAATAAGGTGTCATTTTAAACAAAGACTGTATATCTTCATTTGAGTTAAGCTCGATTTCGGCAAAAACTTTTTTCTGCTCAATGAAGCTGAGCTTTTCTGCCGCAGGCGGAGCCTCATCGTTAAGATAAGGCGTGTCATAAACAGCTTGTTTAAGGGAGAAAAGATGCTTTGAGCCGGGAGTAACCGAAACAAGAGTGCCGCCTTTTTTGAGAACACGGTGAAACTCACTTTCATAAAACGGGGCAAACAAGTGAATGGCAAAATCTACACTTTCATTTTCCAAAGGAATGCTCGTCATATTTGCAACAAAGTAGTTGACACCGCTTTTTCTCTTAGCGGCAAGACGGACCATCTCTTTTGAAATGTCAAATCCAAGGAATTCACCGTTGCAATTTTCTTTAAGAAACGATGAGTAATAGCCTTCACCGCAGCAGATGTCAAGTACGCAAGGTGAATTATCACTGCATTCCTTCAATTCTGCGCTTAGAGCATGTGCCAGAGCAGAAAAATACCCTTTGTTAAGAAAATCTCTGCGGGAAAGAGCCATTTCACGGTTGTCACCAATGAGACTTCCGCTTTTGTTGGAAGAAAGAAGATTTACATATCCCTCTTTGGCAATGTCGTAGCAGTGTCTGTTCTTGCAAATAAAGCTTCTGTCTGACAATTCAAGAGGTTCTTTGCATTTGGGGCAAATAAGTTTAGTCATATTCATACCTTGATAAATCGGCTGTCCCTTGCGAGACAGCCGAAAAGTTTAATTATTTCTGGTCTTTGAGAATCTGCTCAATGTATTTGAAGTTAATGTTTTTCTTTGCCTCACTGTCCATAAGCTCGGCCATTGTGTCGTTGAGAGCCTGTTTTGAATACATATAAACAGTAACAATTTCACCGTTTTCTTCATAGGAATATGAAACGTATGCGCCCTCAAGATACTTAAGGTTTTTGCGCATAATTTCAAGTCTTTCAGCGCTTACACCAAGATATTCGGCAGCCTGAGCCTCTGTCATATAATCGGGGGTAACAGCTTCGTCAGCTTTGCCTGTGCACACAAAAATTGTTACGCAGATTGCAACTGTGCAAAGAATTGCAACAACGCATTTGATTATTGTTTTAACCATAATTAACACCTCTTTTTATATTTCCTCAATATAATAACATACTATTATCAAAATTTCTATATCTTTTAACAATTTTTATGCTTTTTCTACTGTCTTTTTAAGCTTCGTAATAATTCTTTTTTCAAGCCTTGATATGTAGCTTTGCGAAATCCCGAGAATGTCAGCAACCTCTTTCTGAGTATACTCTTTTTCTCCGCCGATACCGAAGCGCATATACATAATGGTTTTTTCGCGCTCGTGCAGAGAATCTATTGTTTTGTATACAATGCTTTTCTGGTCTTCAAGCTCAATATCGCGATTAACTGTATCGGGTTCGCTCCCCAAAACATCGGATAAAAGCAGCTCGTTTCCGTCCCAATCCACATTTAAAGGCTCGTCAATTGAAACCTCGTTTTTGAGTGAGCTTGTTTTTCTCAGAAACATCAGAATTTCGTTTTCAATACATCTTGAGGCGTAGGTTGCAAGCTTGATATTGCGTGTCGGGCAAAATGTTTTAACTGCTTTGATAAGGCCTATTGTTCCGATTGAAATTATATCCTCAAGACCGGCCCCTGTGTTTTCAAATTTTCTTGCTATGTAAACAACAAGGCGTAGATTATGTATAATCAGCTTATCTCTGACCGATTCATCTCCGTTAATCAGCTTTTCAAAAATTTCGGTTTCCTCTTGCTTTGACAACGGAGGGGGCAAAGTGTCAGGACCGTTTATGTAATAAATGCAGTTATCACCTGACAGTTTTAATTTGATTTTTAAGATCAGTTCTTTTATTTTCAGCATTTCAGTTAACCTCCGTGATAAGTGGATTTAGGATAAATTCAAATTCTCCGTTGCAGATTCTTTCCTTACTCACCGCAATAAAAACATTTTCTTTTTGTATCAGCGTTTTTGCGCTTTTAACAGAAATTTTATCTGCATTAAAACAGGGCAGTAGTCCTGCTCCGCTTACGGTGGAAACAGGTATAAATCTTATGACTGTGTCAGATGATGATATATTTCCCGTTTCAATATATTCTTTTATTTCTTTAGGTGCAATGTCTTTTATGTATGAAAAATCTGCAACTATCACATCTTTGCCGCTGAAAGGCTCTTTGAGTGTGTTCCCGCTGTCGGCAAATCCTCTGCCGGAAACAGATTTGTTTTTGTGTGTTACTGTGGTTTCAAACAGAAGATTTATGTCGGTTCTTCTTTTAAGTATTTTTTCACCGAGTGAAATAAAAGTGAACCCTCCGCAGGTAAGGATAACGGTGCTTAAAAAACTTATATCGTAATAAATAACACCGTTGTCGTAAATTAAATCAGGCGGGTTTATAAAGAGTATAACAGCAATCATCAGACCCGAAAAAATAAAGCTTACGGCAAAGAAGCAAATATATGCTTTTAAAAATTCTTTTATTGAGGTGAATTTGTAAGCAAAGAGAATAATCAGGCAAGTGAAAACAATTCTTAACACAAATTCAACAGCTTTGGAAAATTCCGGCATAAAGATTTTTAGTGAAAATAAACTGCCTGTTAAAGCACCCAGAAGCATCCTGAAACGAGATGTATTCAGCTTTAATATTTTCATATTGCAAAGCAACAGCAGGTAATTTGTAAATCCGTTGATAACAAGCAAAACATCCGCATAAACAGGCATAAAATCACCTCTGAGAAAATTATACTTCCCAGAGGCTTCATTTTTTGTCGTATTAAGTTATTTGACCTGAGTAATTTTATCTCCGTCAACAATAAACGCGTGCTTTGCAATATCCATAAGAGGCTTGTCGTTTTCGGGGGAATCGGTGTAAAAATTCTCAATTTCGCAATCCGGATAATTTTCAAAAAAAGCTTTGACCTTGTTTTGCTTAAGACAAATTCTTTCGACTTTTCCTGTTTCATAGTTGTATGTTGTTGAAAGAAAATGCTTGATGCCGAGCCTCTTGCACGCTTCTCTGATTGAAAAATCAGGTGAGGCGGTGATAATTAAATCATCCTCTTGCTGAATTTCTCTGTAAAAAGGCTTAATGTTTTTGATGTTTTTGTCCCAGAATTCTATAGGGTCATTATCAAGGTCAACAACCTCTTTAAACATGCTTTCAACAATAGGTGCATATTCTGTGAGCATTTCGTCAATGGAAACCAAGCCTTTTTTATATCTTGCAAAGGCCTTGAGAACTTTTGGCATATATTTGAGTAATGAAGGCTTTTTCTTAAGATAAAAAAAGAAAAGATGCAATGTGCTTTCACCCTCGTAAATTGTATCGTCAAAATCATAAACGTTCATCAGAAATTCTCCTTTTCGCTGAGCTTTAATAGTTTGATTCGTTCTTTATAATCGGGCATATAACGTTCAATATATCCGTAAAAATCTTTGCTGTGGTTGGGATGAACAATATGCGCAAGCTCGTGGACGATAACATAATCAACAGCTTTTTTCGGCTTTTGAATGAGCTTGTATGAGAAGCAAAGGTTGTGAGTTTTGGTGTTGCAGGAGCCGTGCCTTGTTTTTGCAGAAGTAATTTTTATTTCACCATATTCAAGCCCCATAATTTGCGCGTATTCCTTTACTTTAGGGAAAATATATTCCTTTGCCTTTGCTTTCAGAGCCTTGATTTCCTCTTTTGTAGGCTCAGCAGGAGCGTTCTCAAGTTTCTTTTTCTGTTCTTGAAGATGTGTTTTAATCCAGTTTTCGTGCTCAGATACAAACTTATCTATTCTTCTTTTAGTTAGCAAAAGCGGAGCTTTGACTACTACTCGGCAGTCATTTGTAATTTGCAATGACACAGTTTTTCTTTTGCTTCGTTTTAATTCATAATCAAACATTTAAGACCTCTCGATAATTACTGATATTATTTTAACTTTTCAGCAAGATAAATTCAATACTTACTGCAAAATATATTGTATAAATTTTATTTTTGTGTTATATTTTGAAGGAGGTGATTTTATGACTCATAATGAAATTTTCGGTAATGCCAAATGGATTATGCCCTGTGAAGATCTCACTTCAGCAATCTTCAGAGGCACCTTTAATATAAACGACACCGCAGTGCCCACAAAAATTAACATCTGCGGTCTCGGTTACTTCATTTTATATATCAACGGCAAGCGCGTTTCAGATGATGAATTTGTGCCGGCTTATTCTGACTATATCCCCAGAGACCGTGAAAAAATGAAGCTTGAATATCCTCTTTCTGATAAAATGGACAACCGTATTTATTGCCTTGAGTACGATGTTTCTTCCTTTGTCAATAAGGGTGTAAATGTAATCGGTGTGCTCGTCGGCGGAGGATATTTTCATCAGTTCGACCGCAGGGCAGAGGGGCTTATGGATTACGGAAATATCCGCCTTTGCTACCGCATTGAAAATGGTGCAGATGAAATTTTAAGTGATGAATCCGTCAGATATCAGCAGGGATATATCAAATATTCATCTCTTTTCTTCGGCGAAAAGCACGATTACCGTGGATTTGATTACAACTGGAACACTTCTGAAGCTTCCCTTGATAATTGGAAAACTCCTGCGTTGTGCGACGGTATGGAAGAAGTCACAATGTACATTCAGCGGTTCTATACCGACAAGGTTTCCAAAACCTACAAGCCTGTTAAAATCAAGGATTTCGGTGAATATTCTCTTTATGACACAGGTGTAACAACAACAGGCTATCCGATTGTGAAATGCTCAAAAGCGGATGAAACCGTTAAGATTATTTATGCTGAAAACATAAATGAAGATTTTACTCTTAATTTTACTTCGGCAGGGTATGAGCATCAGATTGCCAATGATGAATTTATCACCGATGGTGTGACGGAATATTATCAGCCGTATCTTCTCTGGCACGGATTCAGATATTTTACCCTCACTAACAACGCAGAACCTGTTGAGGTGCGTGAAATTTACACAGGGGCACCTGTAACATCATCTTTTGAATGCTCGGATGAAACTGTCAACTGGATTTATAACACCTATGTTCACACTCAGCTTTGCAACACTCACAGTGCAGTTATGACAGACTGCCCTCATCGTGAACGTCTCGGTTACACCGGTGACGGTCAGCTTTGCGCAAAGGCAGGTATGCTTATTGCAGATCTGAAATCCACATATAAAAAATGGATTTATGATATTATTGACTGCCAGGATAAAACAACAGGTCACGTTCAGCACACTGCACCTTTTGGCGGCGGAGGCGGCGGACCGATCGGTTGGGGCGGTGCCATTCTCACAGTTCCTTACTATTACTTTAAACAATACGGCGACATTGAGTTTTTAAAAGAATGTTACCCTTATATGAAAAAATTTGTTTCATATATTGAGTCAAGATGTGATGATGGTATAATCGTGCGTGAAGAAGAAAAGGGCTGGTGCCTCGGTGACTGGTGTGCACCCGAAAAAATTGCAATTCCCGAACCCTTTGTTAATACCACGATGTATATCACTCAGCTTGAAATGTTCGCAGAGGTTGAATCTGCCCTCGGTATGGATAATATGGCTATAAAAGCTCTAGCTCAAAGCCACAGAGAAGCACTTCTCAAAGCTTATCCTTGTGATGATAACGGTAGTTTTCTTAGCGGAATTCAGGGTGCAGATGCCTTTGCCTGCGATTGCGGAATCGGCAATGATTCAACCTTTGAAACACTTAAATCAAAATATTCTGAGCATGGTATGTTTGATACCGGAATTTTCGGCACCTACATTCTCACAGGTCTTTTATTCCGCAAAGGCGCAGGGGAGTTGGCTTTTGAACTGCTTTCAAGCAAAAAAGAAGTTTCATTTGAATTTATGCGTCAGAGCGGCGCCACAACCCTTTGGGAAAACTGGAATGGTGAAGCTTCTCACAACCATCCTATGTTTGGCGCTTGTGTGCAATATCTTTTTGAAGGTGTGCTTGGAATCACTCAGGCAGAAAATTCATCTGCTTATGATAAAATTGTCATTGCTCCTGCCAAAATCAAAGCTCTTGATTTTGCAAAAGGTCATATCACAACCGAAAAAGGTAAAATTTCTGTATCGTATAAAAAGTCAGAAGGCAAAACTGAATTTAAAGTTGAACTGCCTCAGAACGCATCTGCTGAATTTGTTTATGGTGACACAGTCAAGGCTCTTGCTGAAGGCGTAAACACATTCACAATTTAGGAGGATAATTATGAAAAAAATGTCATTCATCGGAACAGGTGTAATGGGTTCGACTATTGCCAAAGCAGCCTGTAAGGGTTGTGACCCCAAGGACATCGTTCTTACCGATTTTAATAAAGATAAAGCCAAGGAACTTGCTCTTGAAACCGGAGCAACCTTTGTTGAATCAAACGAGCAGGCTGTGAGAGAGAGTAAATACATTCTCCTTGCCGTTAAGCCTCAGGCGGCAAAGGCTGTTCTTTCAGAAATCGGTCCCGTTGTTGAAGATTGCATCAAAAATGGTGAAGAAAAAATCATTGTTTCAATTATGGTCAGCATCAGCATTCAGCAGATTAAGGATATGCTGGGTATGAGTGTTGATGTTCCTGTTATCAGAACTCTTCCCAATGTTGCGGCAGAGGTGGGCAAGTGCATCACAGTTTGCTCAATCAGTGAAAGTGTAACAGACGATATGTATGCAGAATATAAAGATATTCTTCGTTATACGGGCAAATTTGAGCTTCTTGAAGAGAAGAAGATGTATGCCGCGAGCGTGATCACCGGTTGCGGTCCTGCTTTTGTGAGTATGTTTATTGAAGCACTTTCCGACGGCGGGGTTATGACAGGTCTTACCCGTGCTCAGGCACAGAGCTTTGCTGTTGAAACTCTTATCGGCACCGCAACTTTAATTGCCGAAACCGGTAAGCACCCCGAAAAGCTTAAGGATGAGGTTTGTTCACCCGGCGGCTCAACAATTGCCGGTGTTGTCAGCCTTGAAAAGAACGGCTTCAGAAATGCCGCTGTTCAGTGCGTTCTCGATACTTTCAGCCGAATTCTTGATATGGGCGGCGTAGATGAAAAAGAGGTAGTTTAATATGGATATTAAAGAAATTCTTTCTTATGTTGACCACACCTTGCTTTCTCAATCTGCCACATGGGAACAGATCAAGGCTATCTGTGACGACGGAATGAAATATAAAACAGCTTCCGTCTGCATCCCTGCAAGCTATGTTAAGCAGGCTAAAGAATATGTTGGAAATAAGCTTCCGATCTGCACGGTTATCGGCTTCCCCAA
>JBGVFJ010000042.1:0-33383 GCA_045121005.1 Acutalibacteraceae bacterium
AAGGATACCAGTATCTTCGTTATGCAATTATTCTCTCAATCGAAAATCCGGAAATGATAAGCTCGGTTACCAAGGTGCTTTACCCTGCAATAGCCAAAAAGTTTGCCACAACCGCTTCAAGGGTTGAAAGAGCCATCCGTCACGCCATTGAGGTTGCGTGGGATAGGGGAGATGTTGATGTTCTGGCATCTTATTTCGGATATACCATTCAATCCTCACGCGGAAAGCCCACTAACTCCGAATTTATCGCTATGATTGCCGATAAGTTGCGCCTTAATCTTAAGGCTTCCTGAAAAACTTTGAAAAAAGTAAAAAAAACATAAAAAAACTGTTGCATTTTGTGAAATTGTGTGATAGAATAAGCGTTGCGTAATAGAGACCGAAAGAGGTGAAAATCATGAAGGAAGGACTTCATCCCAAGTATGATACAGTAAGCGTACGTTGTGCTTGCGGTAACGTAATCGAAACACGTTCAACAAAAGGCGATATGCGTGTAGACATTTGCTCAGCTTGCCACCCATTCTTTACAGGTAAGCAGAAGCTCGTTGATACAGGCGGACGCGTAGACAGATTCAAGAAGCGTTATAATCTTGATAAATAATTATGAAGCGGTGCATTTTTGTGCGCCGCTGAATTTTTTAGGTGGGTTTTATGGAATATAAGACTATCGAAAAAGAATCCTGCGACGAATTTATTGAAAAAAAGTCGCGTTTTATAGGCTATATAAAGCCTGTAACAACCAAAGAAGAGGCGGTTGAATACATCAACTCAATCAAATCAAAGCATTGGGATGCCACCCACAATGTGTATGCCTATGTTCTGCGAGACGGTCAGACACGCCGTTATTCCGATGACGGTGAGCCTCAGGGCACTGCGGGTATTCCCGTGCTTGATGTTCTGATTAAAGAAAACGTTGTTGACTGTGTTGTTGTTGCAACCCGATATTTTGGCGGCATCCTTTTAGGGGGAGGCGGCCTTGTTCGTGCTTATTCCCACACCGCCAAAATTGCAGTTGATGCAGGCGGTGTAATCACAATGCGCCTTTGCGCGCTGATGAATGTAAAGTGTGATTATACATTTTACGGCAGGCTCAATTCTCTTATTCCCGAGTTCGGAGGAGTGGTTGACGACACCGTTTTTGAAGAGGATGTTAAAATAAAATTTCATCTCCCTGCCGATATTGTTGATGAATTCAATGCAAAGCTCATTGATTCAAGCTTAGGTAAATTCAAAGCCGAAAAAACAGGTGAAATTTTTTGTAAAAATTAAAAGGAATTTAACCATTAACGGCGTATAAGATAAATAGAGGACTTTGAAAGGAGTGGATTTATGGCTAAATCAATCAGAGAAATCACCTGCGAAGGGGAGCATAATATGCTTTCTGAGTTTGCCGCATTTGCAGACCAAAGCAAAGGCAGACTTCGTCAGGAGCCGGAGTGTGATATCCGCACATGCTTTCAGCGTGACAGAGACAGAATTATCCATTCAAACTCATTCCGCCGCCTCAAACACAAAACCCAGGTTTTTCTTTCACCTGAAGGGGATTATTACCGCACCCGCCTTACCCACACCCTCGAGGTTGCACAGATTGGCAGAACAATTGCGGTTGCCCTCAGGCTTAACGAAAATCTGACCGAAGCCATTGCTCTTGGCCACGATTTGGGTCACACTCCCTTCGGCCATGCAGGTGAAAGGGCGCTCAACAGCATCTGCCCCGACGGCTTCAGGCATTATGAACACAGCCTCCGTGTTGTGGATACAATCGAAAAAAACGGTGAAGGTCTCAATCTTACCTACGAGGTGCGCAACGGTATTGAACGCCACACCAACGGTGAGCAGGCAGCCACTCTCGAGGGCAGAATTGTCCGCCTTTCAGACCGTATTGCATATATTAACCACGACATTGACGATGCCATTCATGGCAAGGTCATAACCGAAGAGGATATTCCTCTTGAGGTCAAAAAAGTTCTCGGTTTCAACAAATCCGAGCGTATCAACACTCTTGTGCGCTCCTGCATTGAAAACAGCAGTGATGATATCCGCCTCAATGATGAAATTCAGCAGGCGTTTGACGAGATACATACATTTATGTTTAAAAATGTATATACAAACCCCGTGTGCAAAAGTGAAGAAACAAAAGCAATGGATATGATTTGCTGGCTTTATGATTATTTTTCCAAAAATCCTCTTGAGCTGCCTCAGGAATATACCTTGCTTTGCCTTAAAGAAGGTCCTCAGCGTGCCGCTTGTGACTATATTGCCGGTATGACCGACAGATACGCCGTGCGCACCTTTAACCGCTTGCTTGTGCCCGGCTCATGGAATTTATAAATAACAGACTATAAAACAAAGGAGGGGTTATTTTGGCTTTCAGCGATGAATTTTTGGAAGAACTTCGCGACAGAAACGATATTGAAGGCGTAATTTCGTCTTATGTTAATCTCAAGCGTCAGGGCAAGCTTCTCAAAGGCCTTTGCCCCTTCCACAATGAAAAAACTCCGTCTTTCACCGTTTATCCCGACACCCGCTCTTTCTATTGTTTTGGTTGCGGAGCAGGTGGAGAGGTTATCACCTTTATCCGCAGAGTAGAAAATCTTGATTATGTTGAAGCTATCAAGCTTCTCGCCGACAGAGCAGGTATGCAGATGCCCAATGACGGCTATGACGATTCAAGAGCAAAGCACCGCCAGCGTCTTCTTGCTGTCAACCGTGAAGCCGCAAGATTTTTCCACGCAAGTCTTATGTCCCCCTCAGGCAAGGCCGCTCTTGATTATTTCCTAGGCAGAGGGCTTTCAATGTCCACGATCAAGCATTTTGGTCTGGGCTACGCTCCCGACAGTTGGGATTCCCTCATCAGGCATCTTAAATCCAAAGGCTTTTCAATGGCAGAAATGTTTGATGCTAACCTTGTCAAGCGCAGTGAGCGTGACGGCAAGTCTCGTTATTACGACAACTTCCGTAACAGGGTTATGACCCCCATAATCGACCTCAGAGGCAATGTAATTGCTTTCGGCGGACGAGTTCTTGACGATTCAAAGCCCAAATATATCAACACATCAGATACCCTTATCTATAAAAAGACCGACAACGTCTTTGCTCTCAATTTTGCCAAAAACGGCAATCCCGGCTCTCTGATTCTTGCCGAAGGTTATATGGACGTTATTGCGCTTCATCAGGCTGGCTTCACCAATGCTGTTGCATCGCTTGGCACAGCCCTCACAAGGGAGCAGGCAAGCCTTATCAGCCGCTACACCGAAGAGGTAATCATCTCTTACGATGCCGACGAAGCGGGTCAGGAAGCCACACAGAAGGCTATCCGTATCTTTTCCGAAACAGGACTCAAGGTCCGAGTCCTCAGGCTTGAGGGCGGCAAGGACCCGGATGAAATCATTAAAAACCACGGTAAAGAACGCTTCAAAGCGCTTATTGACGGTGCCGCTAATGATATTGAATACGGCATTCTGAAAATCAGAAGTAAATTTGATGTTGCATTCCCCGACGGCAAAATGGGCTTCCTCAATGAAGCTACCAATCTGTTGGCAGGCTGTAACGATATAGAGCTTGATATCTACGCAGGCCGTCTTTCTCAGGAGCTTTCAGTTGATAAAACAGCAATTATCAATGAAGCCAAGAAAAAGCGTGCACGCAAGCGTTCCAATGAGCGCAAAAACGCCTTTGAAGAAATCAAGCGTTCCGCAATTACCCCCAAGGATGAAATCAATCCCCAGCGCAAGCAGTTTGTCAGAGCTGCAAGGGCAGAGGATATTCTGCTTTCATCGCTGATAAACAACCCCGACTTTTTCTCAACCCTTAAGGACAAGCTCTTGCCCGAAACCTTTTTAACAGATTTCAACAGGCGAGTTTATTCCTGCCTTTATTCAAGGCTGGAGGATGGTCTGAGCATTGAGCTTTCGGTTCTTGCAGGGGAGTTCACCCCCGAAGAAAACGGAAGAATTGCCAAATTTGTGGCAATGAAAAAAGAAATCAGTAACACTCTCAACGAGTGTTTTGATTGCATAAAAGTTCTTGAAGAAGAAAAGCAAAAACATAATGCTGTTGACCCCGCAAATGCGAGCGATGACGAATTTATGAACTTTTTCAGGAAAAAATCTAATTAGGAAGTAAAAGTAAAGGAGATTTACTATGGAAACTGTCGATAAAAAAACGTCGATAAAAGCCCTGATTGAAAAAGGTAAGGCAAACAACGGTAAGCTTACCACTCAGGATATCGACACAGCCATTCTCGAAATGGACTTTGACATCGAAGAGCTTGACAAGCTCTATGAAACAATCGAAAATCAGAATATTGAAATCATTGATGATTTTAATCCCGATTCTCTGGAAAACCTTGATTTCAACGTTGATTTGCCCAAATCATCTGAGCTTGACAATGTTGCTGTTGACGACAAAAATCAGGGTGCAGACGATCCCGTTAAGGTTTATCTTAAAGAAATCGGCCGTGTGCCTCTTCTTTCTCCCGAAGAAGAAATTGAGCTTGCTATGCGCATAGCTGACGACGATGAATACGCCAAGAAAAGACTTGCCGAAGCAAACCTTCGTCTTGTTGTAAGCATTGCAAAGCGTTATGTAGGCAGAGGTATGCAGTTCCTTGATTTGATTCAGGAGGGTAACCTCGGCCTTATCAAGGCTGTTGATAAGTTTGACCACACCAAGGGTTTCAAGTTCTCAACCTATGCTACATGGTGGATTCGCCAGGCTATCACAAGAGCTATTGCTGACCAGGCAAGAACAATCCGTATTCCCGTTCATATGGTTGAAACCATCAATAAGGTTAAAAAGACAAACAGCCAGCTTCTTCACGAAAACGGCAGAGACCCCACCGCAGAAGAAATTGCCAACAAGCTTGGTATGACCGTTGGCAAGGTAAGAGAAATTCTCCGTGTTGCTCAGGAGCCTGTTTCACTTGAAACTCCCATCGGTGAGGAGGAAGACAGCCACCTTGGTGACTTCATTCCCGATGACGACGCTCCCGCACCTGCAGATGCCGCATCAATTCTTCTTCTCAAAGAGCAGCTTGACGAGGTTCTTCAGACCCTCACTCCCAGAGAGGCCAAGGTTCTTTCAATGCGTTTCGGTCTTGAAGGCGGACATCCCCACACTCTTGAAGAAGTAGGTAAATACTTCGACGTTACCCGTGAGCGTATCCGTCAGATTGAAGCCAAGGCTCTTCGCAAGCTTCGTCATCCCAGCCGCAGCAAAAAACTCAAGGATTTCCTTGACTAAGCCTTAATTTATACCCCTTTAGGAGGAATTCCTTATGAACAAAGAAATCGCAAAACAAAAAGCAAAAGAGCTTGTTGCTCAGATGACGGTTGAAGAAAAAATTTCTCAGCTTCTTTACACCTCTGCTCCTATCGAAAGATTGGGCATCAAAGCCTATAACTGGTGGAACGAGGGCTCACACGGTGTTGCCCGCTCGGGAACCGCCACTGTTTTTCCCCACGCCATTGCTATGGCCGCCACTTTTAACCCCGAGCTTGTTAATGAGGTTGCCGATGTAATCTCAACCGAGGGCAGAGTCAAATATAATCAGCACGTTAAGTATAACGATTTTGATATTTTCAAGGGCATCACATTCTGGGCGCCCAACATCAACATTGTCCGTGACCCCCGTTGGGGCAGAGGACAGGAAACCTTCGGTGAAGACCCTTATCTCACCGCAACTCTCGGTGAAGAGTTCATCAAGGGCATTCAGGGTGACGGTGAATTCTACAAAGCAACTGCTTGCTCAAAGCATTATGCCGTTCACTCCGGACCTGAAAAAGACCGCCATGGCTTCGACGCCATTGCTTCAATGCACGATATGTATGAAACTTATCTTCCTGCTTTTGAAAAAACAGTTAAAGCAGGTGTTGCAGGTGTTATGGGTGCTTATAATCGCACCAACGGTGAGCCCTGCTGTGCTCATTCATATCTTCTTGGTGAAGTTCTCCGTAAGGACTGGAACTTTGACGGCTATGTTGTTTCCGACTGCGGTGCTCTTAACGATATTTATGAATTCCATAAATGTGCTTCCACCAAGGCAGAGGCCGCCGCAATTTCACTCAAAAACACCTGCGACCTCAACTGCGGTCAGATTTATGAGCACCTTGTTGATGCTTATGAACAGGATTTGGTTACTGAAGAAGAAATTACAACTGCCGCTGAAAGACTTTATACAATCCGTTTCCTTCTTGGTGAATTTGAAGAAAACAGACCCTTCAGTGACATCGGCTATGATAAGCTTGACTGCAAGGAGCACAGAGCCCTTAACCTCAAAACAGCTCAGGAAAGTGTTGTTCTTCTTAAGAATGATAATTTCCTTCCTCTTGATAAAAACACCGATAAAAAAATTGCCGTTGTAGGCCCCAACTCAATGTCAGTTTCTGCCCTTGAAGGCAACTACAACGCCTATGCTTCCGAATACATAACTGTTGCCGACGGTATGAGAAGAGTGTTCAATAACGCTCACATCACCGTTGAAAAAGGCGCTCACTATTGCCACGAGCTCACCAATGACTGGGGCGGCTTTGGTAATATGATAAGTGACGGTGTTGCCGCAGCAGCTCAGTCAGATATCACTGTTCTTGCCCTTGGCCTTGACTGCTCAATTGAGGGTGAAGACACAGGCTATGACAATGACTACACCGATTATGGTGATAAAAAGCACGTTTCACTTCCAGCAACTCAGCAGAAGCTTGCCGATGCAGTTTGTGACGCTTGCGAAAACGTTATTGTTGTGCTTATGGGCGGCAGTTCAATCGATGTTGGTGAAAAAGTGAGAAACCACGCAAAGGCTATCATCCACGCTTGGTATCCCGGCTCATTGGGCGGACTCAGTGTTGCAAAGCTTCTTGCAGGTGAATTTTCACCAAGCGGCAAATTGCCTATCACAATTTATGACGGAAATCATAATCTCCCCGATTTCAAGGATTATGATATGCGCGGAAGAACATACCGTTATATCGACGGTGATGCTCTCTATCCCTTTGGCTTCGGCCTTTCATACACAAGCTTTGATTACAGTGATGCAAAGCTTATCGAAGTAAGCGACGATGCTCTCACACTCAGCGTAGATATTGCAAACGTTGGTGAAATGGACGGTATTGACAAGGTTCAGGTTTATGCAAAATATACCGACTCAAGAACATATACACCTCACTTCCAGCTTTGCGGTGTGAAGTCAGTGGAGCTTAAAAAAGGTGAAAATAAAACCGTTGAGCTCAGCGTTGACCGCTATTGGATTAAGGCTGTTACCGATGAAGGCAAACGAGTAACCCCCGACGGTGAAATCACCCTTTACATCGGCAACCACCAGCCCGACAGCGTAAGTAATGCCCTCACAGGCACCGATTGCCTCAAAATTAAATTGCAGTAATTTTAAATCCCTGATGCATTGCATCAGGGATTTTTTATTGAGAATGACCCGTGTGTCGTTTCTAAAAAAATCTTGATTTTAAATTTTTTTGTGATATAATAATTTTGCGACACAATTTAACAGAAAACCCATAATGAAGGTGTGTATTTTTACTTTGGTAAAAATGCATGCTCTTATATTCATACCTTCATTTATGGGCTTGAAATTGTGTCGCAGCAATCGGAGCGATGCGTTTTTCAGTGCGTGGCTTCGGCTGCGCACTTTTTTTTGTATCTTATTTTGACCCTGTCACACGCACACTATAAGCTGAAGAGGCATTGTCCGAAAGGATTTACAAGTGGGCAGTAAGTCAAATAAGTGAAGCCGACGGATTTTGTAAGTCCGTCGGTGTTTTTGCTTCACAACAGTAAGGGTGGGTCTCAGTGCCCTCCCGTTTTCTTTGCTGTTTTGCGGGTTGCCGAGGTCGTCAACCCTTACGGAACGCTACTGTTAACCGTCGTAAGGTGCGACGACCACGGCGCACCGCAAATACAAAGTCCAAGAAAACTGCCGTTGCTAAACGTGTAGGTGCTCGATTTATCTTTCTTTACATAAATACGGCTCCCTTAACACAAGGGAGCCGTAAAATCTTATTTAAAATACTTAACTGCTGAACGGAACATACCGATTTCGTAGTTGCCGGGAACGTTCTTGTAAAGACCGCTGCCGATTCTTTCGGAGTGACCCATCTTACCGAATACTCTGCCGTCGGGTGAGAGGATACCCTCAATAGCGCAGGCTGAGTTGTTGGGGTTGAAGTGAATGTCACTTGTGGGAACGCCGTTAAGGTCAACATACTGTCTTGCAATCTGACCGTTTTCTGCAAGCTTCTTGATAAGCTCATCACTTGCAAGGAAGCGACCCTCACCGTGAGAAATCGGAACTGAGAATACGTCGCCAACGTTGGTTTTCATAAGCCAGGGTGACTTGTTGGAAGCGATTCTTGTGCGAACAATTCTGGACTGATGTCTGCCGATTGTATTGAATGTCAATGTGGGGCAGTTTTCATCGGTGTCGATGATTTCGCCGTAGGGTACAAGGCCAAGCTTAATAAGAGCCTGGAAGCCGTTACAGATACCGCACATAAGACCGTCACGGTTTTTAAGAAGCTCGTGAACCTCGTTTTTGATTTCGGGGTTACGGAAGAATGCTGTAATGAATTTACCTGAACCGTCGGGTTCGTCACCGCCTGAGAAACCGCCGGGGATGAACACAATCTGTGAATCCTTAAGTTTAGTTGCAAATGCTTCAACGCTCTGAGCAATGCCTTTTGAAGTGAGGTTGTTGATAACAAAAATCTCGGGCTCTGCGCCTGCGTCTGCCATAGCCTTTGCTGAGTCAAATTCGCAGTTTGTGCCGGGGAATACGGGAATCAATACCTTGGGCTTGGCAACCTTGATTGCGGGAGCAATGCGGTTTTCAGCGTTATATGAGAAGGTGGGAACTTCCTTTTCACCCTGCTGAATGTTGCAGGAGAAAATAGGCTCAAGCTTGTTTTCATAAATGTCGCAAAGCTCGGCAAGAGCAACTGTTTCACCGCCGAGAGCGATGCTCATATCTGCTGTGGTTTCACCAAGAAGCTCACCGTATTCAGCCTCACCGTTGAATTCGAGAACGAATGCCCCGTAGTTGTAGCCGAAAATGTCTTCCATTGAAACGCCGTCAGCAAACTTGAAGCCGATGTCGTTACCCATTGCCATTTTAAGCACAGCTTCTGCAACACCGCCGTATGTGGGTGTGTAAGCGGCTGCAATTTTGCCCTCTCTCATAAGAGCGTTAACATTTGCGAAAATCTCTTTTACGCTGTCAACAACGGGAAGTCCGTTTTCGTAAGCGGGTTTAACAAGTGTAACCTTGTGGCCTGCGGCTTTGAATTCGGGAGTAATAACGTCATCTGTAACGCCTGTGGTAACAGCAAATGAAACAAGGGTGGGGGGAACGTCGATGTCTTCAAATGAGCCGCTCATTGAGTCCTTACCGCCGATTGAAGCAATTTCATATTCCATCTGAGCCTTGAATGCGCCGAGAAGTGCGGCAAGGGGTTTGCCCCAGCGTTTGCCGTCTTTGAGGGGCTTTTCAAAATATTCCTGGAATGTGAGGTAAACATCCTCAAACTTAGCACCTGCGGCAATAAGCTTTGCAACTGATTCAACAACTGCAAGGTATGCGCCGTGGTAGGGGCTCTTTTCTGTGATGAAGGGGTTGTAGCCCCAAGCCATAAATGAGCAGGCGTCTGTGTGCTTTTTCTCAACAGAAATTTTGTTAACCATTGTCTGGTTAGGTGTGAGCTGGTTTTTGCCGCCGAAGGGCATCATAACTGTGCCTGCACCGATTGTTGAGTCGAAGCGTTCAGAAAGACCTCTCTTTGAGCATACGTTAAGGTCACCTGCAAGTGCCTTGTAGCCCTCTGTGAAGCTTGCGGGAACATCCTTTTTATAGTCTTCAGGATTTGCGGGGGTAATATCAATGTGCTTTTCGGCACCGTTTGAGTTAAGGAATTCACGTGAAATGTCAACAATTGTGTTGCCGTTCCAGTGCATCTTGAGTCTGGGTTCAGCCTTAACAACTGCAACAACAGTTGCTTCAAGGTTTTCACTTTCAGCAAGGGCTTTGAAGCGCTCAACATTTTCAGCTTCAACAACAACAGCCATTCTCTCCTGAGATTCACTGATTGCAAGCTCTGTGCCGTCAAGACCGTCATACTTCTTGGGAACTGCGTTAAGGTCGATTTCAAGACCGTCAGCAAGCTCACCGATAGCAACGGAAACGCCGCCTGCGCCAAAGTCGTTACAACGCTTGATAAGGAGTGATGCCTCTTTGTTTCTGAAAAGGCGCTGAAGCTTTCTTTCTTCGGGAGCGTTACCTTTCTGAACCTCTGCACCGCTGGATTCATGTGACTCATGTGTGTGTGTTTTTTAAGAGCGTGTTGCACCGCCGCAACCGTCGCGGCCTGTGCGTCCGCCGAGAAGAATAACGATGTCGCCTTCTTCGGGGCGTTCACGGCGAACATTTTCAGAGGGAGCGGCAGCAATAACTGCGCCGATTTCCATTCTCTTTGCTGTGTAGCCGGGGTGATAGAGCTCATCTACCTGGCCTGTTGCAAGACCAATCTGGTTACCGTATGAGCTGTAGCCGGCAGCAGCAGTTGTAACAATCTTTCTCTGAGGAAGCTTGCCGGGAATTGTTTCGCTAACTGGCTTCAAGGGGTCAGCTGCACCTGTAACGCGCATAGCGGCATAAACGTATGAACGGCCTGAAAGGGGGTCACGGATAGCGCCGCCGATGCAGGTGGCTGCACCGCCGAAGGGCTCAATTTCTGTGGGATGGTTGTGGGTTTCGTTTTTGAAGAGAAGAAGCCACTCTTCTTTTTCACCCTCAACGTCAATATAAATCTTAACTGTGCAGGCGTTGATTTCTTCACTTTCATCAAGGTGAGGAATCTTGCCGTTTTTGTTGAGATATTTTGTGGCGATAGTTGCAATGTCCATAAGATTCATTGGTTTTGTTCTGCCAAGAATGTTTCTTGTTGCAACATATTCGTCAAATGCTGCCTGAAGAGTGGGGTCTTCAAACTTTGCGCTGTCAATTGTTGTGAGGAATGTTGTGTGACGGCAGTGGTCTGACCAGTAGGTGTCAATCATTCTGATTTCTGTGATTGTGGGGTCACGGTCTTCAGTTTTGAAATACTGCTGGCAGAATTTGATGTCGTCAAGGTCCATAGCAAGACCGTAGTTTTTAACAAAATCCTTAAGTCCGTCTTCTTCAAGTGCATTGAAGCCGTCGAGAGTCTGAACTGTTGTGGGAATTTCGTAATCAACTGCAAGAGTTTCAACTCTGTCAAGTGAAGCTTCGCGACTTTCCACAGGGTTGATAACGTATTTTTTAAGAGCGTCAATACCTTCGTCAGAAACATTGCCGTAAACCATATAGATTCTGGCTGTTCTTACCAGGGGACGGTCGCCCTTGGAGATAATCTGAATGCACTGTGAAGCTGAGTCTGCGCGCTGGTCAAACTGACCGGGGAGATATTCAACAGCAAACACCTTGCAATCGTCTTTTTCACCGATATGGTCATACAAATCATCAAGCTGAGGCTCTGAGAAAACAGTTTTCTTGCACTGTTCAAAAAGCTCCGCATCAATGTTTTCAACGTCATATCTGTTGAGAATTCTGATTTTTTCAATGCCGTCAATCATAAGAAGATTTTTAGCATCATTGGTCATATTATCGGCCTCAATGGTAAGACCTTTTTTCTTTTCAACGTAAACTCTGTAAACCATTTTAAAACCTCCTTAGTTTGTGGCTTTAAGTGCTCTCTGACCAATGTCTTTTCTGTAAAAAGCATTATCAAAGTGAACACCTTCAACTGCCTTATATGACTTGGCAATAGCTTTTTCAAGGCTGTCAGCTGTTGCGGTAACGCCCAACACACGACCGCCTGATGTAACAACCTTGCCGTCTTTGAGTGCAGCACCTGCAACATAAATGCAAGCATCAACTCCGTCGTCAACAGTGATTTCAAAGCCCTTATCATACTTTGTGGGGTAACCCTCAGAAGCCATAACAACACAGCATGCATGCTGATTGCTGAATTTAACCAAATCTTCTGCAAGCTCACCGTTTTCAACAGCTTTCATAATTGTGAAAAGGTCGCTTTCAAGCAAGGGGAGAACAACCTGAGTTTCGGGGTCACCGAAACGGCAGTTATATTCAATAACCTTGGGACCGTTTTTTGTGAGCATAAGTCCGAAATAAAGGCAACCCTTGAAGCTTCTGCCCTCAGCGTTCATAGCGTTGATTGTGGGCAGGAAGATTTTATCCATACATTCTTTGGCAACATCGGGTGTGTAGTAGGGGTTGGGAGCAACTGTGCCCATACCGCCGGTGTTGAGACCCATATCGTTGTCCAAAGCTCTCTTGTGGTCCATTGAAGAAATCATAGGCACAACAGTCTTTCCGTCGGTGAAAGAAAGTACGCTGATTTCGGGACCTTCAAGAAATTCTTCAACAACAACGTTGCTGCCGCTTTCACCGAAGATTTTGTCTTCCATCATAGATTTGATGGCATCAACAGCTTCTTCGCGGGTCATTGCGATGATAACGCCCTTACCAAGTGCAAGACCGTCAGCCTTGATAACTGTGGGAATGGGGCAGGTCTGAGCATATTTAAGAGCGGATTCCATATCGCTGAAAACTTCATATTCAGCGGTGGGAATACCGTATTTTTTCATAAGATTTTTTGAAAAAACCTTGCTGCCTTCAATAATAGCGGCATCCTTTGAGGGACCGAAGCAGGGAACACCGATTTCACGAAGAGCATCTGCCATACCAAGCACCAGAGGGTCATCGGGAGTAACTACACAAAAATCAATGTTGTTGCTCTTTGCAAAATCAACTGCACCCTTGATGTCTGTTGCGCCAACTGCCACACACTCCGCATCCTGTGCAATTCCGCCGTTGCCGGGGAGAGCATAGATTTTTTCAATATCTTTGTTTTCTTTGAGTTTTTTGATGATGGCGTGTTCACGTCCGCCGCCACCGATAACCATAATTTTCATTTCGTTACCTCATCAGTGATTAGTGGTGGAAAAGACGCATTCCTGTAAACGCCATAACCATACCTTTTTTATTGCAGGTGTCAATAACAACGTCATCTCTGATTGAGCCGCCGGGCTGTGCAACATAAGAAACACCGCTTCTTGAAGCTCTTTCGATGTTGTCATCAAAGGGGAAGAAAGCATCACTGCCAACGCTTACGCCGCTGATGGTTGAAAGGTAGGCCTTCTGCTCTTCTCTTGTGAAGGGCTCGGGTTTAACTGTGAAGTAGTTCTGCCAAACGCCTTCTGCCAATACATCTTCATCGTCGTCTGAAATGTAGATGTCAATAACGTTATCTCTGTCGGGACGCTTGATTGTGGGCAGGAAGGGGAGTCCCAGCACCTTTTCACTCTGGCGGAGATGCCAGATGTCAGCCTTGTTACCTGCAAGACGTGTGCAGTGAATTCTTGACTGCTGACCTGCGCCAACGCCGATAGCCTGACCGTCAACTGCATAACAAACTGAGTTTGACTGAGTATATTTGAGAGTAATCAATGCAATGATAAGGTCTCTCTTGGCACTTTCGGGGAATTCCTTGTTGTCAGTAACAATGTTTTCAAGAAGCTCGTTGTCAATTCTGAAATTGTTTCTGCCCTGCTGGAAAGTGATGCCGAAAACGTCTTTGGTTTCAATTTCTGCGGGAACAAAATCGGGGTCGATTTTTACGATGTTGTAGTTGCCCTTTTTCTTTGCCTTGAGAATTTCAAGAGCTTCAGGCTCATAGCCGGGAGCAATAACGCCGTCGGAAACTTCTCTTTTAATAAGAAGAGCTGTTGTAACGTCGCACACGTCAGAGAGTGCAATCCAGTCACCGAAGGAAGAAAGTCTGTCGGTACCTCTTGCTCTTGCATAAGCGCAGGCGAGGGGAGACTCATCAAGACCCTCAACGTCAGCAACAAAGCATGCCTTTTTGAGGTTTTCGGGAAGAACTGTGCCGATTGCGGCTGATGGGGGGCTGACGTGCTTGAATGATGCTGCTGCGGGCAGACCGAGAACATCTTTGATTTCTTTAACGAGCTGCCATGAATTGAAAGCGTCAAGGAAGTTGATGTAACCGGGTCTCCCGCTTAAAATTTCAATGGGGAGGTCGCTGTCGTCTTTCATAAAAATCTTTGACGGCTTCTGGTTGGGGTTACAGCCGTATTTAAGTTCAAAATCTTTCATTAGGAGCTCTCCTTATGCGTTTTTGTTAATCATTCTGTTTGTAACTTCGCCTGTTTCGAGGTTTGTGTATCTTACATACAGAGAAATTTTGTTCTGTTCGTTAAGGTTTTCCCAGATTTCTTTGGTGAAAGCGTCGATGTCATCGTTCATCTGAACTCTTTCAGGCTCACCTGAGAATGTGGGGATGGGGTTGCCGTCGTGGTCATAGGTGTGAATAAAGTGACCGAGACCGGCAATGGGTGAGTATTCAAAGCTGAAACGGTTGCAGGCTGTGCCTTCGGAGTCAGCACTCTTGAGGATGCTCATTCTGTATGAAAAGTCGCCCTCGTCAAAAGCGAGAATACCGCTGATTCTGGGAGTGAAGTTGGGAGCGTCAGGCTCAAAACCTCTTGTTCTGAGGGCTCTTACAAAGCCCTTGCCGTTTTTGAGGAAGTCGCAGATTGTGTTGGTCTGGTCGCCGTTTGTAACAACAAGCTTGTCGCCAACCTTTTTGATGGGGGAGTAGATAATCAATGAGGGGTCTTCAACCTTTGATTCGTCAAAAGGATAAATAATAACCTCGTCACCTTTTTCAACAAAAACTCTGTTTCTTGAGTTTTCGCTTCTGCCCATAATGAAATAAGCTACTGCGGCATTTTTACCGTCAGGTGTCTTGCCGATAACGATACCTCTGCCGGGATAGGTATTTGAGCTGAGAGTATCTTTAAGATTTGCAATATCATAAGTTGCCATTTTAAATTCTCCTTATTTATCCTGTGAAATTTGTTTGCTTACCAACTGAACAGCCTTTGGAAGAATAATCCATTCAGCCTGTTCCATAACTCTTTTTTGCAAAATTTCGGGTGTGTCACCGTCAAGGATGTCAACAGCCTTCTGAAGAATGATTTTGCCTCCGTCGGGAATTTCGTTAACAAAGTGAACGGTCGCGCCCGTAACCTTAACGCCGTATTCAAGAGCAGCCTCGTGAACCTTCAGGCCGTAATAGCCCTTGCCGCAGAAAGAGGGAATAAGAGCGGGGTGAACATTGATGATTCTTTCGGGGTAGCATTTTGTAAAATCCTCTGACAAAATGCTCAGGAAGCCCGCAAGAACAATAATGTCGATTTTGTATTCTGTGAGCTTTTCTTTGAGTGCTTTTTCAAAAGCCTCCTGAGAGCCTGTGATTTTTTTTGTTATTGTAACAGAGTCAATCCCTGCGTTGTCTGCTCTTGTGATTGCATAAGCGTCAGAAACATTTGAAACCACAAGCACGATTTCACCGTCTGAAATGATTCCGCTTTTCTGCGCATCAATGAGAGCCTGCAGGTTGGTGCCGCCGCCTGAAACAAGCACGGCAATTCTTGCTTTGTGAGCCATAGCAGTCCTCCGTCAGCAGATAACGATTTTCTTCTCTGCATCTTCGATGATTTCGCCGATGATGTAAGCATCCTCGCCTGAAGCCTGAAGTGAAGCAAGAGCCTTGTCAGCATCTTCCTTAGCAACAACAATGCTCATGCCAACGCCCATATTGTATGTGTTGAACATATCTCTTTCGGGAACGTTGCCTGTTTTTGCAATGAGGTCGAAGATGGGAAGAATTCTGATGCTTGCTCTGTCAACCTTTGCGCAGAAGCCATCGGGAATGCTTCTGGGAATGTTTTCATAGAATCCGCCGCCTGTGATGTGAGAAATTGACTTAACAGTAACTTCTTCCATCAATTTAAGAACGGGCTTAACGTAAATCTTGGTGGGGGTGAGAAGGGTTTCGCCGATGCTCTTGCCGCCAAGCTCTTCAACGGGAGTTTTAAGGTCAGCGTTTTCAACGTCAAAAACTTTTCTGACAAGTGAGAAGCCGTTTGAGTGAACACCTGAAGAGGGGAGAGCAATAATAACGTCACCGGCTTTAATTGTTTTGTTGTTAACAACCTTGTCCTTGTCAACAACGCCAACGCTGAAGCCTGCAAGGTCATATTCGTCAACGGGATAGAAGCCGGGCATTTCAGCAGTTTCACCGCCGATGAGAGCAGCGCCTGACTGAACACAGCCTTCTGCAACGCCTGCAACTATCTGAGCAATTTTTTCGGGATAGTTCTTTCCGCAAGCGATATAGTCAAGGAAGAAGAGGGGCTTAGCGCCGCAGCAGATGATATCGTTAACGCACATTGCTACGCAGTCAATACCCACTGTGTCGTGCTTGTCCATAAGGAAAGCCATCTTAAGCTTTGTGCCAACGCCGTCTGTGCCGCTAACGAGAACGGGCTTGCTGATGCCTGTGAGGTCAAGCTCAAAAAGACCGCCGAAGCCGCCGATGTCAGACATAGAGCCTGCTGTCATTGTTCTTGCAATGTGCTGTTTCATAAGCTCAACAGCCTTGTAGCCGGCAGTAATGTCTACGCCTGCCTGTTTGTAACTTTCACTAAAACTACTGTTCATTGTTCTATCTCCTTATTTATTATATTTTTCTTCTATTTTAGCGTTCTTTTCAAGAACAGCCTCGGATGCTTTTGCTCTTGCGGCGTCAAGCTTTTCAGCCAATTCATCATCACTTGCTGCAAGAATTTCAACACAAAGCAAAGCGGCATTTGCAGAGCCGTCAATAGCAACTGTTGCCACGGGGATGCCTGCGGGCATCTGAACTGTTGAAAGAAGTGCATCAAGACCGTCAAGAGTAGATGATTTAACGGGAATACCCACAACCGGAAGAGTTGTGTTGGCGGCAATGGCTCCTGCAAGGTGAGCTGCCTTACCTGCGGCGGCAATAATTGCACCGAAGCCGTTCTTTCTTGCGTTAGCAGAAAAGTCCTTTGCCTGCTCGGGTGTTCTGTGAGCTGAGAACACGTGCACCTCGTAGGGAACACCGTATTCATCAAGGGTTGTCATTGCTTTTTCAACAACAGGCAAATCGCTGTCGCTTCCCATAACAATACCGATTTTTTTCATGTGAAGATACCTCCGATAAATTTTTTAGAGTGTAAAAATAAAAATGGACAGTCCTGTTTTGTAAAAAAAAACGGACTGCCCAGACGGTCGGCTTAATATAGTTTTTGCTCCCCTGCGGTTACCCGCTTATCCGTCAGTCACAAAAACACTCCAATATCCTCAAAATTATACCATTATAATGTATGTTTTGTCAATCATTTGTGCCTATTTCTTTCCTTGTTTTCCGTCAATTTTTTTGAAGTTTTGACATCTCTTTTATATCAAATTTACCAATACCGCATTTATGGCTGAAACGGCATATTGAATTATTACCAAAAGAATGGTATAATCGCACAAAACAGTTTTCGGGAGGTGACATTATGCTGTGTCCCACAATTAAGACCGACAGATTGACAATTCGCAGATACAAAGAATCTGATATTGATATGCAGTTTGAATTTTTGCAGGATGAAAGATTGCATAAGTATATTTCTCCGCCCAAAATAAGCAGGGAAGAAGAGCTTGAAGTTATCAGAAAATGGATAGCAGATTCCGATACAAGCAACTATGAACATTGGGTAATTGCATTGAAAGATACAGATAAGCCTATCGGAAATATCTCTGTTAACGGAATTGATAAGAAAAATAATTATTGCAATGTGGGCTACGTGATTTTGTTTGATTATCAGGGAAACGGGTATGCAACTGAAGCTTTAACTGCCGTGTCTGATTATCTGTTGAGCGAAAGAAACTATCACTTGGTTGAATGTTCTTGCAATGAATTGAATGTTGCATCTTCAAGGGTTATGGTTAAATCAGGCTTTTCAAAAGACGGATACATAAAAGGCAGAAGAATAAATCATGACGGCAGTTATTCGGGTGTTGAATATTACAGCAAACAACTGTAATAAATGCGAGGTATGTTATGGAATTTATAAACGGTAAAAGCATAAAAGAGTTATTGAATCCCGGTGTCGTTTCAAGGCAACTTATAAATCCTGAAAATTCAAAAAGCGAAAGAGTTACGGTAACAGAAGTTCATCTTGAAGTCGGAGCAAGTCAACCAAAACATAAACACGACACTTCGGAGCAGATTTGGTATGCTATTCGGGGAGTAGGTAAGTTGCTTCTCGCGGATGAAGAAGAAATGATTTTTCAGGCAGGCGATGTTGTCAGATTTGCTGAAAATGATATACACGGATTGCGTAATGACGGTGATACAGAGTTTGTGTATGTTTCTGTAACTTCACCGCCAATAAATTTTGAATCTGCTTATAAAAATAAGCTATGAGGTTTTACCGCTAAATAATTGATGTTTAAGCGAAACGAAACAAGTAAGGGAGGATCTCCGCGCCCTCCCGAATTACACAGTATTTCATTTACTTTGTAGGGTACAACCCGCGTGTTGTACCGAATGACTTGAAACAAAATATATTAAATTTTTATTCCCCAAATGATGTAATTCAATAATTCAGGAGGGATTATAAATGACAACACATAAAATAAAAGTCATCATCGACCGACCGTTGGGCACTTATCACCCGAAGCATAAAGACATTTTTTACACCGTAAACTACGGATATGTCGAGGGTATTATTGCCCCCGACGGGGAAGAGCAGGACGCTTATGTTCTCGGTGTGGGTGAGCCTGTGAGTGAATTTACGGGCAAGCTGATTGCTGTTATCGAAAGACTTGATGATGTTGAAGAAAAGTGGGTTGTTGCCCCCGAAAATATGACATTCACCAAAGATGAAATAACGAAACAGGTCGAGTTTCAGGAAAAGTATTTTAAAACAAAGCTGCGTATGCTTTAATTTGAGGTTGACACTTACTCCTTAAAGTGATAAAATACTACGGTATAATTCAGAAGGAGACGTATAGAAAATGGAAAATGTTTTTGACACCCTTGTGGAAAGAGGACTCATAGCTCAGACCACAGATGCCGATAAAATCCGCGAAATGCTCGCAACAGAAAACGTTAAGTTTTACATCGGCTTTGACCCCACGGCAGACAGCCTCCATGTTGGTCACTTTGTGTCAGTTATGGTTATGGCTCACATGCAGCGCGCAGGCCATACTCCCATCGCTCTTTTCGGCGGCGGCACAGGTATGATCGGTGACCCCTCAGGCAAAACAGATATGAGAAAAATGCTCACAAGAGAAACAATTGAGTATAACATCGGTTGCTTCCGCGAGCAGATGTCTAACCTTATCGATTTCTCAGAGGGTAAGGCAATTATGGTTAATAATGCCGACTGGCTTATGGACCTTAACTACATCAACTTCCTTCGCGAAGTAGGCGTTCACTTCTCAGTTAACAGAATGTTGGCCGCAGAATGCTACAAACAGCGCCTTGAAAGAGGTCTTTCATTCTTCGAGCTTAACTATATGCTTATGCAGAGCTACGACTTCCTCGTGCTCAACCGTAAATACGGCTGTAAGCTTGAATTGGGCGGTGACGACCAGTGGAGCAACATCCTCGGCGGCGTTGAGCTTTGCAGAAGAAGTGACGGCAAAGATGTTTACGGCCTCACATTCCAGCTCCTTCTCACCTCAGAAGGCAAAAAGATGGGCAAAACCGAAAAAGGCGCAGTATGGCTTGACCCCAAAAAGACAACTCCCTCTGAGTTCTATCAGTATTGGAGAAACATTGCCGATGCCGACGTTGTTACCTGCATGAAAATGCTCACATTCATTCCTATGAATGAGGTTAATGAATACGCAAAGCTTGAGGGCAGTGAAATCAACAGAGCTAAGGAAGTTCTTGCTTACGAGGTAACAAAGCTTGTTCACGGTGAGGAAGAAGCCGAAAAGGCTCAGTCAGCCGCAAAGGCTCTTTTCTCAAACGGTGCAAATTCAGAGCATATGCCCACCACAGCCCTCAGCGATGAAGATTTTGCCGATGGTGAAATCGGAATTATCGACATTCTTGTTAAAACAGGCATCGCAAAGTCAAGAGGTGAAGCAAGAAGACTTGTTGAGCAGGGCGGTGTATCTGTTGACGATGCAAAGGTAACCTCAATCGACTTCAGACTTGCAAAAGAAGCTCTTGCAGCAAACGCATCAATCGTTAAAAAAGGCAAAAAAGTATTCCACAAAATCACACTTTAAAAAGAAACCTCCCGTCAGTGATGACGGGAGGTTTTGAATGTTATTTGCGCTTTTTTCTGTTTTCTGATATGATGTCAATACCGGATAACAGTAAAATAATTGAAATCATAAATCCGATTATAAACAGTATATTATATGAAGTTTCACTCTTCGGGTCAACCAAATAGGATTTCTTAGGCTTATTTGGATTGTACCAAACTTCTACTGAATCACCACCATTTAATTCGTCGGGGATGTTTGGCTCATAAAAACGATATATACCCTCGTATTTGGCTTCGCCAACAGTGTAGCTGTAATACACGATAAGATGACGGCTTTGGTGTCGGGTACTAAGCGAAGGCTCTGTATAAACAACAGTTCCCTCAGTAACCGTCCAGTTTTCGTATTTGTTTTCTTCATATACTTTGACAAAAACTGTTAACAAAACAGAAGCGATGACAATCGCAACAGGTATCCATAATGCTAGTTTATTTTTCATATCCTCACCTCAAAATCAATATATCACAGCAGATAAAATTTGTAAAGGGGAGAGGGGAGTTTAATTCGAAATTCGCAATGCATAATTCGAAATTTAAAGAATAAAAAATCGGGCAAGGTGCCCGACAGAATACTTTTTAACTATTCACTATTACCTTTTACTTCACAAAAAATTCCTCTTTGCAGTGAAAAGTGAAGAGTGAAAAGTCAAAAGGTAAAAAAATATCCTCGGAAAAATCCGAGGATATTTTTTGGAGCGGATGACGGGGCTCGAACCCGCTACCTCCACCTTGGCAAGGTGGCGCTCTACCAGATGAGCTACATCCGCATATCTTGGTGCCTCCGGCCGGAATCGAACCAGCGACACGTGGATTTTCAGTCCACTGCTCTACCAACTGAGCTACAGAGGCAAAGAAAAATGGCGACCCGGAACGGGCTCGAACCGTCGACCTCTAGCGTGACAGGCTAGCGTTCTAACCAACTGAACTACCGGGCCATTGGTGGGAACAACAGGGCTCGAACCTGTGACCCTCTGCTTGTAAGGCAGATGCTCTCCCAGCTGAGCTATGCTCCCACACTTTTTCTTCATCACTGTGCTTCGCAACAGCGACTTTGATACTATACACTATTGTTGCTCGTTTGTCAATAGTTTTTTCAAAAAAATTCAAAAAATTTATTTTCCTGATTTTTTCAGTATTTCAAGAATGTCCTCGCTTGTGAAAGTATAAGCCTTGTTGCAGAATTGGCACTTAACTTCTGTTGACTCATCCTGTGACAACTCCTCTAAATCTTCTTTACCAAGGGAGATAAGAGCCTTAACAACTCTGTCTTGTGAACAGTTACATTTATATGCAGGGTTTGATGAATCAAGAACCTCAAGATTGAATTCGGGCAAAACTTTTTTGCAGATTTCTTCCGGAGTAAGTCCTGATGTGAGCATCTGTGTCACAGAGGGGATACCCTGAATGCATCTTTCAACCTTATCAATTGTGTCATCAAAGGCGGTGGGGAGAAGCTGAATAATAAATCCGCCGGCTGCTTTGATTGTGAGGTCGTGGTTAACAAGCACACCCAATGCACAAACTGTGGGTGTCTGCTCGCTTACGGCATAATAGCTTGTGATGTCCTCTGCAATTTCACCGCTTACAAGGGGAACCTGACCGATGTAAGGCTCTTTCATACCAAGGTCCTTCATAACGGTAAGAGAACCGTTTTTACCAACTGCGCCCGCAACGTCAAGCTTACCTTTGGCATTGAGCGGGATTTCAACAATATTGTTTGCGGCATATCCTCTTGTGTTGCCGTCACAGTCAGACACGGCAATAATTGTGCCTGCAGGGCCGTCAGCATTAAGGCGCAGGGTAATTGAATCATCCTCATTCTTGAGCATGCTGCCCATAAGGCTCGCGGCGGTGAGAAGTCTGCCCAAAGCGGCAGAAACAACAGCAGACGTTGTGTGAAGCTCCTGTGCCGTGTTTACCATATCGGTTGTTTCGGCGGCCATCATAATAAGTGTGCCGACGTCTGAAATACATCTTACGAGTTTATCCATTATCCATTCCTCTTTCCCGTGTATCTTGCGGCAATCACCGCGCGTTGAGTGGTTTCTTTAATCGGCTCAAAGCTGATATCGTCAAAAATATCAATCACTTCAAATTCAGCCTCTTTGAGCCATTTTTTGATATCTTCAATTTCGTAAGCTCTTTCGGTAAATTCCTCGGAGCTTCTGTAATAAGCATCACCGTCCGGTGCAAAAAAATCAAGGCTGATGTCAACGCTGTTGTCATCATTGAGGGTGTTCTGCCACACGCAGAAAACATCATCCGTGTCATAAACAAATGTGTTGTTACCGAGGATTTCTCTGTGCTTGTAAACGGTGTTGATGTCAAAAATAAACATTCCGTCAGGGTTCATAAAAAGCCCCGCATTGTAAAAGGCCTTTTTAACGATGTCAGCGCTGTCAAGGTGGTTTATGCTGTCAAGAGTGCTCACGGCGCAATCCACCGTGCCGAACAAATCAAGCTCCTCCATACCCTGGCAAAGCAAAAGCATCTGCACTTCGTTATCATACATATTTTCCCTTGCTTCGCACAGCATGTCAGGGGAGATGTCGGTGCCGATCATATCATAGCCCATTTTTGCCATTTCGCAGGTGAATCTGCCTGTTCCGCAGCCCATATCCAGCACCGTTGCGCCGTCGGCTACACCATAACGAACAAGAAGCGTGCGGAAAAACTCTGCACGCTTTCGGTAATCAACGTTATCTGTCAGGCTGTCATAAAACTGAGAAAAAACGTCGTAACTGCTCATTCTTTTTCGTCAATCCTTACGAAAAGTTTTTCATATCCGTCACAGCCGTAACGCAAAGAACGGTTAACACGGCTGATTGTGGCGGTGCTTGCACCGGTTTTTTCAACAATGTCGCTATAAACTTTGTTATCTCTGAGCATTTTTGCAACAACGATGCGCTGAGAAAGAGCTTTAAGCTCAGTCACTGTGCAAAGGTCTTCAAAAAAGTCATAGCATTCGTCCATATCTCTGAGTTCAAGAATAGCCTTGAAAAGAAAATCTACATTCGGGTCCTTAATTTTGTCGTGCATAAGTAACCTCCGCAAAATTTAATACAGTCACATTGTAACACATTAAACCGTAAAAGTAAAGCAAAAAATTTATTTTGCTTCAACCAAATCCTTCATTGAGTAAAGGCCGGGCTGCAAATCCTTGATAAACATCGCGGCATTAACCGAACCAACAGCAAAAATCTGCTTTGAGCGGGCAGAGTGGGAGATTGTGATAATCTCATCCTGACCGGCAAAAATCACGTCGTGCTCGCCAACGATTGTGCCTCCGCGCACTGCGTGAATACCGATTTCGTTCTTCTTTCTCTTTTCGCGCTTTGCTTGGCGGTTGTATTCATATTCGTAGCTCTCATCAGCGGCAGCGTTGATTGCATCTGCAAGCATAAGAGCAGTTCCGCTGGGAGCGTCGATTTTCTGGTTATGGTGCTTTTCGATAATTTCAATGTCAAAGTCGTCACCCAATACCTTAACTGCCTTCTGGGCAAGCTCTGTGAGGAGGCTCACACCAAGGCTCATATTTGCGCTGAAGAAAATAGGCACACTTGTTGCCACCTTGTGAATAAGAGCAATCTGCTCAGGTGAAAGCCCTGTTGTGGAAATAACGGCAGGTGTGCCTGTTCTTACTGCATAATCAAGCAGGGAGTTGAGGGCAGAGGGGTGGGAAAAGTCGATGATAACATCTGCCTTACCTGTGAAATTATCTGCATTTCTGTAAATAGGGAAAGGGGAGTTGTCGTCTGATTTGATGTCAATGCCTGCAACGATTCTGCAATTGTCCTTTTTCTCAATGCACTGAGCAATGTTCTTGCCCATAACACCGCAGCATCCGCTTAAAATAATATCTGTCATATTTATCACATCCAAAAAATAATCGGGGAGTTTTAATCGCTCCCCGATATTATATTATATAAGATTGTATTTTGCAAGAGTGTCTTTAAGAAGTGCCTTTTTAGCCTCGGTCATTTCATAAAGAGGAAGTCTGCAGGGGCCGACGTTCATGCCCATCATGTTCATTGCTTCCTTAACGGGGATGGGGTTAACATCGCAGAAAAGGTTGTTGCAAAGCTCAAGATATTCAAGCTGCATCTTTGTGCAGGTCTTAACATCACCGTTGTAGCCTGCCATTGCAATATCGTGTGTGAGCTTGGGAGCAACGTTTGAAAGAACTGAGATAACACCCTTGCCGCCCATAGCCATAATGGGAGCAATCTGGTCATCGTTACCTGAGTAAATGTCAAAATCTTCACCGCAAAGGCTCATTGTCTTGAGAATTGAAGAAATGTCGCCGTTAGCTTCCTTAGTACCCACAACATTTGAAAGCTTTGCAAGCTCAGCATATGTTTCAGGGAGAATATTAACGCCTGTTCTTGAAGGAACGTTGTAAAGAATAATGGGAGTGCTTACTCTGTCGTTAATATACTCATACTGCTTGATAAGACCAATCTGAGAGGTCTTGTTGTAGTAGGGAGTAACAAGAAGAAGAGCGTCAGCACCGTCTTTTTCTGCTTCGTTGGAAAGCTTAACGGCATAGTCGGTGTCGTTACTGCCTGTGCCTGCAATAACGGGAACACGCTTGTTAACGTGCTTGCAGGTGAAACGGATTGCTTCTGCGTGCTCCTCGTGGGTGAGGGTAGGACCTTCACCTGTTGTGCCGCAGATAACAATAGCGTCTGTGGAATTTTCTATCTGATAGTCAATAAGCTCAGCAAGCTTTGCATAGTTAACCTTGTTGTTGTCATCAAAGGGTGTAACAATTGCAACGGCTGCGCCTGTGAAAACTGTCTTTTTCATTTAAGAGACCTCCTTAGTCCATATAACCCTGCTTGCAAAGGAGCTCAGCGAGAAGAACTGCGCCGCCTGCTGCACCGCGGAGGGTGTTGTGTGAAAGGCAAACAAACTTGTAGTCATACTGTGTATCCTCACGAAGACGGCCGATGCTTACTGCCATACCGCCCTCAAGGTCACGCTGAAGCTTTGTCTGGGGCATATTGTCTTCTGTGAAGTAGTGGAGGAACTGCTTGGGAGCGTTGGGAAGCTCATATTCCTGAGGCTCACCCTTGAACTCTGCCCAGATTTTGAGCATTTCTTCTTTGGAAGGAACCTTGTCTGCAAATTTTACGAACACAGCGCCCATATGACCGTTTGAAACGGGAACACGGATGCACTGAGCTGTGAAGTTGGGCTCTGTTGCGTTTTTGATTACGCCGTCAGCAACCTCACCCCAGATTTTAAGGGGCTCCTGCTCGCTCTTTTCTTCTTCACCGCCGATGAAGGGGATAACGTTATCAACCATTTCGGGCCATGTTTCAAATGTTTTGCCTGCGCCTGAAATTGCCTGATATGTGCAAACGAGAACATCCTTAACCTTGAAGCCTGCTTTGTCAAGGGGATAGATAGCAGGAACATAGCTCTGAAGTGAGCAGTTTGATTTAACTGCAATGAAGCCTCTCTTTGTGCCGAGGCGCTTTCTCTGGTCTGCAATAACATCAGTGTGGCGTGCATTGAGCTCAGGCACAACCATAGGAACATCAGCAGTGCCTCTGTGAGCGCTGTTGTTTGAAACAACGGGGCACTCAGCCTTGGCATAACGCTCTTCAAGAGCTTTGATTTCGTCTTTTTTCATATCTACTGCGCAGAATACGAAGTCAACCATACCTGCGATTTTTTCAACATCAGCAGTTGCGTCCATAATAACAAGGTCTTTCATATTAGCGGGCATAGCTGTGTCCATACACCAGCGTGAGCCGACTGCTTCTTCATAGGTTTTGCCTGCTGAACGGGGGCTTGCTGCAAGAACAACAACGTCAAACCAGGGGTGGTTTTCGAGCAAAGATGCAAATCTCTGGCCAACCATACCTGTTGCGCCGATAATACCAACTTTAAATTTTTTCATAATAAAACCTCTAATCTGTTAAAAAACTATTGTTTTTTTTCTGCGCATACAATATAATATACGAGCCGAATTTAACAAATATATTAACATTTTTATTTTTTTCAGTCAATATTTTTGAATTGGAAATTCTCACAAATATTACAAATTTTGTGCTTTATTTTTATACAAGAGGTTATTTTTAATGAAAACAAGCGACTTTTTCTACGATTTGCCACAGGAACTCATTGCTCAGCACCCCCTCGAGCCCAGGGATTCTTCCCGCCTTATGCACGTGGGCAAGGCTGACGGTGAGGTTGAACACCGCCATTTCTATGATATATGCGATTATCTCAAGGAAGGTGACTGTCTCATTCTCAACAACACCCGTGTTCTTCCTGCGAGAATTTACGGTGTCAAAGAGGGCACAGGGGCAAATGTTGAGTTTTTGCTTCTCAACTGCATTCAGACCGATGTGTGGGAGGTTATGGCAGGTCCCGGCAAGCGAGCCAAGGAGGGCACCCGCTTTTCTTTCGGTGAGGGCATAATGCATGCCGAAATTCTTGAGGTGCTTCCCAACGGCAACAGAATTGCAAAGTTTACCTACGATGCTTCAAACATATATGAAGCTCTCGACAGAGTAGGTGAAATGCCTCTTCCTCATTATATTACCGAAAAGCTTGAGGATAAAGAGCGTTATCAGACTGTTTATTCCAAGGAGCTGGGTTCAGCCGCCGCACCTACGGCAGGACTTCATTTTACCCCTGCGCTTCTTGAAAAAATCAAGGCTATGGGTGTCAAAATTGGCTATGTAACTCTCCACGTGGGCATCGGCACTTTCCGCCCCGTTAAGGCAGAAAAAATTGAGGAGCATAAAATGCACTCCGAGCATTATTCAATCCCCAAAGAAACAGCCGATATAATAAATGAAACCAAGAAAAACGGTGGCAGAGTTATTGCTGTCGGCACAACCTGTTGCCGCACCCTTGAAAGCGTGTGTCAGGCAAAGGGTGAGGTCTGCGAATACGATGACTGGACAAGCATTTTTATTTACCCCGGTTATGAGTTCAAGTGTATCGACTGTCTGCTTACCAACTTCCATTTGCCCGAAAGCACATTGATAATGCTTGTCAGCGCTTTCTGCGGTTATGAAAACACAATAAACGCTTACAAAACCGCCGTTGAGGAACGCTACCGCTTCTTCTCCTTCGGCGATGCAATGATGATTTCGTAATTTGTTAAAAAGCTAACTGTAACTATTGCCCTCCTTGCCTAAAGGAGGGGGGACCGCAAAGCGGTGGGAGGATATTGGGTTAATGATTTGTTGTATTGTAAAAAGTTAAATGGGGGATATAATGAAAACTGTAACATTGATTAACCGAACCGAAAAGCCGTTAATCGTTGAATATCAGGGTGAGTGCCACCGAATAAACAAAGGCTTCAAGTTTGTTATGCAATACACTCCCAACACAGCGTTAAGGTGTTATATAGCAGATGAGTCTTCATCAAGGTTTTGCTTAACTAAATATTTTTCGCAGGAAAGAAGAATTTATCCCGGTATTTCTCTTTATACAAATTTTGCTTCTGTTTTTGAGCTTACAACCGCTACAAGACGAATCGAAATAACAGAAAAAAGACTTTCCTTTTCCTCATTTGTTCTCTTTGGTGTTTTGCTTTTTAACGGTGGATATGCCAAAAACTATGAATATCAGCAACCGTCCGACAAAAGAAGGTATCAGCTTTTGGGTGGATTGTCTCTTTTGTTTACCTACGGATGCGGTAGTGCCTTAGCTGTTATTGCTATCGTATCTTTAATCGGGCTTATATTTGATTTTTGCTTTGAATTGATTTTTGTTGCGCTGTTAAGCGGTGTGCTTTCAGCAGTTATATTTTTAGCATTGGGCAAAAATATCAGAAAGTTTTTTAAGTTTTCCGAGAACTTTTTACAAATAATAGAAAAATCAACTCCTGCCGTGATATACAAGGATAAGGGTTGGTATATTGAATACACAGAATTAGAATAAAGGAGAACGCTTATGTCCTTTAAAATTATAAAATACGAAGGCAAGGCCCGTCGCGGTGAATTTACCACACCTCACGGAGTTGTGCAGACCCCTGCATTTCAGAATGTTGCCACCTGTGGTGCAATCAAGGGCGGACTTGATGCCTATGACCTCAGAGACATCCGCGCTCAGGTTCAGCTTTGTAATACCTACCATCTTCATGTAAGACCCGGTGACAAGCTCATCAAGGAGCTTGGCGGCATCCGTCAGTTCACAGGGTGGGAGGGTCCCGTTCTCACCGATAGCGGCGGATTTCAGGTTTTTTCCCTCGCGGGACTTCGCAAAATCAAGGAAGAGGGCGTAACCTTTTCTTCTCACGTTGACGGAAGACGCATATTTATGGGCCCCGAAGAAAGTATGCAGATTCAGTCAAACCTTGCTTCGACCATTGCAATGGCATTTGACGAATGTGTTGCCAACCCCGCAACTCATAAATATTCCAAGGATTCCTGCGACCGCACCTACCGTTGGCTTGTGCGCTGCAAGGTAGAGATGGAGCGTCTCAATTCTCTTCACGACACTCTCAACAAAAAGCAGATGCTTTTCGGCATCAACCAGGGCTGTGTATATGATGACCTCAGAGTTGAGCATATGCAGCGTATTGCCGAACTTGACCTCGATGGTTATGCAATCGGCGGTCTTGCCGTTGGTGAACCCAAGGAAGATATGTACCGTGTCATTTCAGCTGTTGAGCCTTATGCACCCAAGGATAAAATCCGTTACCTTATGGGTGTAGGCACCCCCGGCAACATCCTCGAAGCAGTCAGCAGGGGAGTTGACCTTTTCGACTGTGTAATGCCCAGCCGCAATGCCCGTCACGGTCACCTTTTCACAATGAACGGTATTATCAATATCAATAATGCAAAATATGAAAAGGACGATACTCCCATCGAAGAGGGCTGTCAGTGTCCCACCTGCCAAAGGCATTCCAAGGCATATATCCGCCATTTGTTCAAAGCAAAAGAAATGCTTGCAATGCGCCTTTGCGTAACCCATAACCTTTGGTTTTATAACACCCTTATGGAAAAAATCAGAGAAAATCTTGATAACGGCACATTTGACGAGTTCAAAAACAAATATGTCGATTTGCTAGATACAAGAATATAAATGTTAAAAAACACTTGCAAAATGTCAACAATTAGGTTATAATCAAAAAGATATTTTTTTGGAGGTAACAAAAATGCTCGGTGGAAACAGTAATATGATCTGGATTTATCTTGTTGGTATGGTAGTGCTTATGTACTTCATGACAATCAGACCCCAGAAGAAAAAGCAAAAAGAAGAGCAGGCAATGCGCGACAATATCCAGGTTGGTGACGAAGTTACAACAATCGGCGGTATCATCGGCCGTGTTGTTACTGTTAAAGAGGATTCTATCATCATCGAAACAGGTGCTGATAAAAACAGACTCAAATTTGCCCGCTGGTCAATCAGCCAGAACAACACAGCAAACGAAAAGCTTGCCGCTGAAAGAGAAGCTGCAAAAGCTGCTCAACAGAAAGAAAAAGAAGCTCGCCTTGAAGCAAAAGGCAAGAGCAGAAAGAAAAAAGAAGACCTTGAAGACAAGTATTAATTTTTCATACCGCCGTTTTTCGGCGGTATTTTTTTGTCTGAAAATAGAGAAAAGGGTATTGATTGTAGTGACCGGTGCACCAATTATGTAGGGGTCGGCGTCCTCGACGACCCGAATATTTTGCCCAAGTTTGTAGGGAACGACCCGTGTGTCGTTCCGAAATGTATGGTGCGGCGGTTCCCGACGCTCCGCAACACCGTGCCCAAGGAATGTCGCAAGCGCCATTCCCTACAAAATGTTGCTGTCAACATAATTCCGAATTACGCATTGCGAATTACGAATTATTATTGCATTTGAACTTCAATTATGTTATCATTTCTTTATAATGCGAAAGGAAGTTTTTGTATGAGACCTATTGAAGAATTTGTCAGAGAAACCGCCAATTCCATTGTTCTCGGTGTGGGCGGTGTTGTTCATAAATTGTCGGGCGGGAAGTATCCCGAACACCTTTTTTCGAAGACCGTGCCGCATCCCTTTATCGGCACAGATGTTAAAATTGTCCGTCAGTCAGACGACACAACCGCTATTGCGAAATTTAACCCCGACGGCACAATCAGCGATAAAGAATTCACCGTTCTCATTGCAACCGATATGCATGTTGACCGTGATAACAAGCTCATTTACAAAGCAATGGATATGCTTTATAAGCACATTGCCGATGTGAAGCCTGACCTTGTGCTTTTTACGGGAGACTTCCTTGTGACCGACTATCAGCAGCTCGACAGCGTTCAGTTTGCAAGATTTATGGAAGATATAGGCATTTACTGGGCATTTGTCTTCGGTAACCACGAAGCAAGGGAAGAAAAAGAATTTCACAAATACTTTATGCTCAAAAATCTCACTAAATATGAGCATTGCCTGACTAAAATCGGTCCTTCGGATTTGTTCGGCTTCGGCAATTTCTTTATTGAAGTTTTAAATGCCGACGGCAATGTTTCACAGTGTCTTTCACTTTTTGACTCGGGACGAGACATTTATCCCCGTTATTGCAAGGAATACAATCTTCCTGAGGAATATGCCAACAGCTACGATTTTATCAAAGAAAATCAGATTGTCTGGTATGAAAACCATATTAAAGCTTTACAGAACAAGCAGGGTGATGTGAAATCGATGCTTTTTATGCATATTCCCGTGCCCGAATACAAAGAGATTATGGATTTTGATGAAAACGAAAAGCCCATTCCCACCGGCAAACCCACGGGCAAGGGCGAAGTGATTTACGGCTCAATGCACGAAAATGTTGGCTGTTCCAAATATAACAGCGGTCTTTTTGAAAGAGCAAAAAAAGTTGGCGCAACAGCGTTTTTCTCGGGTCACGACCATATCAACGATTTTGCCGCAATGTACAAAGGCGTGCTTCTTGCATATGTTCAGATGACGGGTTATGAAATTTATCACATGGGTGACAAATTTGGTCTTCCCGAAGAAGAATGGATGCAGGGCACAACCGTGGTTAAAATCAATCCGGACGGCAATTTCAGGCTTAAACAAAACTTCACAAGCAAGTTTCTTAAATAACTTTTGTTGACAAAAAAATCTCTCAATGGTAAAATATTTCGGTAATGAAAAATAAAGGAGTATTTTTTATGAAAAAATTTCTTTCTGTTATCTTAACAGCTGCAATTCTTTTCGGCGTTGTTGCTGTTGGTGTAAGTGCTCAGGAGGCTCCCGACCTTAAGTTTGCTGTTGCATCTGACCTTCACTATGTATGCCCTGAAGAAGAGCTTGAAGAAAACATTACTTACGAAGAAGTTTTCTGGCACGCTAACCGCCGTGCAGAGCTTCAGAATGAAGCCGGCTTCATCATTGATGAATTCCTCCGTCAGTGCGCAGAAGACGATTCCTGTGAGTTTGTTCTCATCCCCGGTGACATTGTAAATGACGGCCGTGTTGTTATTCAGCAGCACCTCGATATGGTAGAAAAGTTTGAGAAGTTTGAAAAAGAAACAGGTAAGCAGATTTACGTTATCAACGGTAACCACGACTCTTCTTACAATGAGGGCGACTTCACTCAGCAGGATTTCAAGCAGACATATTATAACTTCGGCTGGGATGAGGCTATTGCAACCGATGACGATTCAATTTCTTATGTTGCTGACCTCAGCGACAAATACCGCCTTATTGCTCTTGACAGTTGCCACGACACAGCTTCAACAGAAGACGGCATGGATACAGAACGTGTAATGTGGGTTTGCGACCAGGCAAAGCAGGCTAAGGAAGACGGAAAATATCCTATCCTTATGATGCACCACAACCTTCTTGACCATCTTCCCGTTCAGCGTATCATCAGCCAGAACTTTATTATCAAATGGCATTACAGCACCGCAGAGCTCTTTGCCGACAGCGGTATCAAGCTTGTTTTTTCAGGTCATGAGCATTGCAGTGACGCCGCTACATACACAAGCTTGCTTGGTAACAAAATTTATGACTTTGCAAACACAAGCCTTATTATGTATCCTCTTGAATACAGAATGTTTACTGTAACCGAGGAAGAAATTAAATATGAGGCTAAATCAATTGATTCAATCGATGTTGATGCTCTCACTTCAACAGTAAAAGGTTACACACCCGAGCAGATTGCTCTTATGGAAGAGGGTATGAACGATGTTTATGCCCACCGGTTCTTTAAAGCAAGCATTCAGTACCGTCTCGGCCGTGACCTTAAGCTTGAGAGTATGGGTATTGATGAGGATGCAATTTATTATGATTTTGTAGCCGCCGTTGTCAACGGACTCAACGATACTCTTGAAATGCCTCTCTACGGTGAAGGCAGTGTTCATCAAAGAGCAGCAGAATTCGGTCTTGAAATTCCCGACAGCAATTATGAAAATCTCTGGGATCTGGTAACAGAGCTTGTAGGATTCCATTATTCCGGCAGTGAGTATTATGACCTTTACAGCACAGAGGTTACAATCCTTCTCAGAAGTGTTGCGCTTCTTCTCAGAACCGAGTTTTCAATCGTAGGTGACAAAACACTCTTCCTCATTGCCGAGTCTTTCCTTGAGGATATGGGCATCAGCTCTGCTTCTGAAGAAATTATGAAGCTTGCAATCTCAACTTTCGGCGAGGTTTCTGCTGCCGAATATGCACTTGTTGCTCTTGCTTCACCCATTATTTATTCATTTGCTTATGATGATGACGGCGTTGACGATAATGACGGTGTAATCGAAGGATACGGCACATCATCATTCATCACCAATCTTCAGAGCCTTGGTGACAAATATTCAATGATTATTGAAAGAACAATTTTCTACGTAATGCAGATGGTTGATATTCTTATGAAAATAATTGCATAAAATCAAGCTCCGTCGTTATGACGGAGCTTTTTTGAAAGGTGAGTTTTATGAGCGCAATAACTTATTTCTTTTGCTGGCTTCTTTCTTTTATTATGGCGTTTCCCGGAATTGTTTTCACAGCAGGGGACAGTGTCAATAATTATTCCTTTGAAATTGACGCTTCTCAGGTTGGAGATGAGCTTCCCAATGTTGTAAGCAATGTTAATGTGTGGGAAATGGGAAGTCAGTTTATCAATCCCACTGCTAATGACAAATATGATATATTTGAATTTGTTGAGTATATTCAGCTTATGCAGTGTTCAGGCGGTAATGAAACAAGAGATTTGTTTGAAGATCCG
>JBGVFJ010000043.1:0-39329 GCA_045121005.1 Acutalibacteraceae bacterium
CCGAGCAGAGAAAGACAGCCTTCCTCTGTTTCATATGGCTCTGATTTTTTAATAATTTCAGGGTTAAACATAACCATATATGTACCTTCGTTATCAAAGGCGATAATGCGTTTGCGCGTACCTATCATATTTGCAGCCATACCGACACAACCATCTTTGTGGGCAATAAGTGTGTCAAGTAAATCTTCAGCCACTTGCAAATCTTCTTTTGTTGCGACTTCCGATTTCAGACTAAGAAAAATCGGGTCGTGCATCAGTTCTTTAACCATTTAAACGGTCACCTTTTTATGTATTCGTTTATAATACTCTTCTAATTTGGTATCGCAAAGTCTAATTATTTCGTGTTTCTCTTCTTCTGATAATGCTTTCCAGACACAAGAGTCAATTTGAACTACACCTAATGTCTTAGTGTGATGCATCATACTCATAGTTTCAAAACGTCGAAAAGGATAGTTTAAAATTTCTCGCTCTATTTCTTTATCAGAGCAACAATCTTTAAAAAATAAGCTATCCTCTTTTTCCACAATTAGATTATTGTTTTTTCGATCACTATAGAAGTTTCGGAAATACTCAACCAAATCACTGATTTTCGCTCGTCCTTGGCTATCGGAACAGTTCAATAATGCTTTCAATAATACCGGTTTGTAGGAGTGGTCCATTCGCATTTCTTTAACCATGTCCATAAACATCTTATATTTGTTGTCGTCATCTATGACGGTCCATCCGAATTTACTGGCATATTCCTGAACACGTTCTTTATTATAATAATGCAATGTTCTGTTTTCACTCATTTGAACAACTAAATCGGGAGCAATTTCACCTTTTTCAATTTTTTTGTCTATTGCTCTTGATGAATTAATAGATAGGTGTCGGAGCAGTTCCAATTGACTATACATATTCGCAGCTTCTTCTTGCCAGTTAAAAATATCAACTAATTCATAATCCGTAGCATGTACAGGATAATCAACAACAGCATCAGGTCTTTCACCTTTTGTATATAACTCTAATTCAGCTTCACGCTGACCTTTTTTACCGAGAACTGTGCCGCCTGCGTGATAATCTTTAAGTTTAAACAAGCGGTGCATGGAATAAGGAGCATTGTACTGACTTGCATTGTCAACAAAGTCAAACACCATTAAATGGTCTTTTCCTTCACTGTTGCGCATACCTCGTCCAAGTTGCTGAGTATAAAGCACCTTTGACATTGTAGGTCTTGCCATAAACAAAACCTCTGTTTGCGGACAGTCCCAACCTTCATTAAGGAGGTCACAGGCACAAAGCACTTTTGTATCACCGTTGGCAAATTTCGAAAGCTGTTCGTTTCTTTCTGACGTCTTCATACTACCTGAAACGGCAACAGCGGTAATGTCAGCATCTTTGAAAAGTTGAGCAATCTGCTCTGCGTGTTTTACTGACGCACAGAAAACAACGGTGCGACGATTCTTTACATACTCAAGCCAAGTATCAACTATAAGTTTATTTCTTTCTGTAACACAGATTTTAACATCAAGGTCACGGATATTGTACTGAACACTATTAAAGCGCACTTTTGTCATATCAATATTGGTGTGAATTCTTATACAACGAACAGGTACAAGAGCACCAATTTCAACTGCAGTCTGGATATCCAATTTATGTGCTGTATTCTTGAAGATTTCAAGAATATTAGTGTCATCTGCACGCTCAGGAGTAGCGGTAAGACCAAGAATAAACTTAGGTTTGAAATATGCTAAAACCTTTTGGTATGTATCTGCAGAAGCGTGATGAGCCTCATCAATAATAATGTAATCAAAATCATCGTCCTTGAATATTTCGAGGTTCAAGGCAACGCTTTGTATGCTACCACATACAACGTGAGATTCAGTATCTTTAATACTATCAGCAAACTTACCGACAGATACATTATCCCATAAAGCTTCAAAAGTAGCAAAAGCCTGATTAACAAGTTCCATAGTATGTGCTACAAAAAGAGCTCTGCCGCCGCAGCGCTTAGCATCCATAACTGCAGTTACAGTTTTTCCTGTACCGGTTGCGTGATAAAGCAAAGCAATAGTTTCTTTCTTTGCTCTCATTTCTGATAATGAGTTTAAAGCTTCTTGCTGATATTCACGCAGTTCAAGTTTTTCACCGCTAAAAGCTTGTCCTCTTTGAGTGGGTAGGTAATCATCAATTTCTTTGAATCTAGGGTCACTGCCAATAAACACCTTTAGTTCATCTTTTACTGTGTCAGGCTGTTTTTGCATTTGGCGGACAGTCCATCTATAAACATCCCAACCGAGATGTATCATACTATTCTGCTTTAATAAATCATCGCAATATTTATCCTTTGAAACAAGGCGAGGATTATGAGAGGCTTCGTCATCGATTTCAATAGCAATCCTTTTGGCACCATTTTCAAGAACAAAATCAGCAAATCGTGAGTTTTGATAAATATCAAAGAAAGGGTACTGAGAATACAGATATCCTGCTTTTTCAACTCCGAAAGTATCTGCAAAAAGATTGATGAACAAATCCTCCGCAGAACTTCCTGATACAGATTTGTATTCTGCCATACCTTACTTCACTCCTCGATTACTTCTTTTAATAGGATTTTTTCTTTAAATGCTCCACGTTCAGATTGTTTTTTCAAACGTATTTCTTCGAGCTGATTTATTGTGTATCCACGAGCTTCTGTTGCAGCATAAATAACCTCAAGTAAGTCCGCAAGCTCTTCAATATTTTTATCTCTGTGATATTCCGTCAATTCCTCATCGAGCTTTTTATCCAGCATTTCTATGTATTCTTCATCAGAAAGGATTTCTATTGAACATTTATTGCCGGATTTTTCAATTATTTCAGGAATCTGGTCACGAACAAGTTTGTTGTAGGTAATTATTTTCATATATAACACCTTATTTATTTTTATTCTTAAGGGCTTTTATCAATTCACTTGGGTTAGAAAGAAGAGCATGTAAATCCTCTGAGTAATGTTCACCTTCTTCAATCAACGAGTTGTCGTTTGATTGATGTTCTTCTTGAGTGTCAGTCAGTTGCTGTTCAGCATCAAAAAGCATTTCTAGAGAGTTAATCCGATTGGTTCTAATGAAATCTAATCCTTGTTTTGCATCTTTAACTTCTGCTTCGAACTCAATTAAAGAATCATACAGATCGTCTTTTATGTCTTGTTCATCGTGATAAAGGCTTTCATCCGAAGGGTCATACCAACGCTCTTCATCATCTTCAAACTGATGATAAAAAGTGTTGTTATATAGATTTTCATCTGTTTCATCGTAACAATTGTACACAGAAAGAATTGCATTCAGAAGAGTGTAGTAATACTTAAGAAAGCCATCATCGTCTGCGACATCAGAAAAAGTGTATAATAAAGATTCCCAGTTTATTTTATTATTAATAGGATATGAAATCAAACAAGACGTTTTTGATTCTCCTCCTAACATATCACATCCGATATGAATTGTATCGTTTCCAACGAGAATATATATACCAAATCCATCTAAAGCCTTGTTGCAGATTTTCATAACCGAAATAGCATCATATATCAATGAGGTAGATGCGGATAAATCAATGGCAATCAACCTGCAAAGAACACGTTGGCGCTTTTCATACATATTAAACTCTGAGCAAATATTGAAACTTGGAATTTTTTCAATTATCTGTCGCTCGTTTTTTGTATATATCTCTTCTTGATTTCCGATATTGTATATTAGTTTTTTAAATGAATCTATAGGTTTAGATGTATTAGTTTTTACAGAAAAAAGGCACGACGAAAATGCCGATGTATTTCTATCAGAAAAAACATTCAGCAAATCATCAAAACAATTTTCTAATCGATAACTATCCAATCTTATCCCTCACCCAAATCAATTATTTAAAAACTTGTTAATACCTGCCTTTAAAGCTTCTCCATCTTGTTCTTCATTAAAGTTGTTTACAAACTCATAAATTTTACTTAAATATGAATCATCATCTATACATTCGTCGACAAAAACCTCATGTAAAACTTCAAGTCCACCGAGAAAATATGCATTAAAAATCTTCATATTATGAGCTACAAGTTGCTTATCTTCATCTGTTTTTTCAGAAAGATTAAAAGCTCTATATACTCTTTTATCAACATCGGGTTCTGAATCTTCATCAACAAGCATCAAAATTTGATATACATATTTCAACTCTTGACTTCTCTTTATGAGTACTTCAGCCAACATACCTGCATTGCCTTCAACCGATGTGTCAATGACACCTTTTCTGCTAAACTGATAACCGATTAAAGGACAAACAATATAGGCGTCTATGTATGCGTTGAAAATTTTAAAGTTTGAATGTTGATCTCTGTCAGGTACGTTACCTGCTAGCTCACAAAGATCTTTCCAATAATTCGCATGCTTTCCAGATATTCTAAAATCACTATTGAACATAATTAAGCCTCCGTTCTCTTAATGTGTGTTAAGGTGTCTATTTCCTTACCATCTTCATCAAGATCCTTTGCTATTTCATAGCTCATGCCTACATAAGAACTAAGATTTGTTGCTGCATAATCCCAGTCTTTTTTCATAACAGCCATAATCACCTGATTGGATGTATGCGGCAAAATCTTACAAATGTTATCTATATGAATTTCGTCAACATTTGAAAAAGGAGCATCCATAACTAACGGGTAGTCTTGTCCTAATTTAACATCTGAGTCATCAAGGATTTTATCCTTTGCCATAGAAACTAAACTAGCGATAAAAGCAAAACTTTTTACAGCTTTCAAGCCGTCAGATTCATCGGTTTTAACATCGCTGTACTTAACCCTGTACTTATCATCAATTATTATCGAACGTTCACCGTGATACATTTTAGAGAAATTGTCGTTTACTCTTTTTTGGAGTTCAGTTCGTACAACATCTTCCTTTTCTCTATATGTTTCATCGAGCCATTTGTGCACTTCTTCAGAGTAGGAAATTAATTTTGCTATTCTTTGATTTTTTGCACTGCTTTTTACAAACTTGTCGATAGCCGAATCGCAATTTTTGATATTTGTGTTACAACTTCCTATATGTGCAACAGCAGCACTAAAATCTGCTTGTGCCTCTAAATAATGTGCGTGTGCATTTCTGCGATTATTTTCGATGGCTTTTGCATCAGTATCATCTATAATTAAATCAGATTGTTTTGCTACTTCATCTTCTAAAAGACCGATTTGACGCTTGGTTTCTCGATATTCTTTATATTTTTCGGTTATGTTCTTACAAAAATCTTCTGAACCTGATAAATATCCTTCGGACTTTGTTTTGTAGTTCATAACAACAGCACCAATATGTTCTGGCGGAAGTTTTCTTCTTTCTGCTTGTACTTTTTGAAGTGGAATTGAACCGGGATCTAGTTTTGTTCCACAAATACAATAACCGCGATTTAACAAGTAATCGATTGCATCTTGATCCATTCCAGGAATACTTTCAGTAGAATCTTTTACTTGCTCTAACAATTCAAGAGATTTTTTTATTGCGGGCATACCAAAAAAAGCATACGGGCGATTATTAAATGCGCTAACAATAGCTTTTTTATTTAAATCCAATCTCTCTTTTTCTCTATTGAGAGCTTTATTAGTTCTATCTCTTTCTTCTTTGGCTTTCTTTACTTGCTCAATATTGCTTTTTGAAAGTTCAACATTATATTCATTCTCTTTTTGCTGCCAATATTTCATCTGTTGATCAGCATTTTCTTTATCACTTTCATAGCCTTTCAATTGTTCGATATAAGTAGCTTTACTATCCTGAGCTTTTTGCGCATTAGCATCACCAGAAGTATCGATACTATTTTTAAATGTTCTTAAAACCTTTGATAAATGCTCTCTTGCGTTTTCTAATATATCTAAACGCATCAAACCACGAACAGCTTTTGACAAGTCTGTTCTATTTGCTATACTTGAAATTCTTTCTCCTCCAAAGAAAAAATAGTCAGATAAATCCTTGGGAATAACTCTGTCCATAGTTTCAGTGATATTGGAACGATCAACAGGAGTTTTGGTTTGACCATCACTCTGTAAATAATTAAGTGTTAAATTTTCTTCGGGTGTTTTTTTCAAAGTAACTTCTACTTTGTCATCTTTAACTGTTCTTTCAGTACAAGTGTACTTAAATGTTCTTTTTAGGGTATGTATTCTTCCATCGTATGTAAATTTTACAGCTACATATGTTTCCTGTACATCTCCGGGATTCATATTATTGCGCACTTCACTATTAAGTAACACTTGATCTTCAAAACCATTTTTTCCGTATAAGCACCACTCAAAAGCTCTGATAATTGTTGTTTTACCTGCAGTATTTATACCAATAAGTACTGTAACGTTTTTGTCGGGATCAGTGGAAAAATCAATGCTCTGCTTACCAACATATTGTCTGAAATTATACATCTCGAGATTGTTAATAATCATTTTTTATCCACCTCACTAATAATCATTTTCTTGATTTTTTCTTCCATTGCCGCAGTAGATTCTTTTTTCACAATATTATCAGCTTCTAACTCAAGAATTCTGAGTTTAATTGTATCCAACTTTTTTTCGTCTAATTTAATATTCGATTCCATCAAAACTTTCCTCCAACTCTGAATCAGTAATGTTATATGTTTCCTTCAAAAGTGTCATTAACTCATCTGCGTCACGTGAGTTTTTAGAAATTTCTCCAAATTCTTTCATACGAATTAGCTCACGTTTTGCTAAAGTTCTTTCACAATTATAACTAGAATTATAAGGATTCACATCTTCTATAGGTGATGCCAATGTAATAAAATCATAAATAACAGCAAAATGCTTTCCAGTTTGCGGCGATTTTCTAAGTACGCGACCTCGTCTTTGGATATATTCCTTGGGATTAGTCGTACTCGCAAGTATGAACGCGGTTTTAATACTTGGAATATTAACACCCTCATCCAAACATTTAATTGCAATAATTGCTTGATAGGGATCCGCTTTATCAAAAGCCTCTTTTATATATTCTCTCTCTCTTGCGGACTCGTTAGAAGTGAAATGAGTGACTTTCATCTTAAGTTCATTTCCAAGCATTTTGGAAACTGCAACAATTTGACGTTCGCCTTCATCATCCCGCTCTGATGCATCTTCTTCAAATCGCTCGATGCTTGTTGCACCGCAATAAACTAAGATATGAGTATCATCCTTGTATTCTTCCATCAGTTCTTTGAGCTTTGGAAGCTTAGCTCTTGCCCCAGCGATTACACGTGACCGTTCGAGCATTTTACGCTCTCCTCGATTTGTAACCTTAATTTTACCATTTTTATCTTTATGACATTCTTTTGCAATTTCATAAGATAAGTTTTTATATTTTTCGAACTCATCGTCTTCTAAGCATACAGCAACGGGATTTTAATAGTATGGTGTAAGCTTGTCTTCTGCGATAGCTCTAGCCAAATCATATTCTATGCTTTTTTCTCCAAAATAGTTGTACAAAATTGCAGTACCTTCGGGATCTCCATGTCTATCAAGTGTAGCAGACAATGCCAATCTGTACTCGATTTTTGGGTTTAAGCATAAAGCTAAATTAGGTGAGCCGAAATTATGAGCCTCATCAATCATTAATAGCGTATCTTTGCCAAGTCGATTAAGTTGTTTTTGCACAAATTCAGAAGAGAATGTAGCATTTGTTGTAACAAAACAGAATGTATTTATAATACCTAATTTGAAATCCTCTATATCATCTTGCAAACGTTTTTTCCAATTAGTTTGTTTAGATGCTGAATATCCTATAGTAGGCTTCATGTTGAATTTTTCAATATCCTCAACCCACTGTTCTACAAGATGTTGATAAGGGCACACAATAATAATTGCCGCTTTTTGTTTATCTTTGAAAAGTCTTGCTGCTGCACCTAAGCCTGTATAAGTTTTTCCTGTACCTGTTGCCATATCAAATATACCGCAATAACCATTTTTCGCCCATTTATCTATAGCCTTCTTTTGATATGAATGCAATTCAACAGGAATAAATGGAACACCAGGTTTAGGTATAATGATTTCCAATGAATCTTCAACTTCAATTTTATCAAGATTCAAATTAGGAGTATCATTTTTATAAGAAACAAGTTTTTCTTTTACAACATCAGGAAATTCAATAACCTTAATATTGTCTTCTCTTCCGTTCCATAAAGAGTCGAAATCATTATCAATATCAACTACTCTTTGGTAATCTTCTTGGGTAAGTGAATTAAAAACCTGAATAGATTCATAGTTGTTGTGAAAAGCATTTATAGTTTCATTCATAGATCCTGTAAAAGCGACTCTGTTTCCATAAACATCGTAGATAATGCCGATTTTTTCATGATACATACCTGTTGCTTTATTTGGCGGTGTAAATGCGACTTTAATATCTAAGTGTCCATTTGCTATAAGATAAGCAAGCCAATTAAGGCGTTCTGCTTCAGAGGTGTTTTGAGGTTCCTTGAATTCTCTTAAAAGTGAATTTTTGATTATTTCTTTCTCATCATAACCTTTTTGAATTGCATCTATATCTTCTGCGGATAATAACGGCGAAACAATAAATTTGATTTTTCCACCATTTTTGATTAAACCGGATATGCCTTTAGATAACTCAATAAGAGCTGTAGATGAAAAGAAGCCCACAGCTCGTTTATATAAAACCGATTCTTTTAAAATTGGCAAATAAAATTCCCTGACGACATCGTTTTTATTTGTCTTATAACTTCGCAATATTTCAAGAGATTCGTAACCCAATACAAACACCTCACTTTACGGTTTCGTATTCCAAGTCTGATAAAATAGATATTATTTGTTCTGTAAGTTGATCAACTCGCACACATACCCCACAATAGGCCTTATCTTGAACGGGAGTAGGAACTATTTCAACTTCAATATTCTTGCTTGTCAAAAGTTCTTCTGCGACAAAAACATCGTTTGTTTTATAAAATACAAGATGCATCTTAAAGCTCCTTAATTACATCAATAAACTTGTATATTTCCTCTTTTGTGTTAAAGGCGTTGATACTTACTCTCACTGCACCTGTTTTCACAGTACCGATAGTTTCATGTGCTAAAATGGCACAATGTATACCACCTCTAACGCAAATATCATTATCACTTAAATATTTTACCACTTCGTTAGAAGGCTTTCCTTCTATGTTAAAGCAAAAAGTAGGAACTCTCTCTGCTTTTTGTTTATATAACACAACTTTTTCAATCTTTGAAAGTTCTTCTATAAAAAGACACAACAGGTCTTTTTCTTTTTTACATGAATCTTTCAAGTGCAAATTTATATAATCGATAGAGTTTTTTAATGACCAAATCGCTGGCATATTTAAAGTTCCTGCTTCATATGAATCCGGATAAGCTTCAGGATTTGTATAACTTTCACCGTGAATGCCCGTTCCACCCTGAACAAAAGGCTCAAATTTAAAATCAGAAAGTCCCACAAATCCGCCAACGCCGGGTAAAGCTAACAAATCTTTATGTCCGGTAAAAGCTAAAAAATCTATGTTGTCACGAGCCATATTGATTAGTTTTTTCCCTGCTCCTTGAGAAGCGTCAACAAAAACTATTAAGCCATTTTCCTTCGCTTTTTTTGATAAATTCGAATTAAATACAAATTGTCCTGTTAAGTTACTAGCGAAAGTGATGGCTAGCAATTTTGTATTATCTTTAATGTAGTCAACTAAATCTATGCTTTCTGAGCAAAATGCAGTTTCAGGCAAAATAGTATAATCAATTATTCCTTTTTCTTTTAATGAATGTAGGGGTCTCAATACTGCGTTATGTTCAAACGGACTTATAAGAACATGGTCACCCTTTTTCAAAAAACCATTGAAAAAGAAATTGATTGCTTCTGTTGAGTTTTTTGTGAACACAACATTGCTTGGATTTGTTGCTCCAAAAAATTCGCAAACCGTTTTTCTTGACTGATATAACATTCTTGATGCTTGTATAGCCAAAGAATAACTACCTCTTCCGGGGCTAGTGCCAATTTCTCTTACATAAAAGTTAAAAGCATCATATACTTCTTCCGGTTTCTTACGAGTAGTAGCAGCATTATCGAAATAAATCATTAAATCACCCCTTTATGAGTCTATATCATCTGGCAAATCATTCTTTTTGCCCGCCAAAACCTGGCAAGTAATACAGCCGTTATAAAATTTTGCTATACACTTAGAGCAAACGGCTAAATTCTGCTTACATCTGCTTTCTTCCACTTGATATCGACCTTCACCCATAGTATTAATAGCACCGTAAGGACAAACAGAATCGCAAGCAGTACAACGGATGCAGTATTGATATTTTCTCATCTGACATTTCAGTCTGTTTACTAACAGCTGAACATCGGTGCCTTTTGCGGGTAAAACCTTAAGTACAGGTGTACCAAAAGTTATAACTAATTCGCAAACCTTTCTTCTCGGATGAAAAATCCCATCTGCATCAGTTTGCTCTTTTTCCGTAATGGTTATATATGTGGCATCGTCATTATCATATACAGATATTTCACCAAAAGGTTTGAAAAACTCAATGACATCTCTGTTGAGTTTTCTTTTTATGATAATGTTTCTTGCTTTATCCGATAAATTACAAGGAGTATCGGCAATACTAACATTTCTTGTTTCAAGACCACTTGCGCCTTTTCGACTTTTCCATTTGCCGCTTTCAATGTAGTCTTCGATATCTGTTTTGTTTGTCTTAACTGCAAAATCGTAAAGTGTTTGTTTCCATTTGTTGCTCAACTCAGGGTAATATATATCGGTTAACATCATTGACCAATCGGAATTGTTTGGACAACACCAACAACCAACTCTTTTATAACCCCAACGATAAGCATCATTGAACTTGATACCTTTATAAAGTATATATAACCAAACATCGCAATCGTACCAGTCTATGATTGGCATAGCGTTAATCTGAGAGCCAATTTTCGAGTGGTCTTGTGTTCTTTCATATTTCTGCCTTTCTTTAGATTCACTGTGACGAATGCCTAAAAAAGTCAAACTGTTACCAACAAGATTTTGATACTCAGAGTTCAAATTACTTGTTTTGAATATTGTACAGCACCAACGCTCGCGTCTACTGGGAGGGCCAAAAACTTTACAAAGTTTAAAAAAGTCGTTGTCAGTTTCACTAGGAATCATTGGAGTAAAGGGATTCTCCCCTCTGAAATAACTGTCAACATAAATATGCGTACTAGGAAATTCAAGAGTTGTATCACCAAAATAATGAATAATAGATTCATCTTGTAAAGCATCTCGAACCACTCTACTAACAACGGTAGAATCCTTACCTCCTGAAAATGAAACAGTAGGCATATAAGTTGGGCCTGGTTTGCCCTTTAACTCTCCAACAAGAGAATTGATATAATTTTCTGCCTCATAAATCAACTCATTAATATGTCTCTCATTAGCTTTGATAAATAGTTCTTGGTTTGGAATTTCATCATCGTTTTCGATATCGTTTCTTAAATCATCTGCAACTTCCAAATGCTTTTTTGCTTTGTAATAATCGACATAAGGAACACGAATTCTTTTTCCGTCAATAAGATAATAACTGCTTCCTAAATACCAAATATTTTTATTATCAATATTATCGTTCAATATTTTTGAAAGCAATCGTTTTTCTTGGAGAAACACAGGATTGCAAATACCACTTTGTGATATTTGCTTTCCTTTTGTTCCACAAATAGGGCATATTGAGTTGTCTATTACGGGTATCTCACATTCAGGACACCAATATACCATTCTTGACATAATTATTTTCCTTCCATTAAATCTTCCAGAATTGATAAAACTATTTGAACCTTATCATCGTAAGAAATAGCCATAGCAAAATTATTAAATGTAGCATTAATCTTATTTTTTACCGTCTGGCTCAGTGCACCAAGTTCTGCTTTATCAAAAACAAGAGTTTTTTCAATGCCACTTGATGTAACAAGAGTCATTTTTGCTTCTTTTCCAGTAAGAGATTCAGATGCTTCATATGAATCAAGTTTTGTTTTGATTTCTTTCAAACGAGTAACGAACTCATTTTTGTGTGAATCATTCCAATATACAAGTTCAAATCCGGTAAGAACTTTTGAGATGTTTAAGATTATTGCGTAATCGTCATCTGCGGCTGTTACCTTACTGGCAAGTTCTAAAAAAGCATTTGTATAATAATCAAATGATTTTTTGCGTTTTGCTTCCCAAGTGTTTTTGTATCTGTTTTCAATTATTTCGCACAAAGGAATATTACTAGAAACATCAAAAACTGATAAAAATTCATTTGTTAGCTTATTTGATAATCCCAATGTGGCATTTTCTAAATCAATCTTTGAATTATTAATAACACTAATCGCAGAATCGAAGTCAGAACCCAAATCTTTAAGTTTCTTGAAAAAGAACGAAGAATAATTTGTTGTGCTTTTTTCAAGAACTTTACGGTACAGTTTTGTTTCATCAGAAACATAGATCTGTGTTGTTCTTGCAAATTTGCTAACGTTTTTATAGTGAGAAAGCATCGCTTCATATATTGCTTTCAATCTGTTCTTATTCAATGAATCTTCTCTAATGTAGTCTTTGAACATCATTTCAAGCGAGTCTAAAAAATTTGTCTGTTCTTTAGACCAAGAAGCAATAGAGAATGAATAATCATTGGGTCTGCGTACAATCTCCTCGAAAAGTTCCACCGATAATTCTTGTTCAATATTGTGACTGCTAATAATAAGAGATTTCTTATATGGCATCAATATATGTGCAAGCAATATCGACAGATATCCGCTTCGGAGTCCATAAGGAGGAGCTTTAAGTTCCGAAATAATGGTGTCAAAACCAACATAATCTTTCTTACCTTTCCCTATGTAAGTATTCATAAGGTCCTGTAAATCGTTTTGCGGCAGGCTTCCATCTGAAAGCTCGTTTTGAACAACATCTTCTAAACCTTCAATTAAACCATTTTTTGCAAGGAGAGACCTTATACAAATATAATCTGGTGATAAATATGGCAAATCATAATAATTGATAGCTGAATAGCCGTTTATGATATTAGCAATAGCATTCTTCTTTGCCACAGTTATAGATGCAGAAACATTATTTTTGTTTAAAAGTTCGTTATTGACAACAAGGGTTTTATAAAAAGTATTTAAGCAGATATTACTGGCAACATCAGAAAGAGTTTTAAAGGATTTAACAGAAATTTTATGTTCGCCTTCTGCTACAACAAATGTCTCTTCGGAATAATTGTTTTTCCATTCATGTATCGAAGAAAAGATTATAGTGCTTATTTCCTTCTTAAAATACATTAACTCTTTTTCAAACGACGGATCTTTATCTATATATCTCGCTTTTTGATTTTCAAGAGACTTCACCGCGACATATCGCTTAACAGCTTTAATTAAATTCTGTGTTTCAGTATTAACAAAGAATATGGTTCTATCTAAATTAAGCGATTTATCACAAATGTTTTCTATGCTTTCCTCTTGATCCGCAAGCAGCATAATTAGAGCTCCATCATAATAGTGTCCAAGTTTGTTAATAAGGGTTCTCTGATTAAGCAAAGAGTTTGATGTAACATACACAGGAATAAAAACGCGTGATATTTTATATTCTCTGTTATAACTGTATGGATATAGTACAAAATCAACGAATTCTTCGTTTAAGGTATTAGCAACAGCTTCGTCTTGTACGCCTTGACTTTCTTCTTCTATCATAGCCTCAACATCATAAATACTTGCTTCAAAAAACTCATATCTATCATAAGAACCGGAGTATTTAATAACTCTTCGTTCGCACAAGCTTGTTAATGCGTTTTCAAGAATATCGTTGGGACAATCAATAACATTACAAAGTGTTGCTTTGTTTGCTACAAGGGCACTTGAATCATTGACTATGCCGATAGTAGCAATAACTTTTAACAGTTTTACTTCAGGTGTATCATCATAAATGTTTGAATTAATTTTTGAAAGGGCTGAAATTAAGTTTTTATACCAACTATAACTTTCATCGCTTTGTACTGACTTTATGTTCGGTTCAAAGTAGTCATAAATTTCATCAATTCCAACAAAATGAAAATCATCTAATTCATGTCTGATTAAAAAACGGTATAAACTGTTTTCCTCTTTACTTGCTAAATAAGTAAAGAAGGTTCTTTCGTTTTGTGCTACTTTCTTTGAAAGTTTATCCAGTGCGTAAAGAGTTATTGGATGAAGGGGGAACCCTCCAGCAAAAGGATTTTCTTTTGAAACATCAATAAGAAAACCTTTGAAGTCAAGACCTTCAGAATATATTCTGTTCAGCTCGTTTCTATGGGCTTCTTGGAATTCATCCCAAACATCAGGGGCTTTAAGAATGATGTTCTTAATTAATGACAAACATTGATCTTGTTTATCGTTAATAGGGGTAGCTTTATATCGCCCTTCTACCTTTTTCCACTCTGATGCGATATTTTTTCCGTATTTTTGAGTATACTGACTTATTTCCTTGTGTGAAACCAAAATAATATGATTGTTTGCATTGGAATGATCGCAAAATTCTGCCAAGTCCTGTACAGACTTAACTTTAATCTTTTTTATATTATCTTCCATATAACGACCAAACTCATCAAAAACAAATACAATTCCAGAATACTGGTCTGCAATAGCATCATTTGTTTGGTTTATAATTTCTGCCACATTGGAAACTTCGTAGATATACTTAACACCGAATGTCATCTGAGCAAAAACTTGCTGAAACAATCTTTCGGAGTTCTTGTCAAATGTAGCTAATTTTTCTTCCAGTTTTTTTAATGATATACCAGAAGATTTGCAAGCTTCAATAAGCTTACTGTTAGACTCTGTATTACTTTTCCATTGAGTTAAAAGAGCTGTTGCTTGATCATAAAAAGTTTTAAAACTAATTTCAACACCAATATTCTCGAGCTTCTTCTTTAAAGAAAAATATATACACCTATCAAAATCTTCAAAATCGAAAACAATAGGAACTACTAAAAGAGGCTTACGGTCTTTGTTAATAATAAAACTTTTGATATCTGAAGCTAATGCAGGATCATATTCTGCAACTCTTTGGATAAAAGTATTAAATGCAACACCATTACTATGAAGTTTTCCAAGTAGCATAGTAAGAACTGTAAGAAAATGAGACTTTCCAGTTCCATATGAACCATATAAAATACGCGCATGGTTTGCAGGAGCTGTTTTTGTAATGTCTGTAAAATATTCTCGCAAAAGGGATACAGTTGTCTCATTAGGAATAAAACGCAACATTTTTTTATCGTTTTCAATATCGTATTGAATATTTGCAGAGTAATTGTATTCGCCTTCCTGACGAATTAAATCAATGTAAGACACTTGTATCACCTCACAAACTAGTATAGTAGTCTTCTAAGATTCTTTCAAAATCTGCATCATGAATCTCTATATATCTATTACCAAAATTATTTACAACGTTTATTCTTTTGAGGTTTTCAAGTTGTTGTAATAATTCAAGTAAAACAGAGTAACTTAAATTCATATATTTGCCCACTTGATTCTCGTTTTCAAGGAGGTGGTCAATGCTAATTTGTCTGCTTTGCAATAAATGCTCAGCATTATCCATCAGAATTGCATAATTGAAGATATCAATAGGCACATCTTTAGATGATATTCTTCTTTTTTCATAAGTATCATTACCTAAATATTCAATTAACCTGAGGGGGGCAAAGAATGGAACGTTGTCCTCATCAATTATCTTACTGATATCAAAACTGCTTTCGCTAACATATGTATTTTTAAAACATCCAAATTCTTTTTCAATCGCATTCCTTGCATATGTGCCACCATTAGTTTGAATATATGAATAAAAGGAATCAACAAAACTAGTTCTTGTAAAAGTCTTGGGTTGATATTTGTTAAAAGCCCAAGCCCAGGCTGTGGCTTCATTAATATTACAAGACAAATTTCTGTGTAAAAGCCAAAGGGTGCCAATTGATTGACAATACGGATCGAATCTATCAATCATTTCGCCGAGACTTGAAAGGGTATGACAAATACCCTGCTGGTTTTTGCCTTCTATCGTTATGCCCATTGCAGTGGACCAATAACGAAGAGCTTTTACCATAACTCTACCAACGCCGATATTATCAACAGCGTTAGCTTCATTGTTTGGAGAAAAGATATTGGCATTTTCATTTATAGCGTCAATAATTTTTGTTGGCCATCCGTTTCTTATATAAAACGAGCCGTGTTTATTTATCTGCATATGTAACTCCTTGTGTATAACTGTAATCGAAATTCTTATTGATTTTGCTGTCTGGATTTCATCCAATTATCAACTTCACTAATCTTGAATTTCCAAAGACGTCCGATTTGAGTTGCAGGTAAATCATACTTCTCAATCCAGGTCATAATTGTATCTCTGCTAACGCCGAGATGGTCGCATATTTCTTTCATTGAATACCAGCGTTCGATGTTATTTTCCATGCTAAACTCCTCGCTTTTATGAGAATAGAATTATACCTCTATATCATAACATAAAACGCTATAAACTGCAAGAATTCTTTGTGGTTTTATGCGGAATAAATTAGAATTTTAACTATTAAGTTTGTTTTTATGCAAAGATAGTATTTAATATATAAGTGCTCACAAGCATAAAAAGTAACACCGAAAATCGAAATTTGTCGAAAGCTACAATATATAGTCAAATTCATTGTTAATAATAACAAGAGTTTTATGTCAAAAACTTCCCAATCAACCACAACACCCAACCAATAACGGCCAACACAATCAGTGCCGTATAACATCCCGTTCCACCAACTGAATTATTATTCTTACCACCACCAGAACCACCACCGGAAGATGTCATTTTAAAAGCATAAAAGTCACCAAGGTCAGGCATAATATCAGCTCCTTTTCTTAAAAATCATATCCTGTTTCAAGCAGCTTTTTCTTCATCTTGTTAAGTGCTTTTCTGTAGTTTGAATCTGCTGTTGCGGGGGATGAAACTCTGTGGTCGAAGGCTAATTCTTCAAAGGTTTTAGGTTTGCGTGGTTTGTAGGTGGGATTGCCTTTGTAATCAGGATTTTCATAATCGGGAACCTCGGTTGAGTAGCAGTCTCTGCAGAATGCAAGGTGCTCCGAAACCAAGGCCCGTTCACGGTAGTTGAGAGCATCTTCAAAGACATCCATCACAAGATTTGCTCGTTCGAATTTAACACAAAGAACATCAGGGCGGGAGCTATCATCAGAAGCAACCTCTTCTCGGCTTTCTTCACCGTCTTCGTCAGCATACTGTCTGTAAAACTCAACAAACTTTGTGTTCTGTAAACCTGAACGGATGATTTCTTCTGCCTTTTCTTTTGTTACACCGATTTCCTCTGCTATTTTCTGCATTGTTATATCGTCGGTTTTCTCTTCGTTTTCATAAAACAGGCGCATTGCTTTGCGAAGCCTTAAATCTTCATCAAAGCTCTGTACCGTAAAGCCCCGTCTCATTTTACGAATGTACTCGTGAACCTCACGCTTTGCCGTGTTTTCCTTGAACTTCACAAAAGGTATATCCCGTGAAAGGTCATATTCCTGCAAGGCTTTCCACATGCCTATAATGAAGGTTTGCTTCATATCCTGAAAATGACCGGGCATTGCATAGTTCTGCACCCAACCCATAACCTTTGTGTTGAGCGTATTTTCATAATAATGAAGAAACCACAAGAAGTATTTTTCATCTTTTTCTTTGCAGTAAAGCTCAATGTATTCCTGAAGCTCCATTTTAGGCGGAGCAGGTATTATTCTGTACATAACAAGGTCCTGTTGCCATTCTCTCACGGGTGACACCTCCTTACTTCATTGATTTTGCCGTATCCTCATACAGTTTTTTCTTTTCCATATCCTTTGGATATTGGGTGAGCTCATATTCTGTTTCTTCCACCGCACGGTACATTCTGTCTTCGGCCAGCCTTGTTGCCAGCTCTGCAAACTCAGGTGTGATTTTGCCTCTGCTTTTATCTACACGTATTGAACCGCAACGGTTTCTGTAAATTCTCAGGGCGGGGTCGTTTTCGCATCTTTCTTTCAGGTTTATATATGCCGCATATCTTCTGCAGGTAACCCGCTTACCCTTGTAATTAAAAGGTGCATATCCGTTACAGTACTTCTGTCGTCTTGCAGTCAGCATAAGAAAGTGCTTATTGCAGATTTCACATTGCCTCGGATAATGTCCGTACTGTATTCCCTCAAACAAATCCGTAACAATAAAGCTGTAAAAGCTGTTGAAATACAGCCTTCGGGCGACAAGACTTTCCGATGTGTATTCCGTGTTCGTTGGAATAACCTTTTCACCGAAAATATCGGTGGCAAGCTGCGACAGATTTTCTTTGCTGAATTTCTCCAATTCACCGAGCCTTGACACAAATCTTTTGAGCTTATTGAACGCAAGAGTAATATCATCACCGAGGTTATCGTAAAAACCGAGAGTTGTGTTTACCTCGTTCAGCAGCTTTTCTGCCTTAGCGAAAAAGTCCTTATCATATTCGGGCGGCAGGATTCCGAGGATGATGTATTCCTCTTTGATGTTCTGAAGCTTACCCTTACGACGGAAGTATTCATCTAATATTTCGGCATTTTCATAGGTGAAAAGCTTTGCGATTCGTTCCTTTTCACTATCAATATCAATCAGATTAAAAGGTTTCAGTTTCGGCAAGGCAGTAAATATATTGTTGATTACGGTTACGGCTTCAACAAAAATCCGAGGATTCAGATAGCCTTTGGAGAGCATATCTTCAAGCTCCCAGTTCCCAGCTCTGAAAACGGATATTCTTGCGGCAGTATCATCCTTGTAATACTGATTAAGCAGTTTAACCGTATACAGTCCGGCATCAACAGTTTTTGATGTAACGGTTACTTTACCGACACTGTAATCGGCATAGAAGAAGCCTTTGTCATTCATTCTTTACCACCTCCTGACAGAAATTATATCATAGTCCATAGTCATTATACAAATTTTACTGTCCAATAAAACGGACTTTGTTCTGTGAAAGCGTGTGTCATAGGATTTGTGTAGTTTTATTGTTCGGAGAATAATAATTATTAAAATGGAGCATAATATAATAACGTTTATATATATTGACAAAATGCAACAATTCGTTTATAATTATAAACATTATGAGAGGTGATTAGCATGGGAAAGAAAGCAGTAACGGTATTGCCGAGTACAGAGAAAATATTGGAAACAATGGGTGAACAGATTAAATTAGCCCGACTTCGCAGACAATTATCTGTAGAACTTGTTGCTGAGAGAGCCGGAATAAGCCGTGCAACACTTTGGAATGTTGAAAAAGGAAGCCCGTCTGTTGCTATAGGAATTTATGCCGCTGTTTTACATGCTCTTAATAATATGGATAAAGATTTACTGCTCGTTGCCAAGGATGATGAGTTTGGCAAAAAGATGCAAGATATGAATATGCAAGTAAAAAAGAGAGCTCCGAAGGGAGATAAATAATGGAAAAGAAGATTTTTGTATATGAGGATTTCAGCTCTGCAGAGCCTCAGAAATTAGGCGTTCTGTATGTGGATTCGCTCCGAGGGACAGAGCATTATTCATTTGAATATGATGAAGAGTGGTTGAGGAACACAAACTTCCGTTACCATCTTGACCCGGACCTTTCAATGTTTACAGGAAGACAATACACAACAAAACAGATTTTTGGTTTGTTTGCAGATGCTTCGCCTGACCGCTGGGGCAGAGTGCTTATGAAACGACGCGAGGCAATACAGGCACGAAAAGAAGACAGAAAACCAAACAAGCTCTATGACAGCGATTTTCTGCTTGGTGTATATGATGAAACCCGTGTGGGTGCAATCAGATTTAAAGAAACAGAAGACGGTCCGTTTTTATCAGATGATAAAGAAACAGCTGCACCACCATGGGCAACTCTGCGTTCCTTAGAAGAAGCATCCCGTCAGTTTGAAAAGGATGAAAACATCCTGAATGAAAAGTGGCTCAAGCAATTATTGAAGCCAGGCTCATCACTTGGCGGAGCAAGACCAAAAGCAACTGTTGAAGATGAAAAGGGCAACCTGTGGATTGCTAAATTTCCCTCTAAAAATGACGATTACAATGTTGGTGCATGGGAAAAGGTTGTACATGATTTAGCAAGAATGTGTAAGCTTGATGTACCCGAATCCAAATTAGAAAAATTCTCAAAGGATGGAAGTACCTTTCTTGTTAAACGCTTTGACAGAGACGGAAAAAGGAGAATTCATTTTGCATCTGCTATGACGATGCTCGGTAAGAGTGACGGTGCATCAGGTGATGACGGTTCAAGCTATATTGATATTGTTGAATTCATAAAGTCCTACGGTGCATATCCCAAAGAGGATTTACTTGAGCTTTTTAAGCGTATAGTATTTAATATGGCTGTATCAAATACAGACGACCATCTGAGAAACCACGGCTTTATTCTGGCAGAAAAAGGATGGAAGCTGTCTCCGTTATATGATGTGAATCCTGTGCCTTACGGAGATACATTAGCCTTGAATGTTGACAGTTACGACAACAGTATTTCGATCGAGTTGGCTGTTGAAGCAGCAGAGTATTTTGATATAAAAATCAATGATGCTGAAAGCATCGCTGAAGAAATTCTGAGTGTAGTAAGAAACAACTGGGTGCAGCTCGCAACAAAATACGGAATCAATCGTGAACAGGTGGAAGAAATGCGTCCTGCATTTGATGTCTGTTATAAATAACAAGTAAATATCATTATAATTGCAAACTACCTCGCAAGGAATAGTCATCCTGCGAGGTAGTTTTTTTGTTTTATGGATTTGAAGATAATTTTATAAAAATTTTTGTTTCGATTATTGTGCTTGAAATTATATATATGCTGAAAAGCCTTGATATATAAGGCTTTGAGCGTTGTTTCGCACATCGTTTTTTATTGTTTCGTGATTCTGTATGATTTTCGATTTTTTCTACATTAAATAATCAGAGGGGGAAAAGACAAGGTTATTCGTCTTTCGGCAAGCGGCTTAAAGGGATTAATACAGTAGTTTCCCAAATCACTAAACTATCAATAAAGGAGAACATAAAAATGACACACGCTGAATATGAATATAAGTATCAGGAAGATCTGAAATACATCTGGTATCTGCAGATTTCCGGCAGAGGGGATGAATATGCACCCGTCAGGAGGATTATCTGCAAGGGATGTGAACGGGTGTATTTCACTCAGGTTCACTGTGTGAAGTTTTGCTATCACTGTCAGCAAGGCAATGTGGGCGCAATGTATGTAAAACGGAGAAAGAGTCTCAAAAAGCGTGAAAACACCGTATGTAAAAGCTGTGGTACTACTTTTACACCGAAGAGGTCAGGTGCGGTGTACTGCAGTAACGCTTGCAGACAAAAGGCCTATCGTGAGCGTGTTACGGAAGTAGTAAGTGACCCAAAAGATCACTTACTATAACTGTAACGACATTTCCCCAAGTGGCCATTTTGGCCATTTGGAATAACTGTAACGCAAAAATTATGATTGTCGTGTTACGGTTACAGTAATGGGTCAAAATGGCCCGTTACTACAACTGTAACGGAAGTTGTTTTACGAGTGAGGTGTTACAGTTAAACCAACGGATAAAAAGCATCCGTTGAATTCCCAATCGGTCAGATTTTGGGTTTCCAATCGGTCTGATTTTTTCGCTTTCGGCAAGTAATAAAAACTTAGGGAACAAACTGACTGTAAATAAGTTCAATTTGTTCCCTAAAAATGTTTGATTTTGATTTAAGCAATTCTGATTATTTGTTCGTAAAGCATAATGAAGTCACACATTATTTGTTTGTTGTCATGATAATGTCCGAAAAACCATTTTTTGAATTTAACCTTTTCATTAATGATATCAAAATACTCAGTTAACTCATCGGATTTATAACAACCACCTGAAAACATTGCGACAACTTGTTGGGGAGCACAATGAGTGATTATAAAGTCAACTTCATAATTGTGTTCGGCAAGCGTATTTAATCCGAAGTTCATTTCTTCTTCGGTTGGCATTTCTTCTTTCCACCAAGAAATGTTGTTTACGCGAAACATCTTATTAGCTTTTGACCAATGTTTATATTCTTTATTAAACTCTCTTTTTGTTTTAAAGTCGGCTGGGTCAAGAATTCCGTCATTAATATCGTGACTTTTTGCACCGCCAAAAGCAAATATCTTTTTATCGCAAATATCAAAAACATAGCCGCGCATCAGATGATAAATATTATCACGAATTTTGTGGGCTTTACCGCCGTGAAAATCAACAGTTTCAAATTCACTGTTTAGACGTGTATAGTTTTCATGGTTGCCATCAACAAAAAGTGTTGTGAACGGTTTGTTATTCAACCATTTCAACCAATAATTTTCTTCATTGTTATTATTCCACAAACCGAAATCACCACAAATAATTACAAAATCATCACGCGACATTTCTTTTTGTTCAGGAAATATTTTTGTAGAGAATTTAGTCCAATCGCCATGTGTATCGCCCGTGCAGTAAATCATAAATATATCTCCCTTCATTTTTCAATTATATCACATGTTTATAACGCTTTTCAATTGTGTGGAAATATTTAATAACTGCCCCCACAAATGCAGATTCCGGTGTATGAATACTGCGTCACATTTTTCAGCTTTACTATTTTTTACATAGCACTCGTCAGATTCTGACGGGTGTATTTTTATATCAAAAATTCAAAAGAAAGGAGGCATACCTAATGCAAAAATTAAAACTTAACCGGCAGTTATTTGAGAACGTATCAACGCTGATTAAAACGCGATGCTGTAACTGTTATGAAGAAAACTGTCTGTTGCTTGATGACGGTGATACTCACACCTGTCCTCAGCTCATAACACCGAGTCACATTATCTGCAAATATTTGCTCCAGTCTGTACTGCCGGGTGACAAAACATTGCTGAAACAAATAACTGAACCTTAAGACCGACTGTTTTTCAGTTGGTCTTTTTTTATCGGAATTTCCGTTCAGCCGATAGAAATTTTTCTTTGAACAAATCATCGTTCAAGGAAAATCTATCCGATAAGTGCTCAAAAAACACGGAAGGTATTCCGATGAAAAACGCTGAAAAAACACACCTTAAAAATTTTTGAAAGGAGGGAAGTAAAATGTCAAAGGCTAAAGAAACACATCTGTGGTTTGAAAAGGGCGATGATGAAATTCAGGTTGAAAGCTATACGAAAAAGCTTAACGAATCAATTCTTGAGCTGAACGAAAAAGTTCCGGGGGCAGTGTATATCATTGATGATGAAGAACCGGGTTTTCTTCGAGCTGCAGTGAAGCTTGAAAATATTACCTTTATGATACTGACACCTGAATCCGAGGAAGCAAAGAAGGCTAAGTCCGAAAACGGAAAGCGAAACAGTAAGAACCTTAAAAATCAGAAACGCACCTGATACGGAAGTAAATCTTATTTCCGGTCGGTATTAAAACGAGGACAAACCAACGCTTGAGTTTCCCATGTCCGAAGTTTAGCAAGCATTGGATTTGTATCCTCAAATCCGTAAAAACATCCGTTTTTACAACACAGAAAAAACAGAGAAAGGAGAATTCCTATGAGTAAAAGAACAAGAGATATAGACTTTCATGTGTATCTCAGCAAAGAAGAAAATCAGATATTAGAAAATCTTTGCAATAGGTTAAGAGTAAACAGAAGCGTGCTCATCCGCGCTCTAATTCTCGGTAAAAGATTGGTCGAGGCTCCGCCCGTCGATTATAAGCAGTTTATTATTGAGCTTCGAAGAGTCGGTACTAACCTTAATCAGCTTACAGCTAAAGCGAATTCAATTGGATATATTGATGCTGATGAATGCAAAGCTGTTTTAAACGAAGTCAGAAAGCTTGAAGCTGATATCTCAAAATATTTCAAACCCGGTAAGGAAGCGAACCGAGAATGGCTGTAACAAGAATTTGGGCGGTAAGAAATAATCTTTCACAGGTTGTTGATTACGCTTCAAATAAAAGTAAAACTGACCTTTCGAAATATTCAGATTTAATTGATGCGCTTCATTATGCAGCCGATGATGAAAAAACAAATCTCGAAAATGAGAAGAAACTTCTCGTTGAGGGAATCAATTGTGACCCTGATATTGCCGCAAGACAGATGATTGATACCAAAGAGATTTACGGAAAGACTGACGGAGTTGTTGCATATCACGCATATATTTCTTTCAAGCCCGGTGAAGTTTCACCCGAAGAAGCACAGCAGGTTGCAATGGAGGTTGCAAATAAAATGTGGGGCAAGGATTATGAAATGATTGTCGCAACTCACCTTAATGCAAATTGCGTTCACTGTCATATCGTAATAAATTCCGTTTCAATGACTGACGGAAGAAAGATGAATGAAAACAAAGCTATGTATCAGCTTTTCAGAAAAACAAGTGATGAGGTTTGTCTTGAACACGGTTTGTCTGTTATTGAAAACCCAAAAGGCAAACGAATACCATACAATGTTTACAAAGCAATGCAGAAAGGCATCAAAACAAAATACGATTATATGCGTGACGATATTGATTACGCAAGTATAAGAAGTGCAAATGAAAAACAGTTTTTCAGAATAATGACACAGAAAGGTTATTGGTTTGATAACGGAAAGATAGCTTATCGTAATGATGAGCACGCAGTGAAGCTCACAACCCTCGGTGAAATTTACACCTATGAAAAAATCAGAGAACGGATTTACTCTCAGGATAAATTTACTGCAAACAACAATTTCAGAAATTATTTATATGCTAATGATTTTTTGAGGAGGCAGATATTCGTTTTCGATTACAAGGGTTATGAGTTTAAAGAATCAAGAGAATGTTACAGACATCCTGAGTATTTCAACCGAATGGTTTCAGATTTTACAAAACTGATTGTGGGCGGTGCCGTAATTGGTGCTCCTGTTATTTCACTTTTATTTCTTGCTCTGCTTTTTGCAGGAGCAATAGCCGAGAAGAACAACTGCAACCCGCATCCGTTCACACAAAAAATGAAATACTCGTCTCCGAGGATTGAATTTATGCAGGACCAGATTGACCTTGCAATAAATGAAAAGCTTTATGATTTTGCAGAGGTTGACAAGTTTATTTCAAAGACAGAGCTTCGTATTGAGGAGCTGAAAAGTCAGCGTAATAAAATCTACAATCAGATAAGAAGATGCAAAGACCCGACGGCAAAGGAAGACCTTGTTGCCCGTCGGGATTTTTTAACGGCTGAAATCGGTGAACTTCGTGAAAAGCTGAAGCTTGCCAAGAGAATTATAAAAGACAGTCCCGAGCTTGAGGAAAAGCTTGAAACGGAAAAACAACTTATCCGTGAATGGTACTTCCCCGAAAGACAAAGGAACAAAGAAAAAGATTATGAAGAGAGGTGATAAATATGCATCCCGAAGAGCTTTGCAGAATTATTGAAAGCAATGAAACTAATAACTCTGAAGAAAAGGAGTATGAGCGAGAAATTACATCGCATGAATATCTTCAGAAATATGATGGCACCAAAAATTTTTCAATAAGAAAGTATTTAAACCTTGTAAAAGAAGAACGCAGACAGAGAAATAAAAGTAAAAGATTATATTATTATGGAGGAAAATAAATGAATAATAATTTGAAATCACCGGTAAATATCCCGGTAGAAAAAATCCGTCCCTTTGAAGGACATCCTTATAAGGTCTTAGACAATGAAGAGATGAACTCTCTGATAGACAGTATTCAGCAGAAGGGTGTTATCTCGCCGATTGTTGTAAGACCACTTGAAAACACAGACGATGAGTATGAGATAATCTCAGGTCATCGCAGACTAAGAGCATCAGTAAAAGCAGGGCTGGAAACAGTACCTGCTTTAATTTATGCCGTAACCCGTGACGAGGCGGCAGTTATGCTCGTTGACAGTAATCTTCACAGAGAGCATATCTTGCCATCCGAAAAAGCGTTTGCTTATAAGTTGAAACTTGAAGCATTAAATCATCAGGGTAAAACTTTTGGCCAAGTTGGCCAAAAGTACAGCAGAGATTTAATGGCAGAATCGGTTAATGAAAGTTCAAGACAGATTCATCGCTATATCCGTCTGACTTATCTCATTCCTGAACTGCTTGAAATGATGGACGAAGATAAAATCGCTTTATCAGTCGGTGTTGAGCTTTCGTTCCTTGATGAGCAGATGCAGTATGACCTGCTTCGTGTAATTGAGGAGCTGGAATGCACACCCTCATATTCTCAGGCGTGGCATATGCACAGGGATTTCAATGAAGGAACTCTTACTGTTGAAAGTATGGAAAACACACTTGCTTCAGAAAAACCGAATCAGAAGCCTATGTGCAAGGTGCCCATTGAAAAGCTGCAGAAAATTGCACCTAAGGTTAAAGATAAAGACTTTGAAGATTTTGTGCTGAAGGCTTGCGAGCATTACTACAAATATCTTCAGCGACAGCGAAGCCGTGACCGTGATGCACGGTAATCCACACATTTGTATAGGAGGAATTATATGAGTAAAATTGATATAAATGATTTAAGCAAAAATCCTGATTACTGTTTTGCGGCTTTGAAGCTTATTGAGCAGTTATTCAGGGACGGGAAAATTCCCGAGTATATGTTCCGCAATATCTTAAGCGAATATACGGACATCGTTGATGAAACCGAATTTGTAAAAGGAAATCACAATCAGATAAAGGAGGAATGTGCATGATAAATTCTGATTTCGGAAAGCGCAGAGTTGTAATCTATGCCCGTGTTTCTACGGAGCACGAGGCACAGATTTCAGCTCTTGAAAATCAGCTGGATTGGTATGAGCCGATTCTTAAGGCAAGACCCGAATGGGAGCTCGTCGGCAGATATATTGACGAGGGTATCACGGGCACCTCTGCCGAGAAAAGACCGCAGTTTATGAAAATGATTCGTGATGCCAAACAGAAAAAGTTTGATATGATTATCACCCGTGAGGTGTCGCGATTTGCGAGAAATACCGTTGACACTCTGCAGTACACGAGAGATCTGAAGGCAAAGGGTGTTGAGGTGTTCTTTATCAACGACAACATCAAAACCTTTGACGGTGACGGAGAGCTTCGTCTCACCATTATGGCAACTCTTGCTCAGGATGAAAGCCGTAAAACCTCGGTGCGAGTGAAAAGCGGTCAGCAGACCTCAATGAACAACGGCACATTCTATGGCAACGGAAATATTTTGGGCTACAGAAGACATCAGGAGCTTCTGCCCGACAATAAGAAAAAGGTGGATTTCATTATCGACCCGGAGCAGGCTGAAACGGTAAAGCTCATATATGATATGTATCTTGCGGGTAACGGACTTACCAAGATAAAAGAAGAGCTTGAACGCCAAGGCAGAAAAACTGCTATGGGCAAAACAAGGTGGTACGAAACCGTAATAGGCCACGTGCTGAAAAACACATTCTATTGCGGAATCATAACCTACCACAAGGAGTATACTCCCGACTATCTCACACAGAAAAAGATTAAGAATTACGGCGAGGTTGAACTGATACAGGTAAAAGGGAGACACGAACCGATTATATCTGAAGAAGACTTTGAAAGGGTGCAATTAATTATGGCAAGTAAAACAGCTCAGATGAAAAATCTTAACACAGGCAGAAGAACCACAACAGGCAAAAGACCGAGAACAACGGTATGGGGCAAGCTCCTCATCTGCGAGTGCGGTCACAGATTCAATACGAAGCTCTGGAGAAAAGAGGGAGATAAATCCATTATCGGTTATCAGTGCTATGACTCGGTGCGTACCGGGTCATACGAGAGCCGAAAGAAAAAGGGCTTACCTCTCGACGGAATATGCCGTGTGCCTATGATTCCCGAGTGGAAGCTGCAGATGATGGCAAATTATATTTTTCGCAATTATCTTTCTGAAAAGGACAAGGTGCTGGCTCTTGCAAACTCAATGCTTGAAGCTCACATTGACGACAAAGAGGATGATGTGGATTATGAGGCTGTCATTGAGAAAAAGTGCAGAGAGGTTGAACGGCACAGAACAAAGCTCAGTAATTTCATTGATATGAGGGCAGAGGGTGAAATTGATAAAGAATCTTACACAAAGAAAACTGCCGAGGTAAAAGACGAGATTGCAAAGCTGTCTGCCGAAATCGAGGAGATTCAGCTGAAGCTTAACAAAGAGCCTGTAATTACAGATTACAAGGACAAGCTGACGGTGCTTCAATATGCTCTGGAGCAGTACACAAATGCGGATGAAAAAGACATCCCCGAAAGTGTGATTGAAGCTTTTGTAGTGAAGATTGTAGTAAGGCAAGACGGCTTCGACTGGTATCTTCGCTTTGACGGCGACCCCAATGACCCTCTGCACATGAAAACCGAGGGTAAAAGAAGAAAAAACAGTTCTGTTTCTGTGGTTGGCGGTAAACTGCCAACCAAGCAGAATTGCGACACAGGCAGCTATCAAAGAAAGCAAATAATTATTGTTAATTCAATAAACTTCAATCCCCTCGGAGTAATCCGAGGGGATTTTTGTATATGTGGGCGCTTTTCCTTGCAAATATATTTTTAATATGTTAAAATGAAAAAAGATATGAAGGATGGTGCTTAAAGTGAAAAAAGGAGCATTGATACCCCTTCGCAATTTAATTATAACTCTTCTTGTTATGAGCTTGGTTATTGTGTGTGTTGAAGCGGCTCTTGCTTTCAAAGGCAGAAAAACCGAGCAGGATATTTCTGTGTTTAATGAAAACACAAATATTCAATTGCTTCAGTCAGAGCGTTCGCTGGCAGACGGCACCTTGTTTATGACTTCAATAAATGCTTACAGTATGTCGCAGAATTACAGTGAACTTACCGTAACCCCCGAATTTAAGAAAGGCTATCCGCTGCTTAATATCAACTCACCGCTCAAAAATGATGATGCGTTCAATATCGTTGTAATCGGGGACTCCTTCGTCTGGGGCGCAAGCAGTCTCAACCGAAACGAGCTTTTCTGGCGCGTGCTTGAAAACGATTTTCGCAAAGAAGGTAAAAATGTAAACGTTTTTGGCGTGGGAATGTCTGCCGCCAATGCTTATGAGGAGCTTTCCTGGCTGACGGATTATTCGCTTGTAGAGGACCTCGACCCTGATTTGGTCGTTTTCGGCTATGTGTATAACGACCCCGACGATTCTGTTGTTATTCCCGATAATGCCATCAACTGGGACAAAGAGCTGTCGGGTCTCAAGAATTTTAAAAAGCTGTTTCCCAATGTTTATAATGCTCTGGTTGAAAGCATAGCTGCCAAAACAATGTATACCGACAAATTTTCTGACAGCGATTATATGAATTACGACGGTGCACCGCCTGTGCTTAAAGGCCGTTTTTACGAAAAATATAAAACAGATTTTGTTGAAAAGCTTGAAGCTTATGCCGCAACGGCAGATTTTCCCATAGCTGTTGTGACTTTGCCCACATTGCCCAACAATTCCACCCTTGAGCGCTTGTATGAGCCTCTTGAGGAGTTGTATTCTCAGTGCGAAAACGTAGATTTTTATAATTGTATTGATGAATATAACAGCTTTGCTTCACCGAAACACAGTAAAAATTATCAGGTCAATTCGGCAGATTTTCACCCGGGAAGCGCAACCAACAGGTTTTATGCTGACTACATAAAGCACTTTGTGGAAAAAGAGTTCGGTGATGCTATAAACGATTTGCCCGAAAATTATGAAGCCGATACTGTTGAAATCAACGATTATCTGCCTTACGGAATTTCTCCGCAAAAAATCTTTGAGGATGAAAAAACCGTAAAGTATGAAATTACTTATCCCTCAACATCAGAGCCTTATGATATGTTCGGTATCAAGGTTCAACAATATTATTTGGTTAACCCCTTGGAAAAGCCCTATATCAAGCTGTGTTTTTCTAAGGACGTGAATTTGTCACAAATCAGAACACAGGGGCAGTATGAAAATATCGAGCTTCACTACACCCGCCTGAATGACAAGCTGAATTACGATGACCACGAAGTTTTTGATTTTGTGCGTGACGATGGTGACGTGTTTAATGCAGACCGAGAAGAAAACATCACCGCTGTTTTAGTCAGAGCAGATTTTTCACAAGGCAAAGACAGAAAAATTGAATTAACCCTCACAAAATAAAGGAGCCTGCAGTATGAAAAGCATCTATGTGTTAGGCATTTCTGCATATTATCACAACTCGGCCGCCGCATTGGTCAGGGACGGAAAAATCGTTGCCGCCGCGGAGGAAGAGCGTTTCACAAGGGTGAAAGGTGACAATTCGTTCCCGATAAATGCCGTCAGCTTCTGCATGGAAAAAGAGAATATCACTATGTCTGACATTGAAAAAGTTGTGTTTTATGAAGATACAGCCGAAAAATTTGCCAGAATAATGACAACTGCTCTCATCAACGCCCCCAAAGGTGTGCAGCAATATCTTCACGGAATCCCTCAATGGATAACCGAAAAGCTGTGGATTCAGCGCAAAATTATCAGGGAGCTTAACATAAAAAGTGACAAGCTCACCTTTATTCCTCATCATCTCAGCCACGCGGCTTCCGCTTTTTATCCCTCTCCCTTTGAAAAAGCTGCAGTGCTCACCATTGACGGTGTAGGGGAGTGGACAACCCTTTCCTGGGGTGTATGCGAAAATAAAAAAATCAGTTTACTCAAGGAACTTAAATTCCCCGATTCTCTCGGCTTGCTTTATTCCGCGTTCACCGTTTACACAGGCTTCAAGGTCAACAACGGTGAATACAAAATGATGGGTCTTGCCCCTTACGGTGAGCCGAAATATGTTGATTTGATTAAAAATAACATCGTCAGAATTTATGACGACGGAAGCTTTGCGCTCAATAAAAAATATTTTGCTTACACCACAAAAATGGACACAATCAACAGCGAGTTTGAAGCGCTGTTCGGGCGCAAAAGAAGACAGCCCGAGAGCGAAATGGACCCGTTTTATGCCGATGTTGCCGCAAGTATTCAGCAGGTGACGGACGAGATAATTCTCAAAATCGCAAAGTATATCAAAGAACAAACGGGTATGGAAAACATTGTTCTCGCAGGCGGCGTTGCTCTCAATGTTACCGCAATGGGCAAGCTTCGCAGAAGCGGTATTTTCAAAAATATGTGGGTTCAGCCTGCCGCCGGTGATGCGGGCGGTGCGTTGGGTGCCGCATTGTACGGATATTATTCCTTCGACGGAACAAAGCGCGAAAATGCCGAGCAGAACTCGCTCAAATCTGCCTATCTCGGCTATGAAATCAAAGATAAAGATAAAGCCGATGATGCCGAGCTTGAAAAGCTGGGCGGAGTGTGGAGCGTCTGCAAAGAAACTGAATTGCAGACCAAAATTGCCGAGCTTGTTAATAAAGGCAAAATTGTTGCAGTTGCCCGCGGCAAGGCGGAGTTCGGACCCCGAGCATTGGGCAACAGGTCCATTCTTGCAGACCCCCGCAGGGCAGAAATGCTTCAGCACCTAAATCGACAGATTAAATTCCGCGAAGGCTTCCGACCCTTTGCGCCTGCTGTTATTGAAGAAGATGCAGGGGAGTATTTTGATTTTGAGGGAACTTCACCATATATGCTTTATACATTCCCAGTGAAAGAGAGCAGGCGTTCGCCCGTTGAATTTGGTGAAACCGTGACTCAGACCGCATCCAAATCAAGGTCGGATATTCCTGCTGTAACCCATGTGGACTATTCTGCACGAATACAGACCGTAAACCGTGAGCATTCACCGTTTTTTTACGGAGTTCTCAGTCGGTTCAAAAAGATTTCGGGTTGCAGTGTGATGGTGAACACATCTTTTAATGTAAGAGGTGAGCCCATCGTCAACACAGCTGCAGACGCCTACCGATGCTTTATGAAATCGGGCATAGACTATGTTGTTATCGGTAATAGGCTTTTTGACAAAGCTCTTCAAAAAGGCGGTGTTATGAATGCAAAAAAATAAAGCTGTAAAAACCTTCAGAGAAGAATATGACCAGAGAAGCCGCATCAAAGCAATCAACGAATGCAGTTGGTTCGGCATCGTGTGGGGACTTGTTCTTGCTTTGGCGGCGGCATATTGGGCGGCGTGCACCGTTGGAGTTTTCAACATAATGTTCAGAGTGGTTGCAGTTATTGGCTTTTTGTTGGCAACGATTGGCGTTTTTGCACCGCTTCTGCTCAAAATAATTACTGAAATAATCAGAAAAGTTTTTTCTGCTGTGGGTAATATTATATTAAAGGTTATCCTTCTTCCGATTTATTTGATAATGACGGTAGTCAATGTGATTGCCGGCAAAAAACATTCAGCCGAATTTGGTTTCAAAAATTGGGAAGAGCGCGACTCAGCCACTACTGCTTACAGTGATTTTAGCGCTTTGGGAGAGGGTAAATACAAGCACACCCTCACAGGCACGGTTATTAAGGTTCTGAGCTTTTTTGTCAACAACAAAATGTTTATGATTGTGCCCATAGTTATATTGCTTTTGATTTTTGGCGTGATTATGTTCTTCGCTTCTTCCAGCGCTGTATTTTCATTTGTTTACACATTGTTTTAAAAGCAAATCCCCTCGGAGCAATCTGAGGGGATTTTTGCATATGTTGAAAAAGGTTGCACGATATGCTAAAATAACAGGAGGAGGGATATATAATGAAAAAATACATTACATATTATAACAAGCGAAATATTAAAATCGCTTTTGCTTTTGCTGCTGTTATATTTATTCTGTTTTTTGTTGTATCTTTAATATACGATGTTATTGAAAATGATGTTTTAATATCATTTTTACCTTTTGTTTATGCGGCAATAAGTGTTGCGATTGCATCGTTATATACGATAAGGTTTAAAAAGATGATAGAGAAACAAGAAAAGCTTTATGACGTTCAATTTCAAGACAAAGATATTGAACGTTTGGAAACAACTCTTTTTCTCTCGGATGAATGGCTGATATGGGCAGGCAGTTGTGCTTTTTATAAAAAACATATAAAATCAATAAATTCAGTTCGCCGTTACGCGCAAGCAGGCGGTTCATCAAATGAAATTACCGTTAAAACTGTTGATGGCAAAAAATACACTATTTGGTGCTTAAGCTCATCTAATGTGAAAAGAATCAAAAAATGGTTAAACACATAAGTGTCCTTATGGTTAACTTTGTCTGTTTGGTTGATATTAAAGATTATTATAAATCAATAAATTTCAATTCCCACCAAAATTGGTGGGAATTTTTGTGTAATATTAAAATCTTTTCCAGAAATCTACGCCCCAGGGGTGCGCTTGTTCGTCCCATTCGTCGCGGTGTCTGAGAATTTTTTCTCTCATTTCGTCAACCTTTGCTTTGTAATTTTCGTCATTAGCAAGGTTAACCGTTTCCCAGGGGTCGTTTTTGATGTCGTAAAGGAATGTCCACTTATCCTCTTCTTCATCACCGTTGCGGTATTCAATAAGCTTATAGTTTTCGTCTTTAACTCCGCGAACAAATTTATCAAAAATCAGATACATTTCATCGCGGAAGCTTTCACCGTGCTCACCGTCAAGAAGATGCGCAAAGCTTTTGCCGTCAACAGATTCCGGGGTGTCTATGCCTGCTTTTTCACAAAGTGTGGGGAACACATCGTAAAGATAAACATAAGCATCGTTTCGCTTGCCTTTTGCAATTCCCGGACCTGCCATAATGAGAGGGATACGGATACCGTGCTCATAAATATCCTCTTTGCCGAGCCAACCGTGCTGACCTACGGCAAGACCGTTGTCACCTGTGAAAACGATAATGGTGTTTTCCTCTTCACCTGATTTCTTCAATTCGTCGAGGAGTCTTCCGATTTCATGGTCAAGGTGGGTTATCATTGCAAAATATTCTGCAATGTGCCGTCTGATTTCTTTTTCGTCGCGTGGATATGCGGCAAGGTGCTCGTCGCGGTGCACCATAAGAGGATAATTTGTATCAATAATTTCCTGAAAATTCGGCGGAAGAGCGATTTTTTCGGGGTCATACATCTTGCGGAATTCATCGGGCATTGTGCGTGGGTCGTGAGGTGCAAGATAGGCGAGGTACATAAAGAAAGGCTTTTCTTGGTTGGTGTTTTTATTAAGCAGTTCAATGGCGGCATCTGTAAGCAATGTGCTTGAGTGCTTGCCGGGGTCAAATTCATCGCAATGCTGACCCTGCGGGTGGTTTTCTTTATAAAAATCCACAACAAAGTTGATTACATTATCGTATTTTCCTGTTGGATCAAAACGGCAGGTGGGCACGTTCCAATGGTCCCACATTCCTCCGAAAAAAATCTTTGCTCCTTGAGTAAAGCTTCTGGCATAAGCAGGGCAGCCGTTATGCCACTTGCCGAGTCCTATTGTTTCATAACCGTTGTTTTTAAAGGTTTCGGCGACGGTTTTGTGTTCTTCGGGAATGTTCCCGCCGAGTCCGTCAAGGTGAAAAGGGTTCCTGCCCGACATAATCATAGCCCGGCTGGGCATACAGACAGCACCACAAGTGCCTCCGGCAATGTGAGCGCGCACAAAAGACATTCCGCGTGAAGCAAGCTTGTCAAGATTAGGCGTGATGATTTCGTTGTTTCCGAGGGCGTGAATGGTGTCAAACCGCTGGTCATCTGTAACAATGAATAAAACATTCGGCTTTTTGCTCATAAAATATCACCTTCGTGCTAATGTTCTGTGATAGAATTATATCACGGTGGTGCCGGTGTTTCAATGATAAAATTATATCCTCTTTTTCATCAATCCGTGTTTGTTGCAATAAATGTATAAAAATCCTTTGCCTCTGAGCTGAAAGCGGGTTTCTGCATTGCCCTCGGGATATAGCTTCACAAACTGCACTCTGTCTGACGTGAGGTGAGCGATGAACGAAATAAAATGGGTTTTTGTCATATCGTGGTCTACGGTAACAAAGTATTCATCCTCCACTCGCTCAATGTTTGTTCTGTGGCTTTCGTCAGCTTCCTCTGCCTCAAGCGGGGGCAGGGTGATTCCGCAACAGCTGATTACCGCATCACCGGTTGAACGGATAATGTTTCCGCAAACGGGGCAGGCATAAAATTTTGAGCGCAGAATATTTGCCGAAACATTTTTGTTGTTTACCGTTTCGCCCGACATCAGCTCCATCACCGAAACACCGAGAGCCTTTGCCAGAGGCTCAATGAGAGTGATATCCGGCAGACCCTTTGCTGTTTCCCATTTTGAAACCGCCTTGCCGCTCACACCAATCTGCTCTGCGAGCTGAGATTGAGTAATTCCTTTTTCTTCGCGCAGGCGCTTGATTGTGGCGCCTGTAATATAATTGTTCATTGTGTCCTCTCCTTTGAGCTGATTATAAAGCATAAATCACATGCTTACAATCCACGCTTCGTGGAATATTTTTGTTGAGTAGCAGAAAAAAGTGTGATATACTGAAAAAGAAAAAGAGAAAGGCGGTTTATATTATGAAAAAATTAAGCTTGGTTCTCGCTTTTGTTATTCTGCTTTCGGTTGCGTTTTCTGTTTTCGGCTCTGCCGCAACGGCGGAAAACGGCGGATATATTGCCCTCAGCGACACAACCGATGCAAGGCTCATTGCCGCGGCTGATGTGCTGTCACGCTATATGAAGCAGATTACGGGCAAGGATTTTGTCGTTTCTTCTGAAGGAGACGGGCTGAGATTTGCTCTTGGCTATTCTGCCGGAATCCCCGATAACGGCTATGTGATTGAAACCGCCGAAAACGAAGTTTCAATTCTCGGTAACGGCACAAGGGGAGTAATCCACGGCGTTTATGCTTTTCTCGAAAAGTATTGCGACTGCGACTGGTATACGTCAACTCTTTGCTCAATTCCCCAAAATAACAATCTTATCATCCCATCGGGTGAAAAAACCGAGTACAAGCCGTTTTTTGAATATACTGATACAGACTGGTTAAGCCCCTGCGATGTGGAATATTCCGTTGCGAACGGTCTCAACGGCAATACCTACAGAATAATTCCCGATGAGCTTGGCGGAAATGTTGAATATATTTCGGGCTTTGCTCACACCCTCGGTTCACAGTTCTGTTCAAGAGATACATATTTCATTTCAAACCCCGAATATTTTGCTCTTCATAACGGAATAAGGCAGTCGGAACAGCTTTGCCTTTCTAATGAAGATGTGTATAACCTTGTTTTGAGCGAGGTTATGGCGCTTCTCAAAGAACGCCACGACCCGCAAAAATCTTTGCAGCTCATTTCACTCACTCAGGGTGACAGCGGTGAAGATGCCAAAATGTGTCAGTGCAAAAACTGTAAGGCTATTGATGAAGCAAACGGTTCCCATGCAGGCACAATGATAACCTTTGTCAACCGCATTGCAAAGCAGGTTAAGGCGGCAGGCTATGATAATGTTGCAATCGACACCTTTGCTTACCGTTACACCCGCAAAGCGCCGTCAAAGGTTGTGCCGGACAGTAATGTAATTGTCCGCCTGTGCACAATTGAATGCTGTTTTTCTCACGCTCTTGATGATGAGAGCTGCGAAAAAAATGCTTCGCTTATGGCTGACCTCTATGAATGGAGCAAAATCTGTCAACGCATTTATGTGTGGGATTATGCCACAAACTACGCTCATACATTGGGAGTTTTTCCTGATTTCGGTGTTCTTCAGCGCAATATCCAGGTCTTTTATGAGAACAACGTTGTCGGTCTTTATGAGGAAGGCAACTATTATATGAGTGCATGTGACGGTGAGTTCGGTGAGCTTCGCGCATACCTTCTTTCAAAGCTTATGCAGAACCCTTACCTCGATTATGATGCCTGCATGAACGGGTTCCTCGAGGCTTATTACGGCAAGGGATGGCAGAACATCCGTCAGTTTATTGATATGACAGTTCAGAAGCCTGTCCCCGACGGCGGACATCTTAGTATCTATGTGCCAATGGCAGAAACTCTCGGTTTTGATTCGGCTGATATAGAAAAAGCGGATTCACTTTGGGAAAATGCCAAGAAAGAGGCGGAAACCGAAATTCACCTCAAAAACATTCAGCGCAGTGAAATTTGTTGGAGATATTGGAAAGGCTTCAACGCTTTTGACAAAGCAGAAACCAAAAAGCTTGTTGAAGACATCAAAGCCTTTGGCATAACTCAAATCTGTGAGGGCGACACGGTTGGCCCCGATGCGCTGAAGTTTGTTGACACCAAGGCAGAGGAATTCGGGGCAGATGTGATTCTTCCTATATCTTATGTTTTTTATGGTATTGCAGTTGCTTTGTGCCTGGCGGCAACGGTGCTTGCTCTTAGGAAAAAGCCAAGAAATTATCTGTATATTTTGCTTCTGATTCTGGCAGGCGCATCTGTTGAGATGTTCGGTTGGCACAAAAGAGCCTTGGGCAATGATATTACAGGGGTAATTGTTACCTGTGTTTTCACTCTTTTGCTGTTTGCTTTTATGGGCGCAATGATTCCCGGCAGCAAAAAGCAAAAACTTCTTAGGGCTGTGCTTTGCCCCGCAATCTGTGCAGGGTTGTACTTCGGCGCAACGCTGCTTGTTAACGAACTGATTTTTAACGGCGGTGCCGAAGCTCCCGGTCTCGGTGCGGCATATATTCTCATAGGCCTTGAAGCTGTAGTTGTTTTCTTTATAACCGTGAAAAAACTGATTAAACGAAAGGGTTGAGCATTATGACAGAAAAGGCAGGAACTAAATTGCCCGTGAACAGCCCGTTGGTTAAGATCCCCTTCGGCGGACTGACATCAAATATGCTTCGCACAATTGCGGTTGTGCTGATGCTCAGCGACCATATCTGGGCAACGGCAATGAGCTTTGGCAACTGGATGACATATATCGGCAGACTTGCTTTCCCGATTTTTGCGTTTCAGATTGCCGAAGGCTTTGTTCACACCTCGAATTTTAAAAAATATGCGCTGAGACTTCTCGGCTTTGCTGTTGTGACAGAAATTCCGTTCAACCTGTTTTACAGCAGCAGGTGGTTTAATCCTTATCACCAGAATGTTTTGTTTACCCTTTTGCTCGGTTTGCTGGCAATTTATGTGATTGACAACGCCCGAAAAATCAAAACCGCCAAAAACATTGCTCTGTCAGTTCTGTGGCTTGTGCTCATTTGCCTTGCTTCAGTTATCGGTTTTGTGGATTACGGATTTTCGGGAATGATTACGGTAGTGATGTTTTATCTGCTTCGTGATTTTCCTTTTGCCTGGCTTGCACAGCTTGCGGCAATGGTGCTCATCAACATCGTTTTCTTTGAGGGTCAGGTATTTCCTGTTGAATTTTTCGGCAAAATGGTGGAAATTCCGTCCCAGGGATTTGCGGTGCTTTCGCTTATTCCCATCTGGCTTTACGGCGGCAAAAAAGGCCGTTCAAGCAAGGTTATTCAGTATGGGTTTTATGCCTTCTATCCTGTGCATATGCTAATTCTTTATTTAATCAAATATTTTGCCTGAGGAGAATGATATGTATAAAATTGAATTAGGAAAAAGCGGTTTGCTTGTGCCCACAGTTGCGGTGGGCTGTATGCGAATCAGTAATATGAATGAAAAAGAAGCCTCGGCTTTTGTGGAAACGGCACTTTCCAACGGAGCAAATTTCTTTGACCACGCTGATATTTACGGCGGCGGAAAAAGTGAGGAGGTTTTCGGCAAAGCTGTTTCTTCCTTTAATCGTGAGGATATTATAATTCAGACCAAGTGCGGCATCCGCAACGGACAGTTTGACTTTTCTTATGAGCACATAATGAGTTCTGTTGAAGGTAGCCTTAAAAGGTTGGGAACCGAATATATTGATGTTTTGCTTCTTCACCGCCCTGATGCCCTTATGGAGCCCGAAGAGGTTGCAAAAGCGTTTGATGAGCTGAAAGCAAGCGGTAAGGTGCGGCACTTTGGTGTTTCAAATCAAAATCCGTATCAGATACAGCTTTTGCAAAAAGCACTTGATATGCCGATATGTGCCAATCAGCTTCAGCTTTCAATTGCCCACGCGCCAATGATTCAGAGTGGTATAAATGTGAATATGTATAATGATTCAGCAGTTAACCGTGACGGGGGAGTACTGGACTTCTGCCGACTCAACAAAATCACAATTCAGCCCTGGTCACCTATGCAGTACGGCTTTTTTGAAGGCTGCTTCATCGACAGCGAAAAATTTCCCGAATTAAACGAAACTCTTGAAAAAATCGGCAACAAATACGGCGCTTCAAAAACAACAATGGCGTTTGCCTGGATTCTTCGACACCCTGCAAAAATGCAGCCCGTGACGGGCACAACCAACCTCACAAGACTTGAGGATTGTATTAAAGCGGCAGATGTTAAAATCACCCGCGAAGAGTGGTACGAAATCTACCGTGCCGCAGGCAATGTTCTTCCGTGATAAATTAAAAGCTCCTTGTTGCGCCGGCCGCTCATGAGGTAGTTTTTCTTTAAAATATGAACTTTTGGCACGATAATTCGTTAAACCCACCCGATATG
>JBGVFJ010000044.1:0-7653 GCA_045121005.1 Acutalibacteraceae bacterium
AGATAACTCCCTTGAAGCAATTAAAAAAGGATATGAAAGCGGCGCGGATATTGTTGAGTTTGACCTCAATTTCACCGCCGATAATGAAGCTGTGCTTTCTCACGATAAGGCAAAGGGCAAATGCGTAACCCTTGATGAAGCCTTTGCTTTGGTGGCGCAGCTTGAAGGTCTCAGAGTGAATGTTGACTGCAAAAGTGTGGCTGACCTCAGAATGGTTGCCGTGCTTGCCCAAAAGCATGGTGTGAGCGACAGATTTTTTTACACAGGCATTTTTGAAAAAGATGTGGCGGCAGTCAAAGCGCAGACACCTGAAATTACATATTGGCTCAATTTTAAAGTAAACAGGCTTAAAAAGAACAACGAAAAGTATTTGCTTTCCCTTGCGCAAAAAGTCCGTGAGCTTGGCGCAGTTGGACTTAACATAAGCCACAAAAGGTGCATGAAGCGGCTTGTTGAAATTTTTCACCGTGAGGGACTTCTGGTTTCGATATGGACAGTTAATACGAAAAAGCACATGCTCAGGGCATTGGAACTGGGAGTTGATAATATCACCACCCGCAAGCCATCCGAACTTAAAAAGCTGATGAAATGAAAAAGAACCTTCTTGCATAAGCAGGAAGGTTCTTGGTTTTGTTATTTCTTTTTATTCTTTTTCATCAGCTTGAGCACATACTGGAAAGCTTCGAAAAGGGCAACAGCCGAAATGAAGAAGCAAGCCACAATTGCTGACCAGCGGATTGTAATTTCATTAAACAACAGCATATCCACCGTTGCTTCAATTGCAACAAGGTAAACGGCAATTTCAACACTCACAAGGGAAAGCATGTGCAGTCCCTTGAACTTGCCAGCGCCAATCAGCGTGGCATCCACCGAAATGAACACGGCGGCGAGAATAAACAGCGGCAGACCGACTTTATAAAACCAATGGATTTCACCGGCTTTACCGATTATGTACGCCATATATGACAGCACCGAAAACATACAAATCAATGCCGTTATGGGTGCAGGGGTGATGCGCAGGGCAGGGAAAACAGAAACAATCCACGCAACGATTATTGCGCCCACAACATAAGTGCACCAACCGTCGTTTTTATGAAAAACAAGGTCAATTGCCACACACAGTGTTGCAGGAAAAACCATCAGCGCGGTCATAATTGCGGCGTAGCCTTTGCCGCCGTCTGACGGACCTTTGAAAAATTGGAATTTTTTATTTTGGGGTGCGGGTGAAGCAGTGAGACTTTCACCGCAGTTGTTACAGAATTTTGCATTATCGGAATTCATTGTGTTACATTTTGGGCATTGCATAAATCTACCTCCTTTACATCATTATTATACATACAACTGCGTTTAAAAGTCAACCCATAAATGTTGTGTTGAAAATCAGCGCAATAGATGTTATAATCTTTTCAGTTTTTGTAAGGAGATTCAATATGTCTGCTGTTTTTCATAACATCGGAATACTTGCCCACGTTGACTCGGGAAAAACAACGCTTACCGAACAGCTTCTTTTTCTGACCGGTGCAATCCGTCAGGCAGGAAGTGTTGACAGCGGCACAACGGCAACCGACAGCCTTTCTGTTGAAAAGCAGAGGGGTATTTCCGTGCGCACGGCAACCGCTACCGCTGAGTGGAAGGGTGTCACTGTCAATATCATCGATACCCCCGGTCACATCGACTTTGCAGGTGAGGTTGAGCGTGCAATTTCTGCCCTTGACTATGCAGTTGTGATTGTTTCGGCGGTGGAGGGTGTGCGCGCCCACACTGAAAACATTCTGAAGCTCCTTGATTCCGCCAAGCTTCCGAGAATAATTTTTGTTAACAAAATTGACCGCACGGGTGCAGATTCGGCTCAGGTTGTTGCGCAGCTCAAAGGCATTTCTTCTCAGGCTCACCTTGTGCTTTCTCAGGTTGAAAATGAGGGGCTTGATAACCCGACGGCAGGTGTGGTTGATGAGGAAAAATTCTGCCGTCGCGCAACGGAAGCCCTTGCCGATGTGAACGACGAGGCTGCCGATGCTTTTCTTATGGAGGAAATATTGCCTTTTGAAAGGGCAACCGAGCTTGTGAAAAATGAAATTTCTGCTTGCAGGCTCACACCTGTTGTTATGGGCAGTGCCAAATATTCAATCGGTGTCCGCGAGCTTGCGGATGCTCTGGTGAGTTATATGCCTGATTCAACCCGAAGGGCAACCGAAGATTTGTGCGGAATTGTTTTTAAAATTGAACACGATAAAACCTTGGGCAAGGTATCACATATCAGGCTTTTCGGCGGTGAAATTGCCAACCGTGACGAGGTGGAATTGATTGCGCCCGAAGAAAAGCTGATTGTTCAGACAGATGCGGTTGAACTTGAAGCAAAGCCGTCTGTTAAAGAAAAGGTTTCGCAGATTAAAAAGTTTATGGGTGCCAGAAGCACCGACACAGGGCTTATCGTCGGCGGTGACGTTGCGGCGGTGTGCGGCCTGCCTTCGGCAAAAACAGGTCAATTTATCGGCTCAATGGCGGTGAGTGAATCTGCAAAGCTGGTTAATCCCTTTCTGCGTGTCAGGGTAACCCCTCAGAACGGCGATGAACAAAAAATCCCGGCTCTTGCTGCTGCTTTGAATGAGCTCTCCGACGAGGAGCCGTATATTGATGCCAAGTGGGAAAACGGACAAAAAGAAATCACCATCAGCACCACGGGCAAAATTCAGCTTGAGGTGCTTGGCAATCTTCTTAAAGAACGATATAATATTCAGGCTCAGTTTTCTCCGCCAACGGTTATTTATAAAGAAACTCCCGCGGGCAAAGGCTTTGCCAAGGCGAGATACACAATGCCCAAGCCTTGCTGGGCTGTGGTTGAATTTTATTTTGAGCCGATGCCGAGGGGCTACGGTGTTTCATACCACGGCAGATTGCCCAACAATCAATGCTTTTACCGCTATCAGTCTCATATCCGCACATCCTTCAATTCCTGCCTCGAGCAAGGTCTTTACGGCTGGGAAGTGACGGATTTTAAGTGCACTCTCGTTGGCGGTGAGCATCACACAATCCATACTCATCCGCTGGATTTCTTTGTGTGCACGCCGATGGCTTTTATGAACGGACTTGCAGAAATCGGTTCAACTGTGTTGGAGCCTCTGCTCAAAATCAGAGTAACCGCTCCGGAAGAACTTTCGGGCAAGGTTTTTTCCGAAATCATCAAAATGGGCGGAGAGTACGACGCGCCCGTTATCCGCTCAGGCATTGCAACTCTGGAAGCGGTTGTGCCCGTTGCAACGTCGATGAACTTCCCCGAAAGGCTTGCAACCCTTTCTTCAGGCAAGGCGGTGCTCAGTCAGTCGTTTTATGGTTATCGTGAGTGCCGTGACGGTCTTGAACACATCAACCCCCGTCGGGGAGTCAATCCCCTTGACCGCTCAAAATGGATTCTGTGGGCGAGAGGGGCATATAATGAATAAAAGAAAACCTCTTGCAGAAATTTGTTTTCCGCAAGAGGTTGAATTTTTATGTTCAGCAAACTGCGCCGAAAAGTGTGTCGAAGATGTTTGCAAAGAATTCTGAAATTGTTTCAACAATGCTGTCAATAAACATTGAAATTGAATCAATCGTAATCATTGAATCGGTATCCTCGAGGTTTTCAAGGTTGCCCATGTCAACACCCTTTGCACCGTCAAAATCAGATGTGTGAGAAGTGAGCCACGAAATCATACCGTTGGGGTAGGTGAGGGTAACTTTTTCGCCAAGACCGTTAACGGTTGACATATCGGGATAGTCGCCGTTGTCGATAGCAAACATATCGTAGTTAACCGAGAACCATGCGTGGTGGCTGCTGGTGGTGCGTTTACCGTCGGGATAGCGTACTGTTGCAAGTGAAGAAAATCTGCAGTCCTCAGCCACGTTTGATGCGGCAATAATTGTTTTCCAGGTGGGGGTAACTGCAAGGTTGTAGTTGACAAGGGGGTCAAGCTTGCCTGATGTGAGCCAGATAGGCATATCTGCAATCAGCTCCGCAGCCTCATTGCCCAAAGCCCATGCGGGGCAGATGGGAAAAGCTGCTGCAAACATCTCGGGGTAAGCAACTGCCATTTTAAGGGTCATTTTGCCGCCCATTGAAAATCCGCCGACATAAATTCTGCTCAGGTCAACGTTTGCGCTGTTATTTTCAATAAAGTCATCAATTGCAGCTCTCAAAGGCTCAACCATGCTGTTGTCCCAGGTGATACCTTTTTCTTCTCTTGAGCGTGCGGCAATAATAAATGCACCGCCTGCGGGGTTGAATCTTGCCTGGAATTCGTCACTTGCCCAGTAAGCAATGTTGTTTTTCTGAATCTGTGCGCCCTCGGATTTGCCTTCACCAAGACCGTGGAGCCACACAACAATGGGGTATTTGGTGGTGTCGCTTTCTTTTACGGGTGAGTAATAACGGTAGTCAACGGAAAGACCGTCAACCTCGGGACCCACACCGGGGAGAAATTCTGCCTTGAGAGCGTCAAGCCCGTCATTGAGTGAAACCGCGCCGACTGCCACACAGGACAGTGCAAGCATTACAACTGCGAGAAATAATGATAAAATCTTTTTCATAACACACCTCATAAAACAATGTTGATAACAGCATTTTTAATTGCCGAAACAAATTTGCTGAATGTATTCTGGATAAACAATCTGATTTGCTCAAAGAACGATACGGAATCATCTTCGGCGCCATAGTCCGAGGTCTGAGCTGTCAGCCACGAAATCATACCGTTGGGGTAGGTGAGAGTCACCTTTTTGCCGTTGCCGTCAACTGTAGACATATTATAGTAGTCCTTGCCTTTTGTGGTGAACATATCGTATCTTACTGCAAACCAGGTATAATGATTGCTTGCGGCGGCAGAGCCGTCGGGGTAGCATACATTGGTCATTGTTGAAAATCTGCAGTCACCTTTTACCTTTGAGGTTGAAATGATGTTGTTCCAGGTGTTCTGTGTGTATTCAAAGTCAACTGTCGGGTCCTTGGTGCTGGCTGTAATCCAGACAGGCACATTTTTGAATTTTTTTGCCTCAGACTTAAAAATATATGTAGCAGGGCAATAGGGAAAAGCTGCCGCATACATTTCCGGGTTTTCGGCAAGAACCTTAAGTGCCATCATACCGCCCATTGAAAATCCGCCGATGTAAATACGGCTCAGGTCGATGTTTGGTTTGTTTTTTTCGATAAAGCTGTCAATTGCCGCTGTCAGTGCCGGGAGCATTTCTTCGGCGTCCCAGTTAAGCTCCAGCTCCTCTCGTGAGCGCGGAGTAAGAATAAATGCGCCGCCCGCAGGAGAAAAACGCTTTTGAAAATCACTGCTTGACCAGTTCACAATGTCATAAACTTGTTTACCGTCATAAGTGCCGTTTTTGTTGCCGTGAAGCCAGATTACAAGGGGATATTTAGTGCTGTCGCCTTTTTTTACGGGGGAGTAATAGCGGTAGTCAACGGAATATCCGTCAGCCTTGGGGCCTTCACCGAATTTGAATTGTTTTGTAAGTGCCGTTGTGCCTTCGCTCAAAGAAACTGCGCCGACACTAACGGGGATTGAAATAATTAGAATCAAAGCAAGAAGCAAAGAAATTATTTTTTTCACAAATACGCACCTCCTTTTTCTAATATAACACATAAATGCTGCTTTGTAAACAAAAAGAGCCACGGAAAACCGTGGCTCAAAAAGTTTAATCTTAATAATTTTCAGCGTGAAGCTCAAAGTAAGCCTGAGGATGAGCGCAGGTGGGGCAAAGCTGGGGAGCCTTTGTGCCCACAACGATGTGACCGCAGTTTCTGCATTCCCAAACCTTAACCTCGCTCTTTTCAAAAACAGCGGCGGTTTCAACATTTTTGAGAAGCGCTCTGTAACGCTCTTCGTGGTGCTTTTCAACAGCGGCAACAAGGCGGAATTTTGCGGCAAGCTCTACAAAACCTTCTTCTTCAGCGTCTTTTGCAAAGCCTTCATACATATCTGTCCACTCATAATTTTCGCCTTCAGCGGCAGCTTTAAGGTTAGCGGCTGTGTTGCTGATGCCTTCAAGCTCCTTGAACCACATTTTTGCGTGTTCTTTTTCATTGTCGGCTGTTTTGAGGAAAAGGGCAGAAATCTGCTCATAGCCCTCTTTTTTTGCTACTGAAGCAAAGTATGTGTATTTGTTTCTTGCCTCGGACTCACCTGCGAAAGCGGCCTCAAGGTTTTTCTGTGTTTTTGTTCCGTCGTATTTACTCATTGATAAAACTCCTTTACAAATAATGTAATTTTAAAATAGCAAAAAATCAGATGTTTGTCAACATATTTTCTATCTGATTTTTAGGCATATAGCCAATCTCGGTTTTAACAGCTTTTCCGCCGTCAAAAAGCATAAGAGTGGGGATGCTTGTGATGCCAAACTGCATTGCGAGACCCTGCTCTTCGTCAACATTAACTTTGCCCACTTTGATTTCGCCCTCGTGCTCGTCAGCAATTTCTTCAATCACAGGGGCAAGCATCATACAAGGTCCGCACCAGGTTGCCCAGAAATCCACAAGAACGGGGATGTCTGAATTGAGAACCTCCTGCTCAAAGTTTGCGCTTGTAATTTTAATCTCTGCCATAAACATGACCTCCTTTAATCTTCCAATGATTTATAATAAAGAAAACAGTGGCAGAAGCCTTCAAATCCGGGGTCTGCAATCTGCTCCTTGAATTCTTTGCACATGCACTTGAATTCCTCTGTGCGCTGAGTACGGCAGGGGCAGTATCCGCCTGTTTTCTTAAGTCCTTCTTTTACAGCGTTAACAACCGCCTCGTTAGGGTTGAGTGTGATTTTCATAATAACACCTTCTTATGTATTATCACCCATATTATAACATATATGATTCAAACCGTAAATAGTTTTTTATTTTTATTGACAACTTCAAAAAAGAATGATTAAATTAGATTATAAATTCAAAGGTGGTAATATTATGTCAAAACCAATCAACAAGTTAATCACAGCTTTTGTGCCCGTGCTCAACGGTTGTGCAAAGCTTTTTGCCAAAAAGCCCAAGGAGCTTATCTCTCTTTCAAAGAACGGCTTTGCAGATAAAAAGGTATATCTCACCGCCCACAGAGGTGTAACCCAGTTTTCACCCGAAAACACACTCCCTGCCTATGAAGAGGCGGTAAGACGCGGTTATTATTCCGCAGAGTGCGATATTGTCCTCACAAAGGACAAAAAGTGGGTGCTCAGCCACAATGAAGAAATGGGACGCCGTTTGTGGCAGGTTGGCAATTACAGTGACCATACCCTTGAAGAGGTGCAGAAATTCGCATTTAAAAACGGAACAAATCATTGGAACAAGGCTCTCCATGTGCCAACTCTTGAGGAATTTCTTGATGTTTTTGTAGGCAGTGAAACAAGACCACAGATTGAAATCAAGGGTGACAATATTGACGACCTCAAAAAGGTAATCAAAGCCGTTCACGACAGGGGAATGGGCAAGCAGGCAATCATCATTTCCTTTAACCTTGAACAGCTCAAAAAAATCAGAAGCATCGACAGCGAAATTGAGCTGTGGTATCTCATCGGCAGAATTGACCAGAAGGCAATCGACGAGGTTAAAACTCTGGGCAATGCCTGGTTTTCACCTCATTTTGACCAGAATGATGCCGAGTCAATTCAGCTTGCCATTGACAACGGAGTAAA
>JBGVFJ010000045.1:0-27884 GCA_045121005.1 Acutalibacteraceae bacterium
AGCAGGGGAGTACTGTATCTGATGTGGGTAACATTGCCTGTCGCTTTGTTAATTGTGGCGGTGATTTCGCAGTTATAATACATTGTTGAAAATTCCTCAACGAAGCTTACCTTGTTGGCAACCTCGTGAGTTTCAATAACGTCACACACAGCGCCCACTCCGTTGCCGGCGGTGGGGTTTTTGTGGTCCTTGAGTTTTATGTAAATAACGTATTCGTTACCGTTATCCTTACAGCTTGCTTCTTTGACCCAGTCAGACTTGAGCTTGCTGGAATAATCCTGCTCGGGAACGATGAAATTAGTTTTGATTTCTTCCTTGGTGGCGTAAACAATAGGCTCAGTGTCGTCACCCATCATTGAACTCATCATGCTTGCGGCAACTGATTCAATAGCCTCGGGGATTTCTGTTTTATCCTCATGGAACTTTCTTTTTTCATAGTTCTTCACAACCTTGGTCGCCGTGGGCTTAACATTGTTGATGCTTCGGTTGAAGTAAGCCACAATCTCTTCCACGCCCGAGGGGGCGGAGCAGTCTGCCTCTGTTTTATCTGCAGGCTTTTCGGGAGTGTCGGTTGATGTGTCTGCACTTTCGCTTTCGGAGGGAACGGTGCTCTCTGTGTCGGCTTCGGGCAAATCAGTGTTCGGCTGTGTGAAGCCGTCGTCTGTGTAAAAGGTGTCAGTGTTTGCAGACACAGACTCACCCTTTGCTTCTTCAAAAAGCTTCTGTGCCGAGAGGTTGCTTTCTTCAATTATACCGACACACTGTGCAAAGGTTACCCCTGCAACGGCAACGCAAAGAATCATTGCAACGCAGGCGATAATTGTTGAAGTGAATTCAGACTTGTTTTTCATTTTGACTTCTCCTCATAAACCATATAGTAGTTGTGGATTTTTTCTCTTTTCCAGTAATCGTGTTTTATTATTTTGAAACCAAGCTTTTCATAAAACGGAACATTGTCGGGGTTCTGGGTTTCAAGCCCCAGCTTATATCCTTGGGGCACAAGGTCCGCAATACCCTGTTTAATAAGCTTTGTTGCAATGCCTTTGCCCTGATGCTCGGGTGACACAAAAACGGGTGAAATAATCATTGTCCCTTTTTCAAAAACCTTTGGGTCAAGGTGGTTATAAGCCATAAGGGTCTTTGCCGTGTGATAAAAATAAAACACAAGAAAAACCCAGTTCGGGCATTTAAGAAAATCAAACGCGGTGTATTCATTGTGAGCGTCGCGCCACACGCAGATTCCGCGGTTTTCTTCGTCAACATAAATTATATCTTCACCATTTGATGTGTTCAGGCGCTCCAGCATAAAGTGATAAACAAACCTTTTGCGCTTGCTGACGTTTTTGGTGGCATAGGCGTGCACCGGGTCGTTAACGTAGCTTTCCGCCGCAATTCGGGCAAAATATTTGAGCGTTTTTTTGTCAAGTTGCTGCAATTTAACACCCCACAATCTGACCCGATTGTATCACAGATTACAATTTCGGTCAAGTGAAACAAATTGACAATATATTTGCATAAATCTATTGATAAATTTAAAATAAAATGATAATATATACAATATATTGGGTTTTTGTATCTTTGCATAAATTTATCCTTTTTGCTAAGACTAATGAAAGACTTTTTTAAGGGATGATTTTATGGGATACAGAAACACTTCTTACTTCGGCTTCACAGCTCCCACACCGCCCGAAGGCGGCGATTCCGAGCAGGAAAACCGAGCAAGTGAATATAACGAAGCGTTCAAGCAAATTGTTGACACAGGCTCCATAACCGTTGAAAAAAACGGTCACCTCATTCATTGCATCACCATTGTGGGTCAGATTGAGGGGCATTATATTCTGCCTTCTCAAAACAAAACCACAAAGTACGAGCATGTTATTCCCCAGCTCGTTGCCATTGAAGAAAGTGACACCGTTGACGGGTTGCTTATTATTCTCAACACTGTGGGCGGTGACATTGAAGCGGGCCTTGCCATTGCCGAGCTCATTGCAGGGATGAAAACTCCCACGGTTTCTCTTGTTCTCGGCGGTGGTCATTCAATCGGTGTACCTCTTGCGGTGTCTGCCCAAAAGTCATTTATCACACCGTCTGCTACAATGACAATTCACCCCGTGAGGATGAACGGCCTTGTTCTCGGCGTTCCCCAGACTATGACCTATTTTCAGCAGATGCAGGAAAGGATTGTCCGCTTTGTCAGCGAAAATTCCCATATGTCTGCCGACACCTTCCGTAGCCTTATGCTTGCTACGGGCGAGCTTGTTATGGATATCGGCACGGTGCTCGAAGGCAGTGAGGCAGTTGAAAAGGGCTTAATTGATAATATCGGCAGTCTTTCCGATGCTCTTGACTGCCTGTTTGAAATGATAAAAGAAAAAGACGATAAAAAAGAGAGCTGAGCTCTCATACATAGGAGGAAATATGGCTACTAAAAAAACAACTAAAAAGCCGTCAACTTCATCAAAAACAAAAACTCAGGCAAAAAAACAGCCTGCCAAAAAATCTCAGGGGCAGACCCAGGCTCAGCGCCAGCGAACAGCCGTGATTATTATGGCAGGAGCATTGCTTCTGTTTTGTATGACCCTCATCAAGGGTGAAAGTGCCTGGGCGGCAATACATAACTTCATTTTCGGTGTGTTCGGTATCTGCGCCTATTTCTGGCCCATTATGCTGGTTTATCTTGCTGTGATGTTTGCCATCAACAAGCCTATGAAATCCACGGTTTACAATATCGTTGGTGTGGGTGTGTTTGTTTCATTCCTGAGCGGTATTATTCACGTTGCATGGGACAACATCGATGCAGGCAATTTGGGTGACCAGATTGTTTATGTGTGGGATATGCGAATGCAGGTTACCGCAAAGAGCGGCGGCGTTCTCGGTGCCCTTGTGGGCGGCGGCTTTGACCTTCTCGCAGGCAAAGCGGGTGCATTGATTCTTCTTATTGTAATTGATATTCTCATCATTATGCTTATCACCGGCACAACTCTCGGCAGAGCATACAACCTTTTTTCAAAGCCGGTTAAAAAGGTTGGCTCATTCACCGAAGAAAAAATCGAGCAGGGTATGGAGCGTCACCGTGAGCGCAAAGAAAACGGCGAGGGCTTCACCATTCCCTCTGTTAAGAAAAAGTTCAAGCCTATCGATATCGGCCCCGAAGCAACTCCCGAAATGGGTAAGGCTCCCGAGCAGGACACAATTTTTGTTGAAGAGCTTGCAGGTAATTTTGAAAAAGAAAAGGCACAGGAAAATATTGAAAACATCATCAAAGGTATGCCCGACTTTAAAGAGCCTGAAGGTGACGTTGAAGTTGCAGAGGTTAAGCCTGCGGAAATTATTCCCATTTCCAAACCAAGAAAGCCCAAGGCAGAAAAACCTGTGGCTGAGCCTGAGCCCGTGCCGGAGGAGCCTGAAGAGGAAGAACCGCCGGTACCTGTTAAGGAATATAAAAAGCCTCCTCTTGACTGCATTTCACTTGCTGATAACTCAGGTGTGCTCAACTATGAGCAGGAGCTCAAAGCAAACTCACTGAAGCTTGAAGAAACCCTTGCAAACTTCGGTGTCAGAGCCAATATGGTTGGTATCTGCCGCGGTCCTTCCGTTACCAGGTATGAATTCCAGCCTGCCCCCGGCGTAAAAATTAGCAAGTTTACAGGCCTTTCAGACGATATTGCTCTTGCTCTTGCTTCATCAGGTGTCCGTATTGAAGCGCCTATCCCCAACAAATCAGCTGTTGGTATTGAGGTTCCCAATAAGAGCAGAGCAACCGTTTCTCTCAGAGAAATTATTGAAACAACTCAGTATGATACCCAGGTGTCTAAAAGTAAGCTTGCCGTTGCTCTCGGCAAGGATATCACCGGTGAAACAATCATTGCCGATCTTGCAAAGATGCCTCATCTTCTTATTGCAGGTACAACCGGCTCAGGTAAATCTGTCTGCCTCAATGCAATGATTATCAGCCTTCTTTACAATGCAACTCCCGATGAGGTCAAGCTTCTTATGATTGACCCCAAGCAGGTAGAGTTCACTGTATATAACGGAATTCCTCATCTTCTTGTTCCTGTTGTTTCTGACCCCAGAAAGGCCGCAGGTGCCTTGGGTTGGGCTGTTACTGAAATGCTCAAGCGTTATAAAATGTTTTCGGAAAAGAATGTCCGTGACATCAAGGGTTACAACCGTCTTGCCCGTGCGGACGGTTCAATTCCGCCGATGCCTCAGATTGTTATTTTCATCGACGAGCTGTCCGACCTTATGATGGCGGCACCCACCGAGGTTGAAGATTCTATCTGCCGCCTTGCTCAGATGGCCCGTGCCGCAGGTATGCACCTTGTTATGGCAACACAGCGTCCCTCTGTTAATGTTATCACAGGTATCATCAAAGCCAACATTCCGAGCCGAATTGCTCTTTCGGTTTCATCGCAGATTGACTCAAGAACAATCATCGATGCCTCAGGTGCCGAAAAGCTTCTCGGTAACGGTGATATGCTCTTTAACCCCGTCGGCACCTCAAAGCCGATTCGTGTTCAGGGCTGCTTCCTTTCAGACGGTGAGGTTGAAAATGTTGTCAACTTTATAAAATCTCAGGAGTCAAGCTCTTACGACGACCAGGTTATGGAAGAAATTGAGCGTCAGGCAGTTATGGAAAAGAAAAAGAGTTCTGCCGCCGCCGATGACGACGATGACGGTGATTCCGAGGGCGGCGACGAAATGTTGCCAAAGGCAATTGAGGTTGTTGTTGAAAATCAGATGGCATCAACCACTCTTTTGCAGCGTAAGCTTAAATTAGGATATGCCCGTGCCGCAAGGCTGATGGATGCCCTTGAAGAAAAGGGTATTGTTGGTCCCTTTGAGGGCAGTAAACCGCGAAAGGTGCTTATCTCCAAACAGCAGTGGATGGAAATGAATGCCCTTGCAAATGCTTCTCCCGCAAGAGAAAAGCCTTACGGTGAAGAAGATGATTTTTCGGAGGAATAAATGTTTTTACCCATAAATCAGAAGGATGTTGAACAAAGAGGCTGGGACGGAGTTGACTTCGTCTATGTTACGGGTGACGCTTATGTTGACCACCCCAGCTTCGGTGCGTCAATAATCACAAGAGTCCTGGAGGCAGAAGGGTACAATGTTGCCGTTCTTTCTCAGCCTGAGTGGAACACCACCAAGGATTTCACCCGTTTCGGTAAGCCTCGTCTGGGCTTCCTTGTAACCTCAGGTAACATCGACTCAATGGTGGCGCATTACACCGCCGCCAAGAAAAAGCGCTCTCAGGATGCTTATTCGCCCGGCAAAATTATGGGGCTGCGTCCTGACAGAGCTGTTATTGTATATTGTAACAAAATCAAAGAAGCATATCCCGATGTTCCGGTTATCATCGGCGGACTTGAAGCATCATTGCGCCGCTTTGCCCATTACGATTATTGGGATGACAAAATCCGCCGTTCCGTTCTTTTTGATTCTCAGGCCGATTTGCTCATATATGGTATGGGCGAAAATCAGATTATAGAAATCTGCCGCAGACTTTCAAACGGTGAGGATGTTTCATCAATCCGTGATGTTAAAGGTACCTGCTATGCCTGTGATGTAACCGAAACACCCTTTGGCGGTAAGGAATGTCCCAGCTTTGAAAACTGCGTAAAGAATAAAAAGGAATATGCAATTTCCTGTCGCATTCAGCAGGATGAGCAGGATCACATAAGAGGCAAACTCATCAAACAGCGTCACGGCAACAAAATGCTTGTGCAGAATCCGCCTATGCCGCCCCTCACTCAGCCGGAGCTTGACTGGGTTTATTCCTTGCCTTATGAAAGAACATACCACCCCGTTTATGAAAATATGGGCGGCGTTCCCGCCATTGAAGAAGTTCGCTTTTCTATCACTCATAACAGAGGCTGTTTTGGTGCTTGTAATTTCTGCTCTCTCGCTTTTCATCAGGGGAGATTTATAACTACCCGAAGCAAAGAATCTGTTGTCAAAGAGGCCGAGCTTCTCACTACACTTCCCGACTTTAAAGGATATATTCACGACATCGGCGGCCCGACAGCTAATTTCAGGCGAACATCTTGCCTCAAACAGCTTGAACACGGCTTGTGCAAGGGAAAGAAGTGTCTTGCACCCACACCTTGCAAGGCTCTTGAAGCTGACCACAGTGAATACCTTGATATATTGAGAACCGTCCGTGCTTTGCCAAAGGTCAAAAAAGTGTTTGTCCGTTCAGGCATACGTTATGACTATATGCTCAGAGACCGTGACGATACATTTTTCAGAGAGCTTGTTAAACACCATGTCAGCGGTCAGCTCAAAGTTGCTCCCGAGCATTGTTCTGCCGCTGTTCTTGACAAAATGGGCAAGCCTCACATCGAGGCTTATGTTGAGTTTTCAAGAAAATATTTTCAATTGAGTGACGATGCAGGCAAGGAGCAGTATCTTGTGCCGTATCTTATGTCGTCTCATCCTGGCAGCACCCTCAAAGAAGCAGTTGAGCTTGCATCATTTCTCAAAAAGAGGCATATCCGCCCCGAACAGGTGCAGGATTTTTATCCCACTCCGGGCACCATTTCAACCTGTATGTTCTACACCGAGCTTGACCCGTACACATTAGAACCGGTTTATGTTGCCAAAGACCCTCATGAAAAGGCTTTGCAGAGAGCATTGCTTCAGTATTATGCACCGCAGAACAAGCACCTTGTTATTGAAGCTCTTAAAAAAGCAGGACGTCACGACCTTATCGGAACCGGTGAAAAGTGCCTTGTAAAGCCCGATGCTAACCGTACAGGCAATCAACCCTATAAAAAAACTTCAGGAGGCAAGCCTTATGGCAAGAAGAAAATCAAAAAGAGGTAAGTCTTCTGTTTTAGCTTTTCTTATTGTTGCGGTTATTCTTATTGTTGGCTCAAAGGTTGTTCCTCAGGATAGATGGGATTCTCTTTTTAACAGCTCAGGAGTAACCGACAAGCTTTCCTCAGATGCGGGAATGGCAGTTCACTTTGTTGATGTTGGTCAGGGTGATTGCATCGTTGTTGAGTCCCACGGAAAATATATGCTTATCGACACAGGTGAAGCGGATATGGGCCAGCGTGTAGTCAACTATCTCAACAATTTAGGCGTTGAAAAGCTTGATTACTGCATCGCAACCCATCCTCATTCCGACCACATCGGAAGTATGGGTAAGGTGCTGGAAGATTACCCGGCAGAAAAGCTCATTATGCCGGAGCTCAGCGAAATAAATATCCCAACAACCTCCACATTTGAAAAGTTTCTTTTAAGCGCGGAGGAAAACTGTGACGAAATCATTGCTGCGGAGGCGGGCTATACCTACTCCATGGGTGAGGTTGAAATTCAGATTCTCGGCCCTTGCGAGCAGAATGAAGACCTCAACAATATGTCGGTTGTTGCTAAGGTAAGCTATGGTGAATCATCTTTTCTCATAACAGGTGACTGTTCATTTGATGAAGAGGATGATATTATGGATAATTACTATAATCACCTTTCCTGTGATGTGCTCAAGGTTGCTCATCACGGAAGCTCAGGCTCCACAAGTGCTGATTGGCTTGAAGCCGTTGAGCCTGAAATTGCGGTTATCTCGGTAGGTGAGGGCAACTCCTACGGCCATCCTACTCAAAAGGTACTCGATAAGCTCAGTGACTTCGACTGCACCGTTTACCGTACCGACGAAATGGGCACAATTGTTCTTGAAACCGACGGTAAATCAATTGCATTAAAAAGTTGACAAATTAACATTTTAAGATTATAATATTTAAGTTAATATTTAACGGCTTTGAAGGGAATATTCACCTTGTGAGCGCACAGAGAGTCGGACCTCGGCTGAAAGTCTGACCGTTATCACTTTGTGAGCGCCGTCCCTGAGCTCATAGCGAAGAGTTATGCGTATTTCTGCGTTAAAGATGTATTAAGAGGTGCTTTATGCGCAATTCGGGTGGTACCGCGGTTATTCCGTCCCGAGGTGTGCAGGGCATCTTTATCTATTTATAAGGAGTTAAAAATTATGCAGTGGACAGGTCTTAACGAATTAAGAGAAAAATATCTTTCTTTCTTTGAAAGCAAGGAGCATCTTCGTCTCCCCAGCTTTCCTCTCGTGCCTCAGGGTGATAAGAGCATTCTTCTTATCAACGCAGGTATGACACCTATGAAAAAATACTTCACAGGCGAGCTTACTCCTCCTTGTGAAAGAGTAACAACCTGCCAGAAGTGTATCCGCACACCCGATATCGATAACGTTGGCAAAACCGCCCGCCACGGCACATTCTTTGAAATGCTTGGTAACTTCTCTTTCGGTAATTATTTCAAAAGAGAAGCAACAGCCTGGGCTTGGGAATTTTTTACCAAGGTTCTCGAGATGCCTGAGGACAAGCTTTATGTCAGCGTGTATCTTGAAGATGACGAAGCTTTTGACATCTGGACAAAGGAAGTGGGCGTTGACCCTTCACACATGGTGCGCTTCGGTAAGGAAGATAATTTCTGGGAGCATGGTGCAGGTCCCTGCGGCCCTTGTTCAGAAATTTACTTTGACCGCGGTGTTGACAAAGGCTGCGGCAGCCCCGACTGTAAGGTAGGCTGTGAATGTGACCGTTTCATCGAAGTATGGAACCTTGTTTTCACTCAGTTTGAAAATGACGGCCACAACAACTACACCCGCCTTGCAAAGCCCAATATCGACACAGGTATGGGTCTTGAAAGACTTGCCTGCGTAATGCAGGGTGTTGACAACCTTTTTGAGGTTGATACAATTCAGAACACTATGAAGCACATTATGGAGATTTCAGGTGTTAAATATCATGAAGATGAAGATAACGACGTATCCTTGCGCGTTATCACTGACCATATCAGAAGCACAACCTTTATGATAAGCGACGGCGTAATGCCCTCCAACGAAGGCAGAGGCTATGTTCTTCGCCGTTTGCTCCGCCGTGCTGCCCGTCACGGACGCTTGCTCGGTATTGACCGTCCCTTCCTTTCAGAGGTTTGTGAAACAGTTATCAAAGACAGCGGTGATGCTTACCCCAACCTCAAAGAGAAGCACGACTTCATCGTAAAGGTTATTCAGACTGAAGAAGAAAACTTCGGCAGAACAATCGATGCAGGACTTGCTCAGCTTTCACAGATGATTGAAGATTCTTCTTCAACTGTTCTCAGCGGTGAGGATGCATTCAAGCTTTCCGATACTTTTGGCTTCCCCCTTGACCTCACTAAAGAAATTCTCAACGAAAAGGGTATGACTGTTGACGAAGAAACCTTCAGAACTCTCGTTGCTCAGCAGAAAAAACGCTCTAAAGATGCTCACAAGGCATCGGGTGCCGACGGTTGGGATGTTGCAGGTGTTGTAACAAAGGGCATTGAAGCAACCAATTTTGACGGCTACACCAAAACAGAAGCTAACGGCAAAATCACCGCTATCATCGTTGACGGTGAGCGTGTTGATTTCCTTGAACCCGATACAAACGCTGTTATCGTTCTTGATACCACCGCATTCTACGGTGAAGGCGGCGGACAGGTAGGCGACACAGGTGTGATTGCAAATGACAACTTCACATTTGAAGTTACTGCTACAAGCAAAACCAACGACGGTGTATATCTTCACCACGGCACAATCGTTTCAGGTGAAAGCGCATCTGTAGGTGATGAGGTCACCGCAACAGTTGATGCCGACAGACGCGCTGCAATTGCCCGTAACCACACTGCCGCTCATCTTCTTCAGGCAGCTCTTCGCAACAACCTCGGTTCACACGTTGAACAGGCAGGTCAGCTTGTTAACGATAAGGTTGTTCGTTTCGACTTCTCACATTTTGCAGCTCTCACAGCTGAAGAAATTGCAAAAATTGAAAACGATGTTAACGAATTCATCCTTGCTGCAAACGAAGTAACAATGACCGAAATGCCCATTGAAGAAGCAAAGAAAATGGGTGCTATGGCTCTCTTCGGAGAAAAATACGGCGACGTTGTTCGCGTTGTTAAAGCTGGTGATTTCTCAACCGAGCTTTGCGGCGGTACCCACGTTTCCAACAGCGGTAAGTTAGGTCTTTTCAAAATTGTTTCAGAATCCAGCGTAGCTGCAGGTGTACGACGTATTGAAGGTGTAACAGGCACAGGCGTTCTCAGCTACATTGATTCAATAAACTCACTTGTTGCTTCAACAGCTCAGGTGCTTAAGGTTTCAAATGTTGCAGACCTTGAAAAGAAAGCATCATCTGTTATGGTCGACCTCAAATCCAAGGATGATGAAATCAAGGCTCTCACAAGTGAGCTTACAGAAATTCGCTCTGGCAGTATGTTTGACAATGCTGTTGAAATTAACGGCGTCAAGCTCATCACAGCCAACGCAGGCGAGGTTTCTGTTGACGAACTCCGTCAGCTTTGCGACAAGGCAAAGTCAACAGGTGAAAATGTTGTTGCTGTTATTGCAGCAATTAACTCAGCCAAAGGCAGCGCCAACTTCGCAGTTTCCTGCGGTAAGGATGCAGTTGCCAAGGGCGTTAAGGCCGGTGATGTAGTCAGAGCGGTTGCTCAGAAGGCAGGCGGTAACGGCGGCGGTAAGCCCGACTTTGCTATGGCAGGTGCCAAGGAGCTTGATAAGGTTGACTCAGCTCTTTCAGCCGCAGAAGAAATCGTTTCCTCACTTATTAAATAAGGAGTTGTTTTTATGGATTGCTTATTCTGTAAAATAATTGCAGGCGAAATCCCTTGCTCAAAGGTTTATGAAGATGATAGCGTTTTCGCCTTTAATGATATTGACCCCCAGGCTCCCGTTCATGTGCTTATTGTTCCCAAGGTGCACATTGCATCTGCAGACGATGTGAACGAAACCAACAGCGCCGTAATTGCTCATATTTTTGAGGTTGCGGCAAAAATTGCCAAGGAAAAAGGTCTTGCTGACGGTTACCGCATTGTAAACAATTGCGGTGACAGGGCAGGTCAGACTGTTAAACACATCCATTTCCACCTTATGGGCGGAAGAGATTTTACATGGCCCGCAGGCTGATTGGAGGAGCTTATGAAATTTCATAAAATGACCATTGCCGGTCTCGAAAGAGAACTTCCTATTTGCGAGCTTAACGCAAAGCTGGACATCGCAGGCTTCATCATTTTTGGTGATGTTGAGCTTACCGTTGCCGCTGCAAGAGACATTCTTGCTAAATGTCCCGAGTTTGATTATATCGTAACTCCGGAAGCCAAGAGTATTCCTCTTGCTTATGAAATGTCGCGACAGTCGGGCAAGAAGTATTTTGTTATCCGCAAAAAGCAGAAGGTTTATATGACCAACCCCGTCAGCGTTGAGGTGCAGTCAATCACCACCAAAAGCGTTCAGACTCTTATTCTTGACGGACTTGACGGCGAGCAGATCAAAGGCAAAAGAGTGCTTGTTGTTGATGATGTTATTTCAACAGGTGAATCTCTTCTTGCTGTTGAAAAGCTTCTTGAAAAATTTGATGTTAATATAGTCGGCAAAGCTGCAGTTCTTGCTGAAGGTGATTCTGCCGACAGAAACGATATCATTTTCCTCGAAAAACTTCCCTTGTTCTTTAAATAATGAGTAAGTTTAAATTTCTCCCTATGGCAACAATCGGCTTTACCTCATTGGCGGTTATGTTGGTGATTATTATCACGGGTCATAACTTTGAGGGCGGTGTGCTGGCTGTTGCTTTGGGTGCGATTGCTTTAACAGTTACGGTAATTTCCAAAAAGCTTCGAGAAGTTACCGTTTTGTTGTATATATCGGCGGCATTGCTTTTTTCGGGCATACTTATGATTTCTGCCGCAACCTGCAGTCTTGATGTTGCAAATTCCGTAGCAGGCAAGGATGTGACTGTTGTTGCCAGAGTGACGGGGGAAAGCGAAGTATATCCTGCAAAAAGCGTATACATCCTCAAGACGGAAACGGTGGACGGTCAGAATATTGACATAAAAATGCGCCTTAAAAGCAACAAATCCATCGGAGCGTATGCAGGGGATGTGATTGAGTTCACCTCCAAGGTTTATTCCGTCGATACCTTTGAAAACAGCCTGAAACGATATTATATGTCTGAGGGTGTTTACCTGGGCGCAAACATCTATAACGGTGACGAGGATATAAAAATCATTGCAAGCGGCTCAGATACATTTGCGTGCAAGCTTCAGCTTATAAGAGATGAAATCAAAAGCCGCGTTTATTCGGTTTTGCCAAATGAATACGGTGCCGTTGCGGTTGCGATGCTTCTCGGTGATAAAAGCGCAGTCAGTGATGAAACCCTCGGTGCTTTAAAGGGTGCAGGAATATATCATCTGTTTGCTGTTTCAGGTCTGCACCTTTCAATCTGGGTTTTGGGTGTGTTCAGCTTTCTAAGAAAGATGGGACTTTCCGCTCGTTTTAACAGCGCCCTTGCAGTGTTATTTACCCTTATGTTTATGGCGCTTACAGGCTTCACTCCGTCAGTCAGCAGAGCAGGCATTATGCTAATTGTGCTGATGCTCGGCAACATTGCGGGAAGAGAAGCCCACAGCCTGAATTCTCTTGGTGCTTCACTGTTTGTGATTCTTGCTGTTAACCCTATGGCTGCCGCAAGCGTTTCACTTTTGCTTTCGTTGGGAGCTACTCTCGGTATTGTTACTCTTTATCAGTATATAGATAAAATTCTTAACCGCAGACTTGCAAATATAAGCAAAAGGTCTTTCAGAAAACCGATTAAAGCGGTTCTTTCGGTTTTCTTTGTGTCTGTGTGTGCCACCATTTATACTATGCCCGTCAGTGCGGCGGTTTTTGGTGAGGTTTGTATTATCGGACCTGTTACTAATGTTCTTGTTTCTTTTGTGTCAACTATAATGATGCTCACGGCAGGAGGAATTGCGGTATTGTTTCCGTTTTCTTTCGGAGCAAATGCTTGCGGACTTGTCTGCGGACTGTCTGCAAAATATATAATTAAAACCTCTGAGCTTCTGGCAAAAATTCCTTTTGCCTGCATAAAAACCGAAACTCTTTTGTTCGGAGTATTTACTATTCTTGTTGTGGGATGTGTTGCGGTTTGCTTCATTTTAATTAAAACTAACCGCGGACGGATTAAAGGAATAATTGTGTGCTGTGTGTGCGCAGGTGTTATCTGCGGCTGTGCAGATTTGGTTTATCGGCATAACCTCACTACGCTCAGTGTTATGGATGTTGATGACGGCATTTGTCTTGTTGTTGATAACGGAAAAGACAAAATAGTAATCGGTTGCGGTTCTTCGGACCCCTACGGTGCAGATGATGTTGCTTTTGAGATTTATGACAACACTTCATCTCTTCTCATTGTTCCTAACGGTAATGAATGGAACTGTTCGCTTGCTTCGGAGCTTAGTAAAAAAATCGCTTTTGAGCGTATTATATCGGGTGAGGCTGTTGACGGCATTGACACAATAGTTGAACCGGACTTCAGGCTCAATCCCTGGGACGATGCAAGCGTTGAGTTTCATAAAACTGCAAAAATCACTTATGCATATTGTGTGTTCGGAACAAGTGATATGCTTATAATTTTTGATTCAACCGAGGATGCGGTGCTCAATGAACATCTTGATGCCGATTTGCTCGTTTGCTCTTATTATCTTCCCGATAATTTTGATTTACGTTCCTTTGGTAACATAATCATTTCTTCCACCCGTCAGGTAGGGGAGGATATGTTACTGCGCTATTCTTCAATAAATCCCAACATATACTCAACTCTCGGTGAAACTGATTTCACAGCAGAAATGAGAAAAAATAAAAACATAAAAATTTCCTATAATTAGGCAGGTGAGAATATGTCCGCCATTACAGAAGCTGAACTTAAAAAGCAAATCCGCTCAAATGAGTTCGATAATCTTTATTTTATCTACGGTAACGAAAGTTATCTTAAAAAGCACTATCTTGATACCCTTGTCAAAAAGCTTGTTGATGACAGCTTCAAGGATTTCAACCTTCATGTTTTTGACGGTAAAGGGATAGATATGAAAGAGGTTGCTCTTGCTGTTGAAGCTCTTCCGATGATGAGTGAGCGCAGCTGTGTTGTAATTAAAGATATCAAACCGACTGAGCTTGGCGACGGCGGTAAGGACGCGCTTATGTCTTTGCTGGCAGATATTCCCGAAACCTGCGTTGTTATTATTTGCGCGCTCACTGTTGAAACTGATTCCAAAGGCTGGAAAGAGCTTATCTCTGCCTTTGATAAATACGGAACAACTGTTAAGCTTGAAAAAATGAGCCGTCAGGACCTTGCTAAATATGTTGTAAAGGGTGCAAAGTCCAGAGGCTTTGAGATTGATTTATCTCTTGCAGATTATTTTGTTTCAATCGTCGGTGACACGATGACGAATGTGCTCAACGAGCTTGAAAAGGTATGCGCTAATTCAACCGACGGAAAAATTAAAAAAGAAAATATTGATGCAGTAACAATCAAAACGGCAGAGGTCAAGGTTTTTGAGCTTTCCAAAAACCTTGTCACAGGCAATAGTGACAGAGCTTATGCTATTCTGGATTCCCTTATGAAGCAGCGTGAGGAGCCTGTTTCCGTGCTCGCAACCATAATAACTTCTTATGTGGATATGTACCGCGGAAAAGTAACCTCTGTTGCGGGCAGAAGGCCTGAGGAAGCGGCAAAGGATTTTAACTACGGAAAAAATGATTTCCGTATCAAAAACGGCGCCAAAAATGCATCCAAAATGAGCATTGAATCACTTCGCAAAAGCCTTGATGTTCTTGCTGATGCCGACGAAAAGCTAAAATCCACAACAATTGACGGCAGACTGATTCTTGAAGAAACCATGATGAAGCTGTTTTTGCTCGCCAACGGAGAAAAGGTATGCTGAAAACTGACAGAATAATAATAGTTGAAGGCAAGTATGACAAAATAAAGCTTTCATCAATCATAGATGCGGTAATTATTGAAACTGACGGCTTCGGGATATTTAAAGACAAGCAGAAACAGAAGCTTCTCAGAATGCTTGCCGACAAAAAGGGTCTTGTTATCCTCACTGACAGTGATTCCGCAGGCTTCACAATCCGCAATTTTATCTGCGGTTTTGTGCCAAAGGATAAAATAATAAACGCTTACATTCCCGATGTATTCGGCAAAGAAAAGCGCAAGGATGTACCTTCTAAAGAGGGTAAGCTTGGTGTTGAAGGCATTTCTCCGTCACTTATCAAGGAGGCTCTTGATAAAGCGGGTGTGCTTTGCGATGAGGACAATCTCACCGAAAAACGTGTTGTCACGAAAACTGATTTTTATCTTGACGGCCTCACCGGAGGAGCGGACAGCAAGGAAAAGCGGCTTGCACTTTTAAAGGAGCTTTCCCTGCCTGAAAGAATGACAACTAACGCTTTAATAGAAATAATCAATTCTTTTATGACTTATGATGATTACAAAAATGCAATTAAAACCATAGAAAGGGTAGAGGCATAATGAGAATAGGTCACGGCTATGATGTGCACAAGTTAACTGAAAACAGACGTCTTATAATCGGCGGAGTTGAAATTCCGTACGAAAAAGGACTTCTCGGTCATTCCGATGCCGATGTTCTGTTGCATGCAATTTCAGATTCTCTTCTGGGCGCGGCAGCAATGGGAGATATCGGCGGAATGTTCCCTGATAATGACCCTGCTTTCAAGGATGCTGACAGCCTTAAGCTTCTTGAAAAAGTTGTTGAAGCAATCAATTCCAAGGGCTATCAGGTTGGTAATATTGACGCAACAATTATTGCGCAGAATCCGAAAATGAAGCCCCATATAGAAAAAATGAGGCAGAATGTTGCCGATGCCTGCGGTGTGGATATTGACAGAATCAACATCAAAGCAACTACGGAGGAGTGGCTTGGCTTCACCGGTGCCGGTGAAGGCATATCCGCGCACAGCGTCTGCCTGATAATTGAGCCGTGATTTTTGTTGAAAATAGTTTGACAGTATGTTAAAATGTTATAAATAAATACTTTGGAGTAGGATATGAACAATTTTATTACAAATCTGTCGGATATATGGATAAAGCTTGTTTCTCTCATATATTCCTATGATTTTATCATCGATACAATAGACATTCTGATTGTTGCGTTTCTTGTTTACAAGCTTATCAAGTTTTTGCGCGAGAGCCGAGCCCTCCACGTTGTGAAGGGTGTTATCCTCGTGCTTGTGGCTTATTTTATAATTAAAACTCTTGATATGCAGGCAAGTACATATTTGTTTGAAATGCTTATGAGCAGCTTCATTCTTGTTCTTGTTATTCTTTTCGCTCCCGAATTGCGCCACGCACTTGAAAGTGTGGGCAGAAGCCGTTTTTCCGTTTTGAGAATGCTTGGCTTTGACAACAGAAGCACCGTAACCCAGAACAGGCAGAAAAAAGCAGTGCTTGAAATCTGCAAGGCCTGCAATGAAATGAGTGAAAAGAAAATAGGCGCGCTTATTGTTATTGAGCGTGAAATTGCATTGAACGAGGTCGTTTCAACAGGTGTAAAAATCGATGCCGCTGTGAGCAAGGAGCTTATCGGAAGCATTTTCTTCCCCAACTCACCCTTGCACGACGGTGCAGTTATTATCCGTGACGGCAGAGTGCTTGCCGCAGGATGTATTCTTCCCCTTACTCAGAACACAAACATCAGCTCAGAATTGGGCACACGCCACCGTGCTTCTATCGGTGTCAGTGAGCAGAGCGATGCTGTTGTGGTTGTTGTGTCTGAAGAAACAGGCAAGATTTCCGTTGTTAACAAAGGTGTTCTTGAAAGGGATATTTCAGACGGTGTACTGATTGAATATCTGACATCATATTTTACTCCTTCAACATCGGGTCAACAGAAAAAGCTGACATTTTATCGCAACAAGGGGGAGAAAAAATAATGAATAAAAACAAAATCAATCTCCACAATCTTTTTTCTGATAACAGATTTGTTATGATTCTTTCTCTGGCAATTGCTGTGGTTTTCTGGGCATCGGTTTGCATCGCATTTTCTCCCGAAACGGAAGTTGTTGTTGAAAATGTACCTGTTGAAATTGAGCTTGAAAACAGCGTGCCGTCACAGTACGGTCTTAAAATGTTCGGCGAAAATAATCATACAATCGACATCACAATCAGCGGTAGCAAGTATCTCATCGGCGGAAGACTGATTACCGCTGAGGATTTCAAAGTAACTGCCTCAACCTCAACCGTTACTTCCGCAGGTAACCATTCGCTTCAGCTCAAGGTTGGCAAGGTGTATGAAAACGCAAGCTTCACCATTGAAAATTATTCAGCTTCATATATCAATGTTTATTTTGATGAATACGCTGAAGCTCAGGCTAACATTGAAGTCCGAGTTGAGGGTGACGAAATCACAAAGGGTGATTTCATTGCCGGTGACAATTATATCACCGACCGTAAGACTGTTATTGTAGGCGGACCTGCACTTGAGATTTCTCAGCTGAGTAAGGCTATTGCCACTGTTTCGGTAGATGATTCCATTGAAAAAAGCACAGCATTCAACGCAACTCTTTCAGCTGTTAACAAAAACGGCAACGAGCTGAGCTTCGTTACCTTTGACGGAGAAAAGAATGCCACAATGGCAGTTACAATTCCCGTTTATAAAAAGTTAAATCTTCCTGTTACGGTAGGTTTTGTCGGAGCACCTGCAAATTATGTGAACAACCCGCTTGAATTCACCTGTGCTCCCAAAACAGTTGGCGTTGCTCTGTTGCAAAATGGAGCGGAGTCAGATGTTCTCAAGGTGGCAGATATCGATTTCACTTATCTCAAGCCGGGTGTTAATTCGGTCAAAATCAATCTTTCCTCTGTTGAAGGGGTCAGAACTCTTCCCGATGAGGCGGAGTTTGTAACCGTTAAAGTAAATGTTCCGCAGCAGAGTGAGGGCTCATTTGACATTCTCAGCAAGAACATTTCCATTTCAAATGCACCTATTGACCGTTCAATTGATTTCACATCCTCCCGGATAAAAGGGGTAACGGTTTATGGCGGTGAGCATGAAATAGCATCTCTCGTTTCTGACAATATCAAAGTGAGAATTGATTTTACGGATATCGAAATTAAAGACGGGCGCAATACTGTTTCCGTTCCTTTGTATATCAAAGATTCGTCTTCGTGTTGGATTTACGGCACTTATGAAATCTCTTTCACTTCGCAAAAAATATATTAAAGCTTTCACCCTGAATTTTGATATTCAGGGTGATTTTTTATTGCAAAAATTCAAATCAGATGTTACAATATGGACAATACTCCTTGGAGGTAAATTTATGAAAATTTTTCTTTCTTTGTTACAATCAATATTGTTCTTGATTTCGTCATTCTCTGTTGCGGATTCAAACTTCAAATTTCTTGTTGACCGCGCAGCTTTTGATATCACATCAACAGCGGAGGTCAGCTTTGAACCCATAACAGCTGAAGAAATGTCTGTCAGTGAACAAGAAAAACTCCGCTGCCGTGAATGGTACAACAAAAACATCATAAACGCCGACGGAAATGAAGCAGACCCTGTATATAACTTTAAGGTGGGTATTAAGGCTTTCAGAAATAATCTTAAGGATTGGGAGCACTCCGTCAGCGAGGAAAGTGAAGAGGGTGAAGTTTATCGAGGCGGTAAAACAACCTACATCACCTGGACTCATAAAAAGAGCGGAATTGTGGCAACTGTTGAAGCCACAATATACGAAAACAGCGCCACCTGTGAATGGACTGTTTATCTTAGAAATACCTCTGATGAAAATTCACCAAAAATCAATAAATTCGTTGCAGCTGATTGCAAGCTTCCCACCGGCGCCGGCACCGATATTTATTACAACAAAGGCAGTGAACCTGCAGCAGATGACTTTGAATTGCTCAAATCCTTTGTGTCATATCTTCCCATGAGCTTTTCTGCTAACGGTGGCAGAACCGAATCTGTTTTGCCTTATTTCAACCTTCTTGGTAAAGACGGCGGCGTAACTCTTGCGGTAGGCTGGTCAGGTCAGTGGTTAACAGAATTTTCGCAGACAATAAATGCAGTTAATGCAACTGTTTGTCAGGAAAGCCTCAAAGGCTATCTTGCCCCCGGGGAAGAGGTTCGTTCACCTTTGGTAACCCTCACTTTTTATAACGGTAACAATGCCCTGAAAGGTTTTAATTCTTATCGCAATTTCACAATTTCCTGTGTGTATCCTGAAGGAACAAAGCAAATCACAACCTCAGGCGTTGGTGTTGAGTTTCCCGATTCAACAATCGACAGCCTTGTTGCCAACATAAATTCAATTCCCGACTGGTTTGCCGAAGCTATTGATTATTATTGGATTGACGCGGGATGGTATCCGATTAAAACAAACTGGGGTGACAGCGTAGGAAACTGGTTTGTTGACCCCAATAAATTTGACCGTGGTTTTGCCGAAGTTTCTCAGGCGGCAAATGCAAAAGGAATCGGCTGGCTTTTGTGGGTTGAGCCCGAGCGTTGCTCTGAGGGTACGGAGGTTTATAATGAATGTATCAAGCATGACGGATGGCTTGTGCTTGACGATGAAGAAAGAAATATGGTAAACCTTGCAAACGAGGATTGTCTTGAATATATAACAGGAATTATGCAGCGTTGCATTGAAGCCAACGGGGTCGATTATTTAAGAATTGACAGCATTCCTGCACCGCAGATTTATTGGGAGCAGGCAGATAAGGATTGGGGTGACGGCAGAAAAGGCTTCACTGAAAATCACTATGTTACCAACCTTTACCGTATGCTTGATACGCTCAAAGCAGACAACCCCGGTCTGATGATTGACAACTGTTGCTCGGGCGGCAAGCGAATTGATATTGAAATGTGCCGCAGGAGCATTCCTCTCTGGCGAAGTGATTACAACTGTATGGATGGTGAGGGTAACTCCAAGCCCGATATCCTTCAGGCAACTCAGGCGCAGACCTACGGTATTTCATTCTGGTTGCCTTATAACGGCACCTGCGCTTATGTTGACGGTGAATATGCTGACCGCACAAACATCATTTCCTGCTCACAGCGTATAGGTTATCAGGATGTCAGAAAATATATGACAGGTAATTATTATCCTCTTACTTATGGCGGACTTGATACTGAAAGATATCTTGCAATGCAGTTTGACCAAAAGGGAGAAGGTATGGCGCTTATTTACAAGCGTGAAAATGTTGAGGATAATACTTATCACCTTGTCCTCAACGGACTCGAAAGCAAAGCAGTTTATGAAGTTTATGATTATGATAAGCCCGAAATCAAGAATGAATACACCGGCGCTGATCTTATGAAATACGGAATAAACATTACAATTAACGAAACACCAAAAGCAGTAATTATGCTTTATAAAGCAAAATAAGGAGAATCATTATGGCAAAAATTATCGGAGCAAGCATTCCCAACATCCCTTGGCAGGATAAACCCGAGGGTTACCGTTATCCCGTGTGGAGATACGACGGCAATCCCATTATCACAAGAGACAATCTCTATATGGCAAACAGTATCTTCAACTCTGCCGTTGTGCCTTATGGTGATGGTTTCGCAGGCGTTTTCAGAGTTGACGTTATGAGCCGCGACCATACTCTTGTTGTGGGCTATAGTAAAGATGCAATAAACTGGGAGCTGGAAGAAAAGGTTATTTTCCGCGGATATGACCCAAGACTTTGCGAAATTGACGGCAAATATTATCTTTCATGGGTAAATCTTACACCCCACGGCACAACTATCGGTATTGCTTATACCACCGATTTTAAAGAGTGGACTCAGCTTGAGGATGCCTGCTATCCCGTTGCCCGTAACGGTGTTCTTTTCCCAAGAAAGGTTAATGACGAGTTCCTTCTTCTCATCAGGCCCTGCGACAGAGGTCACACACCCTACGGTGATATTTTCTTAAGCCACAGTAAGGACCTTACATATTGGGGCAAACACAGATTTGTTATGAAACCCGAAAAGAACTGGGAAATGACAAAGGTAGGCGCAGGTCCCACACCTATTGAAACCGACGAAGGCTGGCTTATGTTCTATCACGGTGTGCTCACAAGCTGTAACGGCTTCACTTACGCTATGGGTGCCGCAATTCTCGACAAGGATGAGCCCTGGAAAGTGCTCCACAGAGCAGATTGCTTCCTCCTTGCACCTCACGAGTTGTATGAATTTGTTGGCGATGTGCCAAATGTTGTTTTCCCCTGTGCCGCCCTTGCAGACAGCGAAAGCGGTAAAATTGCTATTTATTACGGTGCTGCCGATACAAGCGTTGCTCTTGCTTTTACCACCGTTGACGAAACAATCGACTTCATCAAGAAGAATGATTTGTTAGCAAAATAATTAGCAAAGTAGTAGGATGTGAAGCTATGAATTTCATTGTTTCGGTTGTTTTGATAATTTTGTCCGTATTTTTCTTGCACAAAAGAAAGAAATGGATAACAGTTGTTCTGCTTGTTGCTTCGGTTGGCTCATCTCTAATTAAATATTCACTTTGGTTCTTTGAGTTAGATTCATTGACTACTGTTGGTTTGTTGATTGCGGTAATATCATTGGTTGTTGTATATGCTTTCAGCACTAAAGATGACAAAGTAAACAGACGAATTGAGTTGCTGGTAATTGCAGGTTTGTTATGGTTATCACTTTTTTTGGGTGCAAGGAGTGTAAACCAGGCTTTTGATAATTCACCTGAGCAGATTATAGAAACCACAGCTATTGACGTGATTGAATTTGGAAAGGGTCGCGGTGAGTTTATCCTCTGGAATTTTGGTTATAACAGAAATACTCAATTGACATTCAAGGTGTCAGGTGAGGAATATGGAATAATGGTTCCTACACACTCTTGTGATAAATTATTGCCAGGTGATAATTTGGTTTTGGGTGTAAAAGAAGGCTTGCTTGGGATTAAGCATTGTTATATTATTTTTGATGAAGATAATAATGTTGCAGAGAAATTGCCTGAAACCAGAACGGAAGGAAAATATATAATAACTAATACATACACTGATTAGCAATTCTATTTGTTTAGGAGTTTTTGTATGAATAAAGTTCTCGTTGTTGTGGATATGCAGAAGGATTTTGTTGACGGTGCTCTCGGCTCAGCCGAAGCCGTTGCAATTGTTCCCAATGTTGTTCAAAAAATCAAATCCTTTGACGGCTTCATTTTCGTTACTTATGACACCCATTCGGCAGACTATATGAACACCTCCGAGGGCAAAAAGCTTCCCGTACCACATTGCATAAAAGGCACTGACGGCTGGGAGCTTGACAGTCAGGTTGAAACTGCCCTTGAAGGCAAGGGTTTTGTTGCTGTTGAAAAGCCAACATTCGGCTCTGTGGATTTACCGAAGCTTATCAGAGAAAAAGCAGGTGACAGCTTTGAAATTGAGCTTGTCGGACTTTGCACGGACATCTGTGTTGTTTCAAATGCCCTCGTTTTAAAAGCCAATTTCCCCGAAAATGAAATTTCTGTTGTTGCAGATTGTTGTGCAGGTGTAACTCCCGAATCACACAATGCCGCTTTGCAAACGATGAAAAGCTGTCAGATAAATGTTATATAACAGAAAAATCCCCTTGAAGCTCAGTGCCTCAAGGGGATTGGTGTTTTTTGTCAGCAAATTGTGTCAAGGTATTCTGCCATTTCGCCAACGGTTTTGTAATTTACAAAATCAACTGCCTGGAGTTCAACTCCGAAAGTGTCCTGAATGTCGTTCACAAGGCACATTGTGTCAAATGAGCTCATCCCGAGATCAAGGCGGAAATTGTCTTCAGCCTTGATTTCGTCAATTTCAACGTAGTTTTCAATGAGTTCAATAAGCTGTTCGAGTTTCTGCATAACGGTCCACCGTTCCTTTCTTTGTCGGTAAGCTGAATCTTATCAAGTATTTCTCCAACTTTAATGTCGGGATTTTCTGCTCCGAGGAGAAGCGTTTTTTCAATTTTTGTAAAGAGAATTCGAAGGTCATACTCGGCATCGGGCTCTTGTCTGTATTCAAACACAAAATCAAGTCCGTTGTCAACTGCTCTGTGTTTAACCGTAACGTAAAGAGGAATCATTGTTGCACCGTTATTATACCATACACTTTGCGCAGTTTTTTCCATCTCTTCATCAATGCTCTTAATTTTCATAAGCGGTTGATATGAAAGGCCGAAGCTGTCGTAGGTTGAGTCAAACTTTGCACTTTCGGGCATAGACTTATGTCTTTCTTTAAGAGTTTCCAAAAAGCTGAGACTTGAATGAAGATACATTTCATTCTGAATTGAAGAAATCTTCTGTACCGCCTGAGTAAAGGTTTCTTCAGGCTTAATAATACTTCTCATAGGCAGGAAGTTGATTCTCAGTCCGCCTGATTTCTTTTCGGCAATTGTGCCTCTACGGTTGATAATCATCTTGAATGAAACATCTTCTTGATTATCGTTAAAGCAGGAGAGGGCAGTGCGCACACCCATTGAAATCACCGAGAAAATCGAGAGATTATTATCTTCGCAGAATTTCATAATCTTTTCGCTGTCTTCTGCTGACATGCTCTTTTTGAAAATATCTGCATCGGGAAGACCGGAATGTATATCAGCATACCTCTGACCGGGATTTTTAACCTGTTGTTTTTTCAGGCGGTTGTCAAGCATATAATCGGTAAAAATCGGCTCTGTTGAGGTTGCCAAAGAATCATACCAATAACGCCTGTCTGCTTCGTGACGGAGTGATTCCTGATATTCAAGCTCTTTTTCAAGCACGGGAATATACTCGCGCATAGGCTTCGGATAAGCATCACCCTTGGCTTTGCTGCGGTATATTTCAATAATATCGTTAATGAAAATTTTTACGGAATAAGCATCCATTGCCAGATGCTGGAATTTTGCAAAAAGTCCGTGATAGCCGTCGGCAAATTTAATGATAACAATTTTGTGTATTTCACAGTTGAACATGGGGATGTTTTCTCTGGAAATTGCAGTAAGCTTTGGCTCAGCTTCTTCAATTGTAAGATGAGAATAATCCCATTCTTCAACCTTAAGCTCACTTTGGGGAACGACATATTGTACAACCTTGTGCTTCTTGTCGGTTGCAAAGCGAAGGCGCATTGTGTCACAGCGTTTAATGGCCTCGTAAACGGACTCTTTCATAATTTCAATGTCCATTTCGCCTTTCCAGTAATAGCCGCAACCAATGTTGTTAACCGGATAGCCTGAGCCGTATTTAAGTGACATAAGGAACATCATCTGCTGGGAGTTGGAAATAGGGTAGGCGTTTACTTGCTTGCCGTTTGGCAATGTTTTGACAACCATTTTTATTCCTCCGAAAAATTAAATTGAGATCGTTTAATTTTGCCTGTTGAAGTTCTGTCAAAAGGCTTTTCTCTGATTTTAAATGTGCTGATTTGCCTGTCGGTTTTAATTTCCGAATTAACTCTGTCCACTATTTTATCAATCTCATCGCGGACGGAATCAAAATCTCTGCCGCTGACTAATTGTTCATCGGGGTAAATTTCAGCCACAATGCTGTCTCCCTCGGCGTACACCACAATTTCTTTAATAATGCCGTCGTCAATGAATTTGTTTTCAATTTCTTCGGGTGAAATGTTTTCTCCGTTAGAAAGAATAATAAGATTCTTCTTTCTTCCCACAAGGTAAATATGACCGTCTTCAATATATCCGAGATCACCTGTGTGAAGATATCCGTCTTCTGTAAAGGCTTCGGCTGTTCTTTCAGGCTTTTTGTAGTATCCAAGCATAACCGAAGGGCCCTTAACCTGAATTTCACCGTCAACACTTCTTACCTCGTCAACACCCGTGAGCACACCGTTTGAATATTTATGCCTGTCTGAAAAGTCTGAGGTTGTAATTCTCGGGCTGCATTCACTCATTCCGTAACCCTGACGGGCGGTAATGCCGTATTTTTCAAAGCCGTCAATTACGGATGCACTTAAAAATGCACTGCCTGCAATGAATCTTTTTAAACGCTTGCCAACAACAAGCTCGGCAGCTTCTCTTGGCGTGAGCTCAGGATGTCTTCTTTCTGAAATTTTAATTTTTGTGAGAATTGCTTTGCAAAGCAGGGGAACAATGCGTGCATTTGTGGGCTCAAATAACAGCATATTTTTATAAAGGTTAATCAATGCCCCGTTAAGGCATACCTCGTTGCCGTCATAAAGGCTTTTGAGTATGTCACAAGCATAGCAAAAAACGTGATGCATAGGAAGGAGAGAAAGCGTAACCTCACCTTCATCAGCCTTATACGTGTCATAGCATGAGTTTGAAGCAAGGTTGTTGTTTGAAAGCATAACACCTTTTCTTTCACCTGTTGTGCCTGATGTGTAAATAATCAGCGAGCAGGCGGCGGGGTCAATTTCAATATCAGAAAGGTGAGCATATTCTGAATCTGAAGAATATTTTTTAAAAAGCTCGTCAAACCAGTGACAGTCACCGAGAGAAACAATTTTTGTTATGCCGTCATATCTCGCGCAGATTTCTTCCGCAGTAGGAATAAACTCTTCTTCACAGAAAAGCATTTCTATATCGGCATCTCTGAAAAGCTCGCAGGCTTCGTCAATGCTGATATCCGGCGCAAAAGGGACAACTACGTTGCCGCTGCAAATCATACCTGTGAGGCACGCGATGTATTCATAATTGGTTTTGCCGATAAACGCAATGTGCATTTTATCTTCTTTTTTGCTTTTGATATATCTGCTGACAGCAAGACTGTCTTTGCGAAACTCATTAAATGTTTTTGTGCAGATTTTTTCATCTCTTAAAAACCGGAGAAATACTTTCTCTGAATATTTATCCGCAGCAAAATTTACAAGGTCTTTAACAGTTGAAAGATTTTGCTTCACTCATACACTTCCTTATCTTAATAATAATCAATTTATCTATCATATTATATTTAAAAAATATGTGCTTGTCAATATAAAATTGTACGATAAACGACACAAAACGAAAAAGTGTTGTCAAACGGTAATTTAAATATACAATATTGATTATTTTAATCTTTTTGGAAAAATAGAGCTCTGACCTGTATTCAGGACACAAAGAGTTGATAATTTTTTTGTAATTTGATATAATCACTCTATCGAGGTGATATAATGCTTCATTTGGTAACAGGCCGTATCGGCTGCGGTAAAACACAAAGGATTTATTCTGAAATTGAAACGCTTATAAAGTCAGGCAAAACGGAAATTCTTCTCCTTGTGCCTGAGCAATACTCTTTTGAAACAGAGAAGAATATTGTTTCACAGATGGGTGCTCATAGAGCGGATTGTGTAAGTGTGTTCAGCTTCACTTTTCTTGCTAAGCATCTGCTTAAAATTTACGGCAGTGCCAACCTGCTTGAAATTGATGATAGCATCCGTGCAGTGCTGATGTCTCTCACTCTTGAACAGGTGGGGGATAAACTTGATTTGTATTCAAAAAGCAAGTATTCCCAAGGCTTTATCACCGAAATGATGGGTATGATAAAGGAATTCCGTCAGTGCGCCGTTTCGCCGGATGACTTATATAATTCCTGCGAAGAAATGGAAGATGGAATTCTGAAAAGCAAAATGCGTGAGCTTTCTTTGATTGCAAGGGCGTATTCAGCCCTTCTTGAACAGACCTGGTTTGACGATGAAACTTCTCTGGATAGGCTTCACGGCATCATTGACAGCGTTGATTGGTTCAACGGAAAAACCGTTTTTATTGACGGCTTCCGTGGCTTCACGGCTCAGGAGATGACCGTTCTCGGTGATATTCTTCCGAGAGCCGAAGATGTGTATATAACTGTCTGCACCGACAAAATTTCAGATCTACACGAAAAATACAGTGTTTTTGCCCACACAAGACGAACGGCAAGAAAGCTTTTCAGTCTTAATGAAAAATGTTCAATGCCACCTGTTGACGTGATTGAAGTGAGCAAAAGTGATTATTATGCTTCTCAGGAGCTTGCTCATCTTGAAAATCAGCTTTATTCAATTATCCCTGAAAAATACGAAAATGAAGTAAATGATATAAGTATCTGCCGTGCAGAAAGCTTTATGGCGGAGTGCGATTATGTTGCTGCTGATATCAAGCGTCTTATCAGTGAGGAGGGTTATCGTTGCCGCGATATTGCAGTTATCGGGCGTAACAGCTCTGAATATGAGGCAGGTATAAAAGCAAGCCTCAAAAAATTTGATGTTCCGGTTTATGTTGATAAACGTCAGCCCATAATGACTCAACCCCTTGTTAACTTTGTCAACGCTGCTCTCAAAATTGCATGTGACGGCTTCAGCACTGAAAATGTTATGCGACTTTTGAAAACGGGGTTGACGAATCTTTCTCAGGAAGATATTTCTTCTCTGGAGAACTATGCTGTTATGTGGAAAATCAGCGGTAACCGTTGGTGTGAGGATTTCAAGGGGCATCCCGAAGGTTTGGGCTGTGAAATGCTTGAAAAACATGCAGAAATTCTTAAAAAAATCAACAGCTCCCGCAAGGCTGTTACTTATCCGCTTTCAAAGTTCAGATCATCGTTTAAAAACATTAACGGACTTTCCGCCGCAGAAGGAATTTATGAATTGCTTTGCGACTTCAATGTTTCAGATAATCTGAAAAAAATCGCCCTTGAACTCAAAGAAAACGGTGAGCTTGAGCTTGCCCTTGAGCAAGAGAGAATATGGGAAATCCTCATTGAAATTCTTGACGAAACAGCAAAAGTGCTCAAAAACACAACCCTCACCGCCAAGCGATTTGAAGAACTGTTTAACACTATGATTTCACGGTTCACAATCGGTGCTTTGCCAAGCGGCCTTGATGAAGTGCTTATCGGCTCGGCAGAGCGTGTGCTTACTTCTTCGCCCAAGGTGATTTTTGCCGTGGGTGTTAATGACGGCGTGTTTCCTTACATTCAGCTCAATAAGAAGGTTCTCTCCAGAAGTGAAAGAGAGCAACTCAAAACCTTTGGAATAGACCTTGGTCAGCAGGCTGACGAGGATGTTATGGAAGAAAGATTCATTTCATACAAAACTCTTTGCGGAGCAACACATAAG
>JBGVFJ010000046.1:0-26589 GCA_045121005.1 Acutalibacteraceae bacterium
AGGATGAGTATGATAACAAGCTCAAGGCTCTTTATCTTGACCTTTCACAGGCAAGAAAAGAGAAGGATTCTGCAAAGGCTTCCGAAATCAAGGCAGAAATCAAAGCCTTCAAAGCAAAGAAAGACGATTGCAGACGCCAACAGAAGCTTGAAATGGATAAACACGCTCAGTTCAACCGCGCCGCGAAGCCTTATCTTGACGCCAAGAAGCTTCTCACAGACGAAGAAAACTATACTCATTATGAAGATATTTACGCAAAATACGAGGCTTCTAAAGAAAGCGTAGAGCTTGCAAGACAGCAGCGCCGCGAACAGCTTGAACGCGAGCAGGCAGAAAAGGAAGAACGCCTTGCAAAGCTCAAAGCAGAAAAGAAAGCCGCAAAGCGCAAATAATCAAGGAGACTATTATGGAAAGAATTTTCACAAAAGGAACCAAGTTATTTGACTCCTACGGACGTGAACGCATTTTCAACGGTATGAACGTGTGTGACAAGGGCTGCGCCGACAAAGAAACAGGCAAGCATGTTTATGACCTCACATGGGACAACGAGCTTGCTGACACCCTTTACACTCACGGCTTCAATCTCATTCGTATGGGTATTACCTGGGATGCCGTTGAGCCTGCTCCGGGCAAATTCAATATGGATTACATAAACAAAATCCGTTCCTACCTTGATGAATGTGAGCAAAAGGGGATTTATGTTTATCTTGATATGCATCAGGACCTTTATTCACATTATGGTGAAAGTGTGGGCGACGGTGCTCCCGAATGGGCAACCGACACCGGCAAATACAAGCCTGTTCCCACCCGATTTGTGTGGGCTGAGGGTTATTTCTGGCGTCGCTTTGTTCACAAGGCTTTTGACAATTTCTGGGAAAATAAACCCGTTCAAGGCAAGGGCCTGCAGGATTGGTTCTGCGAAATGTGGCAGTTTGTGGTGAGTGAGCTCGGCTCACATCCTGCAGTTATCGGTTATGATATGTTCAACGAGCCGTTTCCCGGGAAATCGGGTGGTAAGGTTTTCCGTTCACTTATCAAAAACCTCGTAGTCACAACCATTACCGATTCTTCGGTGAGCAAAATTGAGCTGATTAAGCGAGCCCTCAGCAAGGAAAAGGCAACGGTGCTCAACCTTTACAATTCAAAGGTTTTCCGAAAAATCACCTCAGCAGGTGATGCTATAATCAAGGATTTTGATTTGAACAGATATTTTCCCTTCATTTCAAAGGTTTCTTCTTCAATCAGAGAAATCGACAAGGATAAAATCCTTATTATGGAAAACAGCTATTATTCAAATCTCGGTATTCCGTATTCCTGCCCCGTGCCCGAGGTCAACGCAAAGGCGGATGAAAACGTTGTTTTCACCCCTCACGCTTATGACCTTATGGTTGACACACCTGCTTATAAATACGCAAGTGATGACCGAGTAGGCTCAATTTTTGCCGAGCATAAGCGCTCTCAGGAGAGGCTTAATGTTCCCGTAATCGTTGGTGAATGGGGTGGATTTTCTGAGGGTAACGAATGGTTCCCTCACGTCAAGTTCCTCTTAAAGCTTTTTGACAGTAACAAGTGGAGCAACACCTATTGGGCATATTTCAAAGAATTGTTCGATTCAGAGCTGTTCCACGATGTGCTCACAAGGCCGTATCCCAGAGCCGTAACAGGTGAAATTGTCAGCTACTGCCACAACCGTGAGGAAGAGTCATTTGTTCTTACCTACAAGCAGGATAAGGCTTATGAAGTGCCTACCGAAATCTTTGCTCATAAGAAAATCAAGAGTGTTGAGTGTGACGGTGAATACGCAGTCACTCCCATCGAAAACAGCCCAGGCTCTGTGGTGACTCTTACCACAGCTCCCGGTGAGCACACAATTAAAATTACGTTTTAACAAACACAAAGCCCTCAACCGAAGTTGAGGGCTTTAACTTTTGGCTTATTTATTCAAAGGCAAAATCTTGAACTCAAAGCTGAATTCTTTTTCATCAAACACAAGCTCCTCACGCTCTGTTGAGATGGGGTTGGTCTTGTAGTCAATGGTGAGATATGTGTTCTCAACCTCAGGAAGGTTGTAGAAATATCGAGCTTCTCTGATGTCCTCTGTTGAATAGTGGATAGCCTTGAAGCTGAAATCATCGTGTGAAACGCTGTTGATATGAAGTGCTGTTTCACCGTCAGATACAATTGCCCAGCGGGTATTATTTCTTGATGAGCTTTCCTGAGCAACGAAGAAGCTTTCATACATATCAGTAACAGTTGAAGTGTAAAGTCCTGTCTTCCATGCCTTTACCTTGTCGGGGTAACTTTCTCTGTCACCGAGGCCGAAATATTCAACCTCTTCAAAGCTCTTGTCAAGCACAAGCTTCACGCCGAAATGGGGGAGAGAGGGCGCAATGTCGCGAAGCTTGACGTCACACTTAACGTTGATGCTTCCGTCAGCAAGAACGCTCCACAAGGCTGTCATTTTGAGAATGGGAGGTCTTGAATGCGAGCCGAGAGCAAGCTCAACCTCAACCTCTGCCTTTTCATCTGTTGCACTTGTGAGGCTGCAGGAATATGTCTTCTGCTTGATTTTGTCAAATCGGTGAAGCATCCACTGCTCAAAGCCGCCGTTGTAGTTTTCGGGGCGGAAGATGTCAAAGCAGATGTTTTCTTTGATAAGCTCCTTGCCGTTTTTCTTGAATGAGCAAATCTGACCGAATACCTTGTCAAACTTAACCTCAGTTGTGCCTACGGTTATTGTGATGTAACGCTCACCGTCGTCAGCATTAACTGCATTTTTCTCGGCTTCAATGCCCTTTGATTTGCAGTTTTCACCAAGCTCAAACTGTAAGAAGCCCTGCTCGTAGCCTTTTTCTGCCCAAGGCTTATCTTCGCTCAGCTTGAATGAAAGGGTAAGGAAGCAGTTGTCTTTTTCTGTGATTTCATTTGCATCAAAGAGCTTGAATTCAGCCTTGCCCATGGGAGCAATATCCAAAGCTGCGGTTTCCCCCTTGAGAATTTCTTTACCGTTGGCATTCACTGTGTATTCAACGTAAAGGTCGCTGAGGTCAGCAAATCTTCTCTTGTTAAAGATTGTAACCGCGCCGTCAGCGTATTCACCGCAGAAGGGCTCATAAACCTTTTTGAGGTCAAAATATCCGGGGCGGGGAGAACGGTCTGTGTTCACAACACCGTGAGCGCCGCCCATTTCGGTTGTGAGAATATACTCGCATTCGCGACGGATGAAATACTGCATTTCTCCCTTGTCGTTGGGGATTTTCAGCGCATGCTCTGCAAATTCCCACACACAGCCGCCTGAGAAGTTTTCATACTTGTCAACAAGGTCAAAGAATTTATAAACCTCACCTGTGGAAGATGCGCAAACATATTCGCACATGTAAAACGGCTTGTCGTATTTATCATCTTTAAGGTAATTTTCAATGTAATCATCGCCTGCATACATACGGCTTTCAACGTCAGAAATGTCTGCAAAGCTTTCTCCCTCGGGAACAGCCTTGAATTCAAGATGGCTGTTTTCGTAATGAACAAGAGCATCGCTTCTGCGTGATTTGATGTATTCTCTCATTGCTCTGTGGTTAACGCCTGCACCGCTTTCGTTGCCGAGAGACCACATAATAACGCAGACATTGTTTTTGTCTCTTTCAAAAAGACGCTTTGCTCTGTCAACATAAGCATCTTTCCAATCAGGGGAGTTAGAAAGGAATGACCATCTTGTCCAGTCCCAGTCCTCCTTGGTGTTGTAGCCCATGCCGTGAGTTTCAAGGTCAGCCTCGTCAACAACATAGAAGCCAAGCTCATTGCAATACTGACAGAATCTGGGGTCGTTAGGGTAATGAGAAGTGCGGATGCAGTTGATGTTTGCGCGCTTCATTATGTAAAGGTCTTCAAGCATATCATCTTCTGACACTGCCCAGCCTGTAACGGGATGAACATCGTGACGGTTAACACCGCGGAGAATTTCGCGCTTGCCGTTGATGAGAAGCTTTCTGTCCTTGATTTCAATCTTTTTAAGACCTGTTTTTATTGCGATAAATTCGCCCTCACACTCAAGAAGGAGTGTGTAAAGGTAAGGCTGTTCAGCGTTCCAGAGAACAGGGGAGTCAACCGAAAAATCAAACTTGCCGTCAAATTCACCCTCACAAACAACGTTGTTATCGCTGTCGAGGAACTGATATTTACCCTTGCCCTCAAGGTCAACCGTTACACCGCACTTTGAAAAATCGTCATTGAAGCAGGTGTCAACCTTAACGTCCTCAATATGATTTTCAGGTCTTGCAAGAAGATAAACGTCTCTGAAAATACCTGAAAGTCTGAAATAGTCCTGGTCCTCAAGGTAAGAGCCGTCGCACCATTTAACAACCATAACCGTGATGCGGTTGTTGCCCTTAACCAGCTTGTCTGTGATGTCAAGCTCACTTGTGCAGTGGCTAACCTGGCTGTAGCCGCAGAACTCACCGTTGACGTAGAGATAGAAGCAGGAGGAAACGCCCTCAAAGTTGATGTAAACCTTGTCAGCAATTTCGTCAAGCACAATGTCCTTGAAGTAAATTCCGCAGGGGTTTTCATCGGGAGTGTAGGGCGGGTCAACCGAGAAGGGGTATTCAAGGTTGGCGTACTGAATTTCGTCATATCCTCTGTCAGGATATGTCTGCCAGCAGCGGGGCACTGTGATGTCGTCACAGGAGTCAGTATTAAAATCCTTTGTTACAAAGTCAGCAGTAACATCGGCAACATTGTTGAAAAATTTGAATTTCCATTCACCCGATAAAAGAGTGAATCTGCAGGAATCCTCACGCTTTTTGGTAAGGGCATTTTCCTTGTTGCAGAAAGGAACGTAGTAAGCTCTCGGCTCTTTGGTGCCAAAATGGAGAACGTCAAGCATTTTGTGATATTCTGTAAAAAACATTTAAAAAACCTCCTTTGAGTCCTCTCTATCGTAACACAAAAATTCCCATAAATCAATAAAAAGATAAAGAAAAGCGGCCCGGGAATCAACCAAGGCCGCATTGCTTAACCATATTTAATCAAGTGTATCTGCAACTCCACCGAGTAATGCGCCTAACACACCTGCTGTTTTGGTACCTGCCGATGCAGGTGCGGACGGAGAAGTGGTAGAAACAGGAAAACCGCCTATTGTGCTGTCAATGGGGGCAAGAAGAACTTTGCCTGAGCCTCTGTAAACGTTAACAAAGCCTTCACCCGAAGCGGCAGAACCGATAAGTGTTTTTCCTGAGCGTTCAACGGTAAATGACAAAGAATCACTCCATGCAATTGCAAAGCTTCCGTCTACTTTAAGAACATCGTTTTCAAGGGTTACTTCTATCAATTCTTCTTGTGGACAACGACATTCAAGCACAGCAATTCCGTTACCGTCAAGGGCAAGGTTAAACAAGCCTTCACCGCCAAGCACAGCGGAAGAAATGTTTGAACGGGCAACTAATTTTTGCTTGATTGAAGCATCGCAGGCAAGGAACAAGCCGTCATCAAGAACAACCTTTCCGTTCCAGTTGTTTGTGTCAAGCAAAATAAGATGCCTGTAAGTGGGCTCAAGTACAAGCATTCCGTTACCAACGTATTCAGGCTTAATGGCACTTTCTCCGGTGACCTTTCCTTTGACTAATTTACCGAGAAAGTCTGTGGCACCTTTAACACCTGTGGTTGCTTTAACATCGCCTACAGTCCATTGCATTGACCCGGCCTGGCATATAATACCGTTGGATTTCGAAAGGTCGCAAACGACCTGCCTTTTTCTTATGTTCATTTTGTCACAAAAATAAGCTGTGACTGCAGTTGAAGGGGATACGCTCAAATCTCTTTTGTATTGAATGACCTGAAACGGACCTTTCTCTGCAATGATTGTTACATCATCGTTATTTGTGAAATTATTAATTCTAAACATTTTACATCCTCCCAAAATGATTATAACAGATTAGTTAATCCGTTAAAAAATTGTATCACAAAGCATTTTTGTTTTCAATAATTTTAATTAAAATTTGCATTTGTATCAATTTGCAGGCGATAGTTAAAACAAAAACCGCACTTGCAACAGCAAATGCGGTTAATTTTATAACACTTTTGAAAGGAATTCCTTTGCTCGGTCGGTGTGGGGGTCTTCAAAAAATTCCTTAGGGTCACGGTCTTCAAGAATTTTTCCTTCGTCAATGAAGAAAAGTCTTGTTCCCACCTCTCTTGCAAAACCCATTTCGTGAGTAACAACAACCATTGTCATACCGGATTCTGCAAGGTCTTTCATAACGTCAAGCACTTCGCCAACCATTTCAGGGTCGAGAGCCGATGTGGGCTCGTCAAAGAGAATAACCTCGGGGTTCATTGCCAACGCTCTGACAATGGCAACTCTCTGCTTCTGACCGCCCGAAAGGGTGGAGGGGTAAACGTCAGCCTTGTCCTCAAGACCGATTCTCTTAAGAAGAGCCAATGCTTCTTCGCGGGCTTTTGCCTTGATTTCTTTTTTGCTCAGACCTGTCTGCTTGCGTGTTTTGTTGCCAACATAAACAGGCGCGAGCATAATATTTTCGATAACTGTTTTGTTGTTGAAAAGGTTAAACTGCTGGAACACCATACCGATGTTGCGGCGGTGAATGTTGATGTCAACCTTCACGTCGGCAATGTCGGTGCCGTTAAAAATAATCTTGCCCGATGTGGGGTCCTCCATACAGTTGAGGCATCTTAAAAATGTGGATTTACCTGAGCCTGAGGGGCCGATAATAACAACCTTTTCGCCTTTTTCAATAGTGGTGCTGATGTTGTTAAGAACGGTGTTTTCACCGAAGCTTTTGCAAAGATTAACGACTTCTATCACTCTTCTTCAGGCTCCTTTCCATCATTTTAACGAGAATTGAAATTGCAAGAACAAGCACGATGTAAATGAGAGCCATTACAATATACGGCACCATAAATTCGTAGCTGTTTGAGCCGATGTAGCTGAATGCAACGTAAAGGTCGGTTGCACCAACAAAGCTTACAACGCTTGTTTCTTTAATAAGTGTAATAAATTCGTTGCCCATTGTGGGAAGAATGTTTTTGATTGCCTGGGGGATGATGATTTTAATCATTGAAACGGAGAAGGGGAGACCTACTGCGCGGCCTGCCTCCATCTGACCCGGGTCAACAGCCTGAATACCGCTTCGCATAATTTCAGATATGTATGCGCCGCTGTTGAGTCCGAAAACAAGCACGGAAACCTGAACACCTGTCAGCTTAATTTCCATAAGAGGAAGAAGAACATAATAGAAAATCAAAAGCTGAACAACCATAGGAGTTCCTCTGAAAACGTTAACATAGAACTCGCAAACGCTGTTGAGCACCTTCGGAAGTGTTTTATATTTTGGCATTGTGCGAACAGTGGCGATAAGCGTACCGATCACAATACCGATGATTAAGCCGGAAACGGCAATGATGAGAGTGTTCTGCAAACCTTCGATAACACGGTTATATCCGCCCTGTTCCCAGAAAATTCGCCAGAATACTTCAAGTTTTTTTTCAAAACTACCCATATTTTCAATCCTTTAAAAAGCCTCACCGCACCGGGCGATGAGGCTGATGTTATTTGGTTGGTTAAGCTTTAAGCAACAGCGTTGATAGATTCAACAATCTTTGCTGCGGGAGCAGCGTCGATGATAACCATATCGATGTTGCCGTTAATCATATCCTGAACTGCGAGTGAGCCTGCTTCATAGGGCTTGCAGTCTGTGGGAAGACCGGGGAAATCCCAATCAGCGTCACCCTGAACGAAGTACATACCTGTTGTGCCCTGCTGAACACCAACAACTGTGTCCTTGGTATAAGCGTTGAGAATAGCGTTCACGTCGTCAGCTGTTTTGCAGCTGTCAAATGTTGTGTCGTCACCCTTAACGATAATCTGCTGAGAAGCTTTGTAATAAGAATCTGTGAATGTAACGTGTTCTTTTCTTTCTTCGTTGATTGTGAGACCGGCCATAGCAATGTCGCACTGATGCTGACCAACAGAAAGGCAAACAGATTCAAATTTCATGTTTTCAATAACAAGCTCCTGACCGAGATAATCAGCAAAAAGCTTTGCGATTTCCATATCAACGCCGTAGTATTTGTCACCTTCCATATATTCAAAGGGAGCAAATGCAGCGTTTGTGGCAACGATGAGCTGGTCCTTGGAGTTGTCACGCTTTGCGCTTGTAACTGCAACAGGAGTGCCGTCACCGAAATAGCGGTCGCAGATTTCATCAAATGTGCCGTCTTTCATAATCTGAGCGATGAACTCGTTAGCCTTTGTAAGAAGCTCGGGCTGGTTTTTGTCAACACCGAAAGCATAATCTTCTTCTGTGAGGTTAATGTTGATTACTTTTGTTGCGGGAGTTGCGGGGTCGTTTGCACTGTCATCTTTTGAGCAGCCTGCAAGAGCGAAAACGCCGACTACAAGAACTGCGCAGAGGATGAGGGAAATAATTTTTTTCATAAAAGATTCCTCCGTCAATAATATAGTGAGGTCATTATACTACTGTATGCAAAAAAAGTCAATAATTATAAGCATTTTATGTATATTTAATCAAAATAATATAGTATTGAAAAAATCTGCTCCGTGTGTTAGAATTAAATTGTATTTTTATGCGGAACGGAGTGTTATTATGAAAACCTGTGTCAGCAGCTACAGTTTTTCGTCTTATTCCAATAAAACAGGCGCAACTCAGCGCGAATTGATTGCAAAAGCCAAGTCGATGGGCTTTGATGCCATTGAGTTTGTTGACCTTTGCCCCGAAAACGGTCTTACTCAGCTTGAATATGCCGAGGTTCTTCGTGAAGAAAGCGAAAAAAACGGTCTCCCCATTGCTAACTACACAATCGGTGCCGATTTCCTCAACTGTGAAGATTTCAATAAAGAGGTTGAGCGTCTCTGTGCTCAGGTTGATGTTGCAAAAATCCTCGGTGCCAAGGGTATGCGCCACGATGCCACCGTTGGCTACAAGTCAGAAGAAAAAGCCTACAAAGGCTTCAATGAAGCTCTTCCCGTGCTTGCTGACGGTTGCCGTCAGGTGACCGAATATGCCAAAACCCGGGGCATTGTCACAATGGTTGAGAACCACGGCTTTTTCTGCCAGGAAAGCGGCAGAGTAGAGCGCCTTGTGGGTGCCGTTGGTGACCCGAACTTCGGTTGGCTTGTGGATGTGGGCAACTTCCTCTGCGGTGACGATGACCCTGCAACAGCTGTGGGCAGAGCAGCTCCAATGGCAAAATATGTTCACGTTAAGGATTTCCACATCAAAAGCGGCAGTGAATTAGACCCCGGTAAGGGCTTTTTCACCACAAGAGGAGGCACTTACCTTCGCGGTGCAATCCTCGGCCACGGTAATGTGCCTGTTTATCAGTGCCTGAAAACTCTCAGCCGTAACGGATATGACGGCTATGTAAGCGTTGAATTTGAGGGTATGGAGGATAATATTCCTGCTCTTGAAATCTGCCTTGAAAATCTCAAAAATATAATTAACCGTCTATAAGAGGTGACAATATGAAAAATGCAGTTAAAGTTTTGATTTTTGTTGTGGCTGTTGTGCTCATTGCCGCAGGTTCGGTTTTTGCCTACATTGGCATTAACAAACCTGATGATTTTTCCTATGCCGACGGTGCAAAGAATGACACCGTTGAAGTAAACGAATACAACGGGAGCGACAAAGAAATAGTAATTCCCGAAAAAAGCAAAGGCAAAGTAATAACCTCCGTTGCGGCAGAAACATTTTTAAGAAGTGACATCATAAGCGTTGAGCTTCCCGATACTGTTACTGTTATTGAAGAAAAGGCTTTTTATGAATGCGAAGACCTCGTCAGCGTTAAAATAAGTGAAAACATCACTGAAATCGGTGAAGCCGCTTTTATCAATTGCAAAAATCTCAAGTCAATCCGCTTGCCCGCAAGCCTTGAAAAAATCGGCAGTGCAGCTTTTTACGGCTGTGAAAACCTTACCTTTGAAGTTGCCGAGGGCGCTGACTTTGTTTTTGAAGACGGCGTGCTTTATAACAAAGCAAAAACCGACGTTATCTGGGTCAGCAACCAAAAGGATTTGTCAAAATTCAGCTTCCCTGCAAGTGTTAAAAGTTTTCAGTCTTACGCCCTTGCAGGTCATCATGAGCTTGTAAGCTTCAAAATTCCCGACGGAGTAACATACATTCCCGACAGTATGTTCCTTTATTGTCAGAAGCTTGAAACAGTGATTATTCCCGATTCAGTTAAAAAAATCGGTGCAACCGTGTTTATGGGTGACGACAGCCTTAAAGAAATCACCGTACCCAAATCGGTAGAAGAAATCGGCAAAAACAATTTCCCCGTAAAATCAGCATCCGATGAATTTGTGCTCAAGGTGTATGAAAATTCATCTGCTTTTTTCTACGCTCAGGAAAATGATATTAACTTTGAAATTATAAAGTAAGAGGAAACTATGGAATACAGAATCGAAAAAGACTCAATGGGTGAAATGCAGGTTCCTGCCGACAGGTATTGGGGCGCACAGACCCAGCGCAGCTTTGAAAACTTTAAAATAGGCAACGAAAAAATGCCTCTTGAAATTATCCGTGCTTTCGGCATTCTCAAAAAAGCAGCCGCAATGGCAAACAACGCCCTCGGTAAGCTCAGCGATGAAAAGTGCAGATTTATAACAACTGTTTGTGATGAGGTTATTTCAGGTGCTCTTGACAGCCATTTCCCTTTGGTAGTGTGGCAGACGGGCAGCGGCACACAGTCCAATATGAACTCAAACGAGGTTATTGCCAACCGAGGAAATGAGCTTGCAGACAAAAAGCTTCTTCATCCCAATGACGACATCAATATGTCCCAGAGCTCCAATGACACTTATCCCACCGCAATGCACATTGCCGCTGTTATGAGCATTGAAGACGAGCTTCTTCCCGTGCTTGATGAGTTTATTGCCACGCTCTCTCGCCTTGAAAGTGAAAATGATGATATTGTGAAATCAGGCAGAACACATCTTCAGGATGCAACTCCCATCAGGTTTTCCCAGGAAATCAGCGCGTGGAGAGTTATGATAGAAAAATCCAAGGCGATGATTGAATCAACCCTTAACGGCCTTCGTGAGCTTGCTCTTGGCGGAACAGCCGTAGGCACAGGCCTCAATGCTCCCGAAGGCTTCGGTGAAGAGGTAGCAAAAGCAGTGAGCCAAATTACAGGCAAAGCCTTTGTTTCGCAGGAAAATAAATTCCACGCCCTCACTTCCAAGGATGCTCTCGTTTTTGCCCACGGTGCTCTCAAGGCCCTTGCGGCAGATATGATGAAAATTGCCAACGATATCCGTTGGCTTGCAAGCGGACCCAGATGCGGTATCGGTGAAATTTTTATTCCCGAAAACGAGCCCGGCAGCTCAATTATGCCCGGCAAGGTCAATCCCACCCAATGTGAGGCTGTTACAATGGTCTGCGTTCAGGTTATGGCAAATGACACTGCCGTTGGCTTGGCGGCTTCTCAGGGCAATTTCCAGCTCAATGTGTTTATGCCCGTGTGTGCCTACAACTTCCTGCAGTCGGTGAAGCTCCTTGCCGACAGTATCCGTTCTTTTAACAATAACTGTGCCGTGGGCATCACCGCCAACCGCGAAAAAATGCACGAAAATCTTCACAATTCCCTTATGCTGGTCACCGCGCTTAATCCCTATATCGGATATGACAACGCCGCCAAAACTGCTAAAAAGGCGCATAAAGAGAATATTTCGCTGAAACAGGCCTGCGTTGAGCTCGGCTTCCTCACAGCGGAGGAGTTTGACAGGGTATTCCACCCAGAAGAGATGGTATGATGAAAATAAAAGCTTGTATTTTTGACCTCGACGGAACAATTCTCGACACGCTCCAAGACCTTGCAAATTCCGTCAATTTCGCATTAAATAAAAAAGGTTATCCTTTGCGCACTGTTGACGAAGTCCGCTCCTTCGTTGGCAACGGAATACCTATGCTTATAAAAAGAGCCGTTCCCGAGGGAACAGCCAAAGCCGATTTTGAAGAAGCTCTTTTAATTTTCAAAGAGCATTATGCACTTCATCTCAATGACAACACAAAGCCCTATGACGGAATAATCTCTCTTCTTGAAAATCTAAAATCAAAAGGCATTGCAACCGCCGTTGTCACAAACAAGGCGCATTTCGCCGCCGCTGAGCTGACAAAGCAGTTTTACTCTTCGCTGATTGATGTCACCGTCGGGCAGAAAGACGGTGTACCCACCAAGCCCGACCCTACCGCCCTCAATGAAGCTTTGAAAACCCTCGGGGTGAAGAGTGAAAATGCCGTTTTTGTGGGGGATTCCGATGTGGATGTGTTCACCGCTCATAATGGAAATTTAAAATGCATCGGCGTAACTTGGGGCTTCAGAAGCCGTGAAAATCTCCTTTCGGCAGGGGCAGATTTCATTGCAGATTCTGCCGACGAAATCAACAAAATATTGGATAATAATTTTAAAATCGGGCAATAATCATATTGTCCGATTTTCTTTTGCTCCTACATAACAAAAAAAGGAGCGATTATGTGCAGTTTACAAAGGTTGAAATATGCGGTGTTGACACAGGAAGATTAAAGGTGCTCAAGGAAAAAGAAAAAATGGAGCTTCTCAAAAAGGCAAAAGAAGGGGACATCAAAGCCCGCGAGGATTTGATTAATGGCAATCTTCGTCTTGTGCTCAGCGTTATTCAGCGCTTTTTAAACAGGGGCGAAAATCCCGACGATTTGTTTCAGGTGGGTTGTATCGGGCTGATTAAGGCTATTGACAATTTCGATATATCTCATGATGTTAAATTTTCCACCTACGCCGTTCCGATGATAATCGGTGAAATCAGACGGCACCTTCGTGATAACAATTCCGTTCGTGTCAGCCGTTCAATGCGCGACACGGCATACAGAGCCATTCAGGCAAAAGAAAAGCTTTCCAACGAGCTTCAGCGTGAGCCAACCGTTGAAGAGATTGCAAAAGAGCTTGAAATGAAAAAGGAGCAGGTGGTCATTGCTCTTGAAGCAATTGTTGAGCCCATTTCACTTTATGAGCCTGTTTATAACGACGGCGGCGACGCAATATATGTAATGGACCAGGTGGGGGATAACAACACCGCTGACAGCTGGATTGATGAAATACTTCTCAAGCAGGCAATCGAAAATCTTTCAGAGCGTGAAAAGCGCATTTTAAATCTCCGCTTTATGCTGGGCAAAACTCAAACGGAAGTAGCAAAAGAAGTGGGCATTTCTCAGGCTCAGGTTTCCCGTCTGGAAAAAGGTGTCCTCAAAAAGATAAAAAGTTAGGCGGTAGAAAAATCTACCGCCTTAAATATTTACTGTCCATAATATGCGTTTTTACCGTGCTTACGGTAATAGTGCTTGTCAAGGAGCTGCTGCTGAATATCGTCGTCTTTATTGATAGCAATATCATGCCAAGCCATAAATGCAACCTCTTCAAGCACAACGGCATTGTGCACCGATTCCACACAGTCCTTGCCCCAGGCAAAGGGTCCGTGGTTTGCCACAAGCACTGCAGGAATTGCCGAATAATCCTTGTCCTTAAAGGTTTCAACAATCACGTTGCCTGTTTCTGCTTCATATGCTCCGAAAATTTCTTCTTCGGTCATTCTTCTTGTGCATGGGATGTCACCGTAGAAATAGTCAGCATGGGTTGTGCCTAATGCCTTAACGGGAATATTGCCCTGTGCAAAAATTGTTGCCCATCTTGAATGGGTGTGAACAATACTGCCTACCTCGGGGAAGCTGCGGTAAAGCACAAGGTGAGTGGGTGTGTCGCTTGAGGGCTTATATTTTCCTTCAACAACCTTGCCTGTTTCAAGGTCAACAACCACCATATCGTCAGCGGTCATTGTGTCATATTCAACACCGCTTGGCTTGATAACCACAAGACCTGATTCGCGGTCAATTGCGCTCACATTGCCCCAGGTGAATGTAACAAGGTTATATTTCGGGAGCATAAGGTTTGCCTTTAACACTTCTTCTTTAAGCTTTTCTAACATAATTTATCCCTTCATTTTCCACACAAGGTCAGACACAATCAGCTCTTTTTCAAGGCTTTCGGGAGTTGTGTCCTTGTCTATATGGATAAACTCAATATCAAAAATTCTTGCAAAATCTCTCATCATTTCGGCATCAATGTCATAGCTGAGCACAGTGTGATGTGCGCCGCCTGCCATAATCCAGCATTCTGCGCCGGTCTGAAGATTGGGCTCAGGCTTCCACATAACTCTTGCAACGGGAAGGTTGGGCATTGTCTGTGTGGGCTTAACACATTCAATATCCTGAACAATAAGGCGCATTCTGCCGCCCATATCCACAAGGGAAGCCACAATTGCCTTGCCTGCCATACCCTCAAATGTGAGGCGGGCAGGGGGCTCTCTGTCACCGATGCCAAGGTGGTGCACTTCAATCTGCGGCTTGTCAGCGGCAACGCTGGGGCAAACCTCGAGCATATGTGCGCCAAGGCTTATGCCGTTTGCAAGGTCGTAAGTGTAGTCTTCCATAAACACACTTTTTTCACCCATAAATTTCATCACAGCGTTAAGTGCGGCAGTTTTCCAGTCACCCTCACCGCCGTAGCCGATGCCGTGAGCCATAAGGTTCTGCGTGGCAAGGCCGGGGAGCTGCTTCATTCCGTAAAGGTCCTGGAATGTATTACAGAATGCTGCACAGCCTTCGCTGTCGAGCATTTTCTTCATAGCAATTTCTTCTCTTGCCTGATAACGGATTGACTCAATATCGTCGGTTGCAACGGTGTAAAGAGCTTCATATTCAGCCATTTTAGCGTCAACCTCAGCCTCGGTAACTGCTGCAATTTCTTCTGCCAATGCGCCCACAGGCCAGGTGTTAACCTCCCAACCGAATTTGCGCTGAGCTTCAACCTTGTCACCCTCAGTAACTGCAACCTCGCGCATATTGTCACCAAAGCGCATAACCTTGAGCTCCTTGCTGAATGCAACACCCAGAGCAACATTCATCCATTTGCCGATTCTGCGCTGAATATCTTCATCAGACCAGTGGCCCATAATCACCTTGCGGGGCTTTCTCAGTCTTGCGCCGATAAAGCCGTGCTCTCTGTCACCGTGAGCGCCCTGATGAAGGTTCATATAGTCCATATCAATTTCTTCGTTGGGAATGCTCTTATAAAACTGAGTGTGGAAGTGAAGCCAGGGCTTCTGCAAAGCTTCGAGAGCGTTAATCCACATTTTTGACGGTGAGAATGTGTGGCAGAATGTAATGATACCTGCGCAGGTGTCATCATAATTTGCTTCTTTAATAATATCTTCGGCACCCTTTGATGTTTTTACAGTGCCTTTGTAAATGATTTCGCAGGGGAGTACGCCCGATTTGTTAAGACCGTCGGTTATGACAACGCTGTTTTCATCAACCTGCTTCAGGGTTTCTTCACCGTAAAGGAACTGACTGCCAACAACAAACCAGAATTTGTAATCACTTTTTTTCATCATAATAAAGACTCCTTATTTGAGGCTTTCGATAGCTGCTTTCTGAATTGCAACGCCTGCTGCATATTTTTCGATATATCTGTCAAACACTGCCTTTTCCTTGGCGTCAGGTTCCTTGATTGAAACTTCTGCCGAAGCAAAAACTCTGTTGTCAAGGTATTCGCTCAGGGTTTCGCCCTTAGATTTGTTTTTGAGGAACTGTGCAAGTGTTGCAATACCCCATGCGCCGCCCTCTGCAGCTGTTGTCATAACAGAAACGGGCACACTGAGTGCTGATGACATAAGAATCTGGGCAACGTCCTTTGTCTTGAAAAGTCCGCCGTGGCCGAGGAGCATCTCAACCTTAACATTTTCTTTTTCTGTGAGGATGTCCATACCGATTTTAAGAGTTGCAAAAGAGGAGTAAATAAGGCTCTTTGCAAGGTTCGGGAAGCTGAAATCAGCGTCGGGCATACGAACCATCATAGGTCTGCCTTCGGGAATGTTATCAAGAATTGTTTCACCTGAGAAAAGGTTGTATGTAACAACACCGCCGCAGTTTTCGTCAGCGGAAAGTGCCATATTGTAAAGCTTGTCATAAAGCTCATATTTTTTGTATTCACAGCCGAATGAATCAAGCACCTGGCTGAAAAGCTTAACCCAAGCGTCAATGTCGGATGTGCAGTTGTTGCAGTGAACCATAGCAACAGGCTTGCCGTCGGGGGTTGTAACAAGGTCAATTTCTTCATAAACGTTTGCGAGCTCTTTTTCAAGAACAATCATAGAAAAGATTGATGTGCCTGCAGAAACGTTACCTGTTTTTTCTTTGATTGAGTTTGTGGCAACCATACCTGTGCCTGCATCTCCCTCGGGAGCACAGCACATAATGCCTGCTTCAAGGTCACCGTCAACGTCAAGGAACTTTGCACCCTCAGCGGTCAATGTGCCTGCGTTTTCACCTGCACAAAGTACCTTGGGGAGAATGTCGCGGATTTTCCATCCGAAGTCGTCAGCGGCGTGAAGCTCGTCATATTTTTCGATCATTGTCTGGTTATAATCGTTGGCTGTGCTGTCAATGGGGAACATACCTGAAGCATCACCCACGCCAAGGACCTTTTCACCTGTGAGCTTATAATGAACATAGCCTGAAAGGGTGGTGAAGAATGCGACATCACCAACGTGGCTTTCACCGTTGATAATAGCCTGCTCAAGGTGAGCAATGCTCCAACGCTGAGGAATGTTGAAGTTAAACTCCTTTGTGAGCTTTTCAGCAGCATCGGGAGTAATCATATTTCTCCAGGTGCGGAAAGGCACAAGAAGATTATCGTCTTTATCAAAAGCAAGGTATCCGTGCATCATAGCGGAAATACCCATTGAGCCGAAGGTTTTGATTGTGACGCCGTATTTTTCCTTAACATCAGCCTTGAGCTTTGCATAGCTGTCCTGAAGGCCTGCAGTTACACGGTCAAGTGAATAAGTCCACACACCGTCTTTGAGCTCGTTTTCCCAGTCGTGGTTGCCCTGAGCCAGCATTTTGCCGTCGTCGCTGAGAAGAACAGCCTTGATTCTTGTTGAGCCAAGCTCAATGCCAAGGCTTGTGTTACCGTCAGTAATCTGTTTGATAATAGTATTCATAATGATACCTCACAGTTTTAAAATTTAACATTTTAATTATACAATTAAACAGGTGCAAAAATCAATATTTTTCATAAAAAAACAAGGTCACACACCGTGCAACCTTGCCTGATTTCTTATTTCTTTTCGTAGCCGTGTGCAAAACAGAGTGTCTTCTATCATTGCCTTTGTCGTTTCTCAATTCGTCTCATTTCATCAATCGGAATTCTTTTTTTGCATATCGGACAATAAAATTCTTTCCAAATAAATTCTACATCACCAACCATAAACGAATCACCCAATGAGAAATCATAGTTTTTAGCTTCAGGAGACTTTGAATTAACTGTTTTTGAATTTTTTATTCGGGTCAATTTAGTTCCACATTCTGGGCAATAATGCTTCTTGAAAATTGTGTAAATAACATCATTATTAAAATATTTTCTACCTACTATCAAAGATACCACCATTTCTTAATCTGGAATACAGGGGACGGTTCTATGTCTAAATTATTCAGCCATTTTTTAGACCAGTCCCTTGCTCACATCGGTTAAACTTGATGTTTTCCCGATTGAAACATTTGTTAATCAAAACACTTCTGTTTGCAAAATCATTATACTACTGTATTTATATTTGTCAATAACGCAAATTTAAGCTTCCTTGTGTAAAGAGATCCAGGTTAAAAACTGAAGCGGTAAAATGAAACTTTAACTTTGGGCTCCTTTGGCAAAGGAGCTGTCCGTGGGACTGAGGATTGGAAAGAAAAGATAAAATCAATCCTCCGTCAGACCTTGTGGTCTGCCACCTCCTTTTCTAAGGAGGCAAGGTACGCCGCCAATCACGTAGGGAACGACCCGCGTGTCGTTCCGAAAAATATTACACGCCGCCAACTACGTAGGGCGCGGTGATTTTTGACGCACCTCTCAGGCTCCCTTGTGTAAAGGGAGCTGGGTCGCAGACCCTGAGGGATTGTAAAAAACACCCCATTAAACACATAGTGTACTCTTCGGGCGTATAACAAAAACTCAAATAAAACGGACTGCCAATGACAGCCCCTACGACAACACCGTGAGATTGACGATTAGGACAAACAAAAAAACAAGGTCACACACCGTGCAACCTTGCTTAAAAATCTTATTTCTTATCGCCTTTCTTTTCGTAACCGAAGGTTGAAGCGAAAAGGTCAATTTTAAATGCCTTGATAACGCCGCTGAAAAGTCTTGAGCCCTGAACAGGCATAAGTCTGTTGAAGCGGCCCATTGCGTTGCCGTCAAAGCCAACAACGATGTATGACTTCTTGCCGAGAATACCCTTAAGGATTTTGTTAACGGCCTTGTCACAGGGAGTTGAAACCATATTGATAAGGTCCATACCGTTTGTTTCGCCCTGGTTGCGGAAAATATCGGTTTTTGTAAATCCGGGGCAAACAAGACCGATGTAAGCTTCACCGCGGAGCTCTTCTCTCATAGCTTCTGTAAGACCTTTAACAGCGGCCTTACTTGCAGAATACATTGATGTTCCGCCAAGAGCCATAAGAGCGGCTGATGAAGCAACGTTAACAATTGCGGGAGTCTCACTCTTGAGAAGAAGGGGAAGCATAATCTGTGAAGAATATGCGGCAGAATAGAAGTCGATGTTGATTGACTCGTCGATTTCTTCCTTTGTATAGTTCATAAGTCTGTCAAAACGGGGGAGAACGCCTGCGTTATTAATGAGCACGTCGGGCTTGATGTTGCTTTCAACAAGCCAATCGTGGAAGCTCTGCCAATTGTCATAGCTTGAAACGTCGAAAAGCTTGTAAGAAAACTGCTTTGCATAATCGCCCAACTCTTCAACAAAGGCAACCATTTTCTTTTCGCTTCTTGCAACGCCGATTACCTTGCAGCCGTGCTCCTTGATAAGACGCTCTGCAAGCATTTTGCCGATACCGCTTGAAGCACCTGTGATGATTACTGTTTTGTTATCAATCCACTTTGACATTTTTAACACTCCAAATAGAAAATTTTTACAACATTAAAATTATAACACATCGAAATTCCTTTTTCAACCATATAATAGAAATTTAAATTATGAACACAACATCTTAAAACAATAAAAAGCAATCTTCCGTTCACTTTCACAAAACAAATGAGAAGATGCTGCTTTATAATCAAGAACATCGGTATGTATTTCAAACTTTTTAACCGTGTTTAACATCCGTCAACGCTGCTTTTTACCAAGCTGATAAAATGCCACTGCGGAAGCGGCGGCAACGTTCAGCGAATCAACCCCGTGATACATGGGTATTTTCACGGTAAAGTCACAGTCGGCAATGGTTCGGTCTGCAAGTCCGTCACCCTCCGTTCCCATAACAACGGCAAGTCGGCTTTCGTCTGCAAGCCTCGGGTCATCAATTGAGAGTGAATTATCCTTGAGTGCCATAGCCACGGTTTTAAAGCCGAGAGTCTTGATTTCATCAAATCTGTCGTCAGATAAAAATGTCCAATCAATCTGAAACACGGTGCCCATGCTGACCCTTGCGGCGCGTCTGTAAAGAGGGTCAGAGCAGCCGGGGGAGAGAAGCACAGCGTCCATTCCCAACGCTGCGGCGGAACGGATAATTGCGCCCACATTGGTGGGGTTCATAACCTTGTCCAATAAAACTATTCTGCTTTTGTCTTTGCAAATGTCTTTCGCGTGAGGCAGGGGTTTACGCTTCATTGCGCACAGCATACCTCTTGTGAGCTTAAAGCCTGTGAGCTGTGTCAGAACATCAAATTCCGCACAAAAAACAGGAACATCTTTTATTCTTGCGAGAATGTCTTTGCCTTCGCCCTCAATATGCTTCTTTTCCATAAGGACCGACACAGGCTCATATCCTGCATCAAGCGCCCGTTCAATAACCTTGGGGCTTTCGGCAATAAACAAGCCCTTCTCAGGAAATTCCTTGTTTAAAAGCTGAACCTCGGTTAAGCGGGCATATACATCCAGCTCCGGGGCAAGAAAATCTGTTATTTCCGTAATCTTGTTCATAATATCTCCGTTAAAGCATTTAGTGTTGATTGCTATTCCGTATATAAAACAACCGGCCCGTATAATCCGCCTGATTCATAATCTTTTGCATACTCAAGCTCTGTGTCAAAATACGGTGATAATTCTTCTGTTTTCCATTCATCGAAGTAATCGGTATTAACATACCAATTTGCAGATGTGTTGGACACAACTATTTTAAGCTTATTCTCTTTTTTTAGCAAGCCTTGAGGTATTTTCAGGCTGTACGGCGGTACGAATGCTGCTCCGATACTTTCGCGTTCAGGCTTTTTTGCGTTACAGATGGCTTTGGTCAAATGAATCAGCTTGCAAATCAGAATTTGTCAGTTTATTCTTCCTATCATGTCGAGAGGAATTTCTTTAAAATCCGGAGCTGCTTTTCTGATTTCGTTAATGTCTTTGATGTTATAATCTCCGTTATCGATATCGACAAAAATTTTATCACATTTGCTTATATTATATATTGCATTATCGCTTATGTCGCTGAATTCCCAAACGGAGCTGTAAACATCACCGTATTGTAAATTTTTGTTAATGATAATATTATTTTTGAATGTGCTTGCAGGGTTTGGAATGTAATCAGGCGAATCTGATTTTGAAATATCGTCTGTGCAGTTTTTGTATTCGGGGAAAGCGTTTTGCCAGGCTTCACTCTGCCAGGGTGAATTATAAAGAGCTTCCCACATATCACCGTTGCCGATGTAAGCGTGAGTAAACCACCCGTTTTCAAGCGCACCTTCTCTTGCTCTGTCATCAAAGCGCAGAGCATTGTTGCCGGGATTAACGATGATGTTGTTGGTTATGACATTGTCCCTTCCACCACCGACATGAATTGAATTGCTGGGAATATTGATAAGAAGATTGCCGTAAATCTTCTGACCTGAAACCGCATCATCAAGATAAATTCCGTCGGGACCGTGATTTTCCGAACCTACGTTATAGATACAGTTATATCTCACAATGTTACCATACCACACCCAGCTTCTTCCCGAATAAATTGCACCTGCATCATCTGAAAGAAGGCACACATCGTGGATAAGATTATATTCAACAATGTGATTGTTGCCTTTGTAAGTAACTGCTTCGTGAGGGGAGTTTGCCATTTCATTATGAGAGCAGATGTTTCCCACGCCTTCAAGAGTAACAGCGGGCTGATATGTCTGATAAATTTCTGACCAATCGTGGATATAGTTGTTATCTGCTTTGCTGTTGCCGGGGGTAAGAGTTTCGGAATCACCGCCGGTAATAATAATGCCGCCCTTTCCGGTACGGGTAATTTCGTTGTTATATGCAAGGTTGTTGCTGCCGTTCATGACAAGAGCATTGCCGGCAACATTTTTGATAAGACAGTTCTGCACGGTATTGTTATTGCCTGTTATAACTACTCCGTCACTTCGTGTTCCTTTTACGGTTAATCCGTCAAAGGTGATGTGATCTGCTTCAGAATTTATTACGGGATTGAGAGAGAGGGAAAGAATAATTTCTGCATTATCCTTGTTTTCAGGTTCCCACATACAAAGGAGTCCCTTTTCTCTGTCGAAATACCATTCACCCTGTGTCGAAAGCTCTTCAACAACATTGAAAAAATAGTAGGGGGCTTCTGTTTTTGTTCCGTAAAGACTAACAAACCTAGGAGAAAGCTCACGAGTATCTTTGTCAAAACTTCCCACAGGAGTTGAAGCATCTGCCCAATCATATTTCCAATAGCCGAACATCCACACATCATCAAGGTTTTTCCAGCCTGCAATTCTTTTTGCAAGCTCAGGATTAACCTTGTAAACATCAGGCTCGGGGTTGCGGATTTCATACCAATTTTCAACCTCGGTAAGTGCTCCGTCTGACTCCTTACCCAAGCCTGTTTTCACAACCTCTTCGGTATAAAGATATTCATTATCGGGGTATCTTGCAACAGTTTGTCTTATGTCATCCACAAAAAGCTCGCAGTAAAGCGGGCCCGTATAATCACCGTCATAACTATCTGCTGTATGATAAGAGCCGATTGCATAAATTTTGCCCCAATCTTCGCTCGTGAGAGAATACGGTGCTTTTGTAAGGTCAATTACGATAACTTTTTCTTTTGCCTGGGCAGAAAGTCTTTGAGCTATTTCGGGATAATCCTTCACATTTTTGAAATCATCGGCGTCAAGCGTTATACCGCCGTTGATGACAGCCTCACCGTTATAAGAGCAGTAAGTTACGGGACATTCCTCTGTGCCTGAATCCTCTTTGGTAAGTTTGAGAGAAGACACACGGTATTCACCGGCTTCAATGCACACCGTTATTCCTTTTTTGCCCGTTTTATCTGTGTTTCTGACAGCTTCAACCGCTTTTTCAATTGTGAGAAACGGAGCGTCTTTTGAACCTATATTTTTATCATTGCCTTTTGTGCTGACATAAAAATCGCCGATAATCATTTTATCATCCTTCTTTTCTTTTGAAACTGTTGTAACTGATGGGGCAGGCGCAACATAATTTTCGTAAAGCAAAACAAAAATATGCGATTTAACGTACGAATGACTTCCTAAAAGAAAACCAATTAATATCAGTACAGAAACAATTGATTTTATAATCTTTTTGTCAAACAGTCCCAACGCACAAAGCAGAGCCATAACAGAAGTAATAATGAATGTGAGGTACACGGGAATAACCATTGCCGCCAGTTCAAGCTCACCGCTGCCGATTACGGCATTTATCAAGAACATAAGTCCGATAAGAATAAAAGCGAAACCAAAAGCCGTTAAAACTGCATTTAATGCTTTTTTCTTTTTATCCGATTTTTTGCTCAGCGGCACAGAAAGCAACGCTCCGCCAAGACAGATAACAAAGCCAAGAATAAACTGAAGCGGTGTGTATTCATAACAAAGATATTGCATATGGTAATAATATAATCCGACAATTGCAAAAGCAATGCCAAAAACAAGACAAATTGTTCCGGTAATTTTTGATTTTAAGGTTTTCTTCATAAAAAATAAATCCTCCTGGATTTTGATTCATTGAAATAATTGTAACACTGAAAAATAAAAAAAGCAAGGCAATGCCTTGCAAAATACTTATTACGAGCTTGCGAGTAACAAGGTTCTCCGAAACAAAGAAATCTTTGATTTCGTCTTGTTTCGTGAGGTTCTTATTACTTCCCCAAAAATCCTGAATGCAATTTTAGGTAAGAGTGAAGAGGTAAGAGGTAATAAGTAAAAATCCTGAACGCTGTCGCATTCAGGATTTTTTGGCAGTACGTCTCACTTTGGAACCTTTGTTTCAACAAAGTTCTTTTTCAATTTCATAATAATATTGGTCGAATTCTTCTTCAAACCACCAATCGTTTTTATCTATTATATTCTCTATTGCTGAAAGTTTTTCCGGCATTTCACCTTTGAAATATTTTGTTTTTATCAGTTCCAAAAGTTCAACTGTGATAGGCTTTTCTTTTGACCTTGCCATTTCGAGAGTTCTTTCAAGCAAGTGACCGTAACTTGTAAGATAAGCGTGTATTCCACCCGAGCCCATTTCAGAAAGAAGCAATTCAAGAAGCTCATCGTCAGTCATTGGTTCATCATCAGTGCCTGAATTTATTATAAGCGAAGGCTTTATTTCACCAACAACATAAGGCTTTAGTTTTTGCCAATTAACAGATAAATCCCTAAACTCAAGAGCTTCCTCATAATTTTCAACTTCATCACAAAGATTAATAAGATACTGTTTGCCTTTTTCAATTTCATCTTTGTTTATATAATACTCTCCCAATCTGAACCACAAAGTAACTTCATCACTTATATGCTTCAGATTTTTATTTTCATCAATTTCAAGATATATCATACAAGCAGTATCATATTTGTTTTTGGCTATCAACTCTTCTGCGTAGTTTATCATAATCATACCAAGATAATCGACTGATCTATATTTTTTGATAAACTTTGCAACATCTTTCCGACTTGTAAAATCATCCATCTGAGTCATAAGGTCGTCAATCATGATTGTTTTAGACATAACAAACATCCTTATAAAATATTATTTGTTAAAATAATTATATCACATCAGATATAAAATTACAACCGCGCGAAAATCAATCCGTTTGCCGAAAGGCAACATCGTTTACACCGCAAGGTGTAACATCGTTGATGCAAAGCATCACATCGTTTTTGCCGAAGTCAAAACATCGTTTTGTGTCCGCAAGGGACAATGAAGTTGACAGCAAGCTGTCAAACGAAGTACTCGCTACGCTCATAACGGAGTTGTGTCCTTGCGGACATAAACACAAAAAATAAAAGCAAGTCTTTCGACTTGCTTTTATTTTTTGGCAGTACGTCTCACTTTAGAACCGTAGTTCAATAAATTGGAATTTGCCTTACTTTCTATTTTCAAGTTCTTCTATTCGTTTCTCTAAGGATTCAACTTGTTTTTTAAGCCCCGTTACCATTTCGTAGAAAATAAATACAAAAAAAGATAAAATAAAAGCTACACCTATCTCAATCAAAATGGGGTCGCCACTTTCAAACAATTTCCATCCACCAAAGAACACAATTAGATATATCACAATAAAACAGATAATAAATGTTACTGCCCACTTTAATACTAACTTAATCTTATCTTTCATTAGTATGTCTCCCTTAATTTTTTTCGAACTAATTATATCACATATAATCTGAATTTACAATCGGGTGCGGGTGTCCCGCCTAAATTTTTCACTATTCACTATTACTTATTACTTCCAAAAATCGACCCAAAGATTAGTGAAGAGTTAAGAGGTAAGAAGTAAAAAGTAAAAACGACGAACCTCTGCCGAAATTCGTCGATTTTTGGCCTTACTTCCCAATTCTGAACCATGGTTCAACAAATTGGAATTGTTAAATATTATATAGATTCAAATGTTTCCTTCATTTTTTCTCGGTCGTAATCCAAAAAATATTGTTCTAATTTCAAATAAAACTCTTTATATTTATCAACGCTGAAAAATACTATGTCACAACCTCTATCATCATAAACTGAAAAAATGCATTCATTTTCAATCGAAACAAAGCTCACCAATGGATTAATCTGACATTCGATTTGACTTTTTAATATACTCTCCAATGTTGAGAAATCAATATTATAAGATATGTGTCGATTGATAGCAGTTAAATCATCATCAAACTCATCAGAGTCTCGGAATAAACTTTTGTCAAGTTCAACTATCTTGTCATCATTCAATATAAAATCAGCATTATCAAAAACATATCCGTCATTATAATAATATAGATGATAAAATGCTGCATCAATTTTTTTATTCTCAAACAAAATATTGGCAATTTGTATAGCTCTGCAAACGGCATTTTTCATATACTCTTTACCATCACCAATTCCTAGTTCACATCTCAAAGATAATTTATTATTGTAAAACCAAGGCTGATCGTAAAGGAATGAACCATCCAGTATTTGTTCAATAACATTACTCATTAGTTTGCTCCTTTCATATAATTAAATTTGTTAGAATAATCATATCACACCTGATGTAAAATTACAATCGGGTGCGGGTGTACAAAATCAATGCGAAGCATTGTATATCATCAGTTCCGAAATCAGCATGATTTATTCTTAAATGAAATCGTTCGCATTGCTCACGATGAAATCCTCGCGATGCTCGGATGAAATCTGCTTTGCAGATGAAATTAAATCCGTCTGCATCCCGACGAAGTCGGATTTCATCACAAAGTGATTTCATTCATCGAAGATGAATTTATCCCGTCAAAGACGGATTTAGTTAAAAAACAAAAGACACGCTGTTGCGTGTCTTTGTTTTTTGGAGGTGCCACCCAGATTTGAACTGGGGAATAAAGGTTTTGCAGACCTCTGCCTTACCACTTGGCTATGGCACCAAATATGTGGGGGAGTACCCCTTGTAAAAAAATGGAGCGGATGACGGGGCTCGAACCCGCTACCTCCACCTTGGCAAGGTGGCGCTCTACCAGATGAGCTACATCCGCATTTTTTGGTGCCTCCGGTCGGAATCGAACCAACGACACACGGATTTTCAGTCCGTTGCTCTACCAACTGAGCTACAGAGGCATATGAGGATTTTCATCCTCTTCATGGCGACCCGGAACGGGCTCGAACCGTCGACCTCTAGCGTGACAGGCTAGCGTTCTAACCAGCTGAACTACCGGGCCAAATGGTGGGAACAACAGGGCTCGAACCTGTGACCCTCTGCTTGTAAGGCAGATGCTCTCCCAGCTGAGCTATGCTCCCACATTCCGCCGTCACTATCGCGACGACTTGTATACTATACAACAAAAGTTTATTTTTGTCAACACTTTTTTTGAATTTTTTTTAAGTTTTTTTTATTTCGATTTTTCGCCTTTTTTCGCGCATAAAAACAGGGGATGCACGGCAATCGGCATCCCCTTGAACGGTTTATTTGGTGGCTCTTTTAATAAGCTTTTCAATGTCCTTGCCTGTGAAGGTGTACTTGACATCGCAGAACTGACATGAAACCTCTGTCTTTTCTTCCTTGCTCATTTCGGTAAGCTCCTCAACACCTGTGC
>JBGVFJ010000047.1:0-47485 GCA_045121005.1 Acutalibacteraceae bacterium
CGCAGCAATGTTCATTTGTTTCGTCTGTGAAATAATCACAATAACCGTTTTGGTAAAGTATAAAGCGGCGGTAAGTATATTCTTGTGTTTGATGTGCGTTGTTCTTGTGATGTTCTCAATTTTTTTCGCTTTATTCGGGACTTTGGGAGAAACAAAAACAGTTGAAATTGCAGGTTCACCCAAAGGCATATACCGTGCAGAAGTGGTTTGCATTGACCAAGGCGCATTGGGCGGAAATACCGTGGTTGATGTTTACGATTGCAGAAAAGAACTTGATTTGCATTTTGTCAGAATATTTAAAAAACCTGAGCGCGTTTATATTGGCGAGTGGTATGAATATGAGGATATGATGTTAGCCTGGTCCGGTGATAAAATATTGGTGATAAATGACCGACAATATCAATTAAATAACACTTGTGCGGATAATTAAGTCGTAGGGGCGCGCATTGCGCGTCCGAAATACGATACAAGAAAACGGACGGCCAATGATCGCCCCTACGAGATTTGTTTGAAAGATTTTGTGATGTTTACGTGGAATTTCTATCTGATAATTGAACGATTGATTTTTTATCTAATGAGTAAAAGGGGGCAGAAAAATGAAAGTTAAAAAGTTTATTATTGATGCCGTTCTGATAATTGTTGCGCTTATTATAGCTTATTTCTTTATGCTCCTTTTCCTGCTTTCACCTTTTATTGAATTCGGTGAACCGATTATGGAAGAAGGGGAAATCTATCACATAACGAATGTTGAAGACCTTCCCTTCGACCTGGATAAACCTATATTATCGGTGCCGATTGAAAGCTTTGATTGTTACTATTCGTTGCAAAATTCATCATTGTTTGCAGATGAAGTCGTAGCACCGCACACAGGGACAATTACACTTACCGAGGAAAATTATCAACTTATAATCAATAAATACAGTGATTGGAAAGAATATACTGGTTTTCCGCCTTTGAATATTGGGATTAGAGAAAATATGGCAAAAGGTTTGCAGGAATATGCTTGTGATGATTTGAAAGAGCTTATGAAAAATGAAACTTATCTTTTTTCTGAACAGCTTGTGATAGACGAAGGGATGCTTTGTTTTGTTTCGAAGAATAGCAACACAATATATTTCTACTGCTCATAAAATCAAAAAGCTCGGGGTGACCCGAGCTTTTGTTATAGCGTTCTTTCTTTAAATTCTTTCACAAACCACACGTTATCCACGGTGAAAACTCTGCCGTTCATATAGCTGAGTGATCCTGCGTTTTCGTCAAGCTCAAAGGCTAATTTGTATGAATACAAAAACTGCTTTTTATAGCCTAACTTTTTGTTAAGGTCGTTTGTGCCGTATTTTCCGTCACCCAGCAGGGGATGGCCGATTGAAGCAAAGTGGGCTCTTATCTGGTGAGTTCTGCCTGTTAGCAAATCCACCTCCACAAGGCTGAGGTTGTTTTTGGTATCATTCTCAATCACCTTGTATTTTGTGCGGATTTCCTTTGCATCATCTCTCGGTCGGGTGTAAACCCTGACCTTGTTTTTTTGCTCATCCTTAACAAGCCAGCCTTCAAGCAGACCGCTTTTTCTTTCCATAACGCCGTGCACAACGCAAAGATATGTCTTTTTGAGATTGCGTTCCTTCATCTGCGCATTGAGAATTTTAAGGCTTTCGGCATTTTTGGCGGCAATCACAATTCCGCCGGTGTTGCGGTCAATTCTGTTCACAAGGGCAGGGGTGAAGGAGTTTTCACGGTCCGGATCATACTCGCCCTTTTCATAAAGATATTTCTTAACTCTCGCGATGAGATTGTCTATGTATTCCTTGTCATCGGGGTGGCAGAGAAGTCCGACCTTCTTGTCAAGCAAAAGCAGATTGTCATCCTCATAAATAATGTCGATTTTGCTCGATGCACCCGAAAAATCATACCTTGTTTCACTCTTTACAAAGAATTCGTCGTTGATATACATCTCAACCACGTCACCCTCGCAGAGCCTTGCGGCAATGTCACTTTTTTTGCGGTTGACCTTGATTCTCTTTGTTCTTATGTATTTATACATCAGTGTTTTTGGCAGGTTAGGCACACTTTTGGTGATGAACTTGTCAAGGCGCTGATTGGCGTCGTTTTTGCCGATTACAAAACTTTTCACAAATTTTCTCCTTTTTTTGAAAAAACACTTGCAAAATGTAAAAGGATAGTATATAATACAACCATCGCTTTAACGCTTTAAAGCTTTTAAGCTTTCAAGTGATAAAATTTTGAGAGCGTTCTTATATGCAATGTTTTCTCTGCTCTGTTCATTTAATGGCAGAGAATCAAAAATTTCAGTAAACTCCCTCTGACCCGACCAGGGTGAATCAGTGGCAAAAAGAATTTTATCACTGCCGTGATTGCTGATGATTCTCATAAGCTGTTCTTCGCTTATTTTATCAAGGCTGTAGGCAAGGTCAAAATAAACGTTTTTGCCCATAAGCTTTTGTTCAACCTCATCCCACATTCCGTAAGCTCCCGTATGGGCGAGAATGAGCCTTGGCTCTTCGTGATAGGGGAGGAGAGAAAGCAGGTTAAGAATCCTGTCGGGTGTGCAGTGAACAGGGTCGGGGTACCCCACATCAACCCCTGAATGGGTCACAACATAAAGCCCGATTTTGATGCAATGGGAAATTATTCTCACAAATTTCGGGTCATCAATAAAAGTTTTTTGGTAATCAGGGTGAATTTTAATTCCACGAAGTCCGATTTCTTTGATGTAGTTCAGCTTTTCTTCAGGGCTTTCGCAGTCAGGGTGAATACCGCCGAAGGAAACTATCCCTGTGGTGTTGTTAATGCTTTGAGCAAAACGGTTAACGGAATCAAACTGCTTCGGATTTGTAACAACCGGAAGAACGACGGATAAATCAATTCCTGCGTTTTCCATTGAAGACAGTAAGCCCTTTAAGTTGCCGATGGCAAAAGGCTTGCTGCCGCAACGCTGAGAAAGTTCTTCAATTACTGCGTGTGCAATTTTGTCGGGAAAAATGTGGGTGTGAAAATCAATATACATAAAAAGACCTCTTTCCAAAACAGTTTAAACCCAAGGCGGTAAAAAATCAAGCATTTATTCCGAAAGGATCAAATATATCGCGAAAACCAAAGGAGAATTTTGAAATGGTATCAAAAATTGTAATGCTGGTAGTGTTTGCGGCAATGATGATTATTATCGGCATCGTTACACGCAAAAATGCAACAGACGTTAACAGCTTCGTTCTCGGCGGTCGCTCAGTCGGCCCGTGGATGACAGCTTTCGCATACGGCACATCATATTTCAGTGCAGTTGTTTTCATCGGTTATGCAGGTCAGTTCGGATGGGGCAACGGCCTTTCTGCCACATGGATAGGCTTGGGCAACGCCTTAATCGGCTCATTGCTTCCGTGGATTATTCTCGGCAACAGAACAAGAATTATGACAAAGTCACTTAACATTTCCACGATGCCGGAATTCTTTGAAAAGAGATACAATTCTAAGGCTCTCAAAATTGCGGCCGCTATGATTGTTTTTCTGTTTCTTATTCCCTACACCGCATCGGTTTATAACGGACTTTCTACCTTGTTCAGCTCCGCATTCCCCGCAATTCCCTACACGGCGTGGATAATTATTATGGCAATTTTTACCGCTGTTTATGTTATTCTCGGCGGTTATATGGCAACTGCAGTCAACGATTTTATTCAGGGCATCGTGATGCTTTTGGGTATTGCCGCTGTTGTAATCTGCGCAGTTAAGCATCAGGGCGGACTTGAAGCTGTTTATGAAAACATCGGCCTTGTAAATGCCAATTCACCTCACGGCACATTCAATTCCATTCTCGGCCCTGACCCTCTTAACCTTATCGGAGTTATTATTCTCACATCTCTGGGTACATGGGGACTTCCTCAGATGGTGCAGAAATTCTACGCTATCAAGGATAAGCCTTCTGTTAAAAGAGGTGCAATTATTTCAACACTTTTTGCCGTTGTTGTGGCAGGCGGCTCATACTTCCTCGGCGGTTTAGGCAGACTTTTCTGCACAACTGATGCCGCTGACACAGGCAAAACATTTATTCAGACCCTTGCCAACGGCAAGCCTGATTTTGACACAATGGTTCCTGCGATTCTTGAAGCCTCTGTTCCCGACATTCTGTTCGGTCTTGTGGTTGTTCTTGTGCTTTCAGCTTCAATGAGCACATTGGCAGGCCTTGTGCTTTCTTCAAGCTCAACTATGACCATTGACCTTATCAAGCCCTTTGTTAAAAAGGGTATGAGCGAAAAGAAGCAGGTTTTGGTTATGAGAATTTTCATCGCTGTGTTCCTTGTGATTTCTGTTCTCATTGCCGCAAACAAGCAGGCGCTCAATGATATGGGAATCAATATTTCTGCTCTTATGGGTATTTCCTGGGGTACTCTTGCAGGCTCATTTCTTGCTCCGTTCCTCTACGGTCTTTTCTCAAAGAAAATCACAAAAGCCGCTGTATGGACAAGCCTTATCACAGGCGTTGGTATAACGGTTGCAAGCATGGTGCTTTTCAACCTCGGTTTCTTCCCCGAGCTCACTGCAAAAGCTGCTTCGTTCACAATCTGCGGCCTCAACCTCAACCTTGCTTCACCCATTAACTGGGGCGCAATCACAATGATTGTGGGTCTTATTGAAGTTCCGGTTGTTTCTGCCTTAACAGGTGCCAAAAAAGCAGAAAAAGCAAGCGCAAAACTTTTTGACTGTTTGAGTGAAAAAGAATGAATTAACACTTGAAGAAAAAGGCGTTTAATGTTATAATATTATGTCGCTTTGAAAGTATTGGTCCGAAAGGCGAAGGCTTTTCGGACTTTTTGATAGAAGGATGTGTATTTTAAAAATGAATTGTTTCCAGAAAGAAATAGAAACAATGCCCCGTAAAGAGCTGGAAGCTCTCCAGCTTGAAAAACTGAAATGGACTGTTAATTATTGCTACAATAACACAGCTTTTTATCACAAAAAGCTCACAGATGCAGGTGTTTTTGACGGCAGCAAAATTAAGCAGCTTTCAGACATTCAGTATATTCCTTACACCACAAAGGATGATTTCAGAGACAACTATCCTTTCGGTATGATGGGCGTGCCAATGAAAGATGTTGTCCGTCTTCACGCTTCATCGGGCACAACAGGTAAGCCCACCGTTGGTGTATATACCAAAGAGGACCTTGATGTGTGGAGCGACTGTGTTGCCCGTGTTGCAATGGCAGGCGGAGTAACAGCTGATGACATTATTCAGATAAGCTTCGGCTATGGTCTTTTCACAGGTGCTCTCGGTCTTCACTACGGCCTTGAAAAGGTTGGCGCGCTGGTTATTCCCGCCTCCTCGGGCAACACCGAAAAGCAGCTTATGATGATGCGTGACTTCGGTGTTACCGGCCTTGTTGCCACCCCGTCTTATGCGCTTTATCTCAGCGAAGCCATCAAGGATTCAGGCTTCCCGCTTTCGGATTACAAGCTCCGCCTCGGCATTCTCGGCAGTGAGCCCTGCACCCCTGAAATGAGAGAGCAGATTGAACAGAATATGGGCGTGTTTGTGTCCGATAACTATGGTATGACTGAGCTCGGCGGCCCCGGTGTCAGCGGTGACTGTCCGGTAAGAGACGGTATGCATTTTGCAGAGGACCACTTTCTGCCCGAAATTATCAGCCGTGAAACCGATATGCCTCTTGGTGAGGGTGAGGTTGGTGAGCTTGTTGTTACAACGCTTAGCAAAAAGGGAATGCCCGTGCTCCGTTACCGCACCAAGGATATCACCAAGCTTACATACGAGCCCTGTGCTTGCGGAAGAACACACGCCAGAATGTCCAAAACAATGGGCAGAACTGACGATATGCTTATTATCAAGGGCGTTAACGTGTTCCCCACACAGATTGAAAGCGTTCTCATTTCAATGGACCATATCGGCCCCCACTATCAGCTTGTTGTAAGACGTGAGAACTTTAAAGACACACTTGAAATCAAGGTTGAGCTTATCAGCGCTGAATTGCTTGAAAGCTACGGTGAACTCGATAAACTCAAGAGAAGAATAGAAGACAAGCTCAAGAGCGTTCTTGGTTTGCAGACAAAGGTTACTCTTGTTCAGCCCAAGTCACTTGAACGCTTCCAGGGCAAAGCAAAGAGAATTCTTGATTTAAGAAACGAACAGTAAAGAAAGGATGTTACCCTTGAAACAGCTTTTAATCGGCAACGCCGCAGTTGCCAGAGGTTTATATGAAGCAGGATGTGCTGTTTTTTCAAGCTATCCCGGAACTCCCAGCACAGAAATTACCGAATTTGCTTCAAAATATGATGAAATTTATTGCGAATGGGCTCCCAACGAAAAGGTTGCTATGGAAGTTGCCTTTGGCGCATCATTGGGCGGCAAAAGAAGTGCCTGCGCTATGAAGCATGTTGGTCTCAATGTTGCGGCTGACCCTCTTTTTACACTTTCTTACACAGGTGTAACAGGCGGTATGGTTATCTGCGTTGCTGATGACCCCGGAATGCACTCGTCACAGAATGAGCAGGATTCACGCCACTATGCAGTTGCTGCAAAGGTTCCTATGGTTGAGCCTGCCGATTCTCAGGAGGCTTATGAATTTGCAAAGAAGGCTTATGACCTTTCAGAGCAGTTCGACACTCCCGTTTTCCTTCGAATCTGCACCCGCATTGCTCACTCACAGAGCATTGTTGAAACAGGCGAAAGAGTTGAAAAAGAAGCAATTCCCTACGAGAAAAATCCCGCTAAATACATAATGATGCCCGGTAACGCCAAAAAGCGTCACCCTGTTGTTGAGCAGAGAACACTCGACCTTACCGAATTTGCAGAAAACTGTGATTTCAACAAGGTTGAAATGGGCGGAACAGATGTGGGTATCATCACATCCGGTACATGCTACCAGTATGTTAAAGAAGTTTTTGGTGACAGTGTAAGTGTTTATAAGCTTGGTCTTATTCACCCCATGCCCGTAAATTCACTCAAAGAATTTGCTTCAAAGGTGAAGAAGGTAGTTGTTGTTGAAGAGCTTGACGGTATCATCGAAGCTCATTGCAACAGTATCGGCATCGAGGTTGAAGGCAAAGATAAGTTCACAAACATCGGTGAATTTTCTCAGAAAACAATTGCCGACGTTTTTGGCAAGGCTGCCAAAGAAACAACCTCAATCGCAACAGAAATTCCCGGCAGACCTCCTATGATGTGTGCAGGCTGTCCCCACAGAGGAATGTACTATGTTCTTGCAAAGAACAAGGTTACAGTTCTCGGTGATATCGGATGCTACACTCTCGGCGCAGTTCCTCCCTTGAGCGCAATGGATTCAACCCTTTGTATGGGTGCTTCCGTTTCAGGTGTTCACGGCTTCAACAAAGCCGGCCTTGAAGCAACCGAGGGCAAAACAGTTGCCGTTATCGGTGACTCAACCTTTATGCACTCAGGCGTAACAGGTCTCATCAATATCGCATATAACGGCTCAAATTCAACCGTTATTATTCTTGACAACTCAATCACAGGTATGACCGGTCACCAGCAGAATCCTACAACAGGCTATAACATCAAGGGTGACCCTGCAGGCAAAATCAACCTTGAGGCTCTCTGCCATTCAGTCGGCATCAACCGTGTTACGGTTGTTGACCCCTATAACCTTGAAGAATGTGAACGTGTGCTCGAAGAAGAGCTTGCCGCAAAAGAGCCTTCTGTTATTATTTCACGCCGTCCCTGCGTTCTTCTTAAATATGTTAAACCCAAGACACCTCTTAAGGTTAATCCCGATAAGTGCAGAAGCTGCAAAAAATGTATGAAATTCGGCTGTCCCGCAATCAGCATCAAAAACGGCAAGGCTCACGTTGATGCAACTCTTTGCGTTGGCTGTGAGGTTTGTGAGCAGCTTTGTCCCTTTGATGCTTTTGAAAGTGAGGTGCAGGCATAATGTCAGTTAAAAATATTATGATAGTCGGTGTCGGCGGTCAGGGCTCATTGCTTGCAAGCAAGCTTCTTGGCAGACTCCTCGTTGACGAAGGCTATGATGTTAAGGTTTCTGAGGTTCACGGTATGAGTCAGCGCGGCGGCTCAGTTGTTACTTATGTCCGCTTCGGTGACAAGGTTTATTCTCCCATTATTGATGAGGGTGAAGCAGATTTCATCGTTTCTTTTGAAAAAATTGAAGCCGCAAGATGGGTGAATTACCTCGGAAAAGACGGCAAAATCATCGTTAACACTCAGCAGATTGACCCAATGCCCGTTATTATCGGTGCTGCTGAATATCCTCAGGACGTGCTTGAAGAAATCAAGTCAGCAGGTGTTGATGTTGATGAAATCGACGCTCTTTCTCTCGCTCAGCAGGCAGGCTCAGCCAAGGCTGTTAACATTGTTCTTATGGGCAGACTCGCAAAAGGCTTCGATATTCCTTATGAAAACTGGATTAAGGCAATTGAAAATTCAGTTGCACCCAAATTTGTTGAAATGAATAAAAAAGCTTTCGAGCTTGGTTATAATTGTTAGTTTCTTAAACTGAAAGGCAGTGACATAAATGGCAAACTATTATCAGGAAGCTATAGAAACCGCTTCCAGAGAGCAAATCAAACAGTGGCAGGATGAACGCCTTGTTGCTACGGTTAAGCGTGTGTATGAAAATGTTGAGTACTACCGCAAAAAGATGGAAGAAGCAGGTGTAACTCCTGATGACATCAAATCAGCAGATGACCTTCACAAGCTTCCGTTTTTAACAAAGGCAGACCTTCGCGATGCTTATCCCTACGGTCTTATGGCTGCACCTCTTGAGGATTGTGTCAGAATTCATTCCACAAGCGGAACAACCGGCAAGCGCGTTGTTGCATTTTACACTCAGCACGACATTGATTTGTGGGAAGATTGCTGCGCAAGAGCTATTATGGCTGTTGGCGGCACAAAGAAAGATGTTTGTCAGGTTTGCTATGGTTACGGTCTTTTTACCGGTGGCTCAGGTCTTCACGGCGGTTCCCACAAGGTTGGTTGCCTTACTTTGCCTATGTCATCAGGCAACACAGAGCGTCAGCTTCAGTTTATGACCGACCTTGGCTCAACAATTCTTTGCTGCACACCTTCTTATGCAGCATATCTTGCCGAAAGCATTTATGAAAACGGCCTTCGTGACCAGATTAAGCTCAAGGCAGGTATTTTTGGTGCCGAAGCCTGGACAGAAGAAATGCGCCGCGACATTGAGCAGAAGCTTGGCATCAAGGCTTATGATATTTACGGACTTACCGAAATTTCAGGTCCCGGTGTTGCATTTGAATGTGAAGCACAGACAGGTATGCACATCAATGAAGACCACTTCATTGCCGAAATTATCGACCCCGAAACAGGAGAGGTTCTTCCCGAAGGCTCCAAGGGTGAGCTCGTTTTCACAAGTATCACTAAGGAAGCGTTCCCCCTCATCCGTTACCGCACCCGTGATATCTGCGTTCTTTCAAGAGAAAAATGCTCCTGCGGCAGAACTCACGTGAAAATGTGCAAGCCTATGGGCAGAAGTGATGATATGCTCATCATCAGAGGCGTTAATGTGTTCCCGTCACAGATTGAAATGGTGCTTCTCAACAAGGGACTCACCGCTAACTATCAGATTGTTGTTGACAGAGCAAACAACTCCGACTCAATCGAAGTTCTTGTTGAAATGACACCCGAGCTCTTCTCTGACACAGTGAACGAGCTCAACATCAAAGAAAAAGAGATTACTGAAGCACTCAAATCAGTTCTCGGTATTTATGCTAAAGTTCGCATTGTTGAGCCTAAATCTATCGTGAGAAGTGAAGGCAAGGCAGTTCGAGTTATAGACAAGAGAAATCTTTACAAACAATAAGGAGGATTTAACAATGGCTATCAATCAGTTATCAGTTTTTGTTGAAAACAAAAAAGGCACAATCCTTACAATCACAAGAGCAATTGCAAATGCAGGTGTTGACATCCGCGCATTGAGTGTTGCTGACACACAGGATTTCGGAATTCTCCGTCTTATTGTAAGTGACACAGAAAAAGCAAAGGCAGCCCTTCACGAAGAAAACTGTGTGGTTTCAGTCACTCAGGTTATTGCGGTTTCTGTTTCCGACGTTCCCGGCGGACTTCATCAGGTGCTTGAATATCTTGCAGAAGCAGATATCAATGTTGAATATGTTTATGCTTTCATCACCGTTTCAGGCAAGCACGCTTACGTTGTTCTCAGAGTTGAAGATAACGATAAGGCATCTGCCCTTCTTGCTTCAAAGGGTATTGAAATTGTTACAGAAGACGACATTAAAGCTCTTTAATCCCGATTTTATAACAGACTGCACAATTTGTGCAGTCTGTTTTTATATACCACGACATATTGACATCGGGTGAGGTTGTAATATAATTGAATTACAGACAAAGGTCTGATAAGGGAGGATTTATAATGAAAAAAAGAATGCTTAAAATCATCGCAACCGTACTGAGCCTCGTGCTTGTGTTTTCTTGTGTGAGCGTGGTTTCGTCAGCAGAAGAAAAGTATCCTGTTATAAAGGGTGTTGAGGACTTTAACCTTGATGAAATCACAACCAACAAGTCGGAAACAGTTTTTCTGGCAAAGGCTGACCACACCAAAGAAGATTATGCCACACTTATGCTCTCTGACGATTTGGTTGAGTATGATGTGATGAATATCCGCAGTGCGTTGCCTGAGGATACAGAATACTATGAAATTGCCCATTATCTTGTTAAAGATGACCTTTTTGTTTTTGTTGTTTTTCTGTATGATATTGAAGTCGGCTTTGACGAGGATGAGGATGGCTATGTTGAGCAGCTTTATTACCTCGGCACACAAATTGTGACAACAACAGATTTTGCTGATTATGAATCTTATGCATTCACAATAAATCAGGATGACGAGGATATTTATTGGGAAACAGAGAACTATGCCGATTTGGCAAGCTTCGGCTATGTGGGTGATACCTTTGTTTACGCCAATACCGATTACATTGTTACAAAAGAAACCGATTATGAGGTTTATGGAAAAGGTGTATATTACACAACCAAAGACTTTGTGAATTGGAAAATCTGCTACACACCTGAGGTGATTTTGTTCACCGTACCACACGAAAACAATTTAATTATCCCCGGTGTATATTATTTCTATTATCCCAAATACACCGTGTTTAAAAACAGCCTTGTTTTTGATATCCTGGAATTTTGTTTCGAAGAAAATCCCTATGGAGATGTTACAGAGAAAACAGCATTGAAATCAACATATATTACTGCGGATTTCAAAGAATATAAAAAGATTTTTGATTTGTCATCCGGCTTGAAATATTATGATTGCGGATATGCTTATTTTGAAAAGCATCCCGAGTCAGTGTTTATGATTAAAAAATATACCGATTCAAGCAAGGAATCCTATATGGCTATTGTAAGTGCCGATGTAAAAACAGGAAAGCTTAAAACTGTTTACAGTGAAAAAAGCAAGGATTATAACGACATTTATGCAACCGGAAGCGGAGTGTATTTTACCCTTTGGGATGAATTCAGCGGCTCATACCTGTATCAGTTTGACGGCGATATGAATTTTTCTCAGGCTCTTCATACGAGTTCTTTGGCGGGCTATTACGGATATGTAATGAACAACAAGCTCTATGTACCCGACGGCACAACAACTTATGTTTTTGATGACGGACAGTGCTTCGAATACCGCTTTTCAGACGCTCTGTATGAGGGTTACACTCTTCAAAAAATGATTACCCTTGAAAACGGCACTGTTGCCATTGCTAAAAATGATGAAACCGAAGACCTTGTGCTTATTGACGGAATTCTCAAAATAGGTGATGCTGACCTCAACAGCAGCATAAATTCAGCCGATGCTCTCAAAATTCTTCAGCAGTCAACGGGTCTTGCTTCTCTTTCGGATGAGGCGCTGTCGGTGGCGGATATTAACGAAGACGGAGAAATAAATGCTAACGATGCATTGAAAGTTCTTCAATATTCCACGGGCTTGGTTTATACCCTGACTTAACCCATATGTAATTTTTGCATATAATAAAAAACACTTGACTTTTTTTGCGATGAGTAGTAATATTATCTAAACCGTTGAAGAAGAGTAGTAGCTTTGATAACGATGGTCAAGAGAGCCGCAGGCGGTGGGATTGCGGTGCATCAGTTCAAGGTGAATGGACTTCCGAGGGCGAGCTGAATTCAGTAGGTAAGACGGAGCGGCACTCCGTTAACAACGGCGGCGTATGATGGTACGTAAAGTGGATGCACGGCATCAAGCAAGGTGGCACCGCGGATAAAGTGTTTTATTCGTCCTTGGCAGGTTTCTGTCAAGGACGATTTTATTTTTTTGGAGGAATTGTTATGGAATTCAACAACGTAAATTTTGATACTTATTTAAAAAATTATCCCGATAAGGACGGTTTCTTCGGCAAGTACGGCGGAGCGTATGTAAGTGAAGATTTGAAGCGAGCAATGGCTGAAATTACCGAGGCTTATTTCACAATCTGCAAATCAAGCAAGTTTATCAGCGAGCTTCGCAGAATCCGCAAGGAGTTTCAGGGCAGACCTACTCCCATTTCATATCTTGAGCGTCTTTCTGCCTCTTTGGGCAATGTTCAGATTTATGCCAAGCGCGAAGATCTGAACCATTCAGGCGCACACAAGCTCAACCACTGTATGGGCGAGGCTCTTCTTGCAAAATATATGGGCAAGAAAAAGGTTATTGCCGAAACAGGTGCAGGTCAGCACGGCGTCGCCCTTGCAACAGCTGCCGCTTATTTCGGACTTGAATGTGATATTTATATGGGCTCTGTTGATATCAAAAAGCAGGCTCCCAACGTTGCAAGAATGAAGATTCTCGGCGCAAACGTTATTGAAGTAACTCACGGCCTTCAGACTCTTAAGGAGGCTGTTGATGCCGCTTTTGAAGCATACTGCAAGGAATATAAAACCGCAATTTATTGCATCGGCTCAGTTCTCGGACCGCACCCCTTCCCCATGATGGTGCGCGATTTCCAGAGCGTTGTGGGTATTGAAGCAAGAGAACAGTTTGTCAGCATGACAGGTGAGCTTCCCGATGCTATCGTTGCCTGCGTTGGCGGCGGCTCAAATGCAATGGGTCTTTTCTCGGGCTTCCTCAACGACCCTGTTGAAATCTACGGCGTTGAGCCTCTCGGCAGAGGCACAACCCTCGGTGACCACGCCGCAAGCCTCAAATACGGCGAAGAGGGTATTATGCACGGCTTTAACTCAATTATGCTCAAGGATGAAAACGGTGAGCCCGCTCCTGTTTATTCAGTTGCCAGCGGACTTGACTATCCTTCCTCAGGTCCCGAACACGCCTTCCTTCACGACCTTGGCAGAGTTAAGTATGATGTTATCGGAGATGACGAAACAATTGACGCTTTCTTCACTCTTTCCCGTCTTGAGGGTATCATTCCTGCTATTGAAAGCTCACACGCCGTTGCTTACGGCATGAAGCTTGCCCGTGAAATGGGCAAGGGTTCAATCCTCATCAACCTCTCCGGTAGAGGCGATAAGGATATGGATTATGTAATTGAGCACTACGGCATCAGATAATTTAAAATGATTTTACGGCTTGCGCAGAGTTTATCCGTGCAAGCTGTATTTGTAGGTGATTATATGAAAATTGTAACTATCGGTGAGTTACTCGTCGATTTGACTCAGACGGGGGAGCAGAGCGGGATCCCTCAGTATGCGGCAAACCCCGGCGGTGCCCCTGCAAATGTTGCAGTTGCCGCTTCGCTTATGGAGTGTGAAGCAGCTTTCATCGGCAAGGTGGGTAACGATTCCTTCGGTCAGATGCTTGTTGACACTCTCAGAAGCAAAAATGTGGATGTCAGCGGGGTTGTGATGTCAGATGAGTTCAAAACCTCTCTTGCTGTTGTCAGCCTTGATGAAAGGGGAGAGCGCAGCTTTTCTTTTTATCGCAAAAACTGTGCCGATGTAAACCTAAAAAAAGAAGAAATAAATTCCGATTTAATAAAATCTGCCGATATTTTTCATTTCGGCTCGGTTTCTTTAACAGATGAGCCGAGCTTTTCCGCGGTGGAATATGCCGTTAAGCTGGCGAAGGAAAACGGTGCCGTTATATCTTATGACCCCAATTACAGACCGCTGCTTTGGAACAATAAGAACGAAGCAGTGGCTAAAATGCGCCGTTTATTGAAATATGTCGATATAATCAAGGTGTCGGAGGAGGAACTCGAGATTATTACCGGCCAGTCCGACCCTCACCGTGCAACAGACCTTTTGCTTGATTACGGGGTTAAGGTTGTGCTTGTTACTCTTGGCGAAAACGGAGCCTTTTACAAAACATCAAAGCTGAACGGATGGTGCGAGGGTACCCGAGACGGTGTTGTTGACACAAACGGCGCAGGTGATGCTTATCTTGGCGCATTTCTTTCAAGGTTCACCACTTTGGAAAATTTTATCAATAACACCGATAATTGTCTTGAAGAAGCAAACTCATTTGCTTGCATTGCTGCAGGAATTTCCGTTACAAAAAGCGGTGCAATTCCGTCAATGGCAACAAAAGCAGATGTTGAAAATCATATAAAAAATTACATCAGCTCCATAACTTAACGCGGTATAAAAACGTGGATGAAGACCATAATTTTTATAGGAACAGTCAGCTTTATATACTAATTATAAAAAATATTAAAAAATTGTTAAAAAACACTTTATTTTTTCAATAATTGGTGATATAATCATTTAGTATTAACAATATGTAGTAGTGTACCAAAAGAATTTTGTTTTTATAAATAAATTTAGGGAGTGGCCCGGTTATGGATAAAATCTTCATAAACGGTGGTAATCCTCTCAAGGGTGAGGTTACCATCAGCGGCGCAAAAAATGCAATAGTTGGAATTCTCCCGGCAACCATACTTGCTCAGGATGTGTGCGTTATTGAAAACGTTCCCAACATCAGTGACGTTTCTATGATGCTTCGCATTCTTCATCAGTTGGGTGCAAGGGTTAGACATATTGACGAAACAACAGTTGAAATAGATTCAAGCACTATCAATTCTTACGTAGTTACTCACGATATGACAAAGCACCTCAGAGCTTCATATTACCTCATCGGTGCTTTGCTTGCCCGTTTCGGACGTGCCAAGGTTGCAATGCCCGGCGGATGTAACTTCGGTGTCAGACCCATCGACCAGCACATCAAGGGCTTTGAGATTCTCGGTTCAACAGTTGACCTTAAAGAGAACGCTATGATTGATGCTGATTCCAACGGTCTTTCCGGCGGCTTGATTTACCTTGATGTTGTGTCTGTAGGCGCAACAATGAATCTGATGCTTGCGGCTGTCAGAGCCAAGGGCCTCACTATTATCGAAAACGCCGCCAAAGAGCCTCATATAGTTGACCTTGCAAACTTCCTCAACTCTATGGGTGCGGATGTCAGAGGCGCAGGCACAGACGTTATCAAAATCAGAGGTGTTGACAAGCTTCACGGCTGCACTTATTCCACAATTCCCGACCAGATTGAGGCAGGCACATTTATGGTTGCCGCCGCAGCCACTAAGGGTGAGGTTCTTGTTAAAAACGTTATCCCCAAGCATCTTGAGTCAATCACCACCAAGCTTATTCAGTGCGGTGTTGAAATTGAAGAATATGATGATTCTCTCCTTGTAAAAGGAGTCGGAAGACCTAAAAAGTGCAATGTTAAAACATTGCCCCATCCCGGCTTCCCCACAGATATGCAGCCCCAGTTCACAACACTTCTTGCTGTTGCTGAGGGAACAAGCATTGTTTCTGAGGGCGTATGGGACAACCGCTTCCAGTATGTTGAGCAGCTTGCAAGAATGGGTGCCAACATCACCGTTAACGGCAAGGCTGCAACGGTTGAAGGCGTTGAAAACCTCAACGGCTCTCCTGTTAAGGCAGACGATCTCCGCGCAGGTGCCGCAATGCTTATTGCAGGCCTTATTGCAAAGGGAACAACCGAGATAGAAAACATCGTTTATATCGACCGCGGATACGACAACGTTGTTGGCAAGCTCCAGTCTTTGGGCGCCGATATCCGCCGCGTGTCAGATGACGGTGCACCTAAGGTTGTTGAGTCGGCAGGTTAAATTCAGAAAGGACTGTGTAATAAAATGGCAAGATTCAGCTCGCTTTTTTCTTCAAGCAGCGGCAATTGCACTTTTATCGGCACAGGCACAAAAGGAATATTGATTGATGTGGGCGTCAGCGGAAAGCAGACGCTCGCCGCTTTGGATTGCATTGGTGTCAATATTGAAGACATCAGTGCAATTTTTGTTACTCACGAGCATACCGACCATATTCAGGGTGTGCGGGTGCTTGCTTCAAAATTCGGAATTGATGTTTACGCCTCCGCAGGCACTCTGCAAAAGATGGAGGAATGCGGCAAGCTGTGCAACAAGTTCAATTCATTTGTTATTCCCGACACTGGTGTTGAGGTTGGCGGAATGCTTGTTAAGGGATTTGCCACTTCCCATGACTGTTCGCAGAGCCTTGGTTATACGGTTGAAACCCCCGATGAAAGAAAAATTTCCGTGCTCACCGATACAGGCTTTGTCAGCGAAGAAATGTATTCCGCTGTTGAGGGCAGTGACTTGATTCTTGCGGAGTCCAACCACGACATCGGAATGCTCAGAAACGGACCTTATACATACGCCCTCAAAAGGCGCATTCTCTCAGACAAAGGGCATCTTTCCAATCTGGCGTGCGCCGATTTGGTGACAAGGCTTGTTGAAAACGGCACAACCCGACTTGTGCTTGGTCACCTGAGCAAAGAAAATAATATGCCTGAGCTGGCATTTCAGACTTCTTATGCCGCCCTTGAAACAATGGGCGCTAAAGAGGGCAGTGATTATATGATGTATGTTGCAGGTCAGGATTGCAGAGAGGTGATTCTCTGATGGTAAGTGTAACGATAATTTGCGAGGGCAAGCTCAAGGAAAAATATCTCCGTGATGCCTGTGATGAATATTCAAAGCGTCTGGGAACATTCTGCAAGCTCAATATTATTGAGCTCACGCCCAAACGCCTTTCCGACAACCCAACTCAGGGTGAAATTGATAATGCCCTTATTTCTGAGGGTAAAGAGATTTTATCTAAATTTCCGCAGAATTCCTATGTTTATGCAATGTGCATCGAGGGTAAGCAAATGCCTTCCGAAAAGCTTGCAAAGGCTATGGATAACTGCGCAGTAACGGGCAAAAGTAACATTGTTTTTGTTATCGGCGGCTCTTTCGGACTCAGCGATGAAGTGAAAAAAGCGGCTGATTATAAGCTTTCAATGTCCGAGATGACCTTCCCTCATCAGCTTGCGAGAGTGATGCTCCTTGAACAGATTTACAGAGCATTTCAGATAAGCTCAGGTGGAAAATATCACAAATAATCGGGATGCAGCTTTGACTGCATCTTTTTTATTGCAAAGCCATTTAAAAGGTGATATAATCAAAATAGCGAGGTGTGTGCTATGAAAAAAGTTTTATCTTTATTTCTCAGCCTGACAATAGCATTTTTGATAGTCACCGTAAGCGTTCCCGTTGCCTTTGCGGCAGAATATTCGGGGGCTTGCGGAAGCGGTGTTTATTGGAATCTTGATACATATTCAGGTGAGCTTGTTATCAGCGGAAGCGGCAGTATGAACAACTATTCTGCTGACGATATGCCGTCCTGGTCAGCTTATCAGAATTATATAAAATCAGTAACCGTTTCCGACGGTGTAACCTCTGTGGGTGACTATGCTTTTTATAACATCACGGGCTACAAATATCAGAAGCTGGCAACGGTTAACCTTTCTGCAAGCGTTGAAATCATCGGTGATTATGCTTTCAGAGGCTGTAAGGCGCTGACTACAGTTATCGGTACGGGCGTTGAACAGATAGGTGAATATGCTTTCAGAAGCTGTGAAAAGCTTTCTGCACTCAATCTTGTTTCTGTTATAACTGTCGGCAACGGAGCTTTCAGCTATTGCACAGCAATCACTTATCTCCCCATTCCCGCAAGCGTGACCACAATCGGCAATTCAGCTTTTAAGGGATGCTCAGGTATTCCGAGCCTTATTCTGCCGCCCACTCTTACCGCCCTTGGTCATCAGGCTTTTGCAGAATGCACGGGGCTCACTTCGGTTGAATTTTCTGCTTCAAGCATTACCTCTGCGGTTCACGGTGCATTTGAAGGTGCAGGTGCTGACAGCGGCTTGAATGTTGTCTTCGGCAGCAATGTAACCGCTATTCCCGAGAGTCTTTTTGAAAACTGTACAAACCTCAATCAGGTCACAATCGGTTCGGGTGTAACCACCATCGGTAAAAAAGCCTTTTATTCAAGCGGTGTAACCTCTGTTTCAATTCCTCAGAAAACCTCGTCAATCAGCTCTTCTGCTTTTGCAATGTGCAACCGCCTTGAGAGCTTTACTGTTGACTCATCCAACGCATATTTTTCTGCAGGCAGTAACGGTGAGCTTATGAACAAAAACAAAACAACTCTCTGCCGCTATCCCTCTGGCAGAGGTGAATTGACATACTCAACTCCCTCAACCGTGAAAACTGTTTACACAGGTGCGTTTTACGGTGACACAACTCTTGCTGACATTGAATGTGCAAATGTCACCACTGTTTCCGCATATTCTTTTTCAATGGCAACCGCTCTTGAAAGCGTGTCAATTCCTCTTGTAACCAAAATAAATGACTATGCTTTTGCCGATTGCGACAGCCTTACCTCAATTTCTGCCCCTAAGGTTACAAGCGTGGGTATATATTCATTTTCAGGCTGTGACAGCCTTGCTTCTCTTTCGGGGCTTTCGGCTGTTGTTACAATCGGTGACTATGCTTTTTCGGCTTGCCGGAGTCTCAAAACTCTTACACTTCCTTCTACGGTGACATCCGTCGGAGATTATGCTTTTTATAACTGCGACCAGATGACTTCACTCACGGTTACCTCAAATGTTAAAACCATCAGCGAAGGTGCGTTTTCAAGCTGTGAAAACCTTAAAAGCGTTACTCTTTCAAGCGGAATTGCCAAAATTGAGCAGTATGCATTTCTCGATTGCCCTGCATTGCTCAGCGTCAGAATTCCTGCTTCCGTAACAAGTGTTGGAAGCTATGCCTTCGGTTATAAGAAATCAGGCTCAAGCTACAGCGCCGTTTCGGGCTTCAAGGTTTATTGTTACAGCGGTTCCGGCGGATATACCTATGCTTATAACAACAAAAGCAAGCTCTCTTATGAAATTGTAACCGACGGTACGGGTGAAGAAATAGTTGCTCCCGAAAATCCCGACAGCTCTGTTGATACACCAACACAGGAATTTGATTTTATCGGTTTTATTGTTTCCTTTATACAGAAAATTCTGGTTTTCATCAGCAATATTTTTACAGTCAATTCTCCTTTGGGGAATTGACTTTATATTTGTATTATGGTAGAATATCAAGAGTACAGTGAAAGGAGAAACCGCATTGAAATATTTACTTAAAAATGCGAATGTTTACCTCAAGGGTGAGTTTAAGAAGGTATCCGTTTTGGTTGAAAACGGTGTTGTTGCCGACATTTTATCTTCTGATGCAGACTTTGACGGAGTAACTGTTTTCAATTTTACAAATTCATTTATTTTTCCCGGTCTCATAGATGTTCATGTTCATCTCAGAGAGCCGGGTTTTTCTATTAAAGAAACAGTCCTCACGGGAACAAAGGCGGCGGCAAGAGGCGGTTATACAACCGTTTGTTCAATGCCCAACCTCAATCCCGTGCCCGATTGTTATGACAGCCTTAAGCTTCAGCTTGACGCTATCGAAAAAGATGCAGTTATCAATGTTGTGCCCTATGGCTCAATTACTGTCGGTCAGCAGGGCAAGGAGCTTTCTGATATGGAAGCTATGAGTGACTATGTTGTGTCTTTTTCTGATGACGGCAGGGGAGTGCAGAATGTGGGCATGATGGCCTCCGCTATGGAAAAGGCAAAGTCTCTGGGCAAGATTATAACCGCACATTGTGAAGACAACAGCCTTCTTTTCGGCGGATATATCCACGACGGTGAATATTGCAAAGCCCACGGCCATAAGGGAATCTGCTCTGAAAGTGAGTGGGGTCCCGTTCAGAGAGATCTGGAGCTTTCAATGGTCAACGGCTGTCCTTACCATGTTTGCCATATCTCAGCAAAAGAAACTGTTGAGGTTATCCGCAACGCCAAGAAAAACGGCGTGGACGTCACCTGCGAAACAGGTCCTCACTACCTTGTTCTTTGCGATGAAGATTTGCAAGAGGACGGCAGATTCAAAATGAATCCGCCTCTTCGTGCCAAGGACGATAAAGAAGCTCTTATTAAAGGCATTCTCGACGGCACAATTGATATGATTGCGACCGACCACGCACCCCACACGGCAGAGGAAAAAAGCAAGGGCCTTGCAGGCAGTATGATGGGTGTTGTGGGTCTCGAAACCGCAGTCAGCGTGCTTTACACCCACCTTGTCAAAAAAGGCGTAATTACCCTTGAAAAGCTTATGGAGCTTATGCACGATAACCCCGCCAAGCGCTTTGGTCTTGGCTCAGATATTGAAATCGGTGCAAGCGCTGACCTGACCGTTTTCAACTTTGATAATGAATATGAAATCAATCCCGATGACTTCTTGTCAAAGGGAAGAAGCACTCCCTTCAGGGGAATGAAAGTTTACGGTAAATGCCTTATGACAATGTGCGGCGGCAATATCGTATGGCAGGAGGAAGAAAATGACTAAACAGGGAATTTTTGAAATCAAAGAAAACATAAAGATAGCTAAGGATGTTTTTAAAATGATTCTTGCGGGTGACACCTCAGCTCTCACCGCACCCGGTCAGTTTATCAACATCAAGCTTGACGGATTTTTCCTTCGCAGACCCATTTCTGTCTGCGATTATAATGAAGAGGAAATTGTAATTATCTACAAGGTTGTGGGCAAGGGCACAGAGGCTATGTCAACAATGGTTGCGGGCGATACGCTGGATATCCTCACAGGTCTAGGCAACGGCTTTGACACATCTTTGAGCGGTGCAAGACCCGTTGTCATCGGCGGCGGTGTTGGAGTGCCTCCTATGTTTAACCTTGCAAAAAAGCTTAAGGAAGAGGGCAAAAACCCCGTTGCAATCCTTGGCTTCAATAAGGCAGAAGAAGTTTTTTATAAAGATGAATTTGAAGCCCTCGGCGTTGAAACATTAGTTGCAACCGTTGACGGAAGTGTTGGCGTTAAAGGTTTTGTTACCGATGCTCTTAAAGAAATCGGTGAATATACATATTTCTACACCTGCGGTCCCGAGCCAATGCTCAAGGCTCTCTATAATGCAACCGAAACCTCAGGTCAGCTCAGCTTTGAGGAACGTATGGGCTGCGGCTTCGGCGCTTGCATGGGTTGCAGCTGCAAAACAAAATACGGCAACAAGCGAATTTGTAAGGATGGCCCCGTTCTTGTTAAGGAGGAGATAATATGGTAAACACAAAAATCAACCTTTGCGGAATTGAAATTGATAACCCCGTTATCCCCGCCAGCGGAACATTCGGCTTCGGCTATGAATTTGCAGAGCTTTATGATATCAACGAGCTTGGAACCTTCTCTTTTAAGGGAACAACCAAGGACCCCCGATTCGGTAACCCCACACCCAGAATTGCAGAATGCCCCGCAGGTATGATTAACTCTGTCGGTCTTCAGAACCCCGGTGTTGACAAGGTTATCAGCGACGAGCTTCCCAAGCTCAAGGCCTGCTTTGACAAAAAGGTTATGGCAAATGTCAGCGGATTTTCTCTTGAAGAATATGCCTACACCTGTGAAAAGCTTGATTCTCAGGAGCAAATCGGTTGGTTTGAGGTTAACATCAGCTGCCCCAATGTTCACAACGGCGGTATGGCATTCGGCACAAGCGCTGAAGCCGCCGCACAGGTTACAAAAGCAGTTAAGGCTGTTACCACAAAGCCTGTTTTCATCAAGCTCAGCCCCAATGTAACCGACATCGTTTCAATTGCCAAGGCTTGCGAAGAAAACGGTGCAGACGGTATCAGTATGATAAACACACTTCTCGGTATGAGAATTGACCTCAAAACCAAAAAGCCTGTTATCTACAACAAAATGGGCGGTTTTTCAGGCAGTGCAATTCTCCCCGTTGCGCTGAGAATGGTGTATCAGGTATATGAAGCGGTCAAAATCCCCATCATTGGTATGGGTGGTGTTTTAACTGCAGAGGATGTTATTGAAATGATGCTCGCAGGTGCAACTGCGGTGCAGGTTGGTGCGGCAAACCTTGTTGAGCCTTTTGCCTGCAAAAACATTATCGATGAACTTCCCGCAGTTATGGAAAAGTATTCAATAAATAATTTAACAGATATAATCGGAGGTGCTCACTAATGGGTAAAGATGTAATCATTGCTTGTGATTTCAGCAACAAGCAGAAGGTTTTTGATTTCCTTGACAATTTCACTGAGGAAAAGCCCTATGTTAAAATCGGTATGGAGCTTTTTTATGGTGCAGGTCCCGAAATCGTAAAAGGTATTAAAGAAAGAGGACACAAGATTTTTCTTGACCTCAAGCTTCACGACATTCCCAACACAGTTAAAAAGGCTATGAGCGTTCTTTCAGCTATGGATGTTGATATGTGCAACCTCCACGCCGCAGGAACAATTGCTATGATGGAAGCCGCTATTGAAGGCCTCACAAGACCCGACGGCACAAGACCTCTTCTTATTGCCGTTACTCAGCTCACTTCCACAAGTCAGGAAAGAATGGAAAACGACCTTCTCATCAACGAGCCCATCGATAAGGTTGTTATGCACTATGCCAACAACGCGAAGCTTGCAGGCCTTGACGGTGTTGTTTGCTCACCTCTTGAAGCAGGCAAGGTTAAGGAAGCTTGCGGCAAGGAGTTCATCACAGTTACTCCCGGCGTGCGCTTTGCAGACGGTGAGGTTGGCGACCAGGTAAGAGTTACAACTCCCGCAAAGGCAAAGGAAATCGGCTCAGACTACATCGTTGTCGGCAGACCTATCACAGAAGCTGCTGACCCCGTTGCCGCATACCGCCGCTGTGTTGCAGAATTCTGCGACTGATACAAATTTCAACAAGATTTTTATAAAAGAGAGGTAAAATAAAATGGAAAAGATTGTTGCTAAAGCATTGTTGGAGATTAAGGCTGTGTTCTTCCGCCCCGACGAGCCTTTCACATGGGCAAGCGGAATCAAGAGCCCTGTTTATTGCGATAACAGACTCATTCTCACAGCTCCCGAACAGAGAAAAATCGTTGAGCAGGCTATTGCCGATAAGGTGAAAGAAGTATATCCCGAGTGCGAGGTTCTTATGGGCACAAGCACAGCAGGTATCGCTCACGCCGCAATTGCTGCTTCAATTCTTGATATGCCTATGGGTTATGTTCGCTCAGGTGCAAAAGACCACGGCAGACAGAACCAGATTGAAGGCAGACTTGAAAAAGGTCAGAAGGTTGTTGTTGTTGAAGACCTTATTTCAACAGGCGGCAGCGTTATTGAGGTTGTTGACGTTCTTCGTGAAGCAGGTGCAGAGGTTCTCGGTATCGTAAGTATCTTCACCTACGGTATGCAGAAGGGACTTGACCGCCTTGCAGCCGCAAATGTTAAAAATGTAAGCCTTACAAACTTCGACACAATTGCAGAAGTAGCATCAGAAACAGGCTACATCAAGCCCGAAGATGTTGCCCGCCTTATCAAATTCAGAAACAATCCCTCAGACGAAAGCTGGATAAACGGTTAATTTCCTGAAATTCTGAATTGGAGGATTGGTTTTATGCAAAACCTTATCAGCATTCTTGATTTATCTGTGGAAGAGATTGACGAGCTTATTTCAACCGCAGACGATATTATTGCAAATCCTGAAAAATACAGCGAAAAGTGCCACGGCAAAAAGATGGCGACCCTTTTCTTTGAGCCGTCCACAAGAACCCGCCTAAGCTTTGAAGCCGCTATGTATGATTTGGGCGGCAACGTTCTCGGCTTTTCCGAGGCAAACAGCTCCTCTGCCAGCAAGGGTGAAAGCGTTGCCGACACCGTTAAGGTGGTGTCATATTATGCCGATATCATCACAATGCGCCACCCCAAGGAGGGCGCACCGTTGGTGGCTTCAATGAACGCCACCGTACCTATCATCAACGCAGGTGACGGCGGACACAACCATCCCACTCAGACCCTTACCGACCTTCTCACAATCAAGCGTGAAATGGGCAGGTTCGATAACCTTACAATCGGTCTTTGCGGCGACCTTAAGTTCGGCAGAACAGTTCACTCGCTTGTTCAGGCTATGATGCGCTATAACAATGTAAAGTTTGTTATGATTTCACCTGATGAGCTTAAAATTCCCGAATACCTCAAGCAGGAATTGGTTGATGCAGGTGTTGAGTTTGAGGAAACAACCGACCTTGAAAAAGCAATGCCCGAGCTTGATATTCTTTATATGACACGAGTTCAGCGCGAGCGTTTCTTCAATGAGGCTGATTATATCCGACTTAAAGACAGCTACATTCTCACAAGTGAAAAGCTTGCCACCGCCAAGCCCGATATGCGTGTGCTTCATCCTCTGCCCAGAGTTAATGAAATCAGCCTTGATGTTGACGATGACATCAGAGCCGCATACTTCCGTCAGGCCTGCAACGGCAAATTTATCAGAATGGCTCTTATCTTAAAGCTTCTGGGGGTAGAATAATGCATATTGATGAAATTAAAAACGGACTTGTTCTTGACCATATCAAGGCAGGCAAAAGCATGAAAATTTACAACTACCTGGAGCTTGATAAGCTTGACTGCGTTGTGGCAATTATCAAAAATGTTCACAGCAAAAAAATGGGTAAAAAGGACATTATCAAAATTGACGCAGAAATTGAAGTTGATGTTGATATCCTCGGCTATATTGACCCGGGTATTACAGTTGATGTAATCAAGGACGGTAAGCTTGTTGAAAAGCGTCACCTTGAATTGCCCGAAAAGGTGTGCAACGTTATCCATTGCAAAAACCCGCGCTGTATCACCTCAACCGAGCAGGGGCTTCAGCAGATGTTTAAACTCACGGACAAAGCCAACGGTATATATCGTTGCATTTATTGTGAATCAAAGGCTAAACACGGCAGTCTGCTGTAATTCTTTTCGGTGGTTATATGCGTAAACGCAAAAAACTGCACGCTTCAACGGCACTTTTAATCTTGTTGTTGATTGTTTTCGGATGGTGGATAAATAACCACACCCTGAGCATAAATGAAAGTGAAGTCAGAAGTGAGCTTGTCAATGATGAAATCACCATTGTTCAGCTTTCTGATTTGCACGGAGCCGTTTTCGGAAACAACAATGAAATTCTCCTCAGCAGAATTTTTGCTCAGTCACCCGATATTATTGCCGTAACAGGAGATATGTTCACAAGAGACAGCGAAAGCGGTAAGGAAACTGCATTGAATCTGCTTTCTGCTCTTGCTGAAAAATACCCGGTGTATTATGTAAACGGTGAGCACGACGATGATGAAGCTTTCTTTTCTCTTCTTCGTGAAAACGGTGTGCATGTGCTCAATTATGAGGATGAGGTTATAACGGTTAAAAACACAAAGCTTCACCTTTACGGCATCGACAATGTGTATTTCCCTCCTCATTTCAATTTGGAAAACGCATTTGAAAAAGACGAAAAGACCTTTTCGATTCTCCTTTCCCATATTCCTCAGTTTGATTATTTCAAATCCTTCGGAATGGAGCTTACCCTTTCCGGTGATACCCATGGCGGTCTGTTCCGTCTGCCCTTTGCGGGCGCGGTGTATGACGGGGGAGAGCTGTTCCCGGATATGAACGGAGAGCTTGTGAAAGGGCTCTATGAAAGAGACGGTCAATACATCCACGTTTCAGGAGGTCTCGGAAATTATCCTTTTCCTGTCCGTTGCTGGAACAGACCGGAAATTGCAGTTATAAAATTAAAACCATAAAAATACCGCACTCTTGCAAGGCAGGAGTGCGGTTAAGTTTTATTTTAAGTTTTCGGGAATAATCTCATAAAGCTTGTCAATTCCTGATTGTGACATTTCAGGTGTGTCGGCAAGGGGGAAGGGGATTCCCAGGTTTTCATATTTCGGTCCGCAGAGCTTTCTGAAAGGCAGAAGCTCTATTTTTTTAACATTGCCGCAGCCCTTCAAAAGCTCAAGGAGATTTCGGATGTTATCCTCGTCATCATTGATGCCGGGCACAATAACCTGCCTTATCCACAGCGGGGTGTTTGTTTCTTTTGTAAGTTTCAGGAACTCAAGCACCTGCTCAAAATCACCCTTGCAGTGCTTCTGATAGCTTTCACCGTCAAGGAACTTGATGTCAAGCAGCACAAGGTCGGTCACTGCAAGAAGCTCTTTTGCCTCGTCAAGGTTGCCGATGCCCGATGTGTCAAGGGCTGTATGAATACCGTTTTCTCTGAGCAGTGTAAACAGCTCTTTTGCAAACTGAATCTGCATCAGCGGTTCACCGCCCGAAAGGGTAACTCCGCCGTTTTTGATGTAGCCTTTGAAACGGAGAATTTTTGCGAGCATTTCCTCGGGGGTGTATTCTTCACCGCCCTCAAAGCTGTGGGTGTCGGGGTTGTGGCAATAAGCACATCTCAGGGGACAACCCTGCATAAACACCACACATCTCAGCCCGGGGCCGTCAACGGCACCCATGGACTGAAAGGAATGAATTCTGCCTTTGGTTGACATATCACATCGCCTCGTGGAAGGTTCTTGAAATAACCTCTCTCTGCTGCTCTCTTGAAAGCTTGACAAAGTTAACAGCATAGCCCGAAACACGGATTGTGAGGTTGGGGTATTTCTCGGGCTCCTCATAAGCTGCCATCAGAACTTCGCGGTTGAGCACGTTAACGTTGAGGTGGTGGGCCTTCTGAGCAAAGTAACCGTCAAGAAGGTTAACGAGGTTGTCGATTCTTTCATCCTCATTTTTGCCAAGTGCCTGAGGAACGATGGAGAATGTGTTTGAAATGCCGTCACGGCAAACATCATAAGAAAGCTTCGCAACCGAGTTGAGTGATGCAAGGGCACCGTTCTTTTCTCTGCCGTGCATGGGGTTTGCACCGGGTGCAAAGGGTTCACCCTTTTTGCGTCCGTCAGGTGTTGAGCCTGTCTTCTTGCCGTAAACAACGTTAGAAGTGATTGTGAGAATTGAAAGTGTTGCTTCAGCGTTTCTGTAAAGCTTCTGCTTTTTAAGCTCTTCATAGAACTTTTCAACCTGTTCGCAGGCGATTGAGTCAACTCTGTCATCATCGTTGCCGAATGTGGGGAATTCACCAACAGTTTCAAAGTCAGTGATAAGCCCTGTGTTCGGGTCTTTGATGCAACGAACCTTTGCATATTTGATTGCGCTGAGTGAGTCAGCAAGCACGCTCATGCCCGCAATGCCGAAAGCCATAAAACGGTGAACTTCGGTGTCGTGAAGTGCCATCTGGGTCTTTTCGTATGCATATTTGTCGTGCATATAGTGAATCTGATTCATTGTGTTTGCATACATTCTTGCAAGCCAGGGTCGGTAAATGTCAAGATACTCGCAAACCTTGTCATAATCAAGATATTCGTCGGGATACTGCTCGTGAACAGGGCCCACCTGAGCGTTTTTGATTTCATCCTTACCGCCGTTAAGGGCCATAAGCATCATTTTTGCAAGGTTGGCTCTTGCGCCAAAGAACTGCATCTGCTTGCCCACCTTCATTGCTGAAACACAGCAGGCAATTGCATAGTCGTCACCGTAGATGGGGCGCATAATGTCGTCGTTTTCATACTGAATTGCATCAGTGTCGCAAGAAACTTTTGCACAGAACTTTTTGAAGTTTTCGGGCAGATCCTTTGACCAAAGAACTGTGAGGTTGGGCTCTGCAGAGGGTTTGAGATTGTAAAGAGTGTGCATAAAGCGGAATGTGTTCTTAGTAACAAGGGGACGGCCGTCTTCACCCACACCGCCTAATGCTTCGGTAATCCACATGGGGTCGCCGCCGAAAAGCTCGTTGTATTCGGGTGTGCGAAGATGTCTTGCCATACGAAGCTTCAAAACGAAGTCGTCAATAATTTCCTGAGCATCGCTTTCTGTGAGAACGCCTTCTCTGATGTCGCGCTCAAAGTAAATGTCGAGGAAAGTTGATGTTCTGCCAAGGCTCATTGCCGCACCGTTCTGCTCTTTGATTGCACCGAGATATGCAAAATAAAGCCACTGAACAGCCTCTTTGGCATTGTTGGCCGGGCGTGAAATATCAAAGCCGTACATTTCTGCCATACCCTTGAGCATACCGAGGAAGTTAATCTGCTGATAAAGCTCTTCAAGCTGACGGATTGTGTCAGCGTTCATCATATTGTCGCTTGTGCCAAGGCGGTCCTTGTCATTTTTCTTTTCTTCAATAAGACGGTCAATGCCGTAAAGCGCAACACGGCGGTAGTCACCGATGATTCTGCCTCTGCCGTAAGCATCGGGAAGACCTGTAATAAGTCCGCAGGAGCGGGCGGCTCTTGTTTCCTTGCCGTAAACTCTGAACACGCCGTCGTTGTGAGTAGTTCTGTACTGAAATTCAGACTCAATCTTGTCAGAAAGTCTGTAGCCGTAGGCCTCGCAGGCTGAGCGTGTCATACGAAGTCCGCCAAAGGGGTTAACACCTCTTTTGAGGGGTCTGTCAGTCTGGAAACCAACTATAATCTCGTTCTTTTTGTCAAGATAGCCGGGTTTGTAGTTGAGAAGGGAAGTAACGGTGTGAGTGTCAATGTCAAGCACTCCGCCGTACTGCCTTTCAAGAGCCATCAGATCTTCGGCTTTTTTAAGCAAAGCCTTTGTTCTGTCGGTAGAATCCGAAAGGAAGGTATAATCACCCTCATAGGGGGTGTAGTTTTTCTGAATAAAATCTCTTACGTCAATGTTTTCCTGCCAGTTGCCGGGGTTAAAACCTCTCCACTGTTCCATAAATATTACCTCCTTAATTCTATAAAAACAAAAATGTAAAACAATATAAAAGGGCAGCATCCCACAAGATGCTGCCCAGACGGTCGGCTAAAGTCGGCAGTCATTCCCTTGTGGTAAACCCACTAATCCGTCAGTAATGATTGCCCTGATTACAAGGTGATTATAACATAAAACACCCCTTGCAGTCAATATCAAATTTAATTAAAAATAATCTTTTTTAACTCTTCTGCATCTTTTGCAATGTAATCAGCCTTGTATTCCTCAAACTCCTCTCGGTTGCCGTATCCGAACAGCACCGCCGCGCAGGGAATGCCGGCATTGTGTGCGCCTACGATGTCGTAAAGCCTGTCACCTACCATAAGCACCCGAGCGTTTTCGGGCAGGTTCATTTTGGCTATGCAGGCTTTAACTATGGCTGTTTTGTCAGATTCGATATACTGAGGGTCAGAGCCTGCGGTGAAATCAAAATGGTCGCTGAGACCCGTGTTTTCAACAATAATGTTTATAAAATGCTCAGGCTTTGAGCTTGCAATGCCTGTTAATCCGCCCGCTGAATGAATGTCCCTGAGTAAATCCACAATGCCGTCGTAAAGGTCAAATTCATAAATGCCCTTAACGGAATATCGTTCACGGTAGCTTGCCACAAGCTTTGTGCTCATCTCGTCATCAACACCGCATTCACGCTTGAAGCTGTCGTGCAGAGGGGGACCCACAAATGTGCGCAGGCTTGCTTCATCAAGAATAGGCAGTCCGTTCTTTTCAAGGGCATATCTTATGCAGTTAAAAATTCCCTTGCCTGTGTCGGCAACAGTGCCGTCAAAGTCAAAAATTACAGCATCAAAATTCAGGATCATAATAATTCCTCCGAAAAATTACACTAAAAGTATCATAACATAAAAAACTGATATTTACAATCTAAAAATTGTGTGATATAATTTATCAGTTAAATTATATAGTGAGGTAGTATGTATGGACTACATTTTTTCAGACAAAATTTCATCATTGCAGCCCTCTGCAATCCGTGAAATTCTCAAGGCTTCATCAGTGCCCGGAATGATAGCTCTTGCCGCAGGCAACCCTGCGCCCGACTCATTCCCCATTGATGCCATCAAGGAAATTTCACAGGATATTTTCGAAAACCATCCTATCGAAGCTTTGCAGTACGGTGTAACAGAAGGCTATCCCGCTTTAATCAAGCGCGTTACCGATTGGCTCCACACAAGCAAAAAAATCGGCAAAGACACCGATTCAGTAATTATCACAAGCGGTGCACAGCAGGTTATGGATTTAACCACCAAGGTTCTTTGCAACGAGGGTGATGTTGTAATTGCCGAAACACCCTCCTTCATCGGTTCTCTCAACTGCTTCCGCGCCTACAATGTCAAGCTCCGCGGTGTTTCAATTGAAGACGACGGCATCAACATTGAACAGCTTGAAAAGGCCCTCAAAGAGGAGCCAAACGCAAAGTTTATTTATGTTATCCCAAATTTCCAGAATCCCTCAGGTGTAACAATGTCACTTGCAAAGCGCAAGGCTGTGTATGACCTTGCCTGCAAATATAACAAGATTATTCTTGAGGATAACCCCTACGGCGACACAAGAGTTGCAGGGGAGGAGATTCCCTCGATCAAGAGCTTTGATGAAGACGGCAGAGTTATTTATGCCGGCACATTCTCAAAGGTTATGGCTCCCGGTATCCGTGTCGGTTATGTTCTCGGCCCTGCTCCCGTTGTGGCAAAAATGACCGTGGGCAAGCAGACAAGCGACGTTCACACCCCTATGTTCAATCAGATGCTTGTTGAAAAATGGATGGCAAATTACGATATCGACGAGCACATCGCCAAGATTAAAGATTGCTACCGTGAAAGACTCAATTTCCTCTGCAAGCGCATTGACGAGGAATTGGGCGATGTTGTTAAATATGTTCGTCCCGAAGGCGGTCTTTTCGTCTGGTGCGATTTGCCCGAGCATATTGATATGATTGAATTCTGCAACAAAGCCATTGCCAAAAATGTTGCCGTTGTGCCCGGCACAGCATTTGTTGTTAATGATTATGATAAATTCAATGCAATCCGCCTGAATTTCACAACCCCCACCATGGAAGCTATGGACAAGGGTCTCACAATTCTCGGTGAGGTTGCCGCTGAAATGAACAAGAGGTAATATTATGGAAAATGAAAAGAAGTCAGTTGTTTTAAGCTGTATTCAGCCCACTGCAGTTCCCACTTTGGGCAACTATCTGGGTGCACTTAAAAACTGGAAATATATGAGTGAAGATTATGATTGCTACTATGCCGTTGCTGACCTTCACGCTATAACAGTCCGTCAGGAGCCTGCAAAGCTTCGCAAGCAAACAATGGAAATGTATGCTTTGCTCATCGCTTTGGGTCTTGACCCCGAAAAGAACGTTGTTTTTGTTCAGAGCCATGTGCCAGAGCATTCACAGCTGAGCTGGATTCTCAACTGCTACACTCAGTTTGGTGAAGCATCAAGAATGACCCAGTTTAAAGATAAGTCACAAAAGCATGCTGACAACATCAACGTTGGTCTTTTTGACTATCCCGTGCTTATGGCTGCCGATATTCTTCTTTATCAGGCAGATTTCGTGCCAATCGGTGCCGACCAGAAGCAGCATCTCGAATTGGCAAGAAATATTGCAGACCGCTTCAATCAGGTGTATTCACCCACATTCGTTGTGCCCGAGCCTTTCTTCGGCAAGGTTGGTGCAAAGGTTATGTCACTTCAGGATCCCACCAAGAAAATGTCCAAGTCCGACACCAATCCCAAAGCAAGCATCGGTATGCTCGACACACCCGATATGATCGTCAAAAAGTTCAAGTCTGCTGTGACCGACAGTGAAGCAAAGGTTTATTACGGTGACGGTAAAGACGGCATCAACAACCTTATGACTATTTATTCTGCCTGCACAGGTCTTGATTATGCCGCTATCGAAAAAGAGTTTGACGGCAAGGGCTACGGCGACTTCAAAGCCGCTGTTGCCGAGAGCGTTGTTGAGTCTCTTCGTCCCATTCAGGATGAATTCAATCACCTCATCAATGATAAGGCATATCTTGAGCAGTGCGCTAAAATGGGCAGTGAAAGAGCTTCATACACAGCCCGCAAAACACTTCGCAAGGTTATGAAAAAGGTTGGCTTTTGGCAGGTTTGACAAAAATCCCCCTGCTTAATCCACACATTTGGCAGAAAAGCCGAAATTCAAAAAATAATGAATAAATATACAAAATATACTTGATTTTTCTGTATATTGGTGTATAATCAATGCATATTCATAAATTACACATTTGGAGGAAATTAAAATGAAAGAAATCAAAAAAGTAGTTCTTGCCTACTCAGGCGGTCTTGATACATCAATCATCATCCCTTGGCTTAAAGAAAATTACAACAACTGTGAGGTTGTTGCTGTTTCCGGTGACGTTGGTCAGGGCACAGAGCTTGACGGCCTTGAAGAAAAGGCAATCGCAACAGGCGCTTCAAAGCTTTATATTGAAGACCTCAAAGATGTTTTCGTTAACGACTTTGTTTTCCCCTCAATCAAAGCAGGCGCTGTTTATGAAAAGGAATATCTCCTCGGCACAGCATTTGCACGTCCCATCATTGCAAAGAGACTTGTAGAAATTGCAAAGGCTGAAGGTGCTGACGCTATCTGCCACGGCTGCACAGGTAAGGGTAACGACCAGGTTCGTTTTGAGCTTGCAATCAAGGCTTTCGCTCCCGAAATGCAGATTATTGCTCCCTGGAGAATCTGGGACATCAAATCTCGTGAAGAAGAGATTGAATATGCAGAGGCAAGAAATATTCCTCTTAAAATTAACCGTGAAACAAACTATTCAAAAGATAAGAACCTCTGGCATCTTTCACACGAGGGTCTTGACCTTGAAGATCCCGCAAATGAGCCTCAGTATAATAAGCCCGGCTTCCTTGAAATGGGCGTTTCACCCGAGCAGGCTCCCGATGAACCCACTTATGTAACAATTTCATTTGAAAAGGGCATCCCCGTTGCTGTTGACGGCAAAAAAATGGGCGGCGTTGAGATGATTGAACTTCTTAACGACATCGGCGGCAAGAACGGCGTAGGTCTTGCAGACATCGTTGAAAACCGTCTTGTTGGTATGAAGTCAAGAGGCGTTTATGAAAACCCCGCAGGCTCAATCCTCTACAAGGCTCACGATGTGCTTGAAACTCTTTGCCTTGACAGAGAAACACATCACTACAAAATGCTCGTTGCTCAGAAATTCGCTGAGGTTGTTTACTTCGGTCAGTGGTTCACTCCTTTGAGAGAGGCTCTTTCCGCTTTTGTTGACAAAACTCAGGAAACTGTTACAGGCGACGTTAAGCTTAAGCTCTACAAGGGCAACATTATGAATGCAGGCGTAACATCACCCTACTCACTTTACAGTGAAGCATTCGCAACATTTGATGAAGACGATGTTTACGACCAGAAGGATTCAGCAGGCTTCATCAACCTCTTCGGACTTCCCCTCAAGGTTAAAGCAATCCTTGACGCTGAAAGAGAAGCAAAGAATAACTAATCAATTAAAGCTCCCGTCAAGGGAGCTTTTTGTTTGCAAAAATTTCTTTCTATGATATAATATTCCCGACGATACAAGAAAGGGGATATATATGTTAATTCGTCATTTAGTGCAGTTGATAGTGTCGCTGTTTCAGAAAAGTCCGTTAGGCAAATCAAACGGCAAACCGCCCGAAGGCTACAAATCTGTTGCTCTGCCCGACTATATGTTGGTTGTAGGCGTTATAGAAATTCTTTTCACTGTTGCAATTTTTGTTGTGTCTTTGGTGCTAAAAGCTCCCGTTTGGGTGCCGGTTATCTGGGCGCTGTTCCCGCTGCTCGGTGTTTCATTGATTATCGCGTGGAAAAATGTGAAGGTTTTATATAACGATGATGAAATCATTGAAATAACCTTCCGGGGCAAAGAAAACCGATTTACTTACGATGAAATTGTAAGCTCCGAAAAGAAATCTTCATCCCAAACCATTAAGTATCACACCGCCGACGGACGAAGCTTTAAGGTTGACCAATCCACCGAAGATGGGATTTATTTTGACATCTTTATCACATCAAAATATATGAAGCTCCACAACAATAAAAAACTACCTGCAAAATAAAAATGGCACCGTCGTGTGACGGTGCCATAAGTTTTTGTTTATTTCATTTCTTCAATCATTGCATAATACTCACCAACAAGGTATGAGCCCATATGCTTACCGACTGAAAGTGTTTCGTCTGCAATGCCTTCGCCGATGATGTGTCCCATAAATGCGAAGTTGTTGTCTGTGAGCACGTAGCCGAGAGCATCGTTTGCAAGGCTTACTGCATAAACATCAACGCCTTCAACTGAATCTGCAAGGCTTTCATAAGGCCATTCAGTGCCGTCCCAGTTGGTGTAATCTGTGATTTCGTGACCCCAGAAAACCTCGGGATAAAGCTCAGCGGGGAAGAGCGCAAGACCGACTCTGTTGCCGAATTCAACATAACCCATTTCTGTGGGCATCATTGCATTGCCGTCTTCGTCAACGAACACCTTGTTGTTAACAAGCTTAACTTCACAAGCAAGAACAAGGATGCTGTTTTCGGGATGAATAACAATCTCTCTGTGAGTTGCATTGAGCACGGGAGCAAGCTTTTCGGAATAGTCAGCGCCTACGATAACCTCACCGAACTTTTTGCCCAATGCCTTAGCGCTTGAGCCTTTTGCTTCCCACTCGGTGAGACCTGTGTCGTCAACATCAAGGTCTCTTGATATCTGACCAACAGCACCGGGAATCATAACAACGTTGCCGCCGTTTGTTTCTTTGATATATTTATCAAGATAATAAATATAGTCAGAGCCTACAAGGCTGTTGCTTGCGCTGAAGGATGTTGCGTGGCAGGTGATGTCAGCAATGTAGGTTGCTTCACTGCCGCTGTCGGGAACAAAGTAAAGACTTGCAATTTTAGGAATATCTTCTTTTGCAAGAAGACCGCGCTTGTCCTTAACAAATTCACTGCAGTCGATTGCTGAATAATAAAGCTCGCCTTTTTCAACATCTTCAAATGCTTCTTCAACTGCGATGATTGACTGCTCAACAAAATATTCCTTGAAAGCAGATGCAGTTTCCATGAAAGGAAGCTCATCGAAAATGCCCATAGCATTTGCAAAGCCGTTTGCAAGAAGCTTGTAGAAAAACTCTGTGCTTACGCCCTGAGTGTCGAGGGCTGAGTGAGCGTGAGTTGCCATAATATTGATGCTTGCAACGTTGATGTTGTTTTCTTCACAATATGCGAGAACACCCTTGCGGATGCTTCTTACATCGGTTGAAGTAACACCGAGGCAGTCAATTGCGCCGATAACAACTGCACCCTCTCCGCTGTTGTCGTCAATAACTGCAACGCGGATGCGCATATCGTCATAAACGCCGATAGCCTTCTTGTTCATAAGGTCGCGGCCGATGTAATAATTGCCGTTGTCAATGTCTTCGGGCACAAGGCTGCGGCTTGCATAGCCGAGGCCCCAGTAGTTGCCCTGTGCGGCAGAGGTCCGGTATGTATCGCGGCCGGGCATAAAGCCAACCTCGTCGCTGTCGTAATCAGCAAGGGACTGCCAATTGTTGGGATTGGGATAAATTTTGCAAATAGCCTGAACAAGCTCTTCAACAACTATGTTAAGCACGTTATAGAGCACTTTCATAATGTTGTCAGCAAAACTGAGGTCGGAACCTACGCCGCCGAAGATACCTTCAAGCTGTGCAATTGTTCCTTCCCAGAGTGCGGGGTCTGCAACAACGTCGATAATGCCTTCGATAGGGGATTTTTCAATTTCTTCTGTTTCAACTTCGGGAGTTTCTTCAACATCCTGAGCTGCATAAACGCCTGTGCAACCGATTGAAAAAACAAGAGCTAAACAAAGAAAAAGCGAAACGATTTTTTTAAGTGACTTTTTCATAAAATTACCTCCTGATAATTATACACATACATTATATAAAAAATCGGAAAATAAATCAATAAAATTTTATTTTTGAATATTACAAAAATTCTTCAATATTATTGTTTATTTTTAATGACAAAGGTGCTATAATTATTTGTTGTAAATATAATTCAAAGGATATGATCAAATGGCAAAGGTAGATATTTTTTCAGGCTTTTTGGGTGCAGGCAAAACAACCCTCATCAAAAAGCTTATCAAAGAAGCTTATCCCGGAGAAAAGCTTGTTCTCATTGAAAATGAATTCGGTGAAATCGGCGTTGACGGCAAGTTCCTTGAAGAAGCAGGTGTTGAAATCACCGAGATGAATTCAGGCTGTATCTGTTGCAGCCTTGTGGGTGATTTCGGCAAGGCTCTGACCAAGGTTGTTGAGGATTATGCCCCCGAGCGCATTCTTATTGAGCCGTCGGGCGTAGGTAAGCTCAGTGACGTTATCAAGGCTGTTAAGGACATCGGCTCAGAAAAGCTTGAGCTCAACTCATTCACAACTGTTGTTGATGCAGGCAAATGCAAAATATATATGAAAAACTTCGGTGAATTTTTCAACGACCAGGTTGAACACGCACAGACAATCATTCTTTCCCACACCGCAAAAGCCGGTGAGGAGCGTGTTGCAAAGGCTGTTGAGCTTCTCCGTGAGCATAATAAAGAGGCTGTTATCGTAACAACCGATTGGGATAAGCTCACAGGCGCCCAGCTTCGCATAGCTATGGAAAACAAGGTGAAATCCCTTGAAGACGAAATGAAAGAGACTGCTTGTCCTGTTTGCGGACATCACCACCACGAGCATCATCACCACGATGAGCATTGTGACTGCCATGAGCACCATCATGAGCATCATCACCACGATCAGCACTGCGACTGCCACGAGCACCATCATGAGCATCACCACCATGATGAGCATTGCGACTGCCACGAGCATCATCACGAGCACCATCATCACGATGAGCATTGCACTTGCGGCTGTCACGACCACGACCATGGTCATCATCACCACCATCACGCCGACGATGTTTTCATCAGCTGGGGCAAAGAAACCACCAACAAATACTCTGTTGATGAAATGAATGCAATTCTTTCCGCTCTCAAAAATGAAGAAAAATTCGGCATTGTTCTCCGAGCCAAAGGTATTGTTGAGGGTGCAGATGGCGAATGGATTCACTTTGACTATGTTCCCGGTGAGCCCGATGTGAGAACAGGCGGCGCCGACATCATCGGAAAAATTTGTGTCATCGGCTCAAAGCTCAATGAAGATGAGCTTGCAACCCTTTTCAGAATTTAAGAGGTGATTAAATGGAAATCCCTGTATATATGTTCCTGGGCTTCCTTGAAAGCGGAAAAACCACCTTCATTCAGGATACCCTTTGTGACACCCGTTTCAACAGCGGTGAAAGAACCCTCCTTCTTCTTTGCGAAGAGGGTGAAGAGGAATATGATTCTTCAAAATGGCCCAATAAAAATGTTTTTATAGAGGTTATTGAAGAAAAAGAAGAGCTTAACCCTTCAAACCTCGAAGCTCTTGTTAAAAAACACAACGCCGAAAGAGTTGTTGTGGAATACAACGGTATGTGGCTCGTGCAGGATTTTGCTGCAGCCGTGCCCAAAGAATGGACTCTTTATCAGAGTATGCTTTTTGTGGATTCCACCACTTTTATGACCTACAATGCAAATATGCGTAGCCTTGTTGTTGATAAAATCAATTCAACCGAGCTTGTTGCTTTCAACCGCTTTGACAGTTCTATGGATAAAATGGAGTTTCACAAAATTGTCCGCGGTGTAACAAGGCGTTGTGACATTGTGTATGAATATGCAGATGGAAAAGCTGAATTTGACGATATCGAAGATCCGCTTCCCTTTGATATTGAGGCACCCGTGATTGAAATTGAAGATAAAGATTATGCCTGGTTTTACCGTGATTTAACAGAAAATATCAAAAATTACCGCGGAAAAACCGTTCATTTCAAAGCCATTATTTCCAAAAACGGAAAAATCCCAAGCGGCACCTTCGTTGGCGGACGCCACATTATGATGTGCTGTGAGGAAGATATCAGCTATTACGGCTTTGTGTGTCTTTATCCTCTGGCAGAAACCCTTAACACAGGTGATTGGGTAGAAATCACCGCCACAATCAGCTACAAATTCAACAAGCTTTATTCAGGCAAGGGCCCTGTTTTTAATGTCACAAACATCAAAAAAGCCGACCCGCCCGAAAAAAAGGTTGCAACATTCTTTTAATGAGTATGGATATTGAAATTCTTTATGAAGACAAAAATCTGATTTTTGCCGTTAAGCCTGTCGGTGTGCTTTCACAAAAAGGTGACGGTGAAAATATGATTGATTTGCTCTTACAAGGCAGGGGAGAGGTTTTTTCGATTCACCGCCTTGACACAGCCGTTGGCGGAGTTATGGTTTTTGCCAAAACTTCTCAGGCGGCGGCTAAGCTTTCAGCCCTCGTGAGCAGAAATGAAATTGAAAAGCAATACCTTGCAGTTCTGCAGGGCGTACCCGAAAAAACAAGTGACACCCTTGTGGATTTGCTTTTTAAGGATTCAAGAAAGAATAAGTCCTTCGTTGTAAAACGAGAACGCAAAGGTGTTAAAAAAGCAAGCCTTGAATACACTCTTGTTAAATCTGAAAACGATCTGTCTTTGGTAAAAGTGAAGCTTCACACAGGCAGAACCCACCAGATCAGGGTGCAGTTCGCGTCCCGAAAATTGCCTTTGCTTGGTGACGGAAAATACGGCAGCAAGTGTAACAAATGCTCTGTTGCACTGTGGTCACACAGTCTCAGCTTTGTTAATCCTTTTACCAATGAAAGACTCAGCTTCTCGGCAAATCCTCCCGATTTATTTCCTTGGAACAAATTTTAAAGGCTCCCGCCCGGGAGCCTTTTCTTTATATAATATTTAAAATATCACTTAGCTTATCAACGCAGAAATCAGCGCTTTTGTTGTATCCCTTGTGCACAAGAATCGTTTTCATTCCTGCATTTCTTCCTCCGATGATGTCAGCACTCACGCTGTCACCAATCATATAAAACTCACCGTCGGGATATTTTTTCTTTGCAATTTCAAAAAACTCACTTCTCGGTTTTTCATAGCCGACACAAGCCGAAACCACAACATCCTCAAACAAATTCCGTATGCCGAGGTTTTGCAAAACCTGCTCCAATTCGGGATAATTGTTTGAAAGAATAATGTTTGTGTGTCCCATTGCCTTTGCTTTTTCAAGGGTATCAACTGCGGTTTCATAAAGAATATAGTTTTCTGTTCTAAGGATAATTTCTCTCACAGCTTCACTCGCTTTTTTAGCAGAATTTTCACTCACACCCAGACTGAGATAGCTTTTATAAAAGTGGTCATTCATTGCATTCCACCATTTTTCACCTGTTGCCTCGGGGTAATCTGCCTCGGGCGTTTGCCAGGAAAAGCCTGTTTCCATACATTTTCTTATATCAAGAAAATCAATTTTATTATCGGGCTCAATCAGATTGATTGCTTTTTTCACACTGTTGCTCCACAGGTGGTGGGAAAGGGCGATAGTGCCGTCAAAATCCCAACAGAGAATTGCCATAATATATCTCCAATCACAAAGGCTGTCTTAAATCAAGACAGCCTTCTTTTGCATTATTCCTTGTGCCATTTTACGCCCTGAGCCGTGTCTTCAAGCACAATGCCCATTGCTTTGAGCTCGTCACGGATTCTGTCAGCTTCAGCCCAGTTTTTGTCTTTTCTTGCCTGGGTACGCTGCGCAATGAGAGCTTCAACCTCGTCATCAAGGCTTTCTGTTTTTCTGTTATAAACGAGACCAAGCACACCGCAAAGCTCGTCAAACATTTTGGCGGCGGCTTCGCAGTCAGCTTTGTTTGCGCCGTCGGCAATAACCTTTGTGTTGATGTCTCTTACAAGCTCAAAAATTGCGGCAAGAGCATCTGCTGTGTTGAGGTCATCCTCCATAGCTTCAACAAACTGAGCCTGACGGGCATCAAGCATTGCCTTGATTTCGGTTGTTGCTTCGCCGTCAGCAGCGTTTGACATAGCAAAGTCAAGGTTGTCGCGGCAGGTGTAAAGGCGTGTGAGCGAAGCCTTGCACTGCTCAATAATGTCGGTGCTGTAGTTGATGGGGCTTCTGTACTGAGAAGAAATAAGAAGATAACGGATAGGCTCATAGCCGTAAGCATTTGCAACATCACGAACAGTGAAGAAGTTGTTGAGTGATTTTGACATCTTCACATTGTCAACGGTGATGTAGCCGTTGTGCATCCAATAATTTGCAAAGGGAGCGCCGTTGCAGCATTCACTCTGAGCAATTTCGTTTTCGTGGTGGGGGAAGATAAGGTCCTGACCGCCGCAGTGAATGTCGATTGTGTTGCCGAGATAACGGCGGTTCATTGCAGAGCATTCAATGTGCCAGCCGGGTCTGCCGTTGCCCCAGGGAGATTCCCAATAAGGCTCGCCGGGCTTTGCGTTCTTCCAAAGGGCAAAGTCCATAGGTTCTTTTTTAACTTCGCCAACCATAATTCTTGCGCCTGCTTCAAGGTCTTCAAGAGGCTGATGTGAAAGCTTGCCGTATTCCTTGAACTTTTTGGGGCTGAAATAAACGTCGCCGTCAGCTTCATAAGCATAGCCCTTTTCAACGAGGGTGCTGATGATGTTGATGATTTCGTCAATATTTTCTGTTGCCTTGGGGTGAACGGTTGCTTCACGCACGTTAAGACCTTTGGCGTCTGTCCAGAATTCTTCAATATATTTTTCGGAAATTTCTTTGTAAGAAACGCCTTCTTCGTTTGCACGGCGGATAATTTTGTCATCAATATCTGTGAAATTCTGAACAAAATTCACTTCAAAGCCTCTGTATTCAAGATATCTTCTCAAAACGTCAAACACACAAAGGGGACGGGCGTTGCCGATGTGGATAAAGTTATAAACGGTAGGTCCGCAAGCGTAAATTTTAACCTTGTTTTCTTCAATTGTTTTAAGCTCTTCCTTGCTTCTTGTGAGAGTGTTAAAAACTTTCATTTATTTTTCCTCCAATTTCTTGTTTAAAATATCTATCTGATGCTGCAGCTTGCAAATTTCCTGGGAAATGGGGTCGGGAATGTGAATCTGGTCAAGGTCCTGAACACGCTTTCCGTTGCGGCGCACAACCCTTGCAGGAACACCTACAGCTGTTGAATTTTCGGGAATATTATCAAGCACAACGGCACCTGCGGCGATGTTTGTGTTGTCACCCACAGTCAGGGGGCCAAGCACCTTTGCCCCTGCGCCCACAAGCACATTGTTGCCAAGTGTGGGGTGACGTTTGCCTGTGTCCTTACCCGTACCGCCAAGGGTAACACCCTGATAAAGAGTAACATCGTCACCGATAACTGTGGTTTCACCAATAACAATTCCTGTGCCGTGGTCAATGAAAAATCTTCGTCCGATTTGTGCACCGGGGTGAATTTCGATACCTGTGCGTTTTGATGTGCGCTGTGAAATTGCTCTGGCTATAAAAAACATTCCGTGCTTAAAAAACCAGTGCGCTTTGCGGTGGTTTCTGATTGCCTTATAGCCGGGATAAAGAAGCATAACCTCAATTGCCGAATGGCAGGCGGGGTCACGCTCACGCACGCATTTTATATCTTCTCTTAATCTATCGAACATAATATGTTGTTCTCCTAAAACAAAAAAATCCGCCTCTGCCGCAAAAAGCGACGGAGGCGGTTAATCCGCGGTTCCACTCCGGTTTATAACTCGATGCCTGTAACGGGGCAATCCGCACAGCGATACTCCATTCCCGCTGTGTGCTCATGGGTGCATTTCACCGCCTTTGCATAAGGAACTTTTCAGCTGCCGTTCCCTCTCTGATATGCTCCGCACGGGTACTTCTCCCACTGTTAGCGCATTTAGGGTGACGGTAATAATCCGAACCGTGTTTTTTATCGGATGATTTCCGCCATTTCTTCGTTAAAATACTCGCAAATCCGAAAGGATTTGCTGCGTTTTTGCCTTGATCTGCCAAAAATCCTCACGATAAAAAATCTTCGACCCGAAAGCTGAGGATTTTCAGATGATTTTTGGCTGTTGAGGGTGCTGACCGGCAGGCGCCTTTCAAATCCGAAACGCCGAAAAGCACTGAACAGACGCGCTTTCGGGCAGGTACGGATTATTATCGTCACCCTAACATTTCTATTTTAAATCAAATTAAGCAAAAAATCAATATTATTTCAAATTTTTTCAGAAATTACCGCCGTTCCAGCCCCACTGGTCAATCTCTTCATATTTGATGTAGGTTCTGTCGGCGGGAATGCCAAGCTCTGATTCGAAAATTGAGCAGATTTCGGCAGAGAGCTTTTCACTTTCGGCAGGGTTGATTTTGCCGAGAACCTGAACCTCGCAAAAAGCGCAGGGGAGTGAATTGTCACCCTTGAACCATATTCTGCAGTTATCCTCAAAGCTGAGCATAAGCCAGGCTTCACTTTTGCCTCTGAGAAGTGAAATTGCCTGACCGAGCTTTTCTTTCAACACAACCTCTTTTTCGGGTGTGATTTCTACTGTAACTTTTGTTGCTATATTAGGCATAGTAATTCTCCTTATGAAAGCTTATGAATAAACAAACCGCTCAGAAGCTTAGGCTCAAACCATGTTGACTTGGGTGGCATAATTTTGTCTGCATCGGCAATAGCCATGAGGTCATCAAGAGTGGTGGGATACATTGAAAACGCAATTTTCATGTCGGTGTTTACTCTGCGTTCAAGCTCACCCAAGCCTCTGATGCCGCCGATGAAATCAATTCTCTTGTCTGTTCTCGGGTCATCAATGCCCAGAACAGGGGAGATAAGGTTGTTCTGAAGAATTGAAACATCAAGTCGTGAAACGGGGTCGTTTTTGTCAAACGTGCCTTCCTTTGCGCTCAGCTTGTACCATTCTCCGTCAAGAAGCATTCCGAATGTATGCTTTGCTTCGGGCTTATAAGCGTCTTTGCCCACTGCTTCAACAATGAAGCTTTCTTCAATTTTATTGATGAATTCTTCACTTGTACAGCCGTTCAGATCCTTGATAACACGGTTGTAGTCCATAATTTCAAGCTCGTTTTCAGGGAAGAGAACTGCAAGAAAGAAGTTGAATTCTTCTTCACCGGTGAAATCGGGGTTCTGCTCGCGGCGTTTGAGGCCAACCTTAACGGCAGAAGCGGCTCTGTGGTGTCCGTCTGCAATATAAAGGTAATCGGTGGCGGCAAATTTCTTTGAAATTTCTGCAATAAGGTCACCGTCGTCTACAACCCAAACTGTGTTTGCAATGCCGTCTTCGGTCACAAAATCATACACGGGAGCGTGGCTTTCTTTCCAGCCTTCAACGGCAGCGTTTATGAAATTATCTGCTCTGTATGTGAGAAAAATGGGGCCTGTGTTTGCATCGCAGTAATCAACGTGGTTGATTCTGTCTGCTTCCTTGTCGGCTCTTGTGAGCTCGTGTTTTTTGATGATATTGTTGATGTAATCATCAATAGCCGTGCAACCGACAAGACCTGTCTGACTTCTGCCGTTCATAATCTGACGGTAGATGTAAATGCAAGGAGTCCCGTCCTGCTCACAAACACCGTCTGTTACCAGCTTGTCAAGGTTTTCTCTTGCCTTGAGGTAAACAGCTTCGGTGTAAATATTTTCGGGGATGGGGTCAAAATCTATTTCAGCTTTGTCAACATGAAGAAATGAATAAGGCTTGCCTTTAACCATTTCTTTTGCTTCTTCGCTGTTCATAACGTCATAGGGGAGAGCCGCAACGTCCTGAGCTTTGTCTGCAACAGGTCTGATTGCTTTAAACGGTCTGAAAATTGCCATATATAAAACTCCTTACTTGGTGGAATGCTTACATTTTACAATATATGCACTTTTATGTCAAATATAAATAAAAACAAAAAACGGGCTCACCTGAGCCCGTATAATTATTTATCAATATCAAGTAACCAGTTAACTGAAACTCCAAGCACTTCCGCAATGGCTTTGAGTTCATAATCGGCAACGCCTCTGAGCTGACCTTCAAGCTTTGAAAGACCTGATGAGTTAAGGTCAATACCTCTGATCTGGAGTTGAGCGAGTAAATCCTTCTGCTTCATGCCGATGGTTTTTCTCTGCTGTTCAACCTTGGAACCGATAATGTTCTTATCGCCTAATTCCTGTTTACGGGTTCTCATACCGTTTCCTCCTTAATGTTTTGCAAAAATTCAACATCAACATAATACCACATTAAAAGAAAAAATAATAGTCATTTTTAAAAAAAAAACACAAAAATGCACAAATTTGGACAAAGTGTACATTTTCTTTACGCTTTTTTGTGTAAAAAATGCCACTTAAACTGATTTTTAATAATATTTTTGCGCATTATCGTACAGATTGTTAAAAAATTATTTTAATTGAAAAAGTAAAATGGGTATGATATAATCCATTCAACAGATTGCAACAGGAGGCGCATTCTAATGACAAACGAATTAAAAGAACGCAATCTAACAATGCTCACTGATTTTTACGAAATAACAATGGCAAACGGTTATTTCAAAAACGGCGTGGGCGACAGAATTACTCAATTTGATATGTTTTTCAGAGATGTTCCCGATAAAGGCGGCTTTGCCGTTATGGCGGGAGTTGAACAGCTTGCTGATTATCTGCGAAATCTGAAATTTACCGATGATGACCTGGATTACCTTGCAGGAAAAGGCTTTGACAAGGATTTTCTTGATTATCTTCGTGATTTTAACTTTTGCTGTGACATCTGGTGCGTGCCTGAGGGAACACCTATTTTTCCCTATGAACCTATTGTTACCGTCAGAGGTCCCGCAATTCAGGCTCAGTTCATAGAAACAATGATTCTCATCACCATCAATCACCAGAGTCTTGTTGCCACAAAGGCAAACAGAATTGTCCGTGCCGCTCAGGGCAGACCGGTTATGGAGTTCGGCTCACGACGTTCCCAGGGCTATGACGGTGCAATCTACGGTGCAAGGGCTGCTTACATCGGCGGCTGTTCAGGCACTGCCTGCACCATTTCTGAAAGAGAGTTCGGTGTTAAGGCTCTCGGCACAATGGCTCACAGCTGGGTTCAGCTTTTTGACAGTGAGCTCGATGCCTTCTGTGCGTATGCGCGTGAATATCCCGACAGCTGCACCTTGCTTGTTGATACCTACAATGTTCTCAAATCAGGCATTCCCAACGCTATTGAAGCATTCAAGCGCGAGGTGCTGCCCCGCGGCTTCAGACCCAAGGGAATCAGAATCGACAGCGGTGACATAGCATACCTCAGCCGCAAGGCAAGAAAAATGCTCGATGAGGCAGGTTTCCCCGACTGTGCAATTGTTGCTTCCAACTCTCTTGATGAATACATTATAAGAGATATGATTCAGCAAGGAGCTCAGATTGACTCCTTTGGCGTAGGTGAGCGTCTGATTACCGCATCATCCAACCCGGTTTTCGGCGGCGTATACAAGCTTTGTGCCGTTGAAAACGATAAGGGCGAGTTTATTCCCAAAATCAAAGTCAGTGAAAATGTTGCCAAGGTTACAATCCCCGGTGCCAAGAAGCTGTGGAGACTTTATGACAATGAAACAGGCAAGGCTATTGCCGACCTGATTACCTGCGAGGATGAGGTTGTTGACGATTCTCAGCCTTATGAATTGTTTGACCGCGACTTCACCTGGAAGCGCAAGGTGGTTGAAAACTACACCGCCCGCGAGCTTCTTCAGCCTCTTTTTGTTAAAGGCAAGTGTGTTTATGAATATCCCCACATTGAGAAAGTCAAAGCATACTGTAAGGAGCAGATTGATACCCTCTGGGATGAGGTGCTCCGCTTTGAAAATCCTCACAATTATTATGTTGACCTTTCACAGAAGCTGTGGGATCTTAAGAGCGATATGTTAAAGCAAATTAAAAAATAAAAACAACGAGCCCCGAAGTGCACAAAACGCTTCGGGGCTCATCGTATGGTTATGGGATTAAAAATGAAGTGGTCATAATTAAATCAGCACTTATGCAATGCTTCTGATGTCTGAGCTTTCACTTGCACGGGCACTTTCTTTGCGGGAGGGAACAGCGTGAAGATGCTTGCCCGCCTTGGCTTTTTTCTTAATATAAAGTCTTCTGAGCTTTTTGCCGATGAAGGCTCCGAGAGCGGAACCGAGTCTGTCTTCAAAAGCGATGAGCTTCTTCTCATTAAGAAGTCCCACAATAATAAGCACTACTGCTGCGAATTCGAAAATTGTTAAAAATAACATTGAACCTGTCATAATATATCTCCTCTTTCTTTCGAAATTGTTACCGAACATTTGCGAACGTTTGTTCTTTGTGACTTCATTATAGCAGACTTTTTTGATTTGTCAACACAAATGTTCGATTATTTTTTATCTCACAGTCCTATATAGCGGACTGATAATGTTCCTCTTGTATCTTTATCTAATATATACCACAATATATAGTGGCTGTCAATACTTTTAAGCACAATAAATTGAAAAAATATTTTTAAAAAGTTTTTGAAAAAATTAAATTGTTAAATTTCAGTGAACATTTGTTCGAAGTATTGACAACTTGGAAAATGTTGTCTATAATGGAAAATGTGGTTAAGGCCACACGGGGGAACATAAAGGACTTTCTTTAAAATATATTTTTAAAGGAGAAATTTATGTTAATTAAATATAAAGATGCAGAATACAACAACAAAATTGAAGATTTAAGGAACAACGGCTACACCGTTAATTTTGTCGACTTCGATTATGATGACTTCGTAATGGAAGAAGGCAATCCCGTGCCGTTTATTGAGATCCAATTGCCCAACGGGGGAAAAAGTTATAATGATTATTCGGCAATTGTGGCTTGGTCCGATTATTTTGAAAATGAAGATAATCCGGACGTGCCGACAGATTTCAATCGCACTCACAGCGGTATGCCTGTTCCGAGCAACTTCACAGTTCAGGAAGGCGACACACCCGTAAACTGTTACTATGTAATTGAAGACACCGCTACAGAGGGTGTTGTCAGATTTTCGTATGCTATCACCAGTCAGGGTCCGTTTTCAAATGAAGATTTCAAGAATTTTATAGACCATTTCAACGGTCTTATGTTTATCGAGGGGGATGACACTTCATTTGAGCCCGACGTATCTTTGGTGGTTCCAAATCTTGAAGCATTTTTTGCCCAGGCAAGCGGAACGGCAGATTTTCAGCTCGACATCGCAAACAAAACCAAGCTTTTGTCATTGGGGGATAATGAGGATTTTCCGGCATACAGATGTTATAAAATAATTCCGAGCATACCGCACGGCGAATCATCCGAAATTGAGTTTGACGGAACGAGCTATCACACCGAAAACAGCTCATATCAGTTGCTTCCTTTGCCAATCGGAACAGTCTTGAACCTTAAAGGCTACACCGAAGAAGAGCTTAAAAACACGGACATAGCTGAAATCTATCAAGAGGCGCAGAAAAATAGTTCCTGTTTCGAGCAAGCTGTTACAAATTGCGTGCCTGGTTGTTTATATTTGGAAAGTGGTTTAATTTATCCCGTGTCTGAGTCCTTGTCACTCAAAAGCGACCTCCACATTAAAGGCAACGGTGCAACCCTTTTGGCTTATG
>JBGVFJ010000048.1:0-3521 GCA_045121005.1 Acutalibacteraceae bacterium
AAAATCTTCGTACAAGCAAAGAGCAGTTTACTTTTGCGGTCCGTAAGTTTATGCAGATGGAAACACTAACACCTGCACTTTTGAACGAACTGGTTGAAAAGATTGAAGTTTATTCCATAGAGGGTAAAGGTAAAAACAGAACACAAAGGATAATAATTCACTACCGCTTTTTCGGAGTGATTGAAAATCCCGTCAAAGAGGAAAATGTAGTCCTTGAAGCAAGACAAGGCGTAGCCGTTGAATATCTCACGGCATAACAAAAAAGAGCAGGTCAAAACCTGCTCGATACATAACAATATATTAAATTAACTATGAGGAAATGTAAAAAAAGAAAAGTGAGTATTCACTTGTGTAATGAATACTCACTATGGTCCGAGTGACGGGACTTGAACCCATGGCCTCTTGGTCCCGAACCAAGCGCGATACCAAACTTCGCCACACCCGGAAGTGCATTCAATTATACAATATAGAGCAATTAAAATCAAGCATTATTTTAAATTATTTTAAACTTGATATTTTGTGTTAATTTGTGTAACAATGTCATATAATGCAATATAAGAAAGTAGCTTTGTGCCGCTATGATCAAAGCAACTACCATATATTGTATATGTATAAAAACTTTCCGAATTGTGGAAAATTTTTCGGCAAAACTATTGAATTTTGGCTCCTTAAGGAGTATAATTTCCGTGAAGATAGGTTATAGGGGCAAAGTGTACCTTTCGATATATTTTGTAATGAAAGCGGTATTAACGTTGTGCCGTTTTTGTCCGAAACCTACCTTACAATTAAAGAAGGAGGAAAAAATTATGGAAAAAATTCTCTCAATCATCATGGCAATTGTTATGCTCGTTGTGTCTTCTTTTGTTCCCGGTTTTGTTATGCCCGGCACAGAAACAATGACAGTTAACGAATGGTTGGCAGAAGTTAACGAAGCTTTCGGGCTCAATGCTCTTCAGGGTATCACAGGTTCATCTGACCTTGAAATTGCAGAGGCCTGGGGAGTAATCGTTGACTATACTGCGGAAGATCTCGATCTTGAAGCTCCTGTTTCTGCTGACTTTGTTGCAACAACACTTGTTAACGCAGCTTTCCTTAAAGCAACTGACGAAGAGCTTATGGCAGTTACAATCAGAAACTCATCTGAGCTCCCCACTTATGAAAAGGTTGCAGTTGCAGTTGCAAGAGGTGTTATTGAAACTAACGCAATTGGCATGGTACCCACTTACGCAATGGATAAGGCTGACGCTTTGGCAGCCCTTGAGATTGCAGTAAACCTGCGAAACAATCGTAGTTTCGACGGTGAGGAGTATGCAATTGACTATGTTGACGGCGTTAAAGAAGTTGATGCCGACTTCACAGCAGATGGTAACGTTCTTACTTTTGCTGAAGAAACTGATCTTGTTGAAGGTGACGTTTTCGTTGCAGGTAACGACGCTTTCGTAGCTGACGTTGTTGAGGGTAACACAGTTATCACTTCTGAAGTTGATGCTGAAAATGTTATCGAAACAGTTGACTACGAGGGTTCATTCAGCCCTGTGCTCCAGACAGCTGCTATCACCGACGGTAACGGCGAAGTTATCAGCGAGGGTGCTGACCTTGCGGGCCTTGACGGCTTTGACCTCAAGAACGCAATCAACGACTATCTTAAGGATGCTAACCTTATCCAGTCTCTTTTGAACATCAGCTTCTCAGTTGGTGGCTTCAAAGTTAAGGTTAAGGTTACAGGCAATGACTCTCTTTACATCAGCGTAGGCAAATCACTTGCTGACGGTCATGTAAACGTTCTTAAAGAGTATGAGCTTTCCGACCTTAAGATTAACGCAAAATTTGATGCAGACATCAAAGCTCTTAAGTTCAACGAAGTATACCTTACTTCTACTTATGACCTTGTAGACACAACAACATTCAGCGGCTCATACACAGCTTCTCTTGTTGAAAGAGAGCTTGGTGAAGGCGCAGATGCTGTTACTTTCCTTGACAGAGTTAAGGGCGGTCTCTTTGATGTTGCTGAGGGTGAAACTCAGATTGATATCGCTAAGTTCGATATTCCTATCGGTAACACTTCTCTCACAATCGGCCTTAACTTCTCACTTGTTATCGGTGTTGATGGTTACATCAAGTTCATCGTAACATCAGAGAATCAGACAGGTATCGAAATCATCAACAACAAAGCAAGAATCATCTATGAAGAAGAAGTTGTAGACAATCAGATTGATGCTTACGGCAACTTCTCAATCTGCCTTGGCTTCGGCGTTGGCTTGGGTATTCTTGGTTATGAAATCGTTGATGCTCGTGTAATCGGCGGTATCGGCGCTGAAGTATTTGCAACACTTAAGTTTGTAGATGCTAACGGTGAAGTTATTTCTGAGGCAACGGAAAATGTTGCGATCGATGCGGTTTCTGCCGCGCTTGTTGACTCTGACTTGGATATTGACACAGAACTTCAGGGACGCATCAGTCTCTACGGTATCCTCAGAGTTGAGCTTGGTAAGGATAGCTTGATCGGAAAGATCGGTCTCGATAAGACCTGGACTTTCTATGACAGAGGCATCGATGAAGCATATTTCCTCACATACTCATTCTCTGCATAAGAAATAGGCTAACTGAATAATCTGAACCGAGGAGGGCAGCTTCCTCGGTTCTTTTTGTTTCACCTTATATATAAAGAAAAAGCACCTCATCTGAGGTGCTTCGTTTATTTGGTTGTACTTCCGAAACCTCCGTTGCGGATGTCTGTTACATCATCGTCAAAGGTGATGCCATATTCAAGAAAAATTCCCTGAGCAAATCCGGAGCCTGCCTTGAGTTCAACGGTTTTGTTTTCGTTTGTGTCATTCATGACCTTAATGAAAATGTGCCCCTCGTTGTCGGAGTAATAATAGTCGCTGTCAATGATGCCGACAGTGTTGTTGAGTTGCAGTCTGAATTTAAAGCCAAGTCCGCTGCGAGGGTAAATCTTGAGCACCCAGCCGTCTTCAATGCGGCAACGGATTCCTGTGGGAATTTTGAGGCTCTGACCCGGTGTCACGGTAAAATCAATAGGGGCAAAGATATCGTATCCCGCGGAACCTGATGTTGCACGGCGGGGGAGGGCTATACTATTATATATATCCTTAATTTCATCTTCTGTTCCGCCAAAGTCACCCTTCCAGCTGTTGTAAAACTGCTCAAAGCTGATTTTTTCAAATTGAGCAATCCTTTTCATATATATCACTTCCAAAAAAGATTTTTTATATTGTATCACAAAAAAAATAAAAAATAAACAAAAAGTTAAAAAACAACCTAAAATGCCGTTTGGTTGGTTAATTTATACATATTTAGTGCAGTTTCGATGTGTAAAAACAACATATAGACGGTGATTTAAATAAGGTGAGTGCGGCACACACGGAACCGTTGAAAAAAGGGTAAAAAAAGGTGTTGACAATTGAGGGAGTGTGTGGTAAGATAGCAAAGCTGTCGCGAGGACAGCGTATGCACCTTGAAAATTAAACAACGATGAACAAGAAAAACCCTGAGATTTT
>JBGVFJ010000049.1:0-8673 GCA_045121005.1 Acutalibacteraceae bacterium
GCAGATTTACAGTCTGCTCCCTTTGGCCACTCGGGAACCTACCCATATTAAATTAAAAAGCGTTATGGAGCTGGTGGACGGACTCGAACCCCCGACCTGCTGATTACAAATCAGCTGCTCTACCAACTGAGCTACACCAGCGAACTCAACGCTCAATTACTTTATCATAAACCGAGCGTTTTGTCAACACTTTTTTTAATATTTTTTTAAATTATTTTTCTTGGTTGATTTCTTCGTTTTTTCCTGTTTTCCAAAGATGAATTACACCCTCATCATTGAGACGCTTGAGCATAATTATTGTAATAGGCAAAAGGAAAAGTCCGATAAAACCGAAAATCTGAGTGCCGAGATACATCGATGCAATTGTGATAATAGGGGGGAGACCCAGACGGACTGCAACAAGCTTCGGCTCAACAACCTGACGCACAATCAGTATAACAACATAAATCACAGCAAGGCCGATTGTCAGGGGGATATTTCCTGTAATCAGGCTGTAAAAAGCCCAGGGAATCATAATTGTGCCTGTGCCCAGCACGGGAACTATATCCACAACGCAGGTGATAGCGGCGATGATGAAGATGTAGCCTGAATCATATATGCCCACAAGCTTTAAAATGTTGAGGCCGATGAAAACCTCTGTGAAGGTGACGAGCATAATTGTGCCGTAAGCCTTCAGAAGTTGCTTGAGAGTTGTGAGCAGAATTGATTTGCTTCGCGAAAGAACCGTTCTTCTTTTTTCGGGAAGCTGGTTTTTGAGAAAGCCCACAAGACGGTCATAATCAGAAGCCATAAAGCACGAGGCAATAACAGCAACAACAATGGCAATCACAACTGAGGGGATTTCTTTCACAACGCCCCAGATTCCGCCGCCGATGGGAGCAAGCAGCGAGGAAAGGCTGATTTCCGTATTGGCGGCAGAATTCATAAGAATTCCGGCGGCTTCGGTAGCGGTAACCTCCTTGAATCTTTCGAGGCCGGCAATTACGGAGCTGCTGAGCTTTGCTTCAAAAGAATCCGGGAAAATGGTGACGGCACCGAGAACCCACTCCTCCAATTTTTCAATAAAGGTGGGGAAATCGTTGACTTTTTGAGTGATGAAAGAAATAAAATCTTTGGCAGTTGAAACAATCTGCGCTCCTGCAAGGGAAACAAAAGCAGCAAGAATCAGCAACAGAGTCAGAACAAGAACTGTGGAGATTATACCTTTGCCTTTTTTGAGTTTTCTGTAGCAGGCGTTTGTGGGTCGCTGAACAATCATCGCAACAAAAAATGCAAATATAAACGGCGAAACAAGGCCAAAGCAATATTTTAAAAGTAAAAATGCAATGCCTAAGATTAAAGTAAAATATAAAAGATTAACTATTCTGCCGAATCTTTTTTCAACAGTTGGTGACATAGAAAAGCTCTCCTTTCAGCAGTATTATAAATATTGTTTGCAACAGGTGTTTGGGAAATTAAAACTTTGTTATCTTACCTGTTGCATATTGCAAAATTTTAAGCGCGTCGGAAGAATTGATTTTTCCGTCACTTGCAACATCGGCAAGCTTTTTCTGGCTGTCAGAAAGGGTGATATATGCTGTTGCGGCCTGAAGCACAAGCAAAGCATCGCTTGCGTTTATTCTGCCGTCGGAATTAACATCGCCCTTTGTGCTTGTTTTGCCAACTACCGCAAAATTAAGCTTTGCTTTTGAAACATCAATGCCGTATTCCTTCGAATAGGATGTGTTTGTGCTGAGAATGTTTCCGTTAGCATAGTTTGAAAGCATAAATTTTGCATTTTTGTTTGAGTCGGATTTTATTGTTTCCGTGGGAATATAAATTGTTCCCTTGTCGCCCACCTTGGCGTCGCTTTTAACATAAATGGAGAAGGTTACAAGGTCATCGTCAACGCTGGCCTTAACTGTGGTTGTAACATTGGGGTTTGGATACATAACCACTGAATAGAAGCCGTAGGCTTTTCTCTGAGATTCGGACCAGCTTGCGGGGTAGGTTTCTTTGATTGCATTGGCAGTCATTTTTGAAAACGGTGCACCGATGTGGGAACAGATGCCTGAGTATTTGCCTTCGGTGTCCCAGATGTAGCAACCCGAGCCCTGGTCGGTGGATTTGAAAATATTTGTCGAATAATAAACATAGGCCTGCAAATCGCCCGCATAATATTTTGAGCCTGTTTTGAGATGGAGGGTTACCCACACAACCTGACCGGGATAAACGTTGATTGTTTTACCGTCGGTTGATTTATACACGGTTTTGCCGGCAGCATTGAGGTAATCCTTTCTGTCCTGAGCCTGTCCGCTTGCGGAAGCGTTGGAAACACTTGCCTTCAGAGTGAAGGTAGCGGTTTTGTCGGCTGAGGCGGCATAAACGTGCACACCTGCCAAAGACAAAAGCATTGAAACAACAAGTAAAACTGAAACGATTTTTTTCATATAATTAAGCCTCTTTCGGTTTTTTCATAGTAAGGCCGATTCTGCCCTTTTTAGTGTCAACGGAAATTACCCAAACGGTAACGATCTGTCCTACCTTAAGCACCTCGGACGGGTGCTTGATATATTTATCGGTAATCTGTGAAATGTGAACAAGGCCGTCCTGATGAACGCCGATGTCCACAAATGCGCCGAAGTCAATAACATTTCTGACGGTGCCCTGAAGCTCCATTCCTACGGTCAGATCGTTCATATCCATAACGTCTGAGCGGAGCATGGGAGGGGGAAGCTCGTCACGGGGGTCACGGCCGGGCTGAGAAAGCTCCTTGATAATGTCGTGAAGAGTGGGAATTCCCACCTCAAGCTGCTTTGCAAGGTTTTCTTCGCCAAGCTTTTCAACGGCTTCTTTCAGTTTGTCAGTGTTGCCGTTGGAGATGTCTTTTGCAGAAACGCTGCAGATTTCAAGCAACTTCTTTGCGGCATCGTAGCTTTCGGGATGAACGCCTGTGTTGTCGAGCACATTTTTGCTTTCGGGCACACGCATAAAGCCTGCACACTGTTCAAATGCTTTTGCGCCAAGCTTTGAAACCTTTTTGAGCTGTGAGCGTGATGTAAATGCGCCGTTTTCTTCGCGGTAAGCCACAATGTTTTTGGCAACGGTGGAGTTGATACCTGCCACTCTTGAAAGAAGTGAGGGCGAGGCAGTGTTCAGGTCAACACCAACGCTGTTAACAGCGTCTTCAACAACGCCGTCAAGTGCGCTTTCAAGCTCTTTTTTTGGCATATCGTGCTGATACTGACCAACACCGATTGCTTTGGGATCAATTTTAACAAGCTCAGCCAACGGGTCCTGCAAGCGTCTTGCGATTGAAACTGCGCTTCTGAGCGAAACGTCAAACTGGGGGAACTCCTCAGCGGCAAGCTTTGAGGCGGAATAAACCGAAGCGCCTGCTTCGCTTACTACCATATATCCTGCGCCAGAAGATATTTCTTTAAGCAAATCCGCTGTGAAAATTTCCGTTTCCTTGGAGGCGGTGCCGTTTCCGATGGCAATGATTTCAACGCCGTGTTTTAAAATGAGGGATTTTATAAGTGCTTTTGCTTCAAGCTGCTTTGCCTGAGAATGAGTGATGTAAGCAACGCCCGTGTCGAGCACTCTGCCGGTGGGGTCAACCACTGCAACCTTGCAGCCTGTTCTGTAGCCCGGGTCAAGGCCGAGAGCAACCTTTCCCTTAACAGGAGGCTGAAGAAGAAGCTCACGGAGATTCTGAGAAAAAACCTTAATAGCGTCGCCTGCGGCTTTTTCGGTGAGAGATGAACGGATTTCTCTTTCAACTGAAGGATAAATCAGTCTGTCATAAGCGTCGGCACCTGCGGCACGGACGGTTTCGGTGCAGGGAGATTCGTTGGGAGAAAGGGTTTCACTGATAATTACGTTAGAGGCCTTGACGGGGTCAAGGGTAACACTGACTTTAAGAAAGCCTTCTCTTTCACCGCGGTCAATGGCAAGCACTCTGTGGCCTGCAATTTTGTTGACGGGCTGTGAAAATTCGTAATACTGAGTGTAAACACTTTCGGCTTCGGGGTCTGCGGCTTTTGACACAACCTCACCCGAAACGGAAAAAAGATTTCTCAGTCTGCGGCGGATGTTGGCGTTGTCGGAAATGTCTTCTGCAATAATATCCATAGCGCCCTGCAAAGCATCCTCGGGGGTTTCAACGCCCTTTTCGGGGTCAACATAAGCCTTTGCCATTTCTTCGGGATAGAGGGAATTGATTTCCTGAAGATAAATTGCGACAGCAAGGGGTTCAAGACCCTTTTCGCGGGCAACGGAAGCGCGGGTTTTGCGCTTTGGCTTATATGGGCGGTAAATGTCTTCAATCTCTGCCAATGTCTGTGCGTTTGCAAGAGCGGCTGCAATTTCATCGGTCATTTTTTCCTGACCTTCAATTGAAGAGTATACCTCTTCCTTGCGTTTCTCAAGGTTGCGCAGGTATTCAAGTCTGTCTGCGATTGAACGCAGAGTCTGGTCGTCAAGAGTGCCGTGAGCTTCCTTGCGGTAACGGGCAATGAAAGGAATAGTGTTGCCGTCGTCAATGAGGCTGACGGTGTTTTTAACCTGCCAGGGCTGAATTTTGAATTCTTCGGTTAATTTTCTGATTATATCCATAATGGGCCTCTCTTGTTATTCAGCAAAAATTGCATCTTTGGTAAAAAGCAATGAGAACGGAATTTCATCGTCAAAGAAGTAAACGCGGAAGAAAATGTTATCTTTTTCCGCAACCTCGCACCATTTTTTGTGAGATGCTTCCAATGAACCTGTTCTGTTAAACTCATTAACAAAATCGCGGATTTCGTTTGCCTCGTCCATTTCCTGAAATTTCATAAGGTTAAAGGTGGGGCAGTTGCCGTCAACGGTTGCGGCAAAAAAGTCACTGACGCCGTCAATGGCGTAATTTTCGGTTGTGTCATAATATTTGCCGTAAAAAATACCGATTTTTTTGATGTTTTCCACTTTTAATTCAGGCAACTCAAAGGTTTGCTTTGAATATGCCGTACGCTGATACTGTGATTTTTCAACCTCAGTTTTTTCAAGAACAATGTTGCCGTTGTTTCTGTATTGATATGTGGTGTTCTCTTCTTTAAAAAGAGGTGCGTATTTTGAAGTGTAAACCGACCTGATACCTGACTGGTCATCAAGAAGAAGAACGCAGTTTCTGAGACTTTCGTTGCTTGTGCTCACAATGTTTCCCGAAACAAATTCGGTTTCTCTGAAAACGAGTGTGTCGTCACTTTTGATTTTAACAAGGGTGTCATCCGCGCCGATGGGATTTTTTTCAAGCTGAGAGAAAAACACCGTAACTCCGCCAACAACAAGGCAAAGAGCCGCGAATGAAGATATAAGTATAATTAAAAGCTTTTTATTTTTCATAGTTTACCTCGTTTTTAACTGTCTTACGTCTGTGCCGTCAAACTGAAGGATTGTATATTCGCTGAGAATTCTTGATGAAATTCTTTGAGTGTATGCTTTTTCGAGCTGTTCCATTGTCAGATTGGTGCTGATGATGGTTGGCTTTGAGGCAAGAAGTCTTGAATTGATGATGTTGTATATTGCCGAAACGGTGAACTGGGTGCTGAATTCCGTGCCCAGATCGTCAAGAATGAGAAGGTCGCACTCAAGAAGATTTTTTTCGGTGTCGGAGGTGTCGCTTCTGCCGAATTTTTCATTTTCGAGCTTGTTGAGAATGTTCTGCGCCGAAGCATAAATCACACCGTAGCCCCGGTTGATGACCTGACCTGCAATTGCAAGTGAAAGGTGGGTTTTGCCAAGCCCTGTGTTGCCAAGCATCAGAAGTCCGGGCGAACGGCTGCTGAAATTTTCGGCATAGCTTTTGCAATAATCAAAAACCGCATTCATTCTCTTGCGGGGGGTGATGTCTCCGCCGCGGTCCGGATAAAAAGCAAGGTCAAAATTGTTGAAATTACATTTATCGACAGGGAACTGGCTGCAAAGCTTTTTGTAGGCAATGCTTTTAAGAAGATGCTTGTGGCACGAGCACATAAAGCCGTCCTTGAAGCCCTTGTCGTTACACTTTGTGCAAAAATATTTAACCTTGAGATAATCCTCGGGATAGCCGTTTTCTTTAAGAAGCTCTGCGCGTCTTTTCTGCGCGTTGAGGTTGGTGGTTTCAAGGAATTTTATATAGTCCTGAGAGTCATCGCCCATACCCAGAGCCTTGATAACACTAAGACCTGCGGCGGCCATTTCCTGCTCAATTTTAACAAGCTCGGGGAACTTTGCCGCAATTTCGTCACGACGGGCTTTCTGGCTTTTTTCCGCTTCGTTGCGGCGGCGGTCAAGCTCGCGGCGTGCCTGCTCATATTCTTGTGGGGAGTAAGTCATTTTTATTCTCCTTTGTTATAAACGGGGAGCTTGTCTGCTCTGCGTTTGAATTCGTCCATGTCATAAGATGTGCCCTGAAGCGCTCTGGTGCTTTTCTTCGGCGCAGGTGAACCCGGTTTTTCTTCCTTTTCTGTGTCTTCGGGGGTGCGGAAGCCTTTCTGATACCAGTCCTTGAGAATGGCGTCCATATATCTGAAGCTGATTTTAGCGCAGTTGTTCACCATGATTTCATAAGCGGAATAAATCATTTCCATTGAAAATTTGTATTCGTTCACCCATGTGAGAAGAAACTGAGACTGGGTTGAAGTGGGCTTGGGGTTCTGAATGCCCGTCAGGCGGATAAACTGATTCCAGACCGACTGAATTGTGTTAAGGTTTGAGATAACCTCATCGGCCTTTTCGATGGAGTCAACTTCCTTTTCGCCCCAGGATTTTGCCATTTTTCTCATATATGAGTAAGATGCTTTGCCGTTGTTTATGCAGTAATCGGCAAGCATAAGAATAACCTCTGTGGGAAGTCCGTAATCATCGTGCATCATAAGAAGTGAATACTGACCGTCGTAGCCGAGAGTTCTGCCGAGAATCCGCTGAACCTCGTTAAAGAGCTGTTCAAGCTGCGGGTCCTCCTTGCAGCGGATTGCAATCTGCTCGTAACTCGGCTTCGTTTCGGGAATTACGGGCAGCTCTTTTTTGGGGGCTTCTGTAGCCGTGGGCTGAACAACCGCGGCAGCAGGTGCAATTTCGGAATTCAGAATACCCACCGAAGCCCAGTATCTCAGCGCTTCTTCCACAGCGGAGACGGGCTTGCCGATGGATTTTGAAATTGCGGCAGCATCTATGGGTGCGGATCCGTTTCTGAAAATCCACACAGCAGTTTTAATTTGAGCTTCGTTTGCCATTTTGAGATATCTGTCACTGATGTCTGCAGGCAAAGCGAACATATTGCCCCACACAAGGGGATTGATTGAATAACCCATTTTAACGACACTTTTCCTTTTACATAACTATACATACTAATTATAATACAAAATCATCAAAAAGGGAATGATTTTTTTATTTTTTAATCTAAAAATAAAAACCCACAACCTATTGTGCAAAGAGGTCATGCAAAATACAATTCTTTTGGCAAAATGTAAAAAATAAGTTGTAATAAAAAAAAATTGTGCTAAAATAAAGTAAAAAAAGGAGGTCTCAGTTTATGGACACAACTGCAATTTTTAAAGTTAGCTACGGCTTATATATTCTCACCGCAAAAGAAGGTGACTTTGATAACGGCTGTGTAATCAACACCTTCGCTCAGCAGGCAAGCAACCCGATGACCGTGAGTATCACCGTCAACAAAATGAACAAAACCTGTGAAATGATTCAGAACACAGGCGTTTTCAACGTGTCGGTAATTTCAGAAAATGCACCTTTTTCACTTTTTGAGCATTTCGGTTTCCACTCCGGCAGAGATGTAAACAAGTTTGCCGATTATCCCAACAGCGACAGAGCAGCCAACGGCGTGTATTATATTCCCGGATACACTAATGCATATTTCGGCTGTGAGGTGATTGAGACCGTTGATATGGGCACGCACATTATGTTTGTGGCAAAGCTCACTGAGGCAGAAAATCTCACCGACTTTGCAAGCATGACATATGCCTATTATCACGCAAATGTCAAGCCGAAGCCCCAGCCCGCTCAGAAGCAGGGCTACCGCTGCAAAATCTGCGGATATTTTTATGAGGGTGAGACCCTCCCTGAGGATTTTGTTTGCCCCCTTTGCAAGCACGGAGCAGAGGATTTTGAAAAAGTGTAATGTTAAACCCTCCCTTTGCGGAGGGTTTTTACTATATGTTGTGGTTGAAAAAATTATTGACCGATTTCATAAAAATGCTTGACTTATTTTGTGAAAGTTGATATAATTCTTTTCCGTGGTAAATTTTTATGCCACATCCTTGGCACGAAAGTGCCCATAAAGTCCAGAAGGAGGTGCTTTAAGAGATGGTTAATTACGAGACCATGTTCGTTCTTTCAGTAGCTAACGGCGAAGAAGCAACAGCTGCTATGGTAGAGAAGGTAAAGGCTTTGGTTTCTGCTAACGGTACTCTCGACAGCGTTGATGAATGGGGCAAGAGAAAGCTTGCTTATCTCATCGATGACTACACTGAAGGTTATTACGTTGTTGTAAACTTCGCTTCCGCTCCTGCGTTCCCCGCAGAGCTCTGCCGTATTTACAACATCACCGACGGCGTTCTTCGTTCCATCGTAATCACCAAGTAATTGGTAGTTACAGACTTAAGGAGGGTATTTAATGCTTAACAGAGTTATTTTAATGGGTAGAATCACTCAGGACCTGGA
>JBGVFJ010000050.1:0-22741 GCA_045121005.1 Acutalibacteraceae bacterium
CAAGGTCATTGGGAACGGTCCAGTCAAGAGTAATATTTGTGAAAGGTGACTGTGTACCCCAACGTGAGGGAGTATTTACGCCGTAAATGAAAGACTGGATGCACTGCTTAACCTCTTTGTAAGAAAGATTATCAACCTTAACAAAGGGCGCAAGATAAGTGTCAAATGATGAGAATGCCTGTGCACCTGCCCATTCGTTCTGCATAATGCCGAGGAAGTTAACCATCTGGTTACACAATGTTGAAAGGTGTGCTGCAGGTGCAGAAGTAATTTTCCCGGGAACGCCGCCGAGACCTTCCTGAATAAGCTGTTTGAGAGACCAACCTGCGCAGTAACCTGTGAGCATAGAGAGGTCATGGATATGAATATCTGCATTGCGGTGAGCGTTGCCGATTTCATCATCATAGATTTCTGAAAGCCAATAGTTAGCTGTAACCGCACCGGAGTTACTGAGAATGAGACCGCCTACCGAATAGGTAACTGTTGAATTCTCTTTAACACGCCAGTCGTTGATGTTGAGGTAGTTGTCAACAATAGCCTTATAGTCAACCATTGTTGCATTGATGTTACGGATTTTTTCACGCTGACGGCGGTAGATGATGTATGCCTTTGCAACATCGTCATAGCCTGCTTTGATAAGAACTGACTCTACACTGTCCTGAATGTGCTCAACGGAAATTTTACCGTCCTCAATTTTTGAAGAAAAATCTGCTGTTACTTTTAATGCCAAAAAGTCAATAATATCCTGGTTGAACTCTTTCTGGCAAGCTTCAAATGCCTGCTGAATGGCATCGCTGATTTTAGTTAAATTAAAATCAACAATTTTACTGTCTCGTTTAACTACTTTATACATACCTTTTCCTCCTTATTTATTAACTGCCCCAAGCATTAATGCCAAAAACAAAAATAAGAACCTGAACGCTTATTGCAGTTTATCTTGCGCGAACAGGCTCATTATATCCCTTATTTTGAATGTTGTCAATACCCAAACACTATATATAGTGTTAAATTCCTCTTGTTTCTACATTTTTTACATATTTTGACGCTATATCTTGCATTATTTTAATAGTTTGTGCGTCAACAGAGGACATATTGTCGGATATCAGGTCTCCGGTATCAATAAAATTCTGCAAAAAGTATCTCGGAGCGCCTGAAATCCATTTAGCGATGGATTCAATATCATTCAGAGTGTGAAGTTCCTTAACAACAGTTGTTCTGAATTCATAATTCACTCTGTTTTCAAGTAAAAAGGTCACACTTTTTTCAATCCGACTTACATCTAAATCAGCTATACCGGAGCTCAATGGATATTTTTCCTTGGAATTTTTAATATCCATTGCAACATAGTCAATGAGTCCGTCGTTAACAAGCTTCATCAGTCGGTCGGGGCTGTAGCCGTTTGTATCAAGTTTAACAAGATAACCTAAAGCCTTAACTTTATTGATAAAGTTTTCTATTTCATTGTGTAACAACGGTTCACCGCCTGTAATACACACTCCGTCAAGAATTCCTTTTCGCTTTTGAAGATAGTCAATTATATATTCTTCTTCAAAATACTCGGAATCTCCGATATGTGTAACAAGTGATGCATTGTGACAAAAAGGGCAGCGGAAATTGCACCCTGCCGTGAATAATGTGCATGCAACATGACCGGGGAAATCAAGCAGCGTCAATTTTTGAAAACCGTTGAAAATCAAAAAAACACCTCTGAATCTGAATTTTGAGTTATACACCTCGATAATAGTAACATATAAAGCTTATTTATACAATATATAAGTCTGTTCTGTGTTGAAAAATATTTAATTCTGTGATAAAATAAAACAAATTCTTTTGGAGATTTAATATGGTCGTTATCAGTGCACAAAATTTATCATTATCGTTTGGGGAAGAAACAATTTTTTCTTCTCTTTCTTTTGATGTTAAAAATGATGAAAAAATAGGGCTTGTGGGTGTTAACGGCGCAGGTAAAACTTCTCTTTTTAAAATATTGACAGGTGAATACACACCTGACAGCGGTGCTGTTTTTATTTCAAAGGACATTAAATTAGGATATATGGAGCAGCACACTTGTTCTGTTCAAGGCAGAAGTGTGTATGAGGAGCTTATAAGTGTTTTTGAACACCTTCAGAAAATTGAAGAGCAACTTGATGAAACTAATACTTTGCTTGAACTTGGAATTGATATTGACAAAAACATTCAGCTTCAGGCTCAACTTCAGGAAGAATTTGAGCGTTGCGGCGGTCTGACATATAAAAGCCGAACAAGAAGTGCATTGATCGGTCTTGGATTTAACGAAAATGATTTTACGGTTTCGACTCAAAAGCTGAGCGGAGGCCAGCGTTCTAAGCTTACCCTTGCAAAGTTGCTGCTGTCAGATTCGGACATTCTTTTGCTTGACGAACCCACTAACCACCTTGATATTTCCTCGGTTGAATGGCTTGAAGATTTTATTCTTGGCTTTAAGGGTAATGTTATAATTGTTTCCCATGACCGATATTTTCTTGACAAGGTAACAAACAAAACGATTCAGATAGAAAATAAAAAAGGATATTCATATATCGGCAACTATTCAACCTTTCTTGAAAAGAAAGAAGCCATGCAACGCGCCATTGAGGATAAATACCGAAGTGATATGCAGGAAATCCAAAGAATTGAAGGCATTGTTGCCCAACAGCGCCAGTGGAACAGAGAGCGCAACATCAAAACTGCTGAAAGTAAGCTTAAACAAATTGAGCGCATCAAAGAACAGCTGGTTATTCCTGACAGCGCCGTTGAAAAAATCCGCTTTGATTTTAATCCGAAAGCCGAAAGCGGAAACGATATTGTAACCTGCAAGGGTCTTTCTAAAGCATTTGGTCACAACAGGCTTTTTGAAAATGCTGATTTTCACATTAAAAAAGGTGACCGTGTTTTTCTTCTTGGTGATAACGGTTGCGGAAAAACAACATTATTCAGAATTCTTATGGGTGAATACGCATCCGACAGCGGTCAGATTATCTGGGGCGAAAATATTTACAAAGGTTATTACGAGCAAATCAAAAAAATCCCTCAGGATAACAGAACAGTTATTGATGACGTATGGAACAAGTACCCCGGCATGTCACAGACTAACATCAGAAATGCACTTGCTGCATTCCTTTTTAAAGGAGACGATGTTTTTAAGCGTCTGAGTGATTGCAGCGGCGGTGAAATAGCTCGTGTTGAAATGCTCAAGCTGATGCTCGGCGGAGACAATTTTCTTTTATTGGACGAGCCTACCAATCATCTTGATTCCTTTTCTCGCGAAGCGCTTGAATCCACCCTTCGCGATTTTGAGGGAACGTTATTTATTGTTTCTCACGACCGTTATTTCATAAACAAACTTGCTTCCAGAGTTCTTGTTTTAAATAAGGAAGGCATTACCGAATACCTGGGTAACTATGATTATTATGTTGAACATAAAAAAGAAACACCCGTCAATACAGTTTTCGTTAATGAAGCAAAGCCCAAAAAGCTTAACGATTACAAGCTAAAAAAAGAGCTCGCTTCAAATCTTAGAAAAGCAAAAACAAAGCTCATTAACACAGAAACTGAAATTGAGCAAACTGAAACCGAAATTACTGAAGCTCAGGAAAAACTCAGTTCTCCCGAAATTCAGTCTGATTATGAAAAAATCATTGAGGCCACCCAAATGCTCGAAGAGTTAACTCACAAGCGTGATGAACTTTATGAACTGTGGGAACAGCTTCAGATGGAAATTGAAGAAATGGATAATGAATTAAAATGAGTAGAAAAAATTCAGTCATATCCGATAAAAAAGCTCTTGCGAATCTTGAGGCGTTGCTCAAAATTCCTCTTATCAAGCGTTTTGGTATAATCGGAGTCAGTGATATGATGTCAAGGCGCACTGTTAAATTCAAGCCTAAAAACGGCAATAAATTTTATTCCCGTCTTTTGGGTAATGTGCACTGTGATGTTATAACCAAAGAAAACAGTTGCAACGGCAATGTAATTTTATATTTTCACCTCGGTGCTTTTGTTTCGGGCACAACGGATACCCACAGGGAAGTAGGGGAGCTGTTCTTGTTAAACAGTAATGCGGATACAGTTATAATTCCGGATTACAGAACCGCACCTCAACATAAATTCCCTGCTGCTCACGAAGATGCCTTAGAGGTGCTGAACGCCATTCGCAAGGAGCCCGAATTTATAAACAGCAGAATAATTGCAGCCGGAGACAGTTCGGGCGGAAATCTTGCCCTTTCTTTGGCGCTCAAATTAAAAGATAAATGTCATAAGCAAGTAGATGGGCTTGTTCTGATTTCACCTTGGGTAGATTTCACCAACAGCGGTGAATCTTATGTCAAAAATTATGACTCAGACCCGATGTTCGGCTATCTCTGTACGCCCAAGGACAAGCAATTTGTTTCAATGTATGCGCAGGAAGCTGATAAAACAGACCCGTATCTTTCACCTGTTTTTCACAAAGATTATTCCGGTTTGCCCCCAATATTTATTCAGGCGTGCAGCAACGAGATGCTTCTTGATGATGCTAAAACAGTGCTTGCTTTGGCAAACAAAGCAGGAGTAGATGTTAAACTTAAACTCTACGATAATATGTTCCATAGTTTTCAAACTGTAACAGCAAATGCGGAAACATCAATAAAAGCCTGGTTAGATACAGGTGATTTTATAAATTCAATTATCAGAAATGAGGTAAAAATATGAAGCTTGGTGTAACATTATATAATTTTCACAGAGAAATCAAAACTCTTGAAGACCTTGACAAAGTACTCGCTTTTTTGAAAGGTCTTGAGATTGATACCGTTCAGGTATCCGGTATTGGCCATCTTGCTTATAAGGATGTTGCTGAATATTGCAAAAAATACGACCTTGAGGTTTGTCTCACTCATAACAGCGGTGAGAGAATTCTCAATGATGTTGATGCTCTTATTGAAGAACATAAGCTTCTCGGCTGCAAAAACATCGGTATCGGCGGTATGGGTGACGAGTACAAAGGTCCCGAAGGATACAATAAATTTGTCGATGAATTCTCAGTCCCCGCAAAAAAAATGCAAGAAGCAGGTATGCAGTTCAACTACCATAACCATGCTTTTGAATTCGAAAAATTTAACGGCAGAAAAGGTATGGATATACTTATTGAGGATTCAGATAATGACCTTTTCAACTTTATTATCGACACACATTGGGTGCACACGGGCGGCTGCAACCCCGCAAAATACATTGAAAAGGTTGCAGGCAGAATGAGCGTATGCCATTTTAAAGACTATAAGATAGTCAACAATGAGCGTAAATTTGCCGAAGTTGGCACAGGCAATCTTGATTTGGATGAATGCTATCGTATGTGTGCAAAAACCGGAGTTGAATACATAATTATTGAACAGGATGAAACAGATATTGATATTTTTGAATCAACAAAAATAAGTGTTAAGAATCTTAAAGAAATTGCCGCAAGAAACAGCTAAAACATAAAAACCCGCCTTTGTTGGCGGGTTTCGTCATTTTATACGGCTTGTCTGCATATATATTTTCAAAAAGGGGAGAGGTAAATGCAGACTAAAATGTTAAACCTTCATTTATTAAGAAAAAAGATTAAAAATATCGAATTTAATTGGTTGCTTTTTCTTTTAATCGGGTTGTTTTTTGTCGGATTGCTTTTAGGTTCATTATCAGTTAAAAAAGGAGATAATCTGATCTCCGACTATGTAATAAAGTTTTATACATCATATTTAACTGACAAAAGTTCTTTCAGCTTGCCGATGATTTTTATTAGCTCATTCTTTTTGTCGGCAACATCTGTGATAGTTTCTTTTTTCACGGGATTATGTGCGTTGGGTGTTCCGTTTGTTATTTGTGTTCCGTTTATTTCGGGAAATATAATCGGGATAATCTCCGGATACCTTTATGAAACATATTTACTCAAAGGGCTGGGATACTGTGCGATAATTATATTTCCTGCCGCAGCGATAACATTAGTTGCTTTAATTTTATCCTGCAAGGAAAGTTTGATAATGTCCGGAAATATGCTATCTGTTCTTGCAACAGGAAGAATTCAACAGCAAAACCGCTTCAGAAGCTACTGCATTAAACATTTACTTTATGGAGCAATGTGCGCATTCGCAGCCTTAATTGAAGCGGTTTTGTTCAATATGTTTTCTAATTTGTTTATTTTTTAGTGTCAACAGGCTTAATATTTGCAAGAGGGTTAGAATCAACTGCTTCTTTAAGCTGAGAATTGACAACATGCGTGTATATTTGCGTAGTTCCGAGATTTTCGTGACCGAGAATCTCTTTGATGAGCATTATATCGGTATTTCCGTGCTGATACATAAGAGTTGCAGCAGTATGACGAAGTTTATGTGTTGACAGACCCATACCGGACATTCCGGCCTTATCGAGCAAAGTATAAATTATGTGTTGAACAGATTTATTGCTGAGTCTGTTTTTATTGCGGCTTATGAATAAAGCATTCTTGTCTTTAAGACCATCATTAGGCCTAACCTTCATATAAGCATTAAAAGCTTCGATACAAGCCTCGTTCAAATAAATTGTTCGCTCTTTATTTCCTTTTCCTGTTACTTTCATAGTGTTATCCGAGCGAATATCATTATAATTCAATGAAACAAGCTCAGAAAGGCGCAATCCGCAGTTAAGGAAAAAAATAACAATACAAAAATCACGCTCTTTGTTCGGGCCGTCAATAACTTTCAGCAACTCTAAGCAATCATCTCTCGTGAGATATTTAGGCAAAGATTTTTTTACCTTTGGCATTTCCAGATGTTCCATAGGGTTAGCGTCAAGCTTATTTTCATGATAAGTCAGCCATTTATAAAAGGTGCGCAGGGTAGAGGCCTTACGTGCTCTTGTTGTGGCATTGTTATTAAGTTCATTGTTGCAAAAAGCTAAAAAAGCAATTGCATCCTTGTTGGTTACACAAAGTATTTTTTCTTCACTGAAATCTGTTATAGATATTTCATTAAACTTTTTATCGTCTGATTTAAATTTTTCTTTTAATTTTAAAAATCTTATAAAGCTTCTGAGGTCAGATGCATATTCCAGAACGGATAACTCTGATTTATTCTTAATAGCTGTTTCATAAATAAAAAAATCCTGAATTATTTGAGGAAAGTCTTTAAGCTCTTCTTTTTTCATTCTAACACCACCAAAAATAACTGTACCGGGAGGGTACAGTTACATTATAACACACTATACTAAATTTGGCAAGCAATTATACAAAATAAATATTTTGTATAATTGAGGGGGGGAATATAAAGAAAGAAAAGTCAAATAATGTGCTTTTCACACAGCGGAATAACAGAACCGATGTCTGTTAAAGGCTGATTCTCAATTACAACAGGCTCTACTTTGTGTTTATTAAGAAAATCAATTATTTTATTACAATCTTTATGATAATTGATATCACCATTAAATAATAATTTGTTTTTATCTATTAAGCCTGTGCAACCGCCTATAAATCCGTAATCAAATCCATCTAATCTGATTGAACCTTTTTTAATTAAAACAGAATCAATCTGATTGATTTGACATGAACGATATATTGATTCATCATCTGTAATTAAAGCATTGCTGTTAACTACACAAACCGAACACTTAGCGTAACCTTGGTTAACTGTTACAAGCTTGTAACGCTTATCTGTTGCTGAACTTAATACGTCAGGATGTGTAGTGTTGATGTTACATATTAATTTATCTCCCATCACCACGCAGTTCAATCCGCAGTCTGACGGATAAGGTGATTTTATGCCGCTTATTTTTTTTAACTTATACCCTATTGTTAAATATTTAACAAAGCATTCTTCCTGACTTTCATCAATAAAAAGTGTACCGGCAGAAAGATTCAGTAAAAACAAATCAGTGTGAAAATCTATAACATTAATATGATCACTTCTGAGTGTCTTGACAACTTTTATATTTAATTCACTAAGCTTATGAAACAACGCTTCATCGGCAGCATCACTAACTGCAACCACAGTTACTTCACTTTGAGGTATATTAGGGGTATTTATCGGGAAATACAACTTACCTCTCCCCTTTTATTCTGCTGCTTCAAAGGCAGCTCTTATTGTTCTGACAGGCACAATATCAATTTTTGTATTTTTAATTGTCAGATTTTTAAAGTTATGATAAGGTATAATACATCTCTTGAATCCGAGACGCTCAGCCTCTTTTATTCTTTGCTCGCAGTTGCCGACACCGCGTATTTCCCCTCCGAGACCTACCTCACCAAAAGCAATCACATCTTCTCTTATCGGTGAATCCTTGAGGCTTGAAATAAGAGCTAGCGAAACAGATAAGTCAGATGCCGGCTCATCAATGCGCAAGCCTCCCGCAATGTTAACGTAAGTGTCAGTGTTACCAAAGAAATATCCTGCCCGCTTTTCAAGCACTGCCAAAAGCAGATTGAGCCTGTTATGGTCAAAACCTGTTGTCATACGGCGCGGAATACCGAAATTAGTTGTTGTAACCAATGCCTGAACCTCAGCTAATATAGGTCTGGAGCCTTCCATTACACAAGCAACGCAGGAACCGGAGGTGTTTTTTGGTCTGCCTGAAATAAGCATCAGAGAGGGGTTTTCAACATCGTGAAGACCGGAATCGAGCATTTCAAAAACGCCGATTTCATTGGTGGAACCGTATCGGTTTTTAACTGCCCTGAGGATTCGGTAAGACATATGCCTTTCGCCCTCAAAATATAAAACCGCATCCACCATGTGCTCAAGCACTTTAGGTCCCGCTATGTTACCGTCTTTGTTAACATGACCAACAATAATAGCGGGAATATTCAGTGATTTAACTGTCATCATAAGCATATTGGTACACTCTCTTATTTGAGTAACACTGCCTGATGAAGAAGAAAGTCCCAGGATACCGACTGTCTGAATTGAATCTATAATTACAAGGTTGGGTTTGTCCGAACGAATATAATCGCAAATAGCCTCCATATCAATGTCACAAAGTAATTCAAGATTAGGTGTATTTACCCCTAATCTGTCCGCTCTGAGCTTAATCTGATATGCTGATTCTTCACCTGAAACATAAAGAATTTTCTGATTACGTCCGATGTGCTGGCATATCTGCAGAAGAATTGTTGATTTGCCTATTCCGGGGTCACCGCTGAGAAGCACGAGTGAACCCTTAACAATTCCGCCGCCAAGAACTCGGTCCAACTCACCCATTCCGGTTGTATAGCGGATTTCATCCTGGGGAACAAGCGAGCTCAAATTAGTGGCACTCAGTGACCTTGATTTATTAGAAGATGCACCGGAAAAGGCTACAGATTTTATCTCTTCATTCATTGAATTCCATTCACCGCAGCCCGGACACTGACCGTACCATTTTACGCTTTCATATCCGCATTGCGAGCAAACGTAAATACTTTTGTTTTTGGCAGCCATAATATCATTATCCTTTACTGTAATTTACAATTCCTTTTGCTATTGCTAAGGCAAGCTTTTTTTGAAAGCTTTCACTTTTTAATTTATTTAAATCATCATTATTTGATAAAAAACCGCACTCTACCATAACCGATGGTATCTTTGAGTTATAAAGAAGGTATATTTCTGTTCCGGATTTTTTTATCTGACGAGGGTTATCCGATTGAATTTCAGCAACAATACTTTCGCTGATGCTTTGAGCAAGAAAAGAGCTCAGGGCATTATTTTTTGAATAAAAAACCTGCGCTCCGTGAACTGATGAATCATAAAACTTGTTCTGATGTATACTGACAAAAATGGCATCAGGATGTGAATCAATAACCTTTTTTCGGTTACGGATATCCGAAACCTTTTTCTGCCGCAAGGTTTCAGCTTGTTCATCATGAATTGATTCATCACTGTTTCTTGTAAGAATAACGTTATATCCGTTTAATTCTAATAAAGCTTTTGTTTTAAGGGTTATCCGAAGGTTTATATGCTTTTCTAAAGTTCCGTCAGGCGCAACTGCACCGCCATCTGCACCACCGTGGCCCGCATCAAGAATAACGGTATCAAACTTCGGAACATTAGCCGAAGCTAAAACTGTTTTCCGGTTGCAGAAAGATGTGTATAAAATCAACGCTATAATTATAAACAGAAATAAAAAGGCAATAATAATCACAGAAAGCCTATGCTTTTTCAAAATCCCACCCCCACAATAAATATTATGCAGGATTGATTTCAGTATGAAAAAAGCATCAAAATTCATATTCGGTTTTTTTATAGGTTTAATTAACTCACTTCTTGGCGCCTGCGGAGGTATTCTGAGTGTTGCTGCGCTGAAGAAAGAAGGACTTGAGCAACGAAAAGCTCACGCAAATGCAGTTGCAATTATCCTGCCAATAACAATAATTAGCGGATGCTACTATATTTTAAACGGGCACGTCACGTTAAATCAAAGTCTGATATATATGCCTGGAGGTTTTTTGGGAGCGTTGGCAGGAGGATTTCTGTTGCCGAAAATCCCGCAAAAAATGTTGAAACGAGTTTTTGCAGTTCTGATAATTTGGGCAGGAATAAGGATGATTGCACGATGATAGTGTGGGATATAATTGCATCATTCTTTTCAGGTGTTCTCGGTTCAATGGGATTTGGCGGCGGCGGAATACTTATTCTATACCTGACCCTTGGTTTGGATTTAAAACAGGTGACAGCGCAGGGAATTAACTTGCTATTTTTCATTCCGTGTGCCGTTACAGGAATAATTCTTCATGCAAGGAATGGCTTGATTGAATTCAAGCGCATACTCCCCTATCTTGTTTCTGCGATTCCCGGAGTAATGCTCGGCTTATACCTCACAAATATTATTGATAACGCCTGGTTAAGCAAAATCTTCGGAGGTTTGCTGATATTTTTGGGGGTTCGCGAACTGATTTCAAACTTTAAAAAAATATGACAAAATAGCCATAGTACATATGGCTATTTCATTACATAGATTTGTTTTTTCTGAAAGACAGATAGTCTTCGAGAATTATTGTTGCAGCAACAGCATCAACAACATTCTTTCTTTTCTGTCCTCTTGTGTTAGTATTGTTAAGATAATTATGCGCGCTGACTGTAGTAAGTCTTTCATCCCACATTACAGTTTCAATACCTGTTTCGTTTTTGAGGTTCTCCGCAAAAGCTATGCATTTTTCTGCACGTTCACCAACAGATGCATTCATATTTTTGGGTAACCCTACTACAAACAAATCAGGCTTGTACGAAGCGCATATATCTTTAATTCTTGCAATTACCTTCGGCTCGTAGTCAGAGTGAATAACCTCCACCGGAGAAGCAAGCATTTCCAATCTATCGCATACGGCAACGCCCGTGCGGGCGTCACCGTAATCAATGCTCATAATAACCATAGTTACCTCATCAGTTAAATTCAGGAACTACCTGATAGGGCGGAATGTCAGGTTCGACGGGAGTAATAACTCCCGGACCGTTATCCGGTGTAGTATCCTGATTATTATTTTGAGTGCCTGAGGTTGAAGTTGTTTCTTCTGTAGGAACTGAAGCATGACCTGAGCAATATCCGGGAAGATTATCGCTCTTATACCAACCAACCATACTTGAACCCGTTGAAGATGAAGCAAGCTTGCCGCAAACCGAGCAATAGTATTTTTTAACTATGTCACTGTTAAATTCAAACTGCTTTTCTTCAAGATTTTTATGAACACGGTCCATAACTGTTTTAAAGATATCGCCTGCAGGGTTGCCGCTTGCGTTGATAGCTTTGGGTTGGTCATAGCCATACCAGACGGAAGCAAAATAATAGGGTGTTCCGCCGGCAAACCATCTGTCCTTGTAATCGTCAGTGGTACCGGTTTTAGCAAATGTCTCAAAGCCTTTAACTCCGTGTCCCTTACCTGTACCAACAGGAGAAGTGATAACAGTTTTCATCAGCTCACGCATAATTTCAGAAGTTTCTGCAGAGAAAATCTGTTCACCGGAATTCATTGTGTTGTCAAGAAGCGTATCACCGTTTGAATCAGTTACCTTGTAGTATGAATAAGGCTCATAATATTTGCCTCCGTTACCGTAGGCGCAGTAAGCCGCTGTCATTTCAAGAGTAGTCATACCGTAAGACAAAGAACCGATAGAAAGTCTGGCAAGGTCTTCATCGTCTTCGGTAAGCGTTGTGAAGCCCATTTTTTCGGTAAGGTATTTATATGATGTGCTGACGCCGATCATATCCTTGATGATTCTTGCAGGAACGGTGTTCAATGACCTTGCAAGAGCATTCTGCACAGTTACATAGCTGCCGCTGCCGAAATTACCGCTATAGTTTTTTGGCCACTGGCGTCCGTTGATTGTTGTACAGGATTTGTCAAGGATTGCAGTTGAATAAGTAATTTCATCACTTTCAACTGCGGGACCGTATGAAGACAAGGGTTTGATTGTTGAACCAGCAGGTCTCGGAGAGTCAACCGCACGGTTAAGAACACGGTTGCCTTCTTTTTTACCTGCCTGTCCTATGATTCCGACTACTCTGCCTTCATAATCCATAATTGTCATTGAGGACTGAGCATTCTTTTTATCTGCAAAAGATTTTTTGTTTACATACACATCTTCAAGAATTTCCTGAATTTCAAGGTCAACGGCAGTGTAAATCTGCAAACCGCCGCCATAAATCATACCTGATGCTTCAGAATAGGAGCACTTCTGTGTTTCCATAAGGTCATCAATAACTTCGGAAATTACAAAGTCAACGTAAAAGCTCTGAATAGTTGTGTTTGTTTCTGTTTTCTGTTCTTCTTTATCGGTTTTACCTTCAGAAACATATTTTTCACTGTTAGTAAGAATAAGCTCATAGTTCAACGCCTCTTCGTATTCCTGCTGAGTGATGTATCCTTCACCGAGCATACATTCAAGGCAATATTCCATACGCTTTCTGTTCTTTTCGGGATTTCCGATAGGGTCACTGGAATATGGATTTTTGGTAATCGCAGCAATAGTTGCACATTCAGCAATATTGAGCTCGCTTACATCCTTACCGAAATAAGTTTCAGCCGCTGTTTTAACACCATAGCATCCCTTGCCGAGATAAACAGTATTAAGGTATGCTTCAAGAATAACATCCTTGGAGTTATAACCCTCAGCAGCATAAGCTTTTTCAATGTTAAGTGCGGTCAAAATCTCGTGGTACTTACGTACGTAAGTCACCTCATTTTTTCCAGTTATGTTTTTAATTAACTGCTGGGTAATTGTTGAACCACCCTGGTCGTTATTTTTCAGGAAAACACCGATTGTACGTCTCCAGTCAACACCGTTATGCTCGTAAAAACGTTTATCTTCAAGTGCAACAAAAGCCTTTTGCATGGTGTCACTTATATCTTCAAGGTCGATCCAAACGCGGTTTTCTGTACCGTGCAAGCGCGTAAGCTCAACGGTCTGACCCTGAGAATCGGTAGCATAAAGAAATGTAGTTTGGTTAAGGCTGCTTTTAATGCTTGAAAGGGTCATAGCAGCATCACCGTTAACGAATGTCAACAGATTTATTCCTACATAACCAAAAACAATAATACCTGTAAACATAACAACGGCAAGTATTGAAATTAAGATTGCCCCTGCAGTTGATACAGAATTCATGTTTTTCTTTTTCTTTTTAGTAGCTGTTGCCAAAATTCTTACCTCCTTTAACAGGATTAAAGTTTCTTGCGAAGAATTGCACCTTCATGCACACCATTGCACTCAAAGCTGAACTTCATCATAGGATGAGGAGCATTATCAATTCTTTCGCCGTTTTCGTCAGTTAAGTTTGTAACTGTTACATTAAAAGGCTTCTGACCTGCTTGCATAACTTCCAGTTCGTCACCTTCGTAAAATCTATTTCTGAGAATGCCTGTAACAGTTTTTCCGTCAGAAGTTATAATTTCACCTGCAACGTTCCATTCGCGCTTATATCCGCCGTCATAGAACATCTGAGCATCATCCTGGGGGCGTCCGTAATAAAAGCCGGTACAGTACTCACGGTAGCTGATTTTACGGATTTCATCAATTATCCATTGTTCCGGAACATAGTCATCAACAGGATTTTTTAAAAATCCGTCAATTGCCGCTCTGTAAGCGTTGGTAATAACTGATGTGTAATATGCAGATTTTGCTCTTCCTTCGATTTTGAAGCTTGTAATTCCAGCTTTAACCATTTCCGGAATGTGCTCAATCATACACATATCGCGCGAATTCATAATATAGCTTCCGTGTTCATCTTCAAAAACAGGGAAATATTCACCGGGACGTGTTTCTTCCATAAGATGATACTTCCAGCGGCACGGCTGAGCACAGTCACCTTTGTTGGCATCTCTTGCTGTCAGATAGTTGGAAATAAGGCATCTGCCGGAAAAAGACATACACATAGCGCCGTGCACAAAGCATTCAATATCCATATCATCGGGAATATTGGCTCTGATATCTGCAATATCTTCGAGTGAAACTTCACGGGCTGTGACGATTCTTTTAGCACCCAAAGAATAATAAACATTTGCTGTTTCGAAGTTGGTTATGCCCGCCTGAGTTGAAATGTGAATTTCTGTGTCAGGAGCATATTTTTTTGCAAGATTCATTGTGCCGAGATCAGAAATAATCAGAGCGTCAACATTTGCTTCCTGAGCCTGTCGAAGGAAATCGGGTAATCTTCTTATTTCGTTATTGTTGGGAACAGTGTTAACCGTAAGATAAACCTTGACATCTTTTTTGTGGGCTGCTTCAACAGCATCTGCAAGCTGCTCAAATGTGAAATTTGAAGGAGCTGCTCTCATACCGAATTCCGCACCGCCCACATATATAGCGTCTGCACCGAATTCCAGTGCTTTATCAAATCTTTCTCTGTCTCCGGCCGGAGCAAGAAGTTCGGGTGTTTTAAATTTAAAATTATTCATATATTTCTCAGTTTGAATTGTTGGCTTTGATTGCCAAAACATAGTTGCTTTCATGTTCCTGTTGTGTTCTTGCCATATAAATCTTACCTGAGTTATCATGCAAGAAATAATAATAATTAGTGTCTGAAGGATACAACGCAGCCTTGATGGCATCTACACCGGGGTTGCAAATGGGTCCGGGTGGCAATCCCCTGTTAGCAGCTGTGTCATATTTGCTCAAATAATAGTTACCCTTGTTTCCGCCAACAACAGGCTTAACATAGTTGCTGACGTATATAGCAGTGGAGTCACAACCAAGTGTTGGGAACTTAACAGAATTTTTAAGTCGGTTATGAATAACAGATGAAACAGCCTTCATCTGAGAGCTGTCGGCAGCTTCCTTCTGAATAATGGAAGCAATAATAATAATTTCATCCATTGTATAGCCAAGCTTATCAGCTCTTGCCTGATATTCATCAGTCCAGCGGTCATTAAAGTTTGAAAGGAACTTTCTTATAACGTAGTTGGCATCGGCATCAACATAAAAATCATAAGTGTCGGGGAAGATATACCCTTCAAGAAGCTGATATCTTTCCTCTTCAGGGGTAAGTGAACGGACAAAGTCAAATTCAAAGTCAACATCATTAAGAGCAGTATAAAGTCGGTCCGTTTTACAAACATCATATTTTTCCAGCTTTTCAAAAATCTGCTTAATCGTCCATCCTTCAGGGAAGCCAAGAGTTACGGTGTCGGCAGATTCGGGTGCAGCCATACATTTGTTGAGCATACCTTCAACACCCATACTTCTGTCAAGATAATAAACACCGCTGAGATATTTATAATCTTCATCATCGTAATGTCTGAACTTAGTAAAAACGGTACAAAGCATTTTTTGCTTAATAAGGTCATTATCATGGAGTATGTCGATGATATCGTTATATGTCGGCTCTTCGGGAATTTCAACTTTAACAACGTCATCATTTGTGTTGATTGCAAGAATATCGTTAAGACCCGAAATAGAAACATAAGAAGAAATGGTGGTAAAAAGAATAATAAATGCAAAAAGAAGAACAGCAAAATTGCCGCCAACGGTTTTGGCCTTTTTCTTAACACTTGGTGCGGATGCCTTTACCGAAGTCGGAGCTTTCTGACGGATATTCGTTTTTCTTTTGGGATAATTAGAGAAATAAACTGATGAATTATCAGAAGGCTTTGAACTGTTGCTGTCCGAATAATTCAATTCGCTTTCATCAATGTGAACAACGAACTTTTTCTTCTCCTGAGAGTTTTTCTTAATCGCATCTTTATTCACATTCATTTTACTTTCAGACGACTTCTTGTCTGAATCTGAGTTGAAATAAGAAATCAGAGAATCAAGATCAACATCAGCATTAAACTCTTTTTTTCTGTCATTCATTTAAAAACCTCCTTATATTCCGATTAAATTATCATCAACAAATATAAAGTTCATTTTTATGTCATTTTTCTGAGCGGGAATTTCATCAAAATAGCAACATCCAGAACAAAAACCTATCTTAATTATATCGGGATACATTGACAAAAACTTATCATAATATCCTTTTCCGTAGCCGAGACGATTTCCGCTTTTGTCAAAAGCCAAACCCGGCACAACACAAACGGCATTCTGACCTGAATACTCCTCGCCTTCCTTTGGCTCCGGCACTCCAAAAGTGCCTTTAACAAGAGCCTTGGTTCCGGAAACGCGAAAAAACTTCATTTCATCACCAAAAACCTTAGGCAAAAAAACAGTTTTATTGTCACGGATTGCTTTTTCAATCAGATTGAAAGTATCTTCCTCGCTTGAAAAAGATGCATAAATCAGAAAGGTTTCGTAATCCGTGTAAAACCTGCTTTTTAAAAAAGCGTTTTCACAGCCATATTTATCACCATAGCTTTCTCTCAAAGCTTTGCATTTTTTTCGAATCTCCGCTTTTATTGTGGACATTGTAATGTATTTTTAAGCCTTAAAGCTTCATCTTTGCCGCAAAAATATTCTGAAATAGCAAGTCCGAAGTCTATAGCACTTCCCATTCCCCTTGCAGTTATAATATTTCCGTCAGTCACAACATACTTATCACTTATAGTTGCACCCTCAAGCTCATTTTCAAATCCTGGGAAGCATGTTGCTTCCTTACCCGCAAGAAGACCCTTGTGGCCAAGAATTGACGGCGCAGCACAGATAGCAGCTATAAGCTTGTTGTTTTTTACAGCGTAATCGATAAAGTCATTGACTGTTTTATTCTTTTCAAGGTTAAGAGTGCCGGGCATACCGCCGGGCAGAATAATACCGTCCACATTATCATCTGCAGAAATCTCATTTTCTTCAAGGTCGCAGAAAACAGGGATGTTGTGGGAGCCTACAATGAGTTTTGAGCCCACACCAACCGTGCAGACTTCAATTTCAGCTCTTCTGATAACGTCGATTGTAGCAATTGCTTCAACTTCTTCGAATCCCTTCGCCAAAAAAACATAAATCATAACTTCACCTACTGATTACAGACATAAATACTTATTTTAAGTTTACACCATTTAAATTTAAATGTAAATAGAAAATGTTAAGAACTTATTATCAAAATATAAATTTTGAAACAATATTTTCGATTTCACAACCGATATCGTCAATTGTGCGCGGTTCATCGTTCTCACTGCAATTAACAACATACCAACCCATTGCACCGGCTGCCGCCTTAGCTGCAACACGACACTTGGACAAATAGCTTGTATTTGCTTCGTGGATATCTTTTTTACTTTCATCTCCCGAATAGCGTGAGGTCATCATTTTTTGTGAAATTTCAATGGGCATGTCAAGGTAGATAACAGCATCGGGCTTTGGAATTCCGAGCTTATTATATTCGAAATCCTCAAGCCAGGCAAAATAATCATTCCATTCGCACTCATTAAGCTTCGTAGCCTGATGATATGCATTGGAAGTAGTATATCTGTCAGCAAGAATTATTGTTCCGCTTTCATAATCATTTTTCCATTTTGCTTTATAATTAGCAAAGCGGTCAACAGCATAAAAGCTTGACGCTGCATAAGCATTAACATCTTCAGGATTTTTACCGAAATCACCGTTAAGATACATTCTTACAAGTGCACTTGAATCATTTTCATAATCGGGTAATTTAATCTGTTTAAAGTCTGTTATCCCCTTTTCGGTAATAACATCGCAAAGACGGTTAATCTGGGTGGACTTTCCGCTGCCGTCAAGGCCTTCAATAACTATAAGCTTACCTTTCATAATCTAAACTTCCTTTACAAAATCCATTTAAACGCAATTAATCGGAGCTGTACGAATACAGCCCCGAAATATTTATTAATCTAATCCGAACCATCTTTTGTACCAAGGAGCAGCAGCTTCCTCCTGCTCTTCAACAGACGGTGTTGCCTCATAATTGAGAGTAATGCTCTCAGTCATATAAATAAATGCAACATTAGTACTCATGGAAGAATGAGCATCGGTAAATATTTTATATTCCTTACCTACATTCAACCAAGCTTCACAGTTTGCAACGAAAGCATCGGTATCATCAACAATAATGCCGTAATCTGAAAGGTCAACATTTGAATTTGCAAGGATTGTTGAAATATCAGCAATCGAATCGAGGTTTGAATCCGAAAGCAAATCTGTGAGGGTGTTGATAAGATTTTTGTTTTTGTTGATTTCACGCTGGAGCTCATCAAGAATACCCATTGTTGAATCAAGATTATTAAGGGTTGATTTAACCTCGGGGTCATTCATAACGCTTGAAAGCTCATTCATAACGGGCTGTGCTTTTTTAAGAGCATTTGCCAAATCCTGCATATTCATAAGACTCTGAATAAGACTTGAATTAGTAAGCATTGAGATAGCCTCTTTGTTTTCGGGTTTTTCAAGCTCAACCAACAAATCAGAAAGCGCATTCATATTTTCAGTTGTGAGAACACCCATAATCTTTTCAAGTGCAACCTGATTGCTTTCATACACATAAATAGCGTCATTGAGCACACCTGCAAGACCAGAAAGGTTTGCACTGTTTGAAGACAATGTGTTCATAAGACCCTGAATATCAATGTTATCAAGGCTTCCCATAAGGGTTTTGAGCACATTAAGTGTGCCCTGAAGGCTGTTTACCTGGTTTGATGCATCAAAATCAAGATCAAGTGAAGCAACAGGAATTGCTGCAAAATACATATTTCCAAGCTCAAAGCAATCTGTTGTTGCAGTGATGCTTGCTTTGTTGTTAAGCTTGATGTCTCCATAGCCCTGAAGGTCTTTAGAGCTGATACCGAGACTTTCACTCACACCGGGAATACTGAACACGCCGACCATTTCATTTGAGCCGTCACCAAGTGAAATGCCGTTTTCGGTTTCAATGCCCGAAAATTTGGATTCAGAAAGAATCGTTCCCCCGACAACAACCATAGGAAGGTACATTTTTTTAGTTGTTCCGTTGATTTTAACTGCCTTTGTGTATGTGTTTTCAAACTCAAATTCAATCTTGACTTTACCGCTCTGACCTGCAATTTCTTCAGCAGTAACAGGTTCACCGTTGAGATAATAATTGATTTTGATTTTAACAGGAACCTGTTTCTTTGTTGTAGCAGTATAATACAGGTCTGTTGAATTCATATTCCAAAGAATTTCTGAAGTATTTTTTTCGTTAATGATAGGCATAATGTCGCCTTTAACATTTTGAATTGCACTTGAATCAAGGTCAGTAACATCATAAACTCTTACTTCGGGAGTGTCAGTATGAATCCAATCAGTAACAGTTGTTTTGGTGACACCACCCATAGCATTCATATTGATATACACAGTTTCACTTTTTGTTACGTTTCTTGCTGTGTTTTCATAAAGAGATGCAGCAGGTCCGTTATCATTTGCTTCATCCTCTGTTTTGCCACATCCGGCAAAGCCTAATGTAAGACACAAGCAAAGAAAAACAGACAAAACAGCTTTTGCAGCCTTTTTATTCTTTTTCATAAATCCTAACCCTCTTTTAAAGTCAAATTCTTTTGCTTCTCTCCAACCAAAAGTTGTTTTATTGATATATTTTTCAAAGCAGAGAAGCATTGGCATAACAAAACCAATAACAACAATTGAGCTGACGAGAGCACCTCTTGCCATAAGAACACAAAGGTCCGTTACAAGCTCAACCTTACCGACGATAACAATACCGATAGTTGCTGAAAAGAAAGTCATAGCACTCTGGAAAATTGACCTTGAAGCAGCCCTTGCAGCAGACCTCATAGCTTCGTGCTTCTCTTTTCCTTTTTGCAGCTCCTCCTGGAAACGGTTAGTCAGAAGGATAGCATAGTCAATGGTTGCGCCCAGCTGAACACATCCCAGAACAATAGGAGCAAGGAAAACGACCTCATCGTTCATCATTGTTGAAATACCGAGATTAAGGTAAATTGCAAACTGAACACCGGCAACAAGAATTATAGGAATAAGAATTGATTTAAAAGTGAAAGCAATAAGAATCGCAACAGTTAGAATACTGATTGCACTTGTAACAACCAGGTCAATTTCTGCAATATCAACCAATTCGTCATACATAATTGACTCACCGGTAACACATCCCACCGGGTCACATTTTTTAACAACCGCAGTCAGTTCTTCTTTCATTTTTCGGAACTCTTCTTCATCTTCAAGACCGATGTTTCCGAAAATAGCCATAAGAGTATATTTCTTGGACTCTCCGTTTTGTTCAACTTCTTTTTCAATAATGTTTTTTAACAAATCGGGCATAATATCGGTGGGAATAGCTCCGCCGACAAAGCTGTTGAGAGCAACCACGCTTCCGACACCGTCAATACCTTCCATTTCATCAATCAACTGAGTTACCTCACCTGAAGGCAGGTCGGCACTGACAAGAGCAAAGTTCATTGAGGCAATACCGAAATCCTCTTTAAGCTTTTTGGAGGCAATAAGAGAGGGGCTGTCAGCAGGCATTCTGCCGTTGAGGTCAGTGTAGGTAGGAACGTTTGCATTGAGAAGATATACAGGAACAAAAAGTATAAAGAAGATAATTACAAACACCTTTTTGTGTTTAATTATAAAATCAACCGGTTTGTTGAAAGAAGGAATAAAGTTTCTGTGCTCTTTGCCGTAAATCTGCTTATAAAACTTAATAACAAGAGCGGGCATAAAAACAAGAACAGATAAAAGGCCGAACACAACACCCTTAGCCATAACAAGGCCGATCTGGAAGCCGATTGTAAGACTCATAAAGCAAAGAGCTATGAAACCGAAGAAGGTTGTTGAAGCACCGCCGAAAAGTGAAGTAAATGAAAATTTAACAGCTTTTGCCATTGCCTTTTTAACATTGTCGGTTTTTTCGCATTCCTCTTCAAAACGGTCAAGCAGGATAATTGCATAGTCAATCGTAACAGCCATTTGTAAAATTGCTGCAATGGCCTGGGTCAGATAGGAAATACTTCCGAAAACAAAGTTTGTTCCCATATTTGTTATAACACCGAGTCCGAGTGAAAGAACTATAACTGCAGTAGCAAGAACATGCTTTGTTGTTAAAAGGATGATGATCGAAGCAAGACCAACAGCTACGCCTATGTAAACGAACATTTCGGATTCAATAATCTCTTTGGTGTCGGTCATAACTGCTGAAAGTCCGAAAACATGACATTGTTCATTGAGAACTTCTTTAACTGCGTTAACCTTTGCTATAGAGTCAAATTTTGGATTTTCTTCATCATCAGGGTCATATTGAACCAACATCAGCGTTGACTTTTTGCCGTCTTTTTCTGCATAAAGCATCTCTTTCAGAATATCCGGATACATCGATTCAGGAATGCCGATATCAGCCACAGAACCAACCCACATTGCGCTGGCCACACCTTCAACAGCATTAACATCCTCACAAATTTTATTCATTTCTTTTGGGGTGAGGTTTTCCATAATAACAATGGAGATATTAGCACTGTCACCTACAACGTTGATTCCGTAAACGGCATTTGAATCATCAATGTCACCGGGTTCACTCTGAACAGGTAAAAATGAAAGAATGTCGTAGTTAATAGGTGTCAGCAAATAGCTGATTGCGCTGGGTATCATTATTGCAATCGCTATAATAATTATAAGCATTGGGTTTTTGACAACCCACTTGGAAAGTTTCGTAATCATATATCCACCTCTTGAATGTCTAATCTCGGAAATTATAACATATTTATTAATAAAAGTAAATGGAAACTAAAAAAAATAAGTAAAAAGAAAAACTTTCTATTTTTACATTTAATCTTGACTAATCATCAAAAAAAAGTTAAAATACATCTGTGATAATTTGTTTTGGAGGATACTGTAATGTCAGAAGAATTTAACCCCGATCTTGTCAGTGTAGTTGACGAAGATGGCGTAGAACATGTTTTTGAGGAGCTTGACCGCATTGAAACTGATGACGGTCGCTATATTGCTCTTCTTCCCGTATATGACGAAGCCGATGAAATAATTTACGATGACGGTGAAATAATCATCTTAAAAGTGGAAGAAGAAGACGGTGAGATTTTCCTTGCTCCTATTGAGGACCAGAAGGTTTTTGATGAAATAGGCAAGATTTTTGAAGAACGTTTGCAAGACTTGTTCTTTGAAGAGGAATAATAATTCCCCTGCTCAGTTCGATAACTGCTGTCTATATTAACCCTACAATTTTATTTTCGGGAGCCTTTCTCCGTTGCAGGGATGCAGACCTCCCGGTTTATCCGGACGTTGGGAGCACAAATGCCGCGGGAGGCAACCCACCTGCTTTTAAACGCAGGTTACTATCGGCAGCAACCGGCTTGGTGGGGTTCTAATTTGAAAGGATTTTTATTTATGACTAAAATTTTGTCCGCGGACATTTTAGATATATTACCGATTGAAATCGGTTTTATAATTGCACCAAA
>JBGVFJ010000051.1:0-72740 GCA_045121005.1 Acutalibacteraceae bacterium
GCTCATAAGGCAGTTTTTCTTTAAAATATGAACTTTTGGCACAATAATTCGTTAAACCCACCCGATATGCGTCAGCATTATCGGGTGGGTTTGCTTTTTCTTGTATCCAAAATTTATATTTTAAAGTGCTTCGCAGTTTCATAAGATAAGAAAATTTCCTGTATTGAAGCCATAAAACACAGCAAGGCTGTCGCCTTGCGAGGCTTTTGGCAAAAATACAGGGGATTTTCATCGAGAAACAAAAACTTCCTTACGAGTGGTCGGCGTATAGCGTGATTGTTTTAATCTGCATTTATAACGCCGTTAAAAACTTTATATAAAAGAAAGTGGCTTACCGAAGTAAGCCACTTAAGTTTTTTATCAGAGCTTCATTGCGATATCCCATGCGCCCCAGATAACTGTGCGGAGGTTACCTACTTTGGCAGCGTCACCAATAACGTGAACATGCTTTGCCTTGGGAGCAACGGGAGCGGGTCTGTAACCAACAGAAAGAACAACGCTGTCGGCAGGAATGTCGATTGTCTTGCCGTCTTTTGTTGCGATTGTTACGCCGTCCTTACGGATTTCAGTTGTTTTGGATTCAAGGTAAACGGGAACATTGTTAGCCTTGAAGCAGTCACGAAGGAAGCTTGTGTTTGCAAGAGCAACACCGGGAGTGGTGATAAGGTCATCCTGCATTTCAACAATAACGGGCTTCTTGCCCTGAAGGAAGAGGTCATAAGCAATTTCACAGCCTGTGAGACCGCCGCCTACGATAACAACATTGTCGCCAACCTCTTTCTCTTTAAGGAGGTATTCAACAGCTTCAATGCCATATTCCTTAGCGCCCTTAACGGGAATGCTGTTTGCAACAGAACCTGTTGCAACAATAACCTCGTCAGCGCCGAGGGAAGCAACATCCTTAACCTCGGTGTTGAGTTTAACTGTGATTGAAGGATATTTCATAATCTCACGGTTGTACCAAGCGATAAGGTCACGGTCTTTCTCTTTGAAAGAGGGAGCAGCTGCTGCAATAAATACACCGCCGAGAACGCCTGACTTTTCATAAAGAGTAACTGTGTGGCCGCGCTGTGCGCAAACAATAGCAGCTTCCATACCGCCGATACCGCCGCCGATGATAGCAATGTTCTTGCTCTTCTTTGCGGGTGTGAGCTTGTATTTTTTGGACTGCATTGTTTTGGGGTTGAGTGCGCAACGAGCAAGACCCATTGTGTCTTTAAGGTCCTGAGTGTTTGCGTGACCCTTTGAAGATGAGAAGTTGAAGCAACCGCTGTGGCAGCAGATACAGGGCTTGATTTCTTCAAGTCTGTCGTCAATGATTTTGGTGATCCACTCGGGGTCAACAAGGAACTGACGTGCAACACCAACGCCGTCGATTTTGCCTTCGGCAACAGCCTGAGCACCTGCGTCGGGCTCCATACGGCCTGCGCAAACAACGGGAATGTCAACGAAGTTTTTGATGTGAGCAACGTCGTCAAGGTTACAGTTCTGAGGCATATACATAGGGGGATGTGCCCAGTACCATGAGTCGTATGTACCGTTGTCGGCGTTGAGCATATCATAGCCTGCATCCTGAAGATACTTTGCAGCTTTTTCAGATTCAGCCATATTACGGCCAACCTCTGTGTATTCTTCGCCGGGCATTGCGCCTTCGCAGAATCCCTTCATTTTTGACTCAACTGAGTAACGAAGAGAAACGGGATAATCATCACCGCAGGATTCTTTGATTGCCTTAACAACCTCAGCTGCAAAACGGTATCTGTTTTCAAAGCTTCCGCCGTATTCGTCGGTACGCTTGTTGAAAAATTCGATTGCGAACTGGTCAAGAAGGTAGCCCTCGTGAACAGCGTGAACTTCAACACCGTCAACGCCTGCATCGCGGCAAAGCTTTGCAGTTTTTGCAAATGCTTCAATAATTTCGTGAATCTGCTCTTTGGTCATTTCGGGGCAGATGATGTCGTGAGCCCAACGTGAAGGCTGGGGGCTGGGAGAAGCGAGCTCGTGTGAAGTGTCAAGAATAGGCTTAACAAGAGCACGTGTGATTTTGTTTTTATGAAGGGGAGCTACAAGCTCAGTGATGGCCCAGGAACGGCCCATACCTGCTGTGAGCTGAACAAAAAGCTTTGCGCCTGTTTTATGGATTTCATCCATAAATTCTTTAAGCTCTTCAAACATCTTGGGATTCTGCCAGAGCCATTTGCCCCAGAAGGTATCTCTCAAGGGAGCAATACCGGGGATGATGAGACCAACGTTGTTGTTAGCTCTTTCAAGGAAAAGCTTTGCAGCCTCTTTGTCGAAGTGGCAACCGCCAAGTTCAAACCAGCCGAAAAGTGATGTACCGCCCATGGGGCACATTACGATTCTGTTCTTGATTTCAACATTGCCGATTTTCCAGGGGGTAAATAATGCTTCGTATTGTTTATCCACTAAAAAACACATCCTTATGTTTTATTTTAACATTACTATAATAAAGAAAAAACTTTGCATTGTCAAGAGTTTCACAATTAAAACTCTGCATTTCCCACCGTACGGGGGAAGGGGACAACATCGCGGATGTTCTGAATACCTGTGAGATACATAATTGCTCTTTCAAAGCCGAGTCCGAAGCCCGCATGCTTTGTTCCGCCGTACTTTCTCAGATCCAGATACCACCAATAATCTTTTTCATCAAGACCCATTTCTTTCATGCGCTCGCAGAGCACGTCATAACGCTCCTCACGCTGACTTCCGCCGATAATTTCACCGATGCCGGGCACGAGGCAGTCCATTGCCGCAACAGTTTTGCCGTCGTCGTTAAGGCGCATATAAAAAGCTTTGATTTCCTTGGGATAATCCGTCACAAAAACGGGGCGTTTGAACACGGTTTCGGTAAGATAGCGTTCGTGCTCTGTCTGCAAATCACTGCCCCATTCAACGGGATATTCAAAATTCTGATTGTTCTTTTTAAGGATTTCAATTGCCTCGGTGTATGTTACTCTGCCAAAATCGGCATTCACAACACCCTGAAGTCTGTCAATAAGTCCCTTGTCAACAAAGGCGTTGAAAAATGCAATTTCCTCTGCCGCATTTTCAAGCACATAGTTTATCACAAATTTCAGCATATCCTCTGCCAGACGCATATCATCGCTGAGGTCGGCAAAGGCAATTTCAGGCTCAATCATCCAGAACTCTGCCGCGTGGCGGGTGGTGTTGGAGTTTTCTGCTCTGAAGGTGGGGCCGAAGGTGTAAACATTTCTGAATGCCATTGCATAAGTTTCTGCGCTTAGCTGACCGCTTACGGTGAGATTTGCGCTCTTTCCGAAAAAGTCCTGTGAAAAGTCAACACCGCCGTCTTTTTTGGGAATGTTTTCCATATCCAGAGTGGTCACGCGGAACATTTCACCTGCGCCTTCGCAGTCACTTGCGGTGATGATTGGTGTGTGGGTGTATACGAAGCCTCTTTCGTTAAAGAATTTGTGAATCGCATAAGCTGCAACGCTTCTGACCCTGAAAACGGCAGAGAAGGTGTTTGTTCTCGGTCTTAAGTGTGCAATTGTGCGCAGATATTCAAGGGAGTGGCGTTTTTTCTGCAAGGGGTAATCGGGGGTTGAGGTGCCCTCAACGGAGATTTTTGTTGCTTTGATTTCAAAGGGTTGCTTTGCTTCGGGGGTGAGCACAAGCACGCCGTCAATGTTCAGCGCGGCGCCCACATTCATTGAAGCAATTTCTTTGTAGTTTGGGAGATTTTCACTTTCAAAAACAACCTGAATGTTTTTGAAAAATGTTCCGTCATTTATTTCAATAAAACCAAAAACATTAGATGAGCGCAAAGTTCTCACCCAGCCTGAAATGCTGATTTCCTTGCCGCCGAAATTTTCGGGATTTTCAAAAATCTGTTTAACAATAGTTTTCATTGGAGTTCCTCCGTAAAAGCATTTACAATATATAATTTTACAATGTACGCGGACAAAAATCAAGGCTAAAACCCCTTGAATTATCACCGCTGATGGGTTAAACTGTTATCAGAATATAATGAAAGGGTATTTTTATGCTTTATATTGGTATAGATTTAGGCACCTCGGCTGTCAAGCTTTTGCTTGTGGACGAAAAAGGTGACATCCGAAACGTGGTTTCCAAAGAATATCCCATAAGCTTCCCCCGTTCAAACTGGTCGGAGCAGAGCCCTGCCGATTGGTGGAACGCAACCGTTGAGGGCATCAACGAGCTTGTAGCAGGTTTTGATAAAAGTCAGGTCTGCGGTATCGGGGCCGGCGGTCAGATGCACGGTCTTGTGGCTCTTGACAAAAATGATGAGGTTATTCGCCCAGCAATTTTGTGGAACGACGGCAGAACCGAAAAAGAGGTTGAATATCTCAACAACATAATCGGCAAGGATAAGCTGTCACAATACACGGCAAACATTGCTTTTGCCGGCTTCACCGCCCCCAAAATTCTTTGGATGAAAAACAACGAGCCTGAGAATTTTGAGCGCATCAACAAAATTATGCTCCCCAAGGATTACATAAATTATAAGCTCACAGGAATCCACTGCTGTGATTATTCCGATGCTTCGGGTATGCTTTTGCTGGATGTTGAAAATAAATGCTATAGCAAAGAAATGCTTGAAATCTGTGACATCACCGAAGATAAATTACCCCGCCTTTATGAGAGCTATGATGTTGTGGGCAATGTGAAAAAAGAAATTGCCGACTTGTTCGGTTTTGGTGAAGTTAAGGTTGTGGCCGGTGCAGGTGACAATGCCGCCGCGGCAATCGGCACAGGTACCGTGGGCAACGGCAAGTGCAACATTTCATTGGGCACTTCGGGCACAATTTTTATTTCCAGCAATTCATTCGGTGTTGATAAGTTCAATGCCCTCCATTCCTTTGCCCACGCTGACGGAAATTATCATCTTATGGGCTGTATGCTTTCTGCCGCATCCTGCAACAAATGGTTTATGGATGACATTCTTTCGGACAAAGATTATTCTTTGATTCAGTCAAAAATCACAGACGAAAAGCTTGGCAACAATACGGTTTATTTTCTGCCATATCTTATGGGTGAAAGAAGCCCTATAAACGACACAAATGCAAGAGGCACCTTTATTGGTATGAGTATGGACACAAAGCGTGAAGATATGCTTCAGTCTGTGCTTGAGGGCGTTGCCTTTGCAATCCGTGATTGTTTTGAAATCGCAAAAGACCTTGGTATTTGCATCAGTCAGAGCAATATCTGCGGCGGCGGTGCAAAAAGTGAATTATGGAAAAAGATTATTGCCAATGTGCTCAATATCCGCCTTGATATCGTTAAAACAGAGCAGGGCCCCGGTTACGGCGGCGCAATGCTTGCAATGGTTGGCTGCGGAGTGTATAATAATGTGAATGAAGCCTGTGATGCTTTGGTTGAGGTTGTGGACTCGGTTGAGCCGGATGAAAGCCTTGCGGCGCTTTATGATAAAAAGTATCAGAATTTCAAAAAAATATACCCTGCGTTGAAACAAACTTTCAATGCATTGAGTAAGGAGTAAAACTATGAGCGAAATTTTTAAAGGAATTGACACAATCAAGTTTGAGGGGCCTCAGAGCAAAAATCCTCTTGCTTTTAAATTTTATGATGCAGAAAAGATGGTTATGGGTAAGCCCATGAAGGATTATCTCCCCTTTGCAATGGCTTGGTGGCATAACCTCGGTGCCGCAGGCACAGATATGTTCGGCAGAGATACTGCTGACAAAACCTTCGGCGCAGAAAAGGGCACAATGGCTCACGCCAAAGCAAAGGTTGACGCAGGCTTTGAATTTATGCAGAAATTGGGTGTTGAATATTTCTGCTTCCACGATGTTGACCTTGTTCCCGAGGCAGACGACATCAACGAAACAAACGCAAGACTTGATGAAATCACAGATTATATTCTTGAAAAAATGAATGCCACAGGCATCAAATGCCTTTGGGGCACAGCCAATATGTTCTCAAACCCCCGTTTTATGAACGGTGCAGGCAGCACAAACTCAGCTGAAGTTTATTGCTTTGCCGCTGCTCAGATTAAAAAAGCACTTGAGCTCACAGTTAAGCTCGGCGGCAAGGGTTATGTTTTCTGGGGCGGCAGAGAGGGTTATGAAACTCTTCTTAACACCGATGTTAAATTTGAGCAGGAAAACATTGCAAGACTTATGAAAATGGCTGTTGATTACGGCCGCAAAATCGGCTTCACAGGTGATTTCTACATTGAGCCCAAGCCGAAGGAGCCTATGAAGCATCAGTATGATTTTGATGCCGCAACAGCAATCGGATTCCTTCGTCAGTATGGTCTTGATAAGGACTTCAAGATGAACATTGAAGCAAACCACGCTACTCTTGCAGGCCACACCTTCCAGCACGAACTCAGAGTTTCTGCAATCAACGGAATGCTCGGTTCAATCGATGCCAACCAGGGCGACTACCTCCTCGGTTGGGACACAGACGAATTCCCATTTGATGTGTATGAAGCCACAATGTGTATGTACGAGGTGCTCAAGGCAGGCGGTCTCACAGGCGGATTTAACTTTGACGCCAAAAACCGCAGACCCTCAAACACTTATGAGGATATGTTTGAAAGCTATATCCTCGGTATGGATACATTTGCTCTCGGCCTTATCAAAGCCGCTGAAATCATTGAGGACGGCAGAATTGACGGTTTTGTTACCGAAAAATATTCAAGCTTCAACGAGGGCATCGGCGCAAAGATCGTGGCAGGTGAAGCAACTCTTGAAGAGCTTGCAGATTACGCTCATAATCTCAAAAACACAACCGAGCCTTGCTCAGGCAAGCAGGAAAGACTTCAGGGAATTTTAAACAGCATTTTGTTTAAATAAACCTGACGGAAAAACAAAATTTAATAAGGAGGTCAGTTTATGAAAAACAAGCGTTCAAAACTTCTTGTGTGTGTCATAGTTGTGCTCATTGCGGGGTTAATTGCATCAATTGTTGCAATTGTTAACCTTACAGAACAGGTTGAAAGTTTGCAGGAAACTGTCAACAACCAGTTCAACACAATGAATGCCAACATCAACTCCATTTATTCAAACGTGGACAATGCTCTCAAAAAGCAGACAAGCATTGTTTCAAGCGTTGAAGAGAGCAAAGGTAACTTGAATGAAGCAGAGCTGACCGTGCCCGTGAGCCTGAAAATTGTTCCCAAGGCTATTGGCGAAGATACAAAGCTCAGCGTTGAAATCGGGGATAAAATTTATCCTCTTTCCAAATCGGGCTCAACGGAATATTCAGCCACCGTAAGCGTACCTCTGTTTAATGAAGAAAATGCCGTTTTACTCATTGAATCAAAGGGTGAAACCAAAACAGAGCTTCTTGAAGATGTGTATGTTTCTGATATGTGGTACTCTTATCTTCCGATGATAGACCACGCCGATTTCAGCGGAAGTTATGGTTATTCAAACGGTAAATATAACTTCAACGGCAGAATTAACATCATCAGTGATGCAACTGCCAAAATGGATAACAGGAGCTTTGAAAAGGTTAGCCTTGAAGCCGCTGTCAACGGCAAAAAGGTATGGGAGCAGGATGTTACCGAAACATTTAACAAAGCCGAGGGAGAAATTCCTCTTAATAAAGGCTTTGAAATGAATCAGACCGACAAGCTCACCATTGATGTGGTAGCTGTTGACGGTGCGGGAATAATCCACCGTTATACTGTCCACTTATCAAATGAATCATCATCTTTTGTTGACGGAGCAATTGAGACCATAATGAGTGACGGAGATTGCTTGTATTACTCCGACGGCACAAAAGTATTTCCTTAACAAAAATTTTTCGGGTCACACCAAGCGGTGTGACCCGAATTTTTTATTCCGTTATTCTGATTAAAAACTCTTCCGTGTGTCCTTTCCAGGTGGCGGTAACATAAGTTTCGCCAACATTCTGCGGATAAAATCTGCCGCAGACGAGCTTGACGATGCTTTCGTCGCAGCCTGAAAATTCAACGCCGATGTTGTTGGTTTTGTATTCTCTCTCACTGTCAACCTTATGAATTTCGGGCACAAAGCTGATTTTTGATTTTTTCACTTCAAGCACCTGGTCTTCGGCAGTGATTGCAACAAAGTTTCTGTACCAGCTTTTCTTTGCGTAGGTTACGGGAGTTTTGAGGTTTTGCTTGTCCATTTCGGAAAAGTCGGGAGCATCAACGAGGCTCAACTCAACCTTGTTCATTCTTGTGGGCCAATATGCCCATTCGTCGCCGTAAGCGTAGGCGAGATAAACCCCGTCTGAAAGGCGGATGTGACCGTCGGGTCGGGAGGTGATTCCGCAGTTGTGACAGCAATGGCTGATGTTCACCTTTGCGGCGCTTGACTCCTTGAAGGAAAGTCCGTCGTCAGAAACATAAAGTCCGATAAAGCTTTCGGTTGTGAATCTGTCGCAGGTAACAACGGCAATGAATTTGCCGAAATCTTCAACGTATTTCACATCTGCCGAGTCAAGGGTAGACATATTATAGGTGTGGTTAATTGCAACGCCCTTGTCCTGCATTGTTGCGGGCCAGTTTTCGTCGGAAGCGTCGGCAATGCTGAGCCTTGTCTGGTTGATGCCCGTGTCCTTCCAGGTGTAATAAAGATAAAGCTTGCCGTCAAGCTCCACCATTGAGGGCTCGCCTGCGCCGTAGGCGTCCTCGTCGCCCGTGAAAACCACAATGGGTGAGGGCTTTCCTCCCCAGCCGTTGCCGTTCCATTTTTCAAAAGGACCGTCGGGATTTTTGCTCCTTGCCACAAAAACGCAGTTGTCGGTGCCGTTTTCGTTGGTGGTGGAGGTGTAGGCGATGTAGTAATAGTCACTCAGCTTGATTACGCCGGGGTCACAGCAGGAATAAAAGTCAACGGAGTCTGCCGTGGGCTGCAAAACAGCTTTTTCTTCTGTCCAGGTTTTTCCGCCGTCCGGGGAGTGACGGTAAATTATCCAGTCCCACTCACTGCGGATTCCGGGAGCAGAAAGATAAGCATCAATGCTTCCGTCAGCGTTGATAATCATTGACGGACCGTAACGGTAGCCTGCACTGTCGGCAGGAGGATTATAAATATCGTGACCTTCGTCAACGGCTGTGATTTTAACATATTTTGTTTCGTCAGGCTCAACAGAAAGCCCGCTGTCTTTATATATCCTGTCAGCCATCGGGGTAAACATTGCAAAAGGAGACTGAAGAATGCCGAGAGTTAAAAGAATTGAAGCAAAAAATCTTATTATTGCCATAACAAATCTCCTTATCGGTTGATTTCAACTGTTTGCATAAGTCTGATGTCGTTTGAAGCGGCGCCAAGCATAATTTCAAACTTACCGTTTTCAACAACCCATTCATAGTCTTTGTTGAGAAGCTTGAACGAATCAAAGTCGAGGTTAAATTCCACGCTCTTTGTTTCGCCTGCTTTAAGGTTGATTCTTTCAAAGCCCTGAAGAAGCTTGCGTGGGGTCATAATTGAAGAAACAACATCGTTGACATAAAGCTGAACAACCTCGTCACCGTCAACATCACCGATGTTTTTGATTTTGGCTGTAACGGTGAAGTCTGTGTCACCTGTTTTTGTAATGCAAAGGTCGGAGTATTCAAACTTTGTGTAAGAAAGTCCGTGGCCGAATGGGTAGCGGGCTCCTCTTTCACCCTCAAACATATTTTCAAAGAAGTTGGGGAGCTGAGAATAATAGCAGGGAATTCTGTTTCCGTCTGCAGGGAACGAAACAGGGAGACGGCCTGCGGGGTTATAGTTGCCCAGCAGCGTTTCAACAATGGCTTTTGCGCCGAATTCACCGCCGAACCAGGAGAGAAGCACGGCATTTGAAACCTTAAGCTCTTGCGAAAGGTCGATGCTCCTGCCGTTTTCAAAAACAAGCACCATAGGTTTGCCGAGCTTGGCAACCTCAAGAATAAGCTCTCTCTGCTCACCGGGAAGTCTCAGGTCGGAACGGTCGTGACCTTCACCGCTTGTGAAGTTGTTGTCACCACCAACAAAAATAACAAGGTCGCATTTTTCTGCGGTTGCAACGGCATCGGCTATGCTTGTGTCTTCAACCTCGTCATAAACGTCAATGAGGTGGAACTGACCGTCTTCTGCGGTGATTGCCTGAGTGCCCATGGGAATTCCGCAGCCGGAACACTGCATAATTTCTGCTTTGCCGTCAAGAGCTTCGCTGAGCTCCTGATAAACAGAACGCACCTCGTAGCCGTCGGGCATTGAAGAATATCCGCCGACTCTCTGCTTGGCAGATGAGGGACCGATGAGCGCGATTTTTTTGTAATTTTGTTTAAGAGGAAGGATGCCGTCGTTTTCAAGAAGGGTCATGCCTTCCTTTGCGGCTTCGTAAGCCAGAGATTTGTGCTCTTCGCAACGGATGACATCCTTGTATTTTTCTTCGTCTGCATAGGGATTTTCGAAAAGACCAAGCTCAAATTTGAGGGTGAGCACATTGAGAACGGAGTTGTCAACCTGCTCCATTGAGATTTCACCCTTGTTGATGTATTCAATAAGAGTGCCTTCCCACATATCGGGAGTGTAGTCGCTGCAGCCCTGCATATCCATACCTGCATTGAAAACATCACGGATAGCTTCTTTGTCAGTCTCGGCGGTTTTGTGAGCCTGAAGAATTCGTCTGATTGCGCCCCAGTCTGCCCTGACATAACCCTTCATTCCCCAGCGGTTGCGGAGAATTTCGGTGAGATAATAATGGGAGCTGATAACAACCTCACCGTCAATGGCGTTGTAGCATGCCATAACGTTGTTGGCGCCTGCTTTGGTGATTGCTTTTTCAAAAACGGGGAGGTAGCATTGTTCAATTTCGCGCTTGCCGGCTCTGGCTGTTGCGCAGTTGATTCCGTTTTCGGGAATGCCGTGAACGCAGTAATGCTTTGGCTCGGTGAGTACGGCATCGTCACGGCTGAAGTTGCCGTTTTTCTGCTCGCCAGTAATAATTTCATAGCCCATTTCACTGCAGAGATATGTATCTTCACCGAAGGTTTCTTCAACTCTGCCCCAACGGGGTTCTCGTGCAACATCAAGGTTGGGGGCAAGGATTTCGTGCATACCCAGAATCCTTGTTTCTGCGCCGATAGCCTGACCAACGCGGTTTGTAATTTTGCGGTTGAAAGAAGCTGCCAAAGTGAGCGGCACGGGAAAAATTGTGGCTCCGGGGAAGCTGATTCCGTGGAGCGCTTCACCTGTGAAAATGCAGGGAATACCCAGACGGGTTTTCTCTACCATATATTTCTGAAAACGGTTAAACATTTTGGGCACGGCATAAGCATCGTGAATGAAGCCGATACCTCTTGCACCGATTGTTTTTTCGAGCTCATCAAATTTTATTTCTGATTTTTCATCAATGGCGCAATGGTTGAGCGCGTGAGGAATTGTGGCATATTCCACGCCTCTGATTATATCAAGCTGAGCCACTTTTTCTTCCAATGTCATAAGTGAAAGAAGTGCCTCTGCACGCTCTCTTGATGAAAGTGAAGTGTCTTTGTAGTTCATAGTATCACCTGATAAAAATATTACCCTTCGGGCTTGATTGGATTATATCATCACTCAAAAACAAAGTCAATGCAGACGGAATAGCGAAAATGTTGCATTTTTCTTATTGATAAATTTGGAGGTTTACTTTATAATTATCTACAGTTCAAAAAAGAGGTGTATTATGAAAGCAGTTAAAATCATAGGATGTATTTTTGCAGTTATCGCTCTTGTTGCCGTTGTTACGGCAGTTGTTAATATCAATGTGTTTAACGACACGGTTGAATATGCCCAAAGCTTCAAGCCTGTTGAGGTTGAAGACAAGCTTGTGCCCCAAAAGGATGCAGACGGCAATTGGACTTTTAACACTGACAGAGATTTAAAAATCGTTCAGCTCACCGACGTTCACATCGGCGGCGGTTGGATGTCTGCGGATGAAGACAGAATGGCGCTCAATGCCGTTGCAACAATGCTTCAGGCAGAGAAACCCGACCTTGTTGTGATTACAGGTGATATGGTGTTCCCCGTGCCCTTTAATGCAGGCACCTTCAACAACAAAAAGCCCACCGAAATGCTCATCAGCCTTATGGAAACATTGGGCGTTTATTACACGGTAGGCTTCGGTAACCACGACTCGGAGCTTTATAGCTATTACAGCCGTGAAGAAATTGCTCAGCTTTGGGGTAACCCCGACTTGAAATACAGCCTTTATCAGATGGGCCCCGAAGATGTTGACGGCTTCGGCAACCACATAATCAAGGTTAAAAATTCCGACGGCATCGTTAAAAATGCATATTTTATGCTTGACTCCCACGCCTACACCGATGGTGACTATCTGGGACTTATGTGGAAATATGACAACATCAAAGAAAGCCAGATAAATTGGTACAAAGAGAATGTTGAAGCAATTGACAAGGCAAACAAGGCTATTGACCCGGAATACCCGATGTTTACCTCCCTTGCATTTTTCCACATTCCGCTGGAGGAATATGAGTTTGCCTGGAAAGAGCTTCAGGAAAACGGTTATAAAGACACCGAAAACGCAAAGCTGATTACAGGCTGGTATCACGAAGATGAAGAAACCGTTTACCACGGCGTTTACCCTGAAGAGTTTTTTGAAACAGCCCATGCTCTCGGCTCAACAAAGGCTTTTTTCTGCGATCACGACCACATCAACAATGCCATTATTGAATACAAGGGTATCAACCTTGTTTACGGTTTAAGCATTGACTACCTTGCTTACGGTGATATTGACACCCAAGGTTCACAGCGCGGCTGCACAATTATCAACCTCACTCAGGAGGGTGAGCTTGATGTTGAACTGAGCAACTATTATCAGGACAAATATCAGAGCCAGTACGAAAAAGAAGAAGTTACAATGCAGTGGTAACAAAAATACCGTTTCACTTTTGTGGAACGGTATTTTTTACGGTAAAATGTTGATATATTGATTTTTATGTGATATAATTTGTTGGTTTCAAAAAAGTTAAGATTTACATATTATGTAAATTGAGGTGGAAATATGATTCATGACAATATTCTTCAGGCTATGGGCAACACGCCCCTTATTCGCCTTAACAAAATGGCTGAGCCTGACAGTGCAGAAATCCTCGTTAAATTTGAGGGTATGAATGTTGGCGGTTCAATCAAAACAAGAACTGCTTACAATATGATTAAACACGCCGAGAAAAAAGGCATCATCAACGAAAACACAATCATCGTTGAACCCACAAGCGGCAATCAGGGCATCGGCCTTGCATTGGTGGGTGCGGTGAGAGGTTACAAGGTTATCATCGTTATGCCCGACTCCGTAAGTGAGGAGCGCAGAAAGCTTGTTGAGCATTACGGCGCTCAGGTGCGCCTTGTTCACGATGCAGGCAACATCGGCGATTGCATTGAAGAATGCCTTCGCGTAGCGTTGCAGATGCAGAAGGATGACCCCAATGTTTTTGTTCCTCAGCAGTTTGAAAACCCTGCCAACGTTTCAATTCAGCGCAAGCAGACAGGTGTTGAAATCCTCAACCAGGTTGACGGACCCATTCACGGCTTCTGCTCGGGCATCGGCACGGGCGGAACAATCACAGGTATCGGCGAAACCCTTAAAGAAGAAAACCCCGATATCGAAATCTGGGCAGTTGAGCCTGAGCATGCGGCAATTCTTTCAGGCGGCAGCATCGGCACCCATATGCAAATGGGCATCGGTGACGGCTTGATTCCCGGTATTCTCAATCAGGATATTTATAACGATATCTGTATCATCAAGGACGAAGAAGCAATTCAGACATCAAAGGACCTTGCCTCCAAGGAAGGTATTATGTGCGGAATTTCCAGCGGAACAAACGTTGCGGCGGCAATCAAGCTTGCCAAAAAGTTAGGTCCCGGCAAAACTGTGGTAACAGTTCTTCCCGACACCGCTGAAAGATACTTCTCAACCCCGCTTTTTGAAGATTAAGACAAACCCCCGACATTCACACGAATGTCGGGTTGATTTTTTGTTAAGCGAGGAACAGATGCTTTTGCTTCATCTGATACCAATTTCCCTCAATATGGTTAATTTCAAATGGACGGTTATTGTAATTCTTATAATTTTTCTTTCGTGGAGAAACACCGTCAAAGGTGTAAATTAAAAAATACTCTCCGTTCTCAGATTCAAACTGCAAAAAATTATTTTTGTATCGCAGACCGATGAAGCTGTAGTTGCCGATTGAATTGTATATCTCATCCAATTTTGTATATTTTTCGAATGTCGCTTTATCGGTTTCGTACCTTGTTTTGGTGTTATGCAAAACATCTCTGAATTCTAAAAAGTGTTTTCCGTCTTCTTCCGCAACGCGAATAAATTGCCCGCCTGTTAAGTCGTTTTCTTCAATTATGGGTAGAATAACGGAAACAAGATGTTCGTAAATCTCTTTGTTTTGTTCAAATGATTTGTTTTCCGTTTCAAAATTACGGTTGTTTGAAGAGGCAGAGTATAACAGAATAACTGAAATAATAAGAGCGGCGGGTATTATGATTTTAAATGCTGTTTTCATATTATCCTCCTTAATCTGCTTTCTGTATATAAGATAACAAAAATTGAAAAACGTTACAAAAAAGCTCTCTTTTTCAAGAGAGCTCAATTTTTAAATTAAAAAGAGTTGTTAAAACAGGTGCGCAAATCTGTTCTTTTGAGGTGTGGCCGAAAAGCTTTTCTGATAAAAAATCTACCTCGGGCGGAGCAATTTCACGGCAGGTGAAGCTGACGTTTTGTGAAATTTCACTTTTGCTCAATTCACTTTCTGCACTCACAGCGTAGAAATATGTTTCGCCCATATTTGTCTGTGTGTCTTCAAAGAAAGGTGTGTCGCTTTTACCGATAAGGCGGAAGTGGCTTTCGTCACCCGTTGAGCGGTAGATATAATATTTTTCTGCGCCCTTAATGTTACCCCAACTGATGTTGATTTGCGTACCGTTCTGGGCAACTGCTTCAATCACGGGGGCGGGGAGAGCCGCTGTTTCTTTTTCGGCTTTGCTCAGCTCGCTGTCAAATTCTTCGCTCACGCCGATGCATTGCACCTTGTAATAATATGTTCTGCCTTCTTCAAGGTCGCTGTCAATGAAGGTGCGGTTGGTGGTTTTGCCGATGCAGGTGAAAATTTCATCAAGGCTTGTTCCTCTGTAAATTTTATAACCTACAATGTCGTGGATATTATCGTCCTCCCAATCAAGGCGGATTTCCGTTGCAGAAACGTTTTGGGTTTTGATTTTTGTCACGGGAGAAAGGGTAACCGTAACACTGCAGTCGGCAGAAACCTTGCCGTAATCAGATGTGGCGGTTACGGTGCAGCTGCCTGCGCCAAGGCCTGTTATGATTCCGTTTTGCGGCATTGCAACCAGCTCGTTGGAAGCGGTCCAGCGGATGCTTTCATCACTTGAATTAAGGGGGAGAACTGCCGAAAAAATCTCTCCAGTTTCACCGATTGCAAGGGTGATTGAATTTTCACTCAGAACAATCTGCTGCGGTCTGTCATCAACCGTTGTGAATGAATAAACGGGGCCTTTGTATGTTTTGCCTTTAATCACTGCATAGGTGCAGTAATAATATGTTTTGTCAACGCTGAGGTTGTCCACTTCAAGTGAAAGGCTGACACTCTTCTGGTTGGTGTAGGATTTCACCTTGCGCTTTTTCATTTTGTCTTTGCTTTCGCCAAAATAAAATCCCGTGGAGCTTATTGCATAGCTTGATGAATTGGAAATTCTTCCCATAAGTGTAGCTGAATGAGCCTTGATATTTTCGGCGGTAGCGGTTACAACCGAAAGGTGAGAGGTGGTGGCACCCGAGCCGTAGCTTCCCGAAGAGGAAGAGCCCGAGCCGTATTTTGAAGCGGCATAAGCGGCAAAGGAATATGAGCCCACATAGGTGGAGCCGTCGTTATATGCGGGTCGGGCATAGCCGAGGATGTAGGAGGCGTTTTTCTTGCGGGTCTTTGCCTCTGCACGGTAACCGTAGGAGCTGCCCGTGTTGCCTTCAATAACATAAACCTCGTTACCTTTGACACCTGTTACAATGCCGATGTGCTTGGCGGTTGAGCCGCCGTTCCAGTTAAAGAAAATCAGATCTCCCGCCTTGGGAGTAAATCCGTTTTTCGGAAAATATCTGCCTCGTTTGGAATACCAATTCACCATTGATGCGCAGTTGCCGATTCGCGGAATCACCGAAGTGCTGACCCCTGCCTGATTGGCGCACCAAGCCACGAAGAAAGCGCACCATGCTGTTGTGGGTGCGCCAAACCACGCGCCGTATTTGGTGTAGCCGCCGTCTTGCCCTTTGGCAAGAGGCTTGCCCGTTGAGGTGCTCAGTTCGGTGTAACCAATCTGGGTTTTGGCAACGGCAATGATGTCGGCGGTGTTGCCGCCTGTGTTGCGGTGGGTGTTGGGAAAATCATCACGATAGGTGACACCTTCTGCCCAAACGGAAAAAACTCCGCTGAGCATAACCAACACCAATATTAAACTGAAAAACTTTTTCAATAAAATCATCCTTTTCAAAATCGGGGATTATTCTATCACAAAAAAGCCTTTCAGTCAAATAAAAGCCGCCTGCTTTTGCAGACGGCTTGATGTTTTATTTGAGACCGTCACGGTCAAACCTGAAAATTGAAGAAAGAACAATTTCATATCCTGTTTCAATAGCCTTTGGAACAAGACGGTCATAATTGTCACGGCGGTTATGATAATAATCGGCAGGGGTGGGGTCCATTGCTGCAAGGCAGGTTGCGGGAATGCCTGCCTGAGTGAAAGCAGAAGCATCGGATGAGCCGAAATAAACATTGGCAAATTTGAGGCCGGTGTGGCCTGCATCCTTGGCGGCTTCCATAACAAGGGAGCTGAATTTGGGGTTGTGACGGACAGTGCCTGTCATATCTCTGTTATAAACATTGAGGAATTCAAGGTCGGTGAGAGTGTCAACACATAAAACTGCAGTTTCAACACCGCTGTTCATATAATCATCGTAATGGTCTTTGGCAAATTTCTTGCAGCCTCTGAGTCCTGCTTCTTCACCGTCGGTGACCATGCACACAACCTCGGTGTTTTCAAAGCGGATGTCAGCCTCGTGAAGCATTTTAACTGCGCAAGCGGCGGCAAATGTGCCTGTGAGGTTGTCATTTGCGCCGGGAACAAGGTTTTTGTAATCAACAAAAGTGAAAAGACCGATCATCGCAACGGTTGTGAAGGGGAAAAGAACGTAGCTTGCAATACGCACAAAATCTGCAAAGCCGTTGTCAACGCCTTTGGCAAGGAGAATAATCTGAACAACTGCAACAACAAAGCTTGCAATTGCGCCTGCGATAACGCTTGCAAGCACAGCTGCCTGACCCTTGCCGCCGAAATAATACATATGGCGCCATTCATAAACGGAGTCACAGTGGCCGCTGATGATAATTCTGCGCTTGGTTTCACCTGCCGCTTTTCTTGTGGCAACAAGGTTGTGACCTTCCACTTTTTTGCAGAAGGGGTCGCAGAACTGCTTGTAAAGCAAAAATTCCATAACGGTAATAAAAAGACCCACGCCAACAACGGCACCGAAAATGATGTTAAGCGCAAGGTACGAAATCACATTCGCAAAAAACAGAGCAAAGGTAACAATACCGGCTGCCATAACCGCAACACTTACCACCTTGGTGAAAGAGAAAAATGCCTTGGGGGCAACGGTGTAGCCCTCGTAATGGGTTTCGTCAACGGCATCACCCAGAAATTTGACAATTTCTTCCTGAGATTTGAAGCAACCCTCACAGCCTGATTCACGGGGACCGCAGGTTTTGATGATATGTTCAATACCCTCAACGGTTTCTTTAACATTCTTTTTAACTATATCTTTTGGGAAATCAGAAAATTTCAAAAAAATCACCTCAGTGAAATTTTACCTTTTCGGAACTAAAAAAGTCAATAGATTTATTTGATTTTTATTAACTTAAAGGGGATAAATATTGTTTTATTTCGTAAAATTTGATATAATCTGCTCATAGTGAGGTGATACGGTGTCGGAAAACAAGCCTTTGGTGAGCATTGTGCTCCCGATTTATAATGTTGAAAAATATCTTCCCAAGTGCCTCGACAGTGTTACGGGGCAGAGTTACCAAAACATTGAAATAATCTGCGTCAATGACGGCTCTCCTGACGGGAGTGAACAAATTGTTGCTGAATATATGAAAAAAGACAGCCGCATTGTTTTGATTAACCAAAAAAATCAAGGTCTGTCGGGCGCAAGAAACACAGGCATTGAAGCCGCAAAAGGTGAGTATATTGTTTTTCTCGACAGCGACGACTGGCTTGACCCCGAAACGGTTGAAACCGCTGTGTATGAAGCCCGAAATGAAAACGCCCAGCTTGTGATGTGGAGCTATGTGAGGGAATTTCCTGCGGCTTCGGTGCCCAAGAATGTGTTTAATGAAGACAGAATTGTCTTTGAGGGAGACGAGCTGACAAACCGTCTTCACCGCAGAATGGCGGGTCTTACGGGTGCGGAACTTTCAGACCCCGGCAATGCCGATTCAGCCGTAACCGCCTGGGGCAAGATGTATAAAACGGAGTGCATCAGAGAATTACGTTTTGTTGACACGAAGGTTATCGGCACGGAGGATGCACTGTTTTCACTGCAGGCTTTGTGCAATGTTAAAAAAGCGGTGTTTATCAACCGTCATTTCAACCATTACCGCAAGGATAACGACACTTCACTCACAAGGAAATACAAGCCCGAGCTTTTTTCTCAGTGGCAGGAGCTTTATTCAAGAATGGAAGCTGTTATCAAAGAAAACGGTCTGCCCTTTGAAGAGGCGCTCAACAACCGCATAGCGCTGAGCATTATCGGCCTCGGTCTCACAGAGCTTATAAACACAACCTCTCACAAAGAAAAAATCAAAAAGCTCACCTCAATCATAACCACCCCCCGATACAAAAAAGCTTATGCCGAATTAAAAACAGAATATTTCCCCCTTCATTGGAAATTGTTTTTTACCCTTTGCAAAAAGGGTAACGGAGCAGGCGTTTACGTTTTACTTAAATGTATAGACAAAATTATCAGCAAGTAACGGAGAGTTAAAATGAAAACTTTAACGGTTTTTACCCCCGCATACAACAGAGCATATTCAATTCACCTTTGTTATGAAAGCCTTTGCCGTCAGACCTGCAAGGACTTTGTGTGGCTTGTGGTGGATGACGGCTCAACCGATGAAACTGCCGAACTTATTAAAAAATGGCAGGGCAGGGACAACGGCTTTGAAATTAAATATATTTACAAAGAAAACGGCGGAATGCACACCGCCCACAACACGGCTTATGAAAACATCGATACCGAGCTCAACGTATGCATTGACTCTGACGATTATATGACCGATGATGCCGTTGAAAAAATTGTGACCCTCTGGAAAGAAAAGGGCAGTGAAAAATATGCAGGTATAATTGCTCTGGACAAAACCGAGGACGGAAAAATTATCGGCTCAATTCTTGACACCGACCGTGAAGACACAACCCTTACGGGCTTTTATCAGCGAGGGGGCAAGGGTGACAAAAAGCTGGTTTACAGAACGGATGTTATGAAAAAATATCCCCCTTACCCCGTGTTTGAGGGTGAGAAATACGTTTCCCTTGCCTACAAATATTCCCTTGCAGACGAGGAATACACTATGCTCATTCTCAATGAGGCCCTGTGCGTTGTGGAATATATGGCAGACGGCTCAAGCACGAATATGTTTAAGCAATATCTCCGAAACCCCAGGGGCTTTGCTTTTATCAGAAAGGTCGATATGGAAAAGGCTACGGATATAAAAGAAATTTTCCGTTGTGCCGTTCACTATGTTTCAAGCTCTGTTATTTCAAAAAACAAAAATTTCATCAAGGAATCACCAAAAAAACTTGCAACAATTGCGGCAATTCCTTTTGGTGTTGCGCTGACTTTTTATATTAAAAAGAAGTCCGGCGGATATATGAAGGTTGAAGGCTTTAACGCAAAGGAGAAAAAATAATGCACATCCCCTCGTCTACAACTAAAGAAATTGAAGTTCTCTCCTTTGAAGAGGCTCTCAGAGGCAGAACTGACGGCAAGGATTATGACACCGAAAAGTGGCTTTACGTGCCCGATTTTTATTCGGAATACCGTTATATTCTGGGCACAAGGGGTAAAAAGCCTTTGATTTGCATCGGCATCAACCCCTCTACCGCTAAGCCCGATGATTTGGACAACACTCTCAAATCCGTTGAAAGAATTGCTCTTGGCAACGGTTTTGATTCATTTATTATGTTTAATGTTTATGCTCAGCGTGCTACAAGCCCCAAGGATATGGAAAAAGAATGTAACTATGAATTACATAATGAAAATATGAAGGCTTTTGAGTATATTCTCAGCCTTTCGGAAAGTGAGCCCGCCGTCTGGGCGGCGTGGGGCACAATCATCAACGAGCGCGATTATCTTGCCCCTTGCGTTATGGATATGATTCGTCTTGGTGAAAAATACGGTGCAAAATGGTACACCGCGGGCAAACGCTCCAAAAACGGAGGCCACCCTCACCACCCGCTTTATCTCAAAAAAGACAGCGTGCTTGATGAATTTCAGGCAGAAGATTATGTTAAGGGACTGATGCTTTAATGCAATATTTCTGGGCGGCGTTAATAACCCTGTGGCTTGTTATTGCGGTTTATTTTTACATAAACTATGTAATATTTCATAAATATTTCGGCAAAGCAAGGAAAAAGAAAACCGGCACACCGCAGAACGCAGGCGGAGATTATGAAAGAATCAACATAACCGCCGCGGATGAGATTATTCTCACCGCAAAGCTTTTTACACCCGAAAACGGTGACGGTGCCAAAAGCGTGCTCTTCAGTCACGGCTACAGAACAAGCGGTGAAGCCGATTTTGAAAAGGAGTTTGAGCTTTACAAAAGCTTTGGTTATAATATCCTCGTTATGGAACACCGTTGCCACGGCAAAAGCACCGGTGACATTGTTTCAATGGGAATTACCGAAAGCTATGACGTTGTGTATTGGTGCAGATGGCTGGAGCTTCGCTTCGGTACGGGTTGCCCCACAGTTGTTCACGGCAAGGGAATGGGCAGCTTTGCAACGATGGTTGCCCTCACAAGCCCCGAGCTTCCGCAGAATGTGGAAAAAGCGGTGGCGGACAGCGTGTATGACAGCGTGTTCAATCTGTTTTCTGAAACAATGCAGAGTAAATACGGTTTCTGGAGCAAGGTGATTATCCCTACCGTGAATATGTTTTACAGGCTTAACACGGGCTTTGATATGCGGGATGCCGATATCAGAAGATTTGCAAAAAAAATCACCCTCCCCGTACTTTTTATAAACACCGACAAATCTTCGCAGGCTGTCAGTTTAACAAAAACTGCCGTGTGCGATGTTGAACTTAAAAAATATCTGGAAGATTAAAATGGAAAAACAAAATTATCAGAAAATAATGGAAGAGCAGATAAATGCGGTGGAAGGCACACCCTCTCTTTTGCTCCAAAGTTGTTGCGGACCCTGCAGCTCTTATGTGCTTGAGGTGTTGGCAGAGCATTTTAACGTAACCGTGCTTTATTACAACCCCAACATCTACCCCGAAAGTGAATATTACAAGCGTCTTGATGAGCAGATAAAAATCATCAATTCAATGCCTTTCAAAAATAAGGTTGAGCTTATGCCCTGCGATTATGATGAGCAGGAGTTTTTAACTGCCGCCAAAGGCTTTGAGGGAGAAAAAGAAGGGGGAGCAAGATGTAAGGAATGCTTTGTTCTGCGCCTTGACAAAACTGCCGCCCTTGCAAAAGAAAACGGGTTTGATTATTTCACAACAACCCTCACCGTCAGCCCCCACAAAAACGCACAGCTTCTCAATCAAATCGGAAAAGAGCTTGAAGAAAAGCACGGCGTAAAATTTCTCTTTGCCGATTTTAAAAAGAAAGAGGGCTACAAGCGCTCAATTCAGCTTTCAAAGGAATATGACCTCTACCGCCAGGAATATTGCGGGTGCAGGTTTTCCCTTGAACAGGCAGAAAAATATGAAGGTGAACAATAATGTATGTTACTTTTAATAATGTCAGCACGCAAACAAAAGCGATAATCACTGCAGAAAACCAAAAGTATATAATAAACCCCGGACAGTCAGCAGAGATTTTCTGTTGCAGCGAAAAGATTACATTCCGGGCGCAGACAAGTGCTTTTGATGAGTTTAATGATTTAGCCGGTGAATTCGACAGTGAGGAGATAAACGACAGCTTAAAAGATAAAATTCTTAACAAAGTGGCAAAAAAGTTTGTGGAAAAATTGTCGGATCTTTTGCTGGATGTTTCACTTGATTATGAGGTGAGCTTTGCAAATTCTCAAGATACAGTTGTTAATTTGTACGAGGGAATATATTCTGTATGTGACAGTGTAATAGCAGAAGTGCTTGATTTGAATCCGGTAGATTTTGTTTTTGCAAGAGCAGAGGTTGAAAACGGGCAGATTAAAGTTGTAGATGCAAACCCGACAAATCGCAAAAAATATCTGAAACACACAAGAAACCTTCTTCTTTGGTCGCATCAGTGGTTTTTGTCAATAGATTGGTTTTTGTTTATACCTGAATATGCTCTTGCCAAACATTATTCTTCTCCAAAATACCTGAAAAAACTGTTTAGTAAGTTTTACAGTATGCCGAAAAAGGAAAGGGAAAAGACTTTTATAGAAAAAGAGCAAATTTATGAAACCGAAAAGGCAGAAAAGAAAGGCTGTGGCAAAGGGTTTATAACATTTTTGATTGTGCTGGCTGTTTTGGGAGCTATTGTGTTGTGGGGAATGACAAGTGAACCTGATGTAATAGTTTCTGAAGATTTTCAGACGGTGGAATGCTTTGAAGAAACCTTTTATAAAATTGAAACAGGATTACCACCGGATGCCGAAAAAGCATTTCTTGAACAATACAGTGCGTACTACAGTCTACCTGATGGCGAATACGATATGGATAATTATTATTGTTACATATACGAGGATTCGTCGGGTGAACGCTATATGTGGCTAAAAGATAATTGCACCAAAGAAGAAAATCAGAACAAGGATTATAATGAATATGAAAATCCTCTTGTGTATAAATCCACAGTGCGCGTAATGAAATAAAATCAAATCCGCTCTTGTACGAGAGCGGATTTTTAAAAATTTCAATAATTTTGTCTTTTTGTTAACATTAAATTAATTTTTGAGTGGTAGAATATATACATAAAACTGAGGGAGTGTGTTTCAATGAAAAATAAAGTAACTGAAAAAATTGAAAAAGTAAAAGAAATTTCAGCCGAAAAAATTTCCTCGGGTGTTGAAAAGGTGCGTGACAGCGCCACAACTAAAAGGGTTTCGGAGAAAATAGAAAAGGTGAAAGAAGTTTCAAGTGAAAAAATGCATTCGGGCATGGAAAAGGTGCGAGAAAGCTCGGCTTCCAAAATTATTTCCGCAGGCATTGATGCGGGCAAAGAAAAAGCCAAAGAGCTTAAGGTTTATTCGGGCATTGACAACGTACTCAGCGGTGAGGCAACCGACGAAATCATCGAGGGCTGTATGGTGCTTGAGGGTGGCGCGTTCAGGGGTGTTTATACCTCGGGTGTGTTGGATTATCTTATGCAGAACGGAATAAATATGCGTTCCACAGTGGGCGTTTCGGCAGGTGCGCTCAACGGCGTGGCCTACGTTTCCGGTCAGATTGGCCGTTCGGCAAGGGTAAACCTCCGCTACCGCCACGAAAGTGATTTTGTGGGCTGGGGTGCGATGAGAAAAAATGACGGAATAATCGGATTTGATTATCTCTTCAACGAGATTGATAAAATCGATCCCCTTGATAAAGAACGTTTTCTCAACCCTGAGCGTCAGTTTGTGGTTGTGGCAACAAACTGCACAACGGGCGAGGCAGAATATTTTGACAGAGATAGCTGCTCCGATATTTATCAGGCAATCAGAGCTTCGGCAAGTATGCCCTTTGTTTCCAAAATGGTGGATATTGACGGTACCCCTTACCTCGACGGCGGATGTGCCTGCAAAATTCCTTTCAAGTGGGCAATTGAACAAGGTCACGAAAAAATTGTTGTTATCAAAACAAGAGACGATGATTACCGCAAGCCCGCACCGAAGCCTCAGGTGGAAACGGTTTGCGATATGACATACCGCAATTACCCCGAGTTTGCTCAGGCGGTTGCAAAAAGCGACGAAAATTATAACCTTGAATGTGACGAGCTTGAGGAATTGCGTCGTCAGGGCAGGGTGTTTGTAATCAGCCCTTCACAGCCCGTAACGGTGAGCAGAATTGAGTCGGATATGGAAAAACTGGGTGAACTGTATTTCCTCGGGGTTGAGGATGCAAAACGAAACCTTGAAGCATTAAAAGAATATCTGGAGAAATAAATTAAACAGGTTGCCATACCGCTTATAATAAGAAGTGGTGCAGGCAGCCTGTTTTTTGTCTGAACAGAAATTGCGACTGTGGTCACAAAATGCGATGTGGACTTTTGTATGATTATTGCTATAATTAAATCAGAAGCTTCTGAATCAACGAAAGGACTTTTGATATGAATACAATATTTTCAAGCAATTTAAAAAAGTTCAGACAACAGAAAAATTATACGCAGGAACAGGTTGCGAATATTTTAGGTGTAAGCTCTCACACGGTTTCACGTTGGGAGTGCGGCACAACCTTTCCAGATGTTCTTCTTCTGCCCGAAATAGCAAGGCTATATTGCGTGACTACAGATGATTTGTTTAAAGAGTCTACTGTTGCTTATGAAAATTATGCTCAAAGATTGGCTTCGGTTTTTGAACTGACCCACGAACCCGAAGATTTTATGCGCGCAAATTCGGAATTTAAGAAACTTTTGAAAAACAATGCTTTGACAGATTGTGATATGTGGAGCTACGGAATAATACATTATTTTATGATGAATTATTGCAAAGAAAAAGCTTTCTTCTGGTTTGACAAGGTGTTAGAAAACGGCAAAGATGAATTTGCATATTGGAAAACACGAATACAAAAAATGAAGCTTTGCTCTCAACTGGGGGAAGACGAAGAGAACATAAAAAAGCAAAAGGATATTGTTGAAAAAAATCCTGAGAATGTGAATGAGAGATGCTTACTTCTTGCGGCATATATTTTTGCGAACAAATATGAAGAAGCCTATAGTGAATTTAAAATGGCAATAACCTTGTTCCCGAACGAGTGGGAGCTTTATATTCACGGTGGAGACATCTGCAAAAGGCTGAAAAGGTATGAAGAAGCTTTTGAATATTGGGAAAAAGCCGAGGCGCTCGGCACAACATTTATGGATGGCAAATATGCTAAGGCTTCCTGTTATGAAGATTTGGGTCAGTACGACAAAGCATACGGAGAATGGTGTGAAATTATAAGTGAATTAAAAGCCAAGGGTTATGACGTTGAAGCCGAAATGGCAGAAAAGCAGGCACGGGAGTGTTTGGAGAAATAAAAACAAGGGCTCCAAAAAATCGGAGCCCTAAAATTATGTTTCATTTCAAATTCTCTTTTGCGGTGTTTATGGAGGCGATGAGCATTCTTTTTATTTCAATACAACTATCCAATATGGAATCATCGTTATAATATCCGCTTTGCTGTGCGCAAAAAAGGCCTCTCTGATATTCATTATAGCTGTTTAAAACAAAAAAGCAAGGCTCTAGCCTTGCGAAAATATCTTTTCACTATTCACTTTTACTTTTTACTTCCAAAATCGGCACAGCCGAGTAGTGAAAAGTGAAGAGTGAATAAGTAAAAAGTAAAATCGGCAAACCTCGCACGAGATTTGCCGATTTTGGCGGAGGACAAGGGATTTGAACCCTCGCGCCGGTTACCCGACCTACTCCCTTAGCAGGGGAGCCTCTTCACCACTTGAGTAATCCTCCATTGGTGAACAAAAACAATATTCTGTTCTTTTGCAAGTAAGACTTCCTAAAAAGGAAGTCTTACTCAGTGTGGCGGAGAGAGTGGGATTCGAACCCACGGTACGTTGCCGTACGACGGTTTTCAAGACCGTTCCGTTATAACCACTTCGGTATCTCTCCAAGTGCCTTAATATACTATCATAAGAATTTGCATTTGTCAACACTTTTTTTGACTATTTTATAGATTTTTAATTATGAGTGTGATATAATTCCCACAGTTGAAAAGAGGTTGAAATTTTATGCAGAAATTAAATCAGAAGCACGCGAAGATGCTCACTCTTCTTTGCGCTGTGTCATATTTTGTGAGCTATCTCACAAGAACAAACTTTGCCGCAATTATCACGGCAATTATCGAAACAGGAATTATTGAAAAAACCGCCGCAGGCATGGTTACCACCATCGGCTTCATTACATACGGTGTGGGTCAGCTCATCAGCGGTTGGCTGGGAGACAGAATCAATCCCAAAAAGCTGATGTTTGCGGGCTTTATTACCACGGCATTGATGAATTTTATCATTCCCTTCTGCCCCAACGGTGTTATGATGTGCCTTGTTTGGGGTGTCAACGGCTTTGCTCAGTCCCTTATGTGGCCGCCGATGGTTAAAATTATGAGCACCGCAATGGACACCGATACCTACAACAAAAGCTGCGTTTCAGTAACCTTGGGCAGTACCCTTGCAACTGTTTCAATTTATATTCTTTCTCCGATTGTTATTTCTCTTGCAAACTGGAAGGGCGTTTTTTACATCACCTCTGTTGCGGCAATGATTATGTCTGCCGTATGGTATGTGATGATTACCAAAATCGAAAAGATTTCCGGCCTTACCTATGTTCTCAGAACAGGGGAAAAGCAAAAGAAAAAGAAGAATTATTCAATCGGCGGAATGCTCCTTGTTTTCACAATGCTTGCAATCTGCCTGCAGGGAAGCCTTCGCGACGGCGTTACCACCTGGGTGCCAACCTACATTTCAGAAGTATTTAAATTAGGCAGTGAAATCTCAATCCTCAGCGGTGTGGGCATTCCTGTTTTCTCTCTTGTGAGCATCAAGGTTGTTTCAATTTTTTATGACAAAATGGGCAAAAAACCCTTTAAATGCACGGTTATTCTCTTTGCCGTTGCCGCCGCCTGCTGCGGTGCTTTAACTGCGTTTTCAGGCGTGTCGGTTATTCTCACAATTATCCTCACAGGCCTTATTGTTGCCTGTATGCACGGAATTAACCTCATTCTTGTTTGTTATCTTCCGGCAATTTATGCCGATCCCGACAGCGTATCCTCACTTTCGGGCACACTCAACTTTATGACTTACGTAGGCTCTGCACTTTCAACCTACGGCTTTGCTCTTCTTTCAACCAAATTCGGTTGGGGCGGAACAATTGTTTCCTGGCTAGGCATTTCGATTCTTGGTGCATTGATGTGCTTTGTTTCAAACATTAAAAGTAAAAAGGATTGATTTTGATGACAAATCGCAACAACTTTTTTGATGTGTATTATCAGGGTGGAGAAAGTCCGGAATTCTGCTTCAGAAGCGGAAAAATGGTTTATCAGGAAACTTTTTACAAAGGCTCGCTGATAGCACAGGGCTACAATGCTGCAGGCTATCCGCTGAATCTCCGCAAAAACGAAAAGACTAAAATCAACATAAGAAAATTTGCTGAGCCCTTTGCTTTCAATGTTGAGCTTGACGGGCAGAGTGTTGATTTCGGTCTTGAACTTCTGGATTTTAAAATTGAAAAAAGTGACGAAAATATAAAGACGACTTATGTGTTCAACAGCACGGTTAAGCCTGTTCAGATCAGGGTGCATACCATCATTGACGGCACTCAGATGTTTTCGAGAAATATTGAAATAGAAAATCTTTCCGGGTCACCAATCAACCTGAGCAGACTCAGCCTTTTGAGCGGTGGGCTTGAAGAAGTTGAAACCTATGATGAAAATCCCTATTCAATCGGTTATTTCGGCAATGACCAGTGGGGCAGGGAGGGTGAGTTCGGCTGGCACAACCTTCAGCCTGATGTGACCTGCATCGACTCCCGCTTCGGCCGTGACCGTTTCAGACATCCGCTGATTTTTATCAGAAGCAACACAACGGGTAAAATCTGGTTTTCACAGATTGGCTGGACAGCAGGCTGCCGCTTCACCGTTGATTACAATTCGAAAACGAGAAACGAAGACAAATATCTTGCCTTCAAGGCAGAAATTGTCAGCCATAACCCGATGTATGTTATAAAGCCCGGTGAAACCTTTGTTTCTCCCTTGGTGTATATGGGTGTTGTTCAGGGTGATTTGGATTTTGCTGTGAACGAAATGCACGCCCATATCAGAAAATCCGTGCTCACCGCACCGTGGAATAATCTCATCGGCTGCGGAATGGGTGCCGACCACGATATGACCGTTGAAACCTCGAAGGCGTATATCCGTCAGTTTAAAGAAATGGGCGGTGAGGTGTTTATTATTGATGCGGGGTGGGAATGCCCTCCCGGAGAAGAAACCGAATGGTATGCCTATAACGGCAGAAATATGCCCGACAAAGACCGATATCCCAATGGAATCAAAGAGCTTGCAGATTATTGCCGTGAAATGGGGCTGAAATTTGCACTGTGGATTGAAATTGAGCGTGTAGGCTCCAAGTGTAATGTCTTTTCAGAACATCCTGAATGGCGCTCCTGTGACGTATTTGGCAATGCCAACAGCGATGGCGCACTTGATTTTTCAAACCCCGAAGCGGCAAAGTGGGCGGAAGATGAGCTTGCAAGAATGATTGAGGAATATGGCCTTGAGTTGTTGAGGATTGACAGCAATTTTTCTTATCCTTATGCATTTTTCAATATGGCAGACACAGGCTCGGGAATAAAAGAGTGTGTTGCTCTGCGCCACTTCAACGGTGTATACAAAATGTATCGCAATCTCAAAAAGAGGTTCCCCAACGTTGTGTTTGAAAATTGTGCAGGTGGTGGCGGAAGAACCGATTTGGGTATGATGAAAGCTTTTAATCACACTTGGGTTTCCGACTGCCAGGTTGTGCCTGAATCAGTTGTAATCACTAACGGTATGACAATGGCTCTGCCCCCCGAAAGAGTTGACCGTCTTTTTGCAGGTATGAATTGTCAGAGTATGGGTAGTTTTGAAGCTCATATGCGCAACACAATGCTCACCCATATGTCGCTGAATGTGATTTCTTCCTGCGACGGTGAAATAAACCGCGAGCAGATGGAGTTTGTGCGCCACAGCACTGATGTGTACAAGAATTTTATCAGACCTTTTTTGAACGATGCTCTCGTTTATCATCACACACAGGAGGCTGATAAAGAGAATCTTTGTGTGCTTGAGGTTGCAACTCCTGATAAGTCAAAGGGAGCTGTTACAGTGACTGCTCTCAAAGCTGAAGATGAGATATATGTCAGACCAAAAGGAATTGATGCTTCAAAAAAATATATGATAACTCTTGATAACAACCGTGAGAGCTTTGAAATGACGGGCAAAGAAATCCGTCAGAACGGAATTTTTGTTGAAATTCCAACAGCGCTTTCATCAGAGCTTATCCTTTTTGAGGAAATATAAAGCAAAACGGACTATGTTTAATTACATAGTCCGTAAAATTTTGCCCATAAACAAGAAAACAGCCACCCTATTGGGCGACTGAATTCGGTTATGTTGGCGTCGACCTATCTTCCCAGGCGGCTGCCCGCCAAGTATTTTCGGCACTGTTGAGCTTAACTACCGTGTTCGGGATGGGAACGGGTGGACCCTCAACGTCATTGACACCAACTACTCGGAACGGCGGTCCGTTCCGTAAAGTGCTTGTATACTATATCACAAGAAATCAGGTTTGTCAACACTTTTTTGAAAAAATTTTAATCTTTTTTCAAAACTTTTATAATCTCTCCGACATAGCTTGTGTGGAAGTCATTTGCCTTATAGTTTTCATCGATAATTGACTTGTCAACAAAGCAGTCAGGGGTCATATCCTGAATATAAAGCTTTTTGCACACAAGCACAAGCTCTGCCTGGGCAAGGTGGGTTGTGTCGTTTTCAAAAACGGGGGTAAGACCGGTTTCTTTTGCCTTGTCAATATCTCTGCCTGATTTTGCACCGCATACTCTCAGTGCACCCTTATAGCTTTCATCAAAGAAAGAAAGGGTGAAGTATTCACTGCCGTCGATAAACTCCTTGGTGTATCTCTGGGGTCGCACAAAAACAAAAGCAACGTCCTTGCCCCAAAGCTCTCCCAGGCCGCCCCAGCTTACGGTCATTGTGTTCCAGCCGTCGGCCCCTCCTGCGGTGAGCAATGCCCAGTCCTCGGTAATGAGTCGAATTGCATTTTTATCAATATCTCTTGGTGAAATTTCTCTCATAAAAACAACTCCTTTTTGCAATTATATGTGGTTGTTAAAAGAAAAAGTCGGGAAAAACCCGACTTTTTAAAATCAGTTACCTGCTGAGTAGTTGGGAGCCTCTTTTGTGATGAATACATCGTGGGGATGGCTCTCGATAAGACCTGCGTTTGTGATTCTGATGAACTGAGCTTTTTCTTTGAGCTCGTCAATTGTGTGACAACCGCAGTAACCCATACCTGAACGAAGACCGCCCATCATCTGATAAATTGTGTCTGCAAGGGGTCCCTTGTAAGGAACGCGGCCTTCAACACCTTCGGGAACGAGCTTTTTGTTGTCTTCCTGGAAGTATCTGTCTTTGCTGCCGTTTGCCATTGCGCCAAGGCTGCCCATACCGCGGTAAACCTTGAAACGACGACCCTGGAAGATTTCGAATTCGCCGGGAGCTTCGTCACAGCCTGCAACAAGTGAACCGAGCATAACTGCGCTTGCACCTGCGGCAATAGCCTTAACGATTTCACCTGAATATTTGATACCGCCGTCTGCGATAACAGAAACACCGTGCTTTGCAGCAACATTAGCGGCATCATAAACTGCTGTAATCTGAGGAACACCGATACCTGCAACAACGCGGGTTGTGCAGATTGAGCCGGGGCCGATACCAACCTTAACAGCGTCTGCGCCTGCAGCGATGAGAGCTTCTGTTGCGGCTGCTGTTGCAACGTTACCTGCAATAAGAGAAATGTTGGGGAATGCAGCTTTTACTTTTGCAACTGAGTTGATGTAGTTAAGGCTGTGGCCGTGAGCTGAGTCAAGAACAAAGGCGTCAACGCCTGCTTCTGCAACGGCTGCTGCTCTTTCAAGCACGTCTGCTGTTGCGCCGAGAGCTGCTGCGCAGATGAGTCTGCCGCTTGTGTCTCTTGCAGAGTTGGGGTACTGAACGCTTTTTTCGATGTCTTTGATTGTGATAAGACCCTTGAGGAAGCCTGCTTCGTCAACAAGGGGGAGCTTTTCAATTCTGTGCTTCATAAGAATTGATTTAGCCTGCTCAAGTGTTGTGCCGACGGGAGCAGTAACAAGGTTTTCTTTGGTCATAACTTCGCTGATTTTAACATTGAAGTCAGTCATAAAGCGCATGTCACGGTTGGTGAGAATACCAACGAGCTTGCCGTTGTTATCACAGATGGGAACACCTGAAATTTTATATTTGTGGCAAAGAGCTTCCGCATCGTAGGCATAGTGCTCGGGTGTAAGGCAGAAGGGGGTTGAGATAACGCCGTTTTCTGAACGCTTAACCTTGTCAACTTCTGTTGCCTGATTTTCGATTGACATGTTTTTGTGGATAACACCGATGCCGCCTTCACGGGCAATTGCGATAGCCATGCGTGATTCTGTAACAGTATCCATAGCGGCTGTCATAACAGGGGTGTTGAGGGTGATGTGCTTTGTCAATTTTGTTGTAAGGTCAACATCCTTGGGGAGTACATCTGATTCTGCAGGAATAAGAAGCACGTCGTCAAAGGTGAGACCTTCCTTAACAAATTTTTCCATAACGGAACCTCCTTGTCTCTTTGATTTATAAATTAATTCATTATACAACATATTTTTTATAACTTCAATAGATAATTTTTGACAGAAATAAAAAAATTATTAAGAAAACAGGCTCTTTTTTGTGAATATTTTGAATATCTGCTCAAAAAATATAGTAGGATTTCAAATCCAAAAATTTTTCGGAGGCAAATTATGTCAGACAACAATAATAACCAGAACAAAAAAGATCAGAACTACAATAATAAGCAGAATAACAATTCTAACAACTGTCCCGGCAATAAGCAGAACAGCAATCAGAACAACAATCAGCAGAGCAAAAAGAACAACAATAACGCTTATTAAAACAAAAGCCGTCAAAAGACGGCTTTTACATAGTTATCTTATTTGTGAAACAAAATCAAGAAAAACTCCGCATCGTGTAATGATGTTTAAATCGTATTCACTCACTCCGTTGTCAAAATCAACATCGCAGGCGAAACGGATGCAGTCGGGAACATTACCGCCGGAAAGAGCATAACTGCAAAGCAAGGCATCCTGCCCGTCGCATTTTGCATCACCGTCGGTGTCACCGAAAATAACAATTTCATAATCTCTGAATGCCTGCCCTGAATTTGTCAGCACCCTGATAATTGTGCCTGTGCCAAAGCCGTTTTCGGTGGGAATAACCTCGTAGCTTCCGTCGTTTACTCCGATAAAGGCTTCAATGGAATTGTAATTTTCATCAATTCCGTAAACAAAAGAATTTTCGTTGTCAACAACGGCTGTTGTGCCGGCGATGGCATAAAGCTCGGGCTTTGTGTTGGGGTAGTTGAGAAGCTTCACCGCATTCACAAGGGGGAAGGTATATGTAGTGCCGGTAACGACAGATGAGTTTGATGTAACTGTGTCGGTGCTTGAATTTAAAAGTGAACGGCGGAATTCATCGGGTGTGTGGTCGGGGTAGATTGAAAGATAAAGCGCCGCAAGACCTGCAACAATCGGGGTTGACTGCGATGTGCCTGAGTAGGCCGACATAGAGGTTGCCGATATACCGAGAATCTGATAGCCGGGAGCGGCAATATCATAATATTTGCGGGATGGGTCATAGTTTGAAAAATCGCAAAGCTGACCGTCTTTTCCGCTTGCCATGGTGCCGATAACACAATCGTAGGCGGCAGGGTATCGAAGCTCCTGAGTGGTGCTTCTTCCGTTGTTGCTGGCGCTTGCCATCACGATTATTCCTGCCTTGTGTGCTGCCTCACAAGCGGATTTTAAAGTGGCTTCGGAAACATTGGTGCTGAGTGACATAGAAATAATGTCGGCACCGTTGGTGATTGCGTAGTTGATGCCGTTTACAACTGCGGGGATTGAAATGGAACCGGCATTTGTTGACACCTTGATAGGCATAAACTGCGCCTGAGGTGCAACACCTATGACTGAATAGTTACCGCCTGCGGTACCCGCGATGATGCTTGCAACGTTGTCGCCGTGGGTTGTGTCCGGTGTAACGTCACTTGTGCCGGTGACGGCATTGTAGCCTTTGTTGCCCGCCGGGTCGGTCCAGACTCGTTCTTTATATTCGTTGTGATTAACGGAAAATCCTGTGTCAAGCACAGCAACAACAACACCGCTTCCCAGGGTGTCGAAATCCTCCCATGCCTGAGGGATGTTTAACAAATCCTTGAACCACCATTTGGTATAGTTGTTGAAATAGCTGCTTGGCGAAGTGACCTCCGAGGGAATTTTAATTGAATCTGCCTCCATAAGGTAGCTGGGTGAAGCATAGCTCACAGAAGCAAGTGCACTCAACCTGTCGCAGATTTTTTCAACGTCACCGTCAAAATATCCCACGTAATATCCGCTTTTGGTTTTTGTGCCGTCAGCGTTTTCCTTAACGCTTGTGTCAAAAATTTTGTCAACACTCATTTCTGTGACACGGGTAATTCCGATTTGGGCAAGTTCCTCAGGAATGTTTGAATTATTCAAAAAATCTTTTTCGTTTTCAATTGTCTGAGTGTATTCAAAAATAGCTTCACCGTCAACAAAATTTCCTGTGTATTCCTGTGCAGTGGCGCAAAAAGGCATTGCCGTAAAGGTGATTACGGCGCACAGCACAAAAGAAAGGAATTTTTTGAATTTCATAATTTCACTCCTGCAGGAAAAAATATTATCGGGTGATATTTTTGAAAAAATTTATATGTTTATTTTTGAGCTTATGTATATTCGTTTTGTGCGGTTGCACACCGAAAACAGCGGATAGCCGCAGCGAAACGGATGCCGCGGCAACCACAGAAAAATATGACACTTACACGGGCAAAGCGCCGTTGAAGGCAGTGCATTTTACCGTCAGTGACCCGCAGAATTCGAAAGGTCTTGCCACAAATAAAATAGCGCATTCCTTTGGTGTGGCATCAAACGGAGAGCCTCACGAAATTGCAAAACAGTCGCAGAAATACTTTGATGACAACAAGGTCAATGCAATCACTTATGACACGCGTGGCGAAAAGGTGCTGTATCTCACCTTTGACTGCGGATATGAAAACGGCAACACGGAAATTATCCTCGATGTGCTCAAAGAGAAAAAGGTGAAAGCGGCATTTTTCTGCACGCTGATAAACATCAAATCAAACCCCGAGCTAATGGCAAGGATAATCAACGACGGTCACATCCTGGGCAACCATTCGGCAAATCATCCCTGCTTTGATGAAATCAGCCGTGAAAAAATGGCAAAAGAGATTGAGGACTGTGACAATTATCTCAGAGAGAAATTCGGCTACACTTCGCCGTATTTCCGCTTTCCCAAGGGTGAATATTCCGAAAATGCATTGGAGCTTGTAAATTCAATCGGGTTCAGGTGTGTTTTTTGGTCATTAGCATATAACGACTGGAACACCGACCAACAAAAGGGCGGGGACTATGCCTTTGAAAAGGTTACATCACGGCTCCACCCGGGGGCAATAATTCTGCTTCATTCCGTGTCGGCAGACAATGCTCAGGCAATGGGCAGAATAATTGATTATGCCCGTGATCAAGGATATGAATTCAAAACCCTCAACGACCTGTAACCCCATTTTAGCACAAAATAAAATTGAATACAACAATAAAATTTCAATGAAAAACAAACAAAATCCCACCGAAAACGGTGGGATTTAATCATTTTATAAATTCTTCAATATTTTTGAGGAGTGTTGCTTTGGCTTCTTCCAATGTGCCTTCAAGCTGGCAGCCTGCCGCTCTGGGGTGACCGCCGCCATTCATTTTTGCACAGATTGCGGAAGCATCAATGGGCTCGTGTGTGCGCAACGAAACCTTGAAGCTGCCGTCGGCACGCTCACGCAGGGTGGCACCGACAACAACCCCCTCCACCTGACGCGAAAGTGAAGCAATTGCATCGCACTCGCTTTCGTCAGAGCCGCTTAATCTGAACATTTCCTGAGTTACGGTGATGAGCGCGCACTTGTCATCAAAGTGCATCTCAAGGCCGTCAAGACAAAGGCGCTGAAGCTCAAGATATGACTTTGTTTTTGTGTCAAACATCACGGTGTTGATGTCGGCGTGGGATGCGCCTTTTTCAATCATTTCCGCGCCCATAATCATTGTGCGGGGAGTAACGTTTGAATAACGGAAACAGCCTGTGTCTGTTGAAAGACCTGTATAAATACAGTCGGCAGTTTCTTTTGTGATTTCTGCACCCAATTCTTTTATAATCTGCAAAAGAATTTCGCAAGCCGCCGCCGCAGAAGCGTCAAGATAAGTCTGCTTTGCATAAAGGCGGTTTGAGCCGTGGTGGTCAATGCACAGGTCAATTTTGTTTGCATAAAGTTCCTCGTTCGTTTTGCCGAGGAGCTTTGTATCTGCCACATCAACTGCAACAACAAAGTCGGGGTCAAAACTTTTTTCTTCAATATCTTTGAAAAGATAGCCGTATTTTGACGGAATAGGGTCGGAACAGGAAACCCTTGCATTTTTGCCCAAGGACAAAAGACTTCTGCAAAGGGAAAAACCGCAGCCCAATGTGTCACCGTCGGGATGAGCGTGAACAAGAATAAGGATGTTGTCCTGCTCTTTTAAAATTTCGGCAACCTTTTTAGGGGAATCAATCATCATTTTCCTCAGTCCTTAAATCATCCATCATTTTAACGATATTCATACCGTGCTCGATAGAATCGTCTGCGATGAATTTAATTTCGGGGGTCTTTCTAAGGTGAAGTCGCTGACCCACCTCGCGGCGGACAAAGCCCGTGGCGTTGGTGAGACCTTTTACGGCTTCCTTGGCAACATCGTAGCCCTCAATGGCGCTGATATAAATCTTGGCAAAGGAGGCGTCAGAGCTGACTTCTACACGGACTACCGTCAGGAGCTTATCACGGACACGGGGGTCCTTAAGCTCTCTGATGATAGCGATTGTTTCTCTTTTAATATCTTCCGATACTCTGTTAATTCTGTAACCTGCCATAGCTTACCTCAATCAGTCGCGGTATTCTTCAATGATATATGCCTCAAATACGTCGCCCTCTTTGATGTCGGAGAACTTGTTGAGACCGATACCGCATTCATAGTTTGAAGCAACTTCCTTAACGTCATCCTTGAAACGGCGGAGTGAAGAAATTTCATCCTCGGCCACAACAATGCCGTCACGGACTACGCGGATTTTGCTGTTTCTTGTAACCTTACCGTCGGTAACGTAACAGCCTGCAATTTTACCGATGGAAGAAATTGTGATAACGTTGCGGACTTCAATTCTGCCCTGCTCAACGTCACGGTATTTGGGAGCAAGCATACCCTTGATAGCTGCCTGAACATCTTCAAGGCAGTCATAAATTACGCGGTACATACGCATTTCAACGCCGTCACGCTCTGCAAGAGATTTGGCAACTGCATCGGGACGGATGTTGAAGCCGACAATGATTGCGTTTGATGCGCTTGCGAGCATAATGTCTGATTCGTTAACAGCACCAACGCCGTTGTGGATAACACGAACGCGGACTTCCTCGTTGGAAAGCTTTTCAAGGTTCTGTTTAACTGCTTCGGCTGAGCCCTGAACGTCGGCTTTAACGATGATGTTAAGCTCTTTAAGCTCGCCTTCCTGAAGTGATGAGAAGAGGTTATCAAGAGTAACCTTCTGAACAGCCTTGAACTGCTCTTCCTTAGCTTCCTGCTTTCTCTGTTCAACAAGCTCACGGGCAAGCTTTTCGTCAGAAACCGAGTCGAAGATGTCACCTGCCTGAGGAACCTCGGCAAGACCCATAATTTCAACGGGAACTGAGGGGCCTGCTTCTTTAACATTTTCGCCCTTGTCGTTTTTCATAACACGGACACGGCCGACTGACATACCGGCAACGATGATGTCACCTGAGTGAAGTGTGCCTTTCTGAACAAGAAGGGTTGCAATGGGACCTCTGCCCTTATCAAGACGAGCTTCAATAACAATACCTTTTGCGGCTCTGTTGGGGTTAGCCTTGAGCTCCTGCATTTCGGCAACGAGAAGAACAGATTCAAGAAGCTTGTCGATATTCATACGTGTTTTTGCAGAAACGGGAACACAGATGATATCACCGCCCCATTCTTCGGGAACGAGTGAATGCTCTGTGAGCTGCTGCATAATTCTGTCGGGGTTTGCACCGTCACGGTCCATTTTGTTGATAGCAACAATGATGCTTACGCCTGCAGCCTTTGCATGGTTGATAGCCTCAATTGTCTGGGGCATAATACCGTCGTCGGCGGCAACAACGAGAATTGCAATGTCTGTTGCCTGAGCACCTCTTGCACGCATTGATGTGAAAGCGGCGTGACCGGGTGTGTCAAGGAATGTGATTTTCTGACCGTTGAGGTCAACTCTGTAAGCACCGATGTGCTGAGTGATACCGCCGGCTTCGGTTGAAGTAACGGAGGTGTTACGGATTGCATCAAGAAGTGATGTTTTACCGTGGTCAACGTGACCCATAACAACAACAACGGGGTCACGGGGCTGAAGGTCGCTGTCATCGTCTTCACTTGCGTCGATGATACGGTCTTCGATAGTGATAACAACTTCTTTTTCGCACTTTGCACCAAGCTCTGTTGCAACGATTTCAGCTGTATCATAGTCGATAACATCGTTGATAGCTGCCATCTGACCGAGAGCAAAAAGCTTTTTGATAACTTCTGCAGCAGTCATGTGAAGGAGCTCTGCAAGACCGCCGACGGTGATTTCTTCGGGAACGGTGATAACCATCTGGGGTTTCTTTGCTCTTTCAGCGGCAATTCTCTTAAGACGCTCTGCTTCAGTTTCTTTTCTTGAAGAGCGCATACCCTGCTTGCGATACTGCTGTGAGCGCTGCTTAAGCTTCTGCTTGTTAACGGTGCGGTCTGTCTGCATATTGTTGTGATGCGACATATTTTCATAACGCTCGTTGTATTTGTCAAGCTCAACATTGCTTGCTCTTGTGTCAACAATTCTTGCTTCACCCTTTGTTCTGCGCTGAAGCTGAGCGTTGGGGTCTTTTTCTTTTTTCTTGGGAGCATTCTGCTGAGGGGCAGCTTTGGGAGCCTCGGGCTTTTTGGCGTCTGCCTTGGGTGCGGGCTTGTCAGCCTTTTTGGCAGGCTCAGCCTTGGTCAGAGCGGGAGCCTCTTTCTTTGCGGGAGCAGGCTTTTCCTCGGGCTGCTTCTCAACCTTGGTTGCAAAGTAAGCGTCAAAATTTTCAACCTGGCGTTCTTTGGTGAATGTTTCAAAAATAACGTCAAGTTCAATTTCTTCCAACGCTGTCATATGTTTTTTGGGGTCGTCAAAATATTTTGCAAGAAGCTCAACAACCTTTTTGCTGGGCAAGTCAAAATCTTTTGCGACTTCGTGAACTCTGTATTTATTTATCATATAATGTTTCCTCCCCGGGTCTGTATTCTTTAAAGTTTTTCATAAATGATTTGGCAAAACCGCCGTCATCTATTGTGATTATCCCTGCTTTGTAGCCGATAAGGTGATGAATTTCATCAATAGTCGGCTCAATTCTGAAAATGGGGATGTTCTTACTTCCGCAAAGGGAACTGAATTCATCATAAACTCTTTCGGATGAATCGGAACTGACAAGGCACACGCAGGCTTTTGCACTTGTTACGGCACCCTTGCACATATCGTGCCCCATACTCAGCTTGTTGGCCTTTCGGCAAAGACCGAGCAGACTCAAAGCATTGCTATTCACTTTTTATCAGCTCCTGTTCCATTTTCTCAAATATTTCATCGGGAATGGCGCAGTCAAATGCTCTTTCTATTCTTTTGGCTTTCTGTGCTTTTTTGAGGCAAGCGGCGTCCTTGCAAACGTAAGCGCCTCTGCCGTTCTTTTTGCCTGTGAGGTCAAGTGAAATTTCACCCTCGGGTGATTTCACCACGCGGACAAGCTCTTTCTTGGGCTTCATTTCGCCGCAGCCTGTGCATTTTCTCATAGGGATTTTTTTAGGTTGCATTCTATCGCCTCCCTTAGGGATTATTATATATTATTCCAATACGATTGCAGGGGATTCTTTTCCGCTTTCGGGCTTGATGTCGATTTTCCAGCCTGTGAGCTTGGCGGCAAGGCGGGCGTTCTGACCGCGGTTGCCGATAGCCAATGAAAGCTGCATATCGGGAACGATAACCTTGCAGGATTTTTCACCTGATTCGTCAACTGTAACAGAAACAACATCTGCGGGAGCAAGAGAAGCTGCGATGAATTCTGCAGGATTTTCGCTGTATTTAACGATGTCGATCTTTTCACCGCCCAGAAGGTCAACAACCTTGCCCACACGAGCACCTCTGGGTCCGATGCAAGCACCTACTGCATCAACATTTTCATCTGCTGAATAAACAGCCATTTTTGTTCTTGAACCTGCTTCACGGGAAACAGATTTGATTTCAACAGTGCCGTCATAAATTTCGGGAACCTCTGTTTCAAAAAGGCGGCGGACAAGACCGGGATGTGTTCTTGAAATTGTGGCTCTGGGGAAGCGGCGTGTTGAATCCTTAACGTCAGCGATATAAACCTTGATAAGGTCGCCGGGAAGAAGAACTTCGCCGGGAATCTGCTCACTCTTTGAAAGGAATTCCTGAGCCTTGCCGATTTCGATGAGAGCGTCACCTGTTTCGGGATCGATTCTTGAAACCTTTGCAGTAACGATTTCCTGATTTTTGCTCTGGATTTCTTCACGCATTCTGCCGTGCTCAGCCTCGCGGATACCCTGACGGATAACGTGCTTGCCCTTGTCGGCGGCAATACGGCTTACTTCTTTGGTTTCGAGCTCGATTTCGATAATGTCACCGGGAACTGCGGTGGGCTTATATTTCTGAGCCTGCTCAACGAGGATATCCTCATCGGGGTCGGAAATTTCGGAAACAACATTCTTTCTTACGAAAACGCGCATTGTTTCATCTTCGGGGTTAAGCTCGCAGAAAACGATGTCTTTGTTGTTGTAGTCACGCTTAACGGCTGTAACCAATGCTCTCTGAATGCCGTCGCAAAGCACGTCCATTGCAATGCCCTTTTCTTTCTGGAGCATTTTAAGCGCTGCGAATAATTCTTTGTTTTTCATTATATTTCTCCTCCAAAATCGTCAAGCTTGATGTATGACGCTTCTTTTTTGTTAATCATAAGTCCTGAGCCGTCTTCAAATTTAATCTGAACGTTGCCTGCGTCGTAGCTTTCAAGCACGCCTGAAAACTCACGCTGACCGTCAAGGGGACGGATGAGCTTGACTTTAATTTTCATTCCTGTGCACTGCTCAAAGTGGCTGTCGCGTTTAAGGTCTCTTTCAATTCCGGGGGAAGAAACCTCAAGGCAGTAGCTCTGGTCAATAGGGTCGGCATCGTCAAGGGGCTTATCGAGAGCGTGGCTCATATCAACACAGTCGTCAATCGAGACGCCGCCGTCTTTATCGATAAACACTCTGAGATACCAGTTAGCACCCTCTTTTTCAAAGCGAACATCCCACAGCTTTAACCCAAGGCTTTCTGCAATGGGCTCGGCAATGCTCCACACGGTGGCAACGGTGTTGCCGCCCTTACCTTTAGATGCCATAAAATACCTCTTTTTCTTGCATGATTTTGTAAAGCTTTAAACAAACACAAAAGAGCGGGTCGCCCCACTCTTTTGAATCATCAAATCTTACATTGTCAATAGTTTATCACACTATTTTAAAAATATCAAGACTTTTTTAAAAATTATTTTTTCTTGATTTATATTAAAGCTTGTTTGCTTTGTTGAGGATGAGAACACCGACAACTGCGGCAACGATTGTGATAAACATAAGTGTGCCTGCGCCCATTGTGGGGTCCACAAAATAAAGGAAAAGAACACCTACAACGAGAGGAGCAATCATAACCTTCCAGTGCTTGAGAATGTAGCCTGCGGCAAGAGAGCCGAAAAGAGCAGGAAGAACATACTCAAAAGCGGGAGCAAGAGAGCCTTCGGTAAGAAGCTGAAGTGAACCGGTTGCACCAAAAGCAAGAACACCCACTGCGATGATAACGGTTGTTGTGATTGCTGAAATTGAAATTGCGATGGTTGAAATAACCTCGCCCTCTTCTGTGTTAGCTCTGACCTTTGCCTGCTCCATTGCTTTAAGTCCGCAGGGGAGCTTGAGGTTAGAAATGTTACCTGTAACGAAGCTGAGGTATGCACCGCCGGGGCCGAGAAGAGGAACGTAAGTGATAACCTCAACAATAGCAGTTACCCAATAAAGACCCATAAGCTTTGGCATAATGCTCAGAAGAGCATCAATTTCGGGCCAGGCGCCGAGATAAGAGCAAATTGCAACGGGGATGCAAAGGAGAGTGATGATTGCACCGAAGTTCCACATAATTCCCCATTTATGAACTCTGTCGAAATAATCTTTCTGCATAACTAACCCTCCTTATTCGTAAATTCGAGCAAGCTCTGAACCGATTTCAAACCAAGAATGGTTAACAAGGTTTTCGGGCAGAACGTTTGTGAACAATACAGCCATACCCATTGCGGCAAACATTGCGATGGGCATTGCAAAAGGCTCAAGCTTTGTGAGCTTGAATTTTTTGCACACGATGTCAAGAATTAGCATAAACACAACTGCGCAGATGAGCACGAGAATGGACATAAGACCTGCGGAGCCGGTGATTGTTTTAACTTTAAGAATCTGACCTGCTTCGTTCACAATGCTGTTGCCTGCGGCATCAAGAACATTGGATTTCTGAACGGTGTAAGACCAGATTTCGCGTGAAACAAAAGCCATAACAATGCCGATGAAAGCGGCTGCGGAAATAGCATCGCCGAATTTCTGAGACTTTTCACTTTTGTTGACTGTTGCGCCGATTTTCTTCTGAAGCTTTTTGCAAAGGAAGGGGAGAAGAAGAAGGGGAGCAATGCTGCCAAGGGTCATAGCCCATGCGATTGTGGCAAACTGCTGTGTGTCACCAACGGAATGCTTGAGGGATTCACCCCAGAAGTCAAGTGCAGTCTGAGCTGCAGTTGTTTCATAAGCAAGGTTGCCGATAACGGTAAGACGAATCCAGGGAAGAACAATACCCAATGCGTTAGCAAGAACAATAACGGTTGCAAGAATTGAAATTGCAGGTGCAACTGTGAAAAGAGCACTTGATACCATTGTTGTTTTAAGTGTTTCTTTGGGAATGCCCAGCTCCTTGGCTTTTTTTAATGATTTAACAAGGAAAAATACGGACTGAGCAATTACGAATGCAACAACAAACAGTGCTATCGCATACATAAGAGGACTTTCTTTGAAATCCATTGTTACCACTCCTTAAAATAATTTATCAGAATTTTATCACAGATTTTTTAAAACTTCAAGTAAAATATCAGCCAATGCGGTTTCAGCAAGAGCGTTCATCTTCTGATAATCCTCTGCGGCAGAATCCTCACTGTCGTCCGACACCTTGCGGATGCTCATAAAGGGCATTTCACAGCAATGGCACACGGAAGCGATTGCGCCTGTTTCCATATCAAAGGTGTTGATGCCGAAAAGGTTGTGATACTCTTCCTTCTGGGCGTCCTTGGTGAGGAAGTAGTCACCTGTGCCGCATTTGAGAAGTCGGATGCCCATTTCCTGCGGAATCGCATCAAGCAATGTTTTATCTGCCTGATAAACATAGTCCTGACCGGGTTTAACGCCGAGGGGTCTGCCCAACGCGCCAAGGTCAAAGTCACACTCCGTAAAGGATGTGCCTGCGAAAACAGTGCCGCGGTTAACACCCTTAACTCCGCCCGAAAGACCGATGTTCATAATGCAGTCGGGAGCGAATTTGTCAATAAGCATTGCGGTGGCGGTGGCGGCGTTTACCTTGCCGATTCGGCATTTGATTGCCATAACCTCTTTGTCACCGACAGAAAAAGAAATTGTTTCGTAGGAATTGATTTCGCCTTTTTCGTATCCGATGGGGGTCACAAGCTCAACGAGAGGAAGAAATTCCATATCGTCAGCAATGACCACGCCGATTTTTTTGAAATCCATAGCATTGTCTCCTTTTTTGAGTTGCAGATATTATACTTCCATTTTCAATGTGTGTCAACAATGGTTGGATGTCACCACTTTAAAGCAATAATATACATATTTATATGCAATATTTTATGCAACATTATTGTTTACTTTTTTGTGCCTTTTTGATAAAATTAAAAGGTAAGTATGTACTTAAGGAGGAATTATCTTGACAGATGCAAGAACATTGGCATACATCAACATGTACGCCGTACTCGGCACCTTAGAAAATCTTTGCGAGCTCAGCGAAGAAGCAAGGGAGCTTGTTAAAACCAAAAAGCCCGTATCAATCGGCTTTGAGGTTAAGGACGGCCCTTGTGCAACTCTCACTTTTAAAAACGGCCGTTGCCGTATGGAGCAGGGCTGTGACAACTGTGATGTTAAGCTTCCCTTCAGCTCTTGTGAAAAATTCAACGGTCTTATCGACGGAACAGTTACTCCTGTTCCCTCAAAGGGCTTCACCAAAATCGGATTTTTGCTCAAACAGTTCACACCCCTGACCGATATGCTTTCAAAGTATATGCGTCCCTCTGAAGAGGATCTCAAGGACGAAGCATTTTTTGCATTGAGCACAAATCTTCTTTTCTACACAATCACTGTTGCCATTTCACAGATTGCCAACAATGATGATATCGGCAAATTCACCGCAAAGCAGATTCCTGACGGCAACATCAAGGTTTCAATTGCGGGCGGACCGGCTTCAACAATCACAGTTAAAGACCACCGTCTTGTAACTGTTAAAAAGAACCCTGACAAATACCGTGCACTTATGGAATTCGGCAGCATGAAGCTTGCTCACGACCTCTTTGACGGTAAGGTTAACGCCGTTGCCAAGGTTGGCGAGGGTGAAATCGTGATGAAGGGCATGATCAACATGATCGATAATGTTAACAGAATTCTTGACAGAGTTGCACTCTATCTTGCATAAGGAGGCTTTCCTATGGCTTTTAAAATCAACAAATACAAAAAGAGCAATGAGCTTTTTCAAAGAGCTACAAAAGTAATTCCTTCAGGTGTTTACGGCCATCTCGGCCCCGCCGAAGGTAACTTTATCCCCGTAAGTGCATGGCCATTCTTCTCACAGAAGGCTGAAGGCGCATATTTCTGGGATGTTGACGGTAACAGATTCATTGACTATATGTGCGCATACGGCCCCAACATTCTCGGTTATAATGACCCCGATGTTGATGCCGCCGCTATGGAGCAGGCTAAAATCGGCAACTGCACAACCTCACCCTCATACAAAATGGTTGAACTTGCAGAGCTTCTTGTTGACACCGTTGCCAGCGCTGACTGGGCATTCTTTGCAAAGAACGGTAACGACGCAACCTCTTGCGCAGTGCTTGCTGCCCGTAACGCAACACATCGCAAAAAGCTCATTTTTGTAAACGGCTTCTATCACGGTGTTTCTGCCTGGACTCAGAAAATTGACTATCCCGGTGTTCTTCCCGAGGATGTTGCCAACAACCTTTATGTTGACTGGAACGATATCCCTGCCCTTGAAAAGCTTATTGAAGAAAATAAGGGCGAAATCGCAGCTTTTATTTCAACACCTTATATGCACGGCAACTATAAAGACAACGAGCTTCCCGCCGACGGATATTGGAAAAAGGTTCGCGAGCTTTGCACAGAAAACGGCATCGTTCTTATCATTGACGACGTTCGTGCAGGCTGGAGACTTGACCTTGCAGGTTCAGACCATTATTACGGCATTGAAGCAGACCTTATCTGCTTCTGTAAAGCTCTTGCAAACGGATGGAACGTTTCTGCAATCTGCGGTAAGGATTGGCTTAAGGACGCTGTCAGCGGCCTTTCATACACAGGCTCTTATTGGATGAGCGCTGTTCCCTTTGCTGCCGCCATTGCAAACATCAACAAGCTCAAGAAAATTGATGCTCCCAAGCTTCTTCGTGAAAAGTCAGTCAAGCTTCTTGACGGCCTCAAGGCTGCTGCCGACAATAACGGCTTTAACCTTGTGGTTTCAGGTGAGCCCTCACTTTTCTATTTGAGAATTGCAAATGACGATTCAATGATGATTCATCAGGATTGGGTTGCCGAAATGGTTAAGAGAGGCATCTTTATTTCAAGCCACCACAACCACTTTATGAATGCCGCAGTGTCTGATGAAGATATCAAGCTCACAATCGACATTGCTGACGAAGCATTTAAGGTGACCAAGAAAATGCACCCCGAAGCATTTTAATCGGGTTTCATTTAATATATGTTTATGTAAGGAGGAACTACAATGCCATTATCAAAATCAGAATGGTTAGCTCTCGAAAAGAAAGCTCACGAACTCCGTAATCTTTGCCTTGACACCACCTATTGGGCAGGCAGTGCCCACATCGGCGGCGGTATGAGTGTTATGGATATGATGACTGTTCTTTATCACAAATATCTTAATATCAAGGTTGATGCTCCCGATTGGGAAGACAGAGACCGTTTCATCCTCAGCAAAGGCCACGCAGGTGTTGCTTATGCTGCAGTTCTTGTTGACAAGGGATTCAATGACCCCGAACAGCTCAAGACTTTCAACCTTTCAAACTCAAAGATGGGTATCCACCTTGACTCAAACAAGGTTGTAGGCGTTGACGCTTCAACAGGCTCTCTCGGTCACGGCCTTTCAATTGCTCTTGGCACAGGCCTTGCCGCAAGAGTTCTCGGTAAGGATTACAAAACATACTGCATCCTCGGTGATGGTGAGTGTGACGAAGGCTCCAACTGGGAAGCTGCAATGTCAATTGCTCACTTCAAGGCAACAAACGTTATTTCTTTTGTTGACCGCAACAAGTGTATGATTGACGGCCGCACAGAAGATGTTATGAACCTTGAGCCTTTTGTTGACAAATGGAAAGCATTCGGCTTCATCGTTAAAGAAGTTGACGGTCACAACCTCAGCGAGCTTTGCGATGCTATCGAATTTGCTCTCGGTCAGAACGAAGCTCCCGTTATGATTGTTGCCAACACAATCAAGGGTGCAGGTATCGACTTTATGGCAGACGATTATCACTGGCATTACGGTGCTATTGATGAAGGCAAATATAAGCAGGCAAAAGAAAGCCTTGAAAAATATTACAAAGAGCGCGTAGCTCGTGCAGAAAAGGAGGGTGTATAATATGGCAGGCGGACTTACATATACAGCTCTTGATTCAACTGAACTCTCAACAGCCGAAATTTACGGCCAGACCCTCGTTGAACTCGGAAAAGAGCATCCCGAAATCGTAGGTCTCACAGCAGACCTTGCAGGCTCAACCAAAATCGGTGTATTCGGCAAAGCATATCCCGACCGTTTCTTCAATGTTGGTATTGCTGAGCAGAATATGTTCGGTGTTGCCGCAGGTATGGCAAAGGCAGGTCTTGTTCCCTTCCTTTCAACCTTCTCTGTTTTTGCTTCATTAAGAAGTGCTGACCAGCTTCACACCGATATTTGCTATCAGAATGTTAATGCAAAAATCATTGCAACACATTCAGGCACATCCTTCGGTCAGGCAGGCTCAACTCACCACGCAATCTGCGACCTTGCAGTTGTTCGCTCAATGCCCAATGTTACACTCATCTGCCCTGCAGACGGTGTTGAAACAGCCGAAGCAGTTGTTGCCGCTTATGAAAACAAAGGACCTTACTACATCAGAATCAACCGTGGTTTTGACCGCGTTCTTTACGGCAAGGACTATCCTCGTGAATACAAGTTCGAAGTAGGCAAGGCTGTTGAGGTTAACCCCGGCACAGACATCACTGTTATTGCTTGCGGCTCCTGTGTATTCCAGGCTTACCAGGCTGCTAAATTCCTTGAAAACGCTGACGGACTTAAGGTTCGCGTTCTTGATATGCACACAATCAAGCCCATCGACAAAGAAGCTATCCTCAAAGCTGTTCAGGATACACGCCGTATTATCACAGTTGAAGACCACAATGTAATCGGCGGTCTCGGTTCAGCAGTTGCAGAAGTTATGGCTGAAGCCGGTAAGGGCTGTGCTTTCACCCGTCTTGGTATTCAGGACACATTTGCTCCTATCGGACTTCACGAAGATATTATGTCAAACCTCGGCATTGACTGTAACGGTATCATCAACGCTGTTCGTGAAGCTATGAATAAAGACTTTGAAGAGGACGACAACTGGGACGACGAAGTTTAATTCTGAATCTTCACTATCCCACAGAAAGGAATGATTTACTATGGCAAACGAAACCGTATTGACCAACAAAATATTTCTTAATGCCGTATTGCCTCTTGTAAAGGTTATTGCAACAGATGTACCGTCTCTTGCAAAGAAATTTGAAAATATGCACGCTGTTTTTCAGGTAAGTGCTCTTGACCCCGAATCTCCCGACGGAAAGGTTGCAACTCATTTCACTGTTAACGACGGTGAATGGGTGGTTTGCGCCGACAAGGTTGCAACCAACGCTTATGTTGACCTTGAGTTCAAAAATCTTGAAGCTATGAACAGCTTCTTCAAGGGTAAAATCGGACCTGCAACACTTCCCAAAATGAAGGGTGCACTCAAATATCCAAAGGTGTTTGCCGCGTTGTTGATGACACTTCTCAAAATGTCATCGCTTCTCACGGCAAAAGCAGCCCCCGAAAAAGAAGAAGACAAGGTGCTTATGGTTAAGTGCTTCTTCTATCTTCTTTCATCAGGTATCAGCCAGCTCAACAAGCAGGGTCACGAGGCTGTTCACGGTTGGACAAAAACCAGCCCCGACCGTGTTTATGCATGGGCAGTTGACGGCCACCCCGAGGTTTCTGCTTACCTTAGAATCAAGGCAGGCAAATCCCGTTCAGGCCGCGGCGTTTATAAAAGAGCAATGCCCTTCTTCACAATGCGCTTTGACTCGCTTGACAGCGCTTTGGGTATTCTTCTTTCAACCGACGATATGTTGGATTCAACCAAAAAAGGTAAGCTCATTATGGACGGTGCTCCCGAATTCGGCGCACAGATTGGTGAGTATATGCTCACTGTTGCAGCTTACGCACAGGGTTAAACTAATTAAACCACCGAGAAATCGGTGGTTTTTCTTTTACATCAGATTCATAGCCTCAAGAGGATTGGCGAGCTTGTTGTTTACATAGGTTTCAATGTGAACATGTGTGCCGTCTGCGGATTCAACGGGAATCGTTCCTGTAACGCCGATAATGTCACCCTTTTTGACAGTATCACCTTTTTTGACATTCACATTATCCTGAAGTCCGCTGTATCGAACCTTGAGATTGCCCGGGCAGGTGAGTTCAATGCTCACGCCCCAAAGGGCATCTTTGTCAATGAGTGTAACCGTTCCGTTTTGCACCGCCGCAACTTGCTCGCCCTCGGCGGCACCGAAATCAACACCGTTGTGTACGCGCCAATCACCCATCGTTTCATTTTTGACCATTTCGCCGTTGCTGTAATCCTTAATGACCTTGCCTGCGGTGGGGGTAAGAAATTCGCCACTGTAGGGAAGAAGCTCTTTTGGTGTGGCTGTGGTGGTTACGGTTGTGGTTTCGGTGGGCTTGGGGATGCCCGTTGCGGGCACATTTGCCTGCTCGTCGGGTGCGGATTGGGTTGTTGTGCTTGGTGCTTCAGGTGTGCTGCTCTGATGGGCAGTGTAGTTGTAAATTGCGGCACTTACTCCCACAACCAACAACAGGCACGCTGTAAGTACGGAGTAATAGACCTTTGTTTGTGACATTTTTTTCATATAAACACCTCGTTTTGTTTTTAGTTATTTTTGCCTGAAAAAGAGAAGTTTATACAAAAGAAAAAACAGCCGGGGTCACCGACTGCTTTTTCCAATAAATTGAGGGGTTTATTGAGGAGGGGTATGTGCGGCGGAGAGTTGCGGCTCTCTCCTTAGCACGGTTATATGATAAACCATAAATATGAATTTGATATGAACAAATTATTATGATTTAATTTAATTTTTGTTAAGAAAAGTTCCGCAAACTATTGAAATATTTTTTCAATGGTGTAGAATAAAATCAGCATTTAAAAAAGGAGTTTTAATTATGAAATTAGGCGTTTTTACCTGTCTTTTAGGAAATCTTCCTTTCGAACAGGCACTCGAATATTTTAAATCCAAGGGCATTGAAATGGTTGAAATTGGTTGCGGCGGCTACCCCGGCAACAGCCATGCCAACCCCAAGGAGCTTCTCAGCGATGAGAATAAGCTTGAAGAGTTCAAGGCTCTTATTAAAAAGTATGATGTTGAAATCAGCGCATTGAGCTGTCACGGCAACCCCGTGCACCCCAACAAGGAAATTGCCGCAGATTTTGACAAAGCGATCCGCAACACAATTCTTCTTGCCGAAAAATTAGGTATTCATCAGATTAACACATTTTCCGGTTGTCCCGGTGACCACGACGGCGCAAAATATCCCAACTGGGTGACCTGCCCCTGGCCCAACGATTTTGGTGAAATTCTTGATTATCAGTGGAACGAAGTTCTTATTCCTTATTGGAAAGACCTCGTTGCATTTGCTAAGGCTCACGGCGTTAACAAAATTGCTCTTGAGCTTCACCCCGGATTCTGCGTTTATAACACAGAAAGTCTTCTTAAGCTCCGTGAAGCAGTTGGCCCTGAAATTGGTGCAAACCTTGACCCAAGCCACCTTATCTGGCAGGGTATGGAGCCTGTTGCGGTTATCCGTGCGTTGGGTGATGCGATTTTCCACTTCCACGCAAAGGACACTAAAATCGACAAATACAACACAGCGGTTAACGGTGTGCTTGACACCAAGCCCTACGGTGACGAAATTAACCGTTCGTGGATTTTCCGTAGCGTTGGTTACGGCAATGACGCTTCTTATTGGAAAGACATTATCAGCAACCTTCGTCTTGTGGGTTACGATTATGCAATCAGCATCGAGCACGAGGACAGCCTTATGAGCCAGAACGAGGGTCTTTCAAAGGCAGTCGAGATGCTTAAAGGTGTTTTGATTACAGAATCCACAGGAGATATGTGGTGGGTATAAGCGAGGTCTTTTAAATGGTAAACGGTAAATTTGGCGCGGCTGTTATAGGTTACGGCGGAATGGGCGGCTGGCACACAAGAAAAATTATTGAACAGCTTCAGGATGACATTGAGTTTGTGGGTATATACGATATCAACCCCAAAAGGGCGGAAATTGCCGAAGAAAAGGGTGTTCACGCTTTTTCTTCACGGGAGGAGCTTCTTTGCGACGAAAGAATTGACTTTGTTGTTGTTGCAACTCCAAACGATGTTCACCGTGAAATTGCGGTGGATGCAATGGCTCACGGCAAGCATGTAATCAGTGAAAAGCCTGTTACAACAAGTAGCGAAGAGCTTGAAAAAATGATTGCCGCCTCAAAGCAGTATGGCAGAATTTTCACAACTCACCAGAACAGACGCTGGGATCCTGATTATCTTGTGATTAAAAAAATTTATGAAGACGGAACACTTGGCAGAGTTTTTAACATTGAATCAAGGGTTCACGGCTCAAGAGGAATCCCCGGCGACTGGCGAAACCAAAAGGCTCACGGCGGCGGAATGCTGTTTGACTGGGGCATACATATAATAGACCAGGCACTTATGCTTTTTGACGGTGTTGAAATTGAATCGCTGTATGCAAGGCTCGACAATGTTACCAACGAAGAGGTTGATGACGGCTTTAAGCTTGAGTTGAGATTCAAAAACGGTGTTGATTATCACGTTGAAGTGGGCACAAGCAACTTTATTGAGCTTCAGCGTTGGTATATGCAAGGTGAAAACGGAACCGCAATTATACGCGACTGGGATCTGAACGGCGAAATTGTTATGGTAACCGATTGGGAAAACAAGGATGCAGTTCCCATTCAGGCAGGTGTGGGTCTGACCAAAACAATGGCACCGAGAACTGACGAAACCATCGACCGTTATCCGTTGCCATATGTGGAAAACAAAGGCTTTAATGACAGAAGTGAATTTTATCGCAATTTTATTGCAACCCTCCGCGGCGAAGAAACACAGACTGTTACCCACGACCAACAGCGCAGACTTATTAAATTGGTTGAAGCAATTTTTGAGTCAGCAGAAGAAAACAAGGTAGTATATTTTGAGTAAAGTAAAACGGTGCGTCTCAGACGCACCGTTGATTTTATATTTTGTTGAGAAGAATTTCTCGTAGTCTGTTAAAACAGGTGAATAGAATTTTTACTACCAATTCATATAACTTGTTAATGTGGAAAAGTTTAAATATTTTCTGTCGGATGATATCTGTTACCATGCACACTGTATAGATGATTATCGCTAGAACAAAGACAGCAAAAACCAAAACATACCATGGTTCGCTAACCGTGAATTTGAGCCTGTCGATTATAAGACTCCAGAAAAACGGATTGGTATGAATTATATAAACAAAAAAAGATGATGCCGAAAGTGTGACTATGAGTTTTTTGCAGTGCTTTACATCCGACTTTGAAAAGAAAAGCACCATTGAAATTGCACCAAGAACCATAAGCGGAGAGGGATAGGTTCTTAATGTAGCCGTTAGTCTGGAAGCAATATCTCCTCCTATAAAGGTTAATACAAAGTTTACAATCCAAGAAAGCAAAGAGCAACCGAAGAAGGCAAGTAAACAAGGGATTTTTTTTATTTTATTAAAGGATTCTGCATATAAACGGAGATACGATCCGATAAAGTATAGAGTTAATAACCAGGTCGGACTGTAGCCATCTTTAAGAACAAAAGGACTTTTATCGAATATTTCACCGATAAAATTAATACCGCTGAACAAAACTAAAGAAATAAGAATAAGTGTAAGGTGTTGTTTTTTGCTTAAGCCTAGAATAAGTTGATTTATATACGGCATAAACAGCCAAATTACAATGTATGCGCAGAAATACCAATGGGTACCGTTCGTAACTGGGAAAGAGGTGAAAATCAATTCGTTAAGCGCGACATCTTTGAACAAAAAGAAGGTAACGCCGAGCAGGATACTATAAAAGATAACAGAAAACCATAGATCTGCCAGTCTGGCCCAAACACGTTTCGATTTAATAGAAACATAACCGGTTATAATTGCGAATATGTTAACTGAATGAAGACATATAATTTCCAGTAACCAAGCAACGTTAAAATTTGTTGACAAGGGCGACACATTTTCTAAAATACCGCCTGCTGACAAGCAATGTAAAATAACAACTCCAAGCATCGACAGACATTTGAGAATATCAAGCCCGTAGTTTCTGCCCGATAATGTTTTTAAACCCATGGAATCAATCCTTTCTCTAAGCAAGGGTATTGTATCATATTTTATTTATTATAGCAATATCCGTTTTTTCTCTTGACCTTTTTGTTCTTTTATATCATAATAGAGAAAAATAAAACGAGGTGGTTTTATGTCGAAAGCTAATAAAAACAGTGCGGCATTCAATATTGCAGCCGTGCTTATTGGTGCGCTGCTTATGGGCCTTTTGTGGCGCGTCAGAGGAACAACGGGCTGGGGCTCATCCTGGGGACTTTTAAATGCAGGGTTTGTTTTCACAATGTTCCTTATTCTTGTTAGCGGAGCAAGGCAGAAGATGAATGCAGGCTGGCTTGGTCTCACTTCATTGTCTTTTATGCTCACGGTGCCTGCATGGGGCACAATCATAGGGCAGATAACAGGCGTGCTTGTTGATGAAGCTCTTATTGATACACAAAAATTTGTGTCCATTCCCTCAGCTGTTTTTCAGATGCTTTGCCTCGGTTTCGGCGTTGCGGTTATCTTCGGCATTATGCTGGGCAGAGCCTACAGCTCAAAGCAGTGGAAAATTCTTGACTTTATAATTGTTATTGCTGTTTTCTATGCTGTGGATTTAATCACAAAAGCTACCGTTTCTCATTGGATTCTTAATGCGATTCAGCCCGAGGCTGCAGAGCTTTTTGAAGAAGGTCTTGCTCTTGCCGGCAAAGAGGGTTCTGCTTACGAAGTATATATGAGCCACTTTGCTGATGTTTCATGGGCAAAGAAAATTGCAGGCGGCAGAAACTATTTCTCAGCAGTGCAGACAATTTCTTCTGCTTTCAGAGCAATTGCGGCCATTGTTGCCACACGATTTATTGTTAAAGACAAAATTGCAGCAAAAACCGGTCTTGTTGTGTCCGGTGCGTTTGCACTTTCAATCACTGTTTCTGATTTGTTTTTCTATTTCGGTGACGGCGGCTATCACGAGCTTGGCGCTTCTTACTTCCCTGAAAGCGTTGCTCCTTGGTCATGCTGGGAATATTTCACAGGCTTCATTGCAGGCGGAATTATCACAGCGTTTGTTCTCGGACTCAAAAAGGAAGAGGATGTGCCCGAAATCACTTTCTCAAAAATTCCCGAAAAGCCCACAACAATCCTCAGCTTCATTATGGGTTATGTGTTCCTCATCGGTGTGAACATTGTTCGTCCTATTCTTGAAAGATATGACGATTCCGATTATCAGATTGCATTCATCATCGGTGCTGTGCTTGTTGCAGCTGCAGTGATTGCGGTGGTTGTTAAAAAGCTTGGCTTTAAAGCTGAAGAGGCAGACATGACTGCTTATTCAAAAATCCTTTTCCCTGTTCTTATTGTGTTTATGGTAGTCACATATATGTTCCTTGCAATTCCGGAAGACAGAAACTATGTTGAAGCAGGAAACGTACATAATATTCTTGTTATTGCTTCTGCTGCGGTTTCACTTCTCTGGTGGGCAAAAAATGGTCTCAAAGCCAAAAACTAAACAAAAAGATTACGGGCATTCTCTTTTGGAGAATGCCCGTTTTTTATGTTTCTTCTTTATATTTTTCTGCCTGAAGGTTGAACATATATGCGTACTTTCCGTCTTTTGCCATAAGCTCTTCGTGAGTTCCGCTTTCAACGATTTCACCGTTTTCAAGCATATAAATCACATCTGCCATAACCGTGGTGGAAAGTCGGTGGGAAATGAAAATAACCGTTTTATCCTCTGCAGCGCGGCTCATTGCCTCGTTGAGTGCGTATTCCGAAACGGGGTCAAGATTTGCACTTGGTTCGTCAAGAATAGCAAATGAGCAATCCTTATAGAACGCACGGGCAACTGCAATTTTCTGAGCCTCACCGCCCGAAAGAGAAACGCCGTTTTCGTCAAACTCTCTGAGGAGAATTGAGTCAGCGCCGTTTGGCAACTCTTTATTGAAGCTGCTTTCCTTAAGCGCTGCCATAACCTTTTCTGCATCGGGGTTTTCCTTCATTGCAACATTTTCACCCAATGTTGCGCCAAACAGTGAAAAATCCTGAAAAACAGCGGCAAAATTTTCGTGATATGAGCGGATGTTCCAATCCTTGATGTTCATACCGTCAACTGTGATAGCACCATCGGTTACATCATAAAGGCGGAGAATCAGGTTGGTGAGAGTGGTTTTCCCTGCACCGTTGTAACCAACGAGAGCTATTTTCTGATAAGGCTTGATTTCAAGGTTGATATTTTTCAGCGTCGGCTTATCATTGCCGGGGTAGGTGAAGGAAACATTATCAAGCTTGATAACAGGCGGTTTTTTGAATTTTTTGGTTATATCGCCGTCTTTGATTTTTTCTTCGGCAGACATAAATCTTTTGAACTTTTCAACATAAAGTCCGTTCTCTCTGAAGGTAACGGCAAACCAGCTTGTCAGAGCAAAAACGCTGTTACTTACGGCGCTTACGCCGTTGAATGTGGCTGCAAAGCTGCCGAGACCAACATCCTTGGTAACGATTGTGCGGTAGCCCATATAAAGGGTAACGCCAAAACAGATAAGAATGGAAAGAGGCAGACTTTCCTGGCAGAAATATAACTGCCACTGCCTTTTAAGATAAGGTGCAATTGTGAAAAGTCGGTCAACCACATTCTTTTTATATCTGCGTTCGATCATTTCACCTGCAGGGTTAAGGCGCAGCTCTTTGGCATAATCCTGCAAATAGAAAACACGGGAAAAATAAAGGTTTTTTCTGTCAAGGGGAGTCATAGCTTCTTTTTTGCTTACATTTACCTTTGCAATTAGTCTGCCGATAGGCACCATAATGCCAACACAAACGGCAATAAAAATGAAGCACATCGGGTCAATGGTGAGAATAACGGCCGTGATTGAAATGATTGAAATCAGCTCAACCACAAGGTCGCGTGTGCTGTTGAGAACACCTTCAACTCGTTCCCCCATTGTGTTCATAGCAAGCACAAAGTCGTTGTAAAAATCAGGGTTATCATAAGCCTCAAAATCCATTCTTGATGCTTTTTCATAAATCAGAGAATAAATCTTGTGCTGCAGCTTTTCTTTTTGAACGGGCAAAGCAATTTCGTAAACTATGGTGTTTATGAAATTGCCTATAATAACAGTGGAGGCAAAAATGATGCAGGCAACCGCAATTCTGTAAAGGTCCTGCCCCTCGGTGACAACATCGATGATGTATTTGAGCAACACAACGTTAGACAAAACCCAGGGAAGAGTGGAAACCATATCAATGAGAATGAGGGTGGGAAGAATCCACGGAGAATGCTTGGACACAAACTTAATCATAAACCAATAGTTTCTGATGCTGTGAGCGCGTTCAACTTTTTTATTCTTCATCGCTGTCACCCTCCTCTCTGTATCCTGACGCCTGAAGGGTAAACATATTGCAATATTCACCCTGAAGATTCATCAGCTCTTCGTGAGTGCCGTTTTCAATAAGGCGTCCTTTTTCAAAAACAAGAATATTGTCGCTTCTCGTGGCGCTTGAAAGACGGTGTGAAATATAAATAACTGTTTTGTCTTTGGTGCCTTCCATAAGGTTGTCATACATTTTTGATTCTGCAACGGGGTCAAGGGCGGAGGAAGGCTCGTCAAGAATGGCAATGTCAAACTCTTTTGCAAACATTCTTGCAATGGTAACCTTCTGACTTTCGCCGCCGGAAAGCAGTGCACCCTCCTCGTCGAATTCTCTTGTAAGGATGGTGTTTTCTTTTTGGGGAAGAGTTTCAATTTTGGAGTAAACACCGCTTTGCTTAAGTGCGGAGGTTGCTCTTTTGATGTTGTTTTCGTCAGTTTCTTCAATAAGCACATTTTCTGCAACGGTCATTGCAAAAATCCTGTAATCCTGAAAAACGCTGGCAAATTTTTCACGGTATTTTAACACATCATATTCTTTGATGTTAACACCGTTATAAAGAATTTCACCTTCGTCAACATCATAAAGGCGCATCATCAGCTTTGAAAGCGTGGTTTTGCCTGCACCGTTGTGACCCACAACCGCAATGCTTTCACCACGGTTGATTTTGAATGAAACATCGGTGAGAGAATTTTTATCGTTCCCGCTGTAATGGAAAGACACATTTCTGAACTCAAGGCTTTCAAATTCACCGGGGATTTTTTCTCCGCCGATAATTTTGGGCTCGTAATCCAAAAATTCTCTGAGATTCTGCACCCACAGGCAGTGCTTTTGCTGCATTGTGAAGTAGTAGGCAAGCTGATTGAGCTTGTTTCTGCAGTTGGTGATTGCTGAAATCAGAACAGAAAATGTGGCGATTTCAATGTTTTCAAGCACAATCAGTCGGTAGCAGCCGTAAGCAAAGCCGCCTGCAATGGGAATAACTTCACCAAAAAAGTCACTGGCAACTTCGAGAACAGCAATTCTGATGCCGTATTTTTTAATCAGCGCAATATTCTGCTTGATTGCCTCGCTGAAACGGCGTTTAACAACATTGAAAATGCTGGTAGTTTTGATTTCTTTTGCAAAATCCTTTAAAAGAACGGTTCTTTTGGTGTAGTCCTTCTGTCTTTCAAAGGGGGTCATTGCCTTTTCTTTTGCATAATCCACATTGTTTTTCTTAACCCTGAAATACATAACAATAATCGGGCAGAGAATAACAAAAACAAGCCACGGGTCAATGTTGTAAAGATAAATTACGAGAAAGATAATGCTGATAACCGAACCGAGGGTCCACGCTGAGCCTTCAATAATTCGCTTGAAGCCCTGCTTTTCAACAACCCAGGTGGCGCGGTTGTAGTTGTCAAAGAAATCGGGATTTTCGTAGCAACCCAGCTCAACCTGCTGAGCCTTTCGGAAAATCATATCGTTTATGTAAGCCTCGCATTTGATTTCAAATCTTTCTCTGACAGGATGGAAAGCAATGTAAGAAAACAGGTCAACGGCAACCTTGCCGAAAACAATCAGACCGATTTTAATTGCAAACTCCTTAAAGCTTCTTCCGCCCTCAATGATTGAAAGAGCCGTTTCAAGAAACATAACATTGAAAACCACGGCGTAATAAACGTTTTCGGCAATGTATGCAAGATAAATTATTATCATTGCAACGGGCGCACTTTTAAGACCGCATTTGAGCATAAATGCAGTGTTCTTAAAAATATGTGCTTTTGCCTTGAAGTCAACGGCGTGTCGCATAAGGGTCTCCTTTGTTTTTTATAAATTACTGTTTGAATGCATTGGTATAGATTTCTGCCCAGTCGGCAACGCGCTTTGAATCCCACTTTTTGGGAATTGCTGCGCAGGCTGTGACAACCTTTGCCATGCTGACACCGACCTTGCCGATTTTCTTGAGAAGAACGGGCTTTTTGCAAAGATTAACAGCTTTGTTGGAAAGGTCTTTGATATCCAGCTTGAAAAGGTCACTCATTTTGCCGAAGTCGGCAGACATTGTGATGTTTTCATCAGTAAGGATTCCCGATTCAAAGCAGTAGTCAACCTCATCCGGAGTGAGGTCAAACAGCATATATTTAACACATTCAAGCGGCGCAAGGTTTGAGCCGAGAGCCTTATAATATTTAACCTGATAATTCCAAAGCACCTCTGCGCTGAAGGAATCGGTTTCGTCGGCTATAATTACATCGGCAAGGATTCTTGCAGCTTTGAGCGCATTGGCAATGCCTGAGCCGATGAGGGGAACGGGCATAAACGCGCTGTCACCGATTGCGGCGTAACCGTCGGCAACCATAATTGCAAGAGTGTGGCGCACGGGAATTTCAACAAACTGACCGCCACGTATTTTCTTTGTGCCCAGTCTGGGATTTCTCTTGCGGAGGTATTCTGCAAATTCCTCAACATCATCCATATCAAAGTCTTCAAATCTGCCCATAAGCAGGTCGGTGTGCTCATCTTCCGAGGCTACCCAGCTGATACCCATAACACCGCCGGCATAAAGCATAACCTTGAACTTTGCCGGAACCTCACAATCACTTGCTTTGTTGAAAAATGCGCGGTAGATTGTGATTTTTTCTTTTCTGCCAACCTTTTTTTCAATGCCGAGGCTGTCGGGAAGGTTCATTCTCACGGGAGAATTCATGCCGCAGGCATCAATAACCAGGTCGCCGTAAAAATCACCTTTTTCCGTGTGGATACCAACAACACGGTTGCCGAGCATAATGGGGCCTTCAACCTCGCAGTTATACACAATTTCAACTCCGCTGTCGAGAGCATTCTGAATGAAATGCTCGTAAATGTCTCTGCGCTCCATTTTGATTTCACGCTTGTCGACGGGAACATGCTGAAGAAGAGATTTCTTTTCACTTGGCGGGAAGAAGGTCATATCTTCTTTATATTCATATTTGTCCTTCGGAGGCATACCCATACCTGCAATGCCGAGAGCAGACGGGTCGAAAATGTCGGTCCAGTCGTAGCCGAGAGTGCCTTTCTTTTTCTTTTCATAAATTGTAACATCATAACCCTGACGGCTGAGGAGCGCTGCAACGGCAATGCCGCCGTGACCGAGACCTGCAACAATAATTTTTTTGCTCACAATAATTCCCTCCTGAAATTAAAATCCAAGGGAAGTATAACATATTATATTTATCCAATTCAAGACTTGTACGAAGAAATAATGTATGATATGATTGTTACATTGAAAATAAGTGAAATTTTTAATCTTTTTTAGGAGTTGGTGAAGTGAAAGAGCTGCATATGATTTGCAATGCCCACCTTGATCCGGTGTGGCTGTGGCGCCGCCCCGAGGGGGTTGCGGAGGCAGTTTCAACCTTCAGGGTTGCGGCAGATTTTTGTGATGAATTTGACTCGTTTGTGTTCAATCACAATGAGTCTGTTTTGTATGAATGGGTTGAAGAAAATGAACCCGAGCTTTTTGAGAGAATTCAGCGCCTTGTAAAAGAGGGCAAGTGGAAAATCATGGGCGGATGGTATCTTCAGCCCGACTGCACAATGCCTACGGGTGAATCTTTTATTCGCCAGATTGAAGCAGGCAGAAAATATTTCAGTGAAAAATTCGGCGTAACCCCTACAACTGCCATCAATTTTGACCCCTTCGGCCATACGAGGGGATTGGTGCAGATTCTTAAAAAATGCGGTTACGATTCCTATGTTTTTATGCGCCCGAGCGGATACGAATGGGATGCGGATTTTATCTGGCAGGGCTTTGACGGCAGTGAAATTGTGGGACATAAAACCCAGGGCGGATACAATTCCGCAAGAGGAAAAATTCTTGAAAAAATCAACAAGGCGCTTGAATGGGAATATGCTGACGGAATAAATCTTATGCTCTGGGGTGTGGGCAACCACGGCGGCGGTCCGTCAAAAGCTGACCTTGAAGCAATTGAAAAATATAAAAAAGAAAACCCCGGGTTTGAGGTTATCCACTCCTGCATGGAAGATTATTTCAAAAAGGTGGACAAATCAAAGCTGCCTAAAATCAACAAATCCCTTGTTCATTGTATGGTGGGTTGTTACACCACGATGGTGCGCATCAAGCAGGCTAACCGCCGCCTTGAAAATGACCTTGCGCTGTGCGAAAAAATGCTTTGTGTCAGCGGTGCGGAATATGACAAAGCCGAGCTTGAAAAAGCAGAAAAGGCGCTTCTTTTCTGTCAGTTTCACGATGTTTTGCCCGGCACATTGATTAAGGGCGCAGAGGATGATGCTCTGAGGCTTCTTTCTTACGGTGAAGAAATTGTTGACCGCTACAAGGTCAAGGCTTTTCTTAAGCTTTGCGAGGGTCAGCAAAAGGCAAAGGACGGGGAGATTCCCGTGCTTGTGTTTAACCCTCACCCATACACCGTGACAGAAAATATTGAGGTTGAGTTCCAGCTTGCTGACCAGAACTGGAACGAAAACGAAACAACGGTTGTCCGTGTCCGTGATGAAAACGGCAACTACCTTTCTGCGCAGAACGAAAAAGAATCCAGCTCGCTTAATCTTGACTGGCGCAAGAGAATTTCTTTCACCGCCGAGCTCAAGCCTATGAGCATCAACCGCTTTGATTGTGAGCTTGATGTCAGAAACCTTCCCCGCAGAGAAATCTGCGCTTGCGAAGAAACAGAAAATCATTTTGTTTTTGAAAACGAGTCAATCAAGGTTAAAATCAGCAAAAAATCAGGCCTTATTGAGTCTTATATTGCAAACGGAACGGAATATTTCTGCCGCGAAAGCGGAAAAATCCGCGCATTCCGTGACAACGAAGACCCGTGGGGAATGGAAACTGACGGCTTTTACGATTGCATCGGTGAATTTAGCCTTGCAAGTGATGAGGAGGCAAACCGTTTCAACGGCTATCCCGACGAAAAGCTTGGCAATGTCAGAGTGATTGAAAACGGTGATGTGCGCTGCAAGATTCAGGCTGTTTTCAGATATTCTCAATCATATGCCGTTGTGACCTACACCCTTCCCAAAAAGGGTTCACATATTGATATGAAAATCAAAATGCTTTCTGCTGACAGCAATATTTTCTATAAGCTCACCTTTGACACCGCTTTTTGCGCTCCTGTTTTTATGGGTCAGACAGCCTTTGGCAAGGAGGGTCTTCTGAAGGAAGAAAAAGAGGTTACTTATCAGAAATGGTGCGGTCTTTTTGAACACGGTAACGGCTTTGCCGTAATCAACAACGGAACCTATGGCGGCTCTGCTATTGACGGCAGAATGAACATTTCTCTTATGAGAACGCCTGTTTATTCCGCTCATCCGATATGCGACCGTCAGCTGACTGACCACGACATCAACCACGACCACATTGATCTGGGTGAAAGAGAGTTTGAATACCGCCTGACAACTGAAGTTTCTCACCTTGACAGGGATGCGGAAATTTTCAATCAGCGTCCCGTGGCTCTTTCGTTCTTCCCAAGCGGAACAAAAAGCAAAAAAGAGACGGAAATCGCGGTTGATAACGATGATGTTATTCTCACACGCCTCAGCAACAGAAAAGATGCAACGGTTATGCGACTTTTCAATTCAACCGAAAACAAAGCAACCGCCAATGTTACCGTAGGCGGAAAGAAAACGGAGGTTGAATTTTCACCCTTTGAAGTTAAAACTTTTGAGGTGAAGGGTGAACAGCTCGTTGAGTGCGGAATGATTTGACAGCTTTGTGTTGAAAAAAGAAAAATAATCTGTTAGTATATTTCAAAAGGAAGGTGTATTTTTATGACAGGATTTATCGCATTTATCAAAGGCTTAGTTGCGGTTATTATGTCGGTGCTTCACTTTTTTTGCCCGTTTTTCGGTGATTTCACCGCCGCAACAACTCCGCTTAAAGAGGATTGCAGGCTCAACTTTGCCGCAATTTCCGACATCCACATGACAGATGAAACCGCACGAAGAGATATGCTTAAATTCGGACTTCAGGATATGGAGAATTCTCAGCATTCACTTGATGCACTTGTTTGTGCAGGCGACCTTACCGACCACGGCGAAAAAGAGGAATGGAAACTGCTCGCAGAAGCTTTTGCCGATTACACTCCCGCAGAGAATATTATTCTTGCCGTAGGCAACCACGACACGTGGACCGATGACGGCTGCGAAAAAGCTCAGAAATATTTCATTGAAGGCAACAAAAATATTGCCGGCAGAGAAATTGACAAAGTGTATTACTCAACAAAGGTCAACGGCTATACCTTCATCGTTATGGGCAGTGAGGGTGACCACACCTATGCCACTATCAGCAACGAGCAGCTTGCCTGGCTTGAAAAAGAAATGGAAGCTGCATCTGAAGACGGGCTTCCGATTTTTGTTATCAGCCATTGGCCAATCAACGAAAGCCACGGTCTTCCCGAAACATGGGGCAACAGTGACCCCGAACCCGATGACGGCGGCTTTGGTGATGAATCGGCTCAGATTGAGGAGATTCTCAAAAAATATGAAAACGTGTTCCTGATTTCGGGACATCTCCACAACGGTGTTGTGAATAACAGCCAGGAAAACGTTTATGACTATGTTACCGTTGAGTCTGATGGTTCATTCCATAGTGTAAACCTTCCCAGCTATATGTATCTCAATGCAAGAGGCCGAATTGCCAACGGCACCGGCATCAGCTTTGAAGTGTATGACGAAGAGGTTGTGCTCCGAACAAGAAGCTATTCAGCCGGCATCTGGTACACAGACTATAACTTCACAATCGGTTTGGTATAAATCAAAAAAATCAGTGGGTTGCATCTTTTGGTGCAACCCACTTTTTGTTCAGATAAAATCCTTCACATTTCTGTCATAGTGTCCGCTGTCCTGAAAACCATTTTCGGTGCGGATGCATTCGCCCCATTTACGGGCAATTTCCTCGTAGGAGTCGTTGTAAACGTTTACTCTTTCAAAACCGTTTTTGCTTCCTCTCAGGCACCAGTCGGAGCTCCACATTCCGTGGCCCGTTGCCTTATATGTCCAGAGGAACCAGCTGTAATTGAGTCGGTCCATTGTTTTGAAGCAGTTTTTCCAGGTTGTGTTGCCGTGGGGGAAGAATTCGCCCATCATCATCGGCACGTTTGAAAAAATCAGCTTTGTGAAAAATGCAAAGAGGTTAAAAATGAAGTTTGAGTCATTGTAGAAATGCACCTGATACACAACATTATCCCAGCCCTTGAAAATTTTGTTGGGCAAAGCAATGGCTGTCCAGATACATTCCATTGTGATGATGTGCTGTTGGTCAACGGCTCTTACGGTGTTGTAAAGGCGGGTGTAAATAAATTCGTTATTGATTCTGCGCTGAATTTCTCCGCAGTCCACGTCGCACATAGGCTCGTTAAGAAGGTCATACATTGCAACGGCAGGCTCGTCCTTGAAACGGGTTGCAATCGCTGCCCACAGCTCGTCTGTGAGCTCGCGGTATCTTTCTCCCTGCTCACTGTCTTCATAAAGTCCGCAGGCTTTGCCCTTTCCGCTGTGAGGCGCATCGCTCTGATAACCCACCGCGCCGTGCATATCAAGCACAACATAGAGCTCTCGCTCTGCACATTCACTAACTACCCACTCAAGGCGGGAAAAATCCCATTCACCGTTTTTGTCAAGGATTTTTGTTCCGTTGTCATCATAATAGAAGTTGCGGAACCAGAAAGGAACACGCACGCAGTTGAACCCCATTTTTTTGATTTCATCAAGGTCATATTCCGTTATCCAGTTGTCCATATAGGTGTTAAAAAGCTCATAAGCTTTTTCTCTTCCGAATCGTTCTTCAAGCACTGTCAACACGGTGAAATGGTCGAGGTCATCCTCATAAGGGCAGAGCCAACCCTCCCAAATCATCCACGCGCCAAGGTTAACACCCTTGAGGCGGACTTCTTCACCTTTGCGGTTGATAAGCTTTTGATTTTTGGTCACAAGAAAATCTTCCTGAGTGAAGCCTGTTGCTTCGGCGGACTGATTATCCTCGGCGGAGGCAAACATTAAGCAGGAAAGCAGCGTTGCAACCACAAGGAGCAAAGAAATTATTTTTTTGAACATAATCATTCTCCCTTACATTTCAGCTTTAATTATTATAAATTTTTTGAAGCTGTGATTTCAGTATAACACCTGAGAAATATTATTGTCAATCAAAGTAATTGTTGAAATTACGGTCAGTTTGTTGTATAATGTGCTCATTAAGTCTCAGAGGTGAATCTTATGAAAAATTATAACCACGCATTATTGGTTATGAACAAGCAGGAATACCCTGCCGAAGCCAAAGAAGTAATTATCAGAACAGAGGAAAAAATCCTTGCTGACGAAAAAGCGAATAAAATTTATGAGTCAATGTACAGAGCTTACTGGCTCAAGAAAAAGAATTTTGACAGCTTCAGCGACAAGGTGAAAGCCCTTGCCGAAATGATTAAAGAAAGCCCCTACACAATCAACCTCGTGCTCCTTCTTAACTGCACAAAGCCCTTGCTCGCAAAATACAAAAAAGAGGGCGTTAGTGAAGATATTTATTGGAATTCTATTATCGACCTCAAGGTAAAAATGCTTGAATGCAAAGAAAACCACGATGTTTACGGCACCTTTGTTGAGGGATGGTTCCGTGGCTTTTATGATATGCGCCGCTTCGGTATCGGCAGATTTCAGTATGATTTGAGTGATTTTTGCGAAGAGAGCTATTATGAGCACGGCATCAAGCTGCTTGACAGCGACTTTGTTCTCGGTATGCACATTCCCTCACATCTCGGCGGTCTTACATACGACATCAGACTCGATTCTTACAAAAAGGCTTATGCTTTCTTCAAAGAAAAGTATTTCAAGGATATGCCTATGGTTGTTTGTTGCAACTCCTGGCTTCTTTATCCCGACAATCTCAACATCCTCCCCGAAAACTCAAATGTAAGCGATTTCCTGCTTGATTATGAGCCTCTTGATATCACAAGAACTTATGATTTTGGTGACAGTTGGAGAATTTTTGGTGTTCAGAACACAGGTAAGCCTGTTTCAGAGCTTCCCCGCAACACAAGTATGCAGCGTGCATACGCCGAATGGTTTGAGCAGGGCAAAAAAGCAGGCCACGCGTATTGCATTCTTATTTTTGACGGTGAAAGGCTTCTCACCAGAAACACAAGAGAAGAATATAAAGAAAAATACGGCTATTAAAAACAAAAAGCGCTCGGCATACGCCGGGCGTTGCTTATTGGTATCACAAAATGCAGATAAAAATGAAATGACCCTTGACTGAGATGTTTCTTCACACACCGTGCTTCAGTCAAGGGTCATTTCTGTTCGTTCTTGTTATCTAACATCATTTTGTGTACCTCTCTTTCGTGGATTTTGGGAGGGGTCTTTAATAACTCTGAACCTCTTTGATTTCAAATGTTTTTTACAGCCTTGAATATTTGCCATTTACATCTGAACTCTGTTCATAATTATTAAAGATTTTCGGCTCTTTCTGACTTAAACTACTTTGACTTTACTTAAACTCTTTCTCTCTGCTCTCGCTTTGAGCAACGGTTAAACAACTGTGGGTTTCAAGTGTAATAATCGTTTTTGTTATAAGTCTGAGCCTTGGGTTTTACCTTTTCATTGGTATCACCTGTTCCTTTCTGTGTCTATAATATAACACACTTTTTAAGGGTTTTCAATCCGCAAAATTTCATAAACTTAAAGCCTCCGGATTATGCAAAACACAGAAATATATCAAGACGGGTAAAAATATGTTGACTATTGATTTTTCTTGTGATATAGTTAAAGTGTTGGGGCAGTTAAAACTGCCCCGTTTTTTTGTTGATAAAAATATTTAATTGTGATATACTCAAATTAAAGAAAGGGTGGTTTTATGGAAAAAGTGATATTTTCATCTTATGAAATTACCAATTCAATAAAAGACACCCTTGCCGCAGGTGGTAGCTTCCCTCTTGTGGTTACGGGCACAAGCATGCAGCCCTTTCTCAGGCACGGGGAGGATGTTGTGTGGCTTCGCGCCTGCAATCCGTCAGACATCAAAAAGGGTGCAATTCTTCTTTTTGAAAGAGTTGACAGTTCCCTTATTCTTCACAGGGTTAATAAAATTCTCCCTGATGGAAAGCTGATGATGAACGGCGATGCCCACAAATGGTGTGAAAAAATCAGCCCCGAACAGGTGATTGCCGTTGTGAGTGAAATTGAAAAAAACGGCAAAAAACTTTCCTGCAGCTCTCCGTGGTACAGGTTCAGGGTTTTTGTGTGGCGGTGGCTCAGACCGATGAGATACTATATTTTGAGAATTTTTAAATTGTTCAGGAGATAAAATGGTTAACAGTGTAGAAATTTTAATGCGGCTTGTGGGCAACGGGGTGCTCGGAACACCTCTTTCTGTGCCTGCGGGCACGGTTATGACAGACGAGCTTTTGTCACAGGTTTTTGACCTGGCGAAGGCCCATGACATTGTGCATATTGTATCTTTTGCGCTTGATAAAAACAATCTCCTTTTCGGCAGTGCCTTTGAGGGTCTCTACCGTGAGCAGATGTATGATGCCGTTTTAAAAAGCGAAAATCAGTCTTTTGTTCTCAATAAAATCTGTGATGCTTTTGAAGAAGCAAAAATTCCCCATATTCCCCTTAAAGGCTCGGTGATTAAAGAGCTTTATCCCGAAAGCTGGCTTAGGACAAGCTGCGACATTGACATTCTTATTCACAAAGAGGATTTGCCTGCAGCATCGGAAGTGCTTTGCAAAGAGCAGGGCTTCGTTAAAGAAAAGGAAAGCCTGCACGATGTTTCGTTTATCAATTGCGATAATCTCTGCATAGAGCTTCACTTCACTCTGATGGAAAAGGAAAAGTCGAAGCTTTTCGGAAAAGTGACTGACCGCGTATGGGACTTTGCAACCCCTCAGGGCAAAGGATACAGGTATATTCTCAAAAACGAGATGGTTTATTTTTATCACCTTGCGCATATGGTAAGGCATTTCAGGTCGGGCGGCTGCGGAGTGAAATCTTTCATTGATTTGCAGCTTATGATAAACAGCAAAAAATATCGCACGGAAGAAGCGAATCAATTGCTTAAAGAGGCGAACCTTGTTGATTTTGCTGATTGTGCTGAAGACCTCAGCAAAGTGTGGTTTTGCGGAAAAGATCATAGTGATACTACACTTTTGATGGAAGAATATATTCTGGCAGGCGGAAATTTCGGCACGGGGCAGACAAGGCGCAAAGCAGAAAAGCAGATTCACGAAAGTGAAGAAAAATATATTTTGTCACGCCTTTTTGTGCCGGGTGTTTATTTCAAAAACAAATACCCGATAGTGAACAAATATAAGTTCCTTTTGCCGTTTTTTCAGATTTACAGAATTTTTTCTTTTGCTTTCGGAAGAAAAAAAGCTTTGAGAAAAAAACGAATGGAAGATTTGAAAAATATAACCGAAGCAGAAAACGAAAAAACAGAACGCTTGTTTGAAACTCTCGGATTAAAATAAATCAGCAGGAAGTTTAATTCTTCCTGCTGGTTTTTATTTTATGAGGTTTATTATCAGATAAATGAGGCCTGCAATAGCGGGAACGGCGAGGATTTTGATTGCTCTGTAAAATGCTTCATACACGTTTGTGGGCATAAGCTGATAAAAAGCAAACCACAGCTTTTCTTTCACATTTTTGCCCACTAAGTCGCGGTAGCGCAAATCGTAGGTTTCAAAGGTTCCGTCAGAGTTCAGGTTAATCATTCGCACTCCGCGGTCAAGACCCGGCCCGTAAACATGGAAGCCTGCGCCCTGAGTGTAGCCCACGTCAATGCCTCTGACCTTGCCGTTGAAGGAATTTATGTGGTCGTGGCCGAAATAAATGCCCACAACATCGCCCTTTTCTGACATGGCGTCAAACTGACCGCCGTTTTCCATAGGGTCGGCAGGGGATTCCTTCATAAATCCCGTGGCATTTACTTTGTTTTTGTCAAGCACATACCACTTTCCTGCGTGGTTGCGGAAGCCTTGCACAGCTCCCTTTGTGCCGCGCTTCACTTCCTTGAGAAGCTCCAACACTTCGGGCACGGGGATGTGTTGAATTACGATTGAGGGAACAAATCTTCCGCATTTCTTTTTGTATTCGTCACGGACTTTTCTGTACCACTCAAGCTGATTTTCGTGTACGTGGTCATAACCTATGGTGAGACTTGTGTGGCTGTCGATGCAATAAAGCAAAAACACAATTTCTCCGTCTTTTGCGATTTCAATCACGTGATTTCCGCAACCGTCAACTCCCTCTGCGCTGTCACCGACAAAATGAGGAATTGATTTGTAAATTTCAAGCTGTTCCTCGTTAGAAACACCCACCTGCCTGTCGTGGTTGCCAAAGCAGATTGTGAAAGGAATTCCTCTTGAATGTGCAGGCTCTGAGAGCTTATATAAAACATTGCGCACAGTCTTTTTGTTTCCCTTGAAGGAGGCAATGTTCCAGATCTGGTCACCTGAATATACCACCAGGTCGGGGCGCTCCTTTTCGATGGCGGCATTGAGCAGATTCAGGGTGTCGGGGCTGACATTTTTGCCCTCCTGAGTGTCTGCCACCTGCATAATTTTGAATTGATTATTTTTAAACTTCAACTGCATAATCTGACCGCCTTATCAGCTTTCTTTTGTTCTTTTTTCTGCAATAAAATCGTGAATTTCGTTGCGGAGTTCACCGTAAATTCTGAACTTTGCTCTGAAAATAATAAGTGAAATCACCATCAGCACGGGAGGTACGGCGAAGCAGATAATACCGATTGCGGACTTGGTAGAATCGTTGATAACACCGCCTGTAATCTGCTCGTTGTAGTTCATCATACCAAGGCCGCCAAAGAGGAAAATTGTCTGAATGGTGTATGCCATTTTTTGCAAAAATCCCTTCATTGAGAAGGTGATGCTCTCGTTACGGGTGCCTGATTTATATTCACCGTAGTCAACAATGTCGGCAAGGAAAATGGTCTGGCCCACAAACATTGAGCCGATGCCGATGCTGGCAATTGTGTAGCTCAAGTCAAGAGCAATGGTGATGCCGAGAACAGGACCGAAAATGAACATCAGCACATAGCCTGCTATGGCAATCATAAGTGAAATCTGATAAATTGTGCGGTTGGAAAATTTCCTGCTGAGCAAGGGGATAACCACAAGGCCGAGAGCTGAGCCAACGGCACCTATGGTTGAAAAAAGGCTCTGTGCGGTGGGTTCACCCAAAACATCGGTAAAATAATAAACTGCGGTTCCGCTTGTAAGGTACCAGCCGGCGTTTGAAATCATTGCAAAAATCATAAACACGACGAGCTGGTCGTTGCCCCTGATAACCTTGAAAATCTTTTTGAAGCTGAATTTTTCACCATTGTAAACAACGTTTCTTTCTTTGGTGGATAAAACACAGATTGATGAAAAAACAACGAGGGCGAAGCCGCAGATGATTGCCCATTTTGAAAATCCTGATGCGCTGTAACCCTTGTCGGTGGTTTCCATTCCGCTTGAAAGCAAGGGAAGGATGAGGGGAGTGAGAATGCTGATTAATCCCTGACCGATACCGCTGAAGGTTCTGGCAACGGTTGCAACAAGGTTGCGGTCCTTGGGGTCATTGGTGAAGCTGGGCACCATTGACCAATAGGGGATGTCTGCCATGGTGTTGGTCATGCCCCAGAGAATATACATAACGGCAATGTAGATATAAAGCTTCATTCCGCTCATGCCGAATGAGGTGAACAAAAGCGAAAGAACAACGGCATTTGATATTGCGCCGATTAAAATCCACGGGCGGTATTTGCCCATTTTTGTTTTTGTGGAGTCAACGATTGTGCCCATCATAGGGTCGTTGATGCCGTCCCAGATTCGGGCAAGGGGGGTTATGAGAAGAAGAAATCCTTCTGTCAGACCAAGCACGCTTGTGAGGTAATAGGAAAGGTAAGAGTAGAAAAGACCGTATGAAAGGTCAAGGCCTATTGCCCCCACGCCGTAGCCGAACTTTTCGCGCCACGTGGTTTTGTATTCGTTCATATAATACCTCCTGAACTTTTCTTTAAAATAATATAACATAATAAGGGAGAAAAAGTAAAGTATTATGTTGCACTGTTGCTTTTTTTATGCTATAATAGACAAATGGATAATGGGCTAAGTCTGAATTGAGCCCGTTAAAAGCTGCAAGGAGGTGAAGATAGTTATGCAGAAAATAAAATCAGCACTTACCCGAATGGGAGAAAACGATAAGTTCACTTCGTTTTTATGTTATCTGTTGCCCTTTCTCGGCGTTGGCGGCTACTTTCTGAAGCTGCTTGTTGAAAATGCAATGACTGCTGTAAACGGCTACTATCTCATACACTATCTTTACACCTATGATCATGGCTTTGTTGCCCGCGGACTGGTTGGCGAGGTTATCAGCTGGTTTCACGAAACCGTGACCGATGACGTTACCCGGGGAGCAGTTATTCTGTTTTCGTTTTTGCTGATGCTTTCATCAGTGCTTTGTATCGGCAAGGCACTTACCAAGGTGAAAAACAAGCCGAGGGCACTTCTTGCGGTGTTTTTAATCAGCTTCGTCATCTGCATTCTGCCCGGCTCATTCCGTGCATATTATGTTGACTTCAAGCTTGATAAGCTTTTTTGGGCAATAACCTTGTTTTCTGTTTTGCTCATCAACAAAAAATATGCTGTCTGGCTTGTGCCTGCGCTGTGCCTGATTGCAACGCTTGTCAACCCCATATATCTGTTCTGCAGTATGATACTCACGGCGATACTTTTGCTCCAGAGATTTTATGACACAAAATATTCCGTCAAGATGGGCATAATCTGCGGATTTTCGTATGTTTCGATGATTGTGCTCGGCATCTATGCCCTCGCTTCGGAAAAATATCTCGGCTTTGAAACTCCGCAGGAGTTGGTGGATTTCTATTTTGCAAGGTACGCAGGAACACTTGATGATACAACATATCATCTTTTTGTGACAGAGTGGCTGTTTGACTACTTTGACACGATGGATGTGATTATTCGCAAGTCATTTGAGATTTACTTTGTTCAATGGGAAAATTGGAGAATCTGCCTCGGTGATTTGATTTTCCTTATGATACCCACATACACGGCTATGGGCATATTCTGGAAAAAGTGTATGGATGCAAGTGAAGATATTTTGCAAAAAATAATTTTCTTCCTTTGCCTGATTTCACCGGTTGTTATAATTCTGCCCATTGCTTTCTCTTGGGAATCAAGCAAATATTATTACAACCACCTGATAGTTATTCTTTCTTTGGTGATTTATTACATTGCCACGGGCAACGAGCCTGTTATGAGTGTTGTGAACAAGGTCTTTGACCGGGCAAAAAAGCATGTCTTGCTTTCGCTTTGTGCGATGTTTTATGTTGCGATATTTATAATCGAGTAGTGGAGGAGCTTCGTTTTGAAAAAGAATGTTTTGTTCAATTCTGAAACAGCGCTTTACACATTGGCGGTTTTTTTCGTTAATGTGTTGTTTCTGCCTGACTCCTTCCTGCTTTTTGATGTTCACGGATTCTCGTTGCGCAAGAGTCATTTCGGCCTTTATATCGGAGTTGCCCTGGCTCTTGTTTTGTTCAGTGCGGTGTGCGCTATGGTTATTCAAAGACTGTTTTCAAAAAAAGACAGTTTCCTTTTTGCCTGCGGAGTGTTAATTTTGGCAGACACCTTATTAAGATGCACAATGTTAAGCTTCATTCATCTCATATTCCTTACGGCCTCAATTGCAATTGCTGTTTATCTTTGTGAAGGTAAAAGCTTTTTGCTTAAAACAGTGCTTGCCTGTGTGTTTGTTGTGGCGGTGCCTTTGGTCAGCCCCGAGGCTTCATTCTGCCAGGTGCCTTTGGTTTTGTCGGCATACGGCTTTGCACTTGCCAAAGAAAAAGAAGCCGCACCTATGCTTAAAAACAAAAAGGGTAACAAACAAAAGTCAAAAAATGCAGTTAAAGAAACCGTGTTGATGGCGGGGCTCACTGCTCTGGGAATCTGCCTCGGTGCTTTGGTGAAGGATGATGTTTCATCCGCCGTTGCGACGAGCAATTTTGGCGCAGTTGCAACATCAAACTTTTTTGACAAAGCCTTCTGGATTGGCTTTGTTCCTTATGTGATTCTTTTTGTTGCTTTTGTTTGCGGATATTTTGCCGCCAAGAGCAAGGACCATAAAAAGTCTGCGGGTCAGGTGATTGTTCAATCGGATTTTGTGTGGCTTACGGTTCTTTCAATCTGCCTTGTGCTTTACGGCATAATTTTTGCAAAGCTTTCTGCAAGCGTTACCGTGCTTAACATGCTTCTTATTGAAGCGGTCGTTCTGCTTTATTTACAGGGTACCAAAAGCTCTCAGAAAGCGGCTGACGGAATATCGGAGTTTTTCTGCAAACACAAATATTCTGTTACGGCAGTTGCAGCTGTGTGGTTTTTTGTGACGCAGTTTGTGCTGAAAAATGTTCAGTTCTCATTGCTTGACAGAATGTTATCTATGGTGGGAGGAACACTTTAAAATGGAGTTTAATGCATTGAATGTTTTTGTGTTGGCTAACAACGAAACTGATTTGCTCAGAATGACCATAGATGAAATCAAAAAAGCCTGTAAGCCGTCGGACTTAGCCAAGATAACAGTTGTTGTCAAAAACAATCAATGCCCTGCTTTTTTTGAAACTCAAAAAATTATGGAGACGGATTCCGTTGTTGAACTGTATGTTCAGAAGGCGCCCACCGCCGAGCTTTGTCTTGCGGAATTGGGGCCAATGGCAGAAACCTCTCACTTTGTGATTATGGCGGCGGATCTGGAAATGAGCCCTGCGAGCCTGACTGCATTCATTGAAAAAGCAAAGCAGCACCCAAACAGAATTATCTGCGCTGCGAAGTGGCTCAAAGGTTCAACCGTTAACGGCTACGGCTTTTTGCACGGCTGCTGCAGCAAGGCGATGAATCGAGTTATCAGCATTCTTTTTAACAAAAAAGTCTGCGACCCTTTTTCAATTTTTCAGATTTATCCCACTCAGCTATATA